>JBOEHG010000028.1:0-66591 GCA_050633825.1 Cellvibrionaceae bacterium | reverse complement strand
TAGAATACCGATTGCCACGTTTAAGTCAGGTTCAAATTAAAGAAAAAATAGGTTTGGATTTTCAATCGGTTTTAAAAGCATCTCTGCGTCAAGATCCTGATATTTTATTGATTGGAGAAATGCGAGATACGGATTCTGCCGAAATTGCTCTTAGAGCTGCGATGACCGGTCACTTGGTGTTATCGACTCTGCATACCAATGATGCAGTGAGTTCGGCATTACGTTTAATTGATATGGGCGTTGATTCTTTTCTAGTAGCTTCCTCATTGAAAGCAGTGGTAGCACAACGTTTAGTACGTAAACTTTGCGAACATTGTAAGACTGAACATAGCGATATTTCTCATCTAGAGCACCTCATGGATGACGGTCAAAAGCAGCACAAATATTACCATGCTACAGGTTGTGTTCATTGTTTCAATACGGGTTATAAGGGACGTTTAGGTATTTTTGAATATTTACCAATAAACGATAGTATGGCTAATGCCCTAAGGGACAAAGATATTGCTAGCTTTACAACACTGTCAGTCAATTCAGATCACTATAAATCATTAAAAGATAGCGCCATGGATTTGGCTATTAATGGCGAGACATCTTTAGATGAAGTTGAGCGATTCTCTCTTAAAGCGAATGATGTGATCTGATTATGCCTGTCTATCATTATTATGGAAGGAATTCTCAAGGAGAGTCTGTTAAAGGTACTATTGATCGAATCGATAAAAATAGTGTTGTCGATTATTTAGGGCAACAACAAATTATTCCTGTTACTATCGATATTCATAATTCTTCTACTATTTCGGTAAACTGGAGCACTATAAAGAAAAGACTCATAATAAAAAAGCCGTCACCAGAGCAATTAATCATGTTCTGCCGACAAATGCATACTATCTCAAAGGCAGGCATCCCTTTGGCTCAGGGAATAAAAAATTTAGCTGCGAGTATTAGTGAGGGTGGGCTTAAGGTTGCGTTGTTAGATATTTATATTCGTTTACAATCAGGGATGAGTTTATCGATGTCAATGCAACGGCATAAACATATCTTTGATAGTCTCTTTATTAATATGGTGAAAGTAGGTGAGAATAGCGGAAATTTGGATGCTGTTTTTTTACAGTTAAGTCACTATATAGAAAGAGACTTTGTTACTAAAAAAGCCATTAAATCAGCCGCTCGTTATCCTTCCTTTGTTTTAGCTTCAATGATAATAGCCTTGGTTGTGATTAATATCTTTGTAGTACCTGCATTTGCAGACATGTTTAGTAAGTTTAATGCAGACCTTCCGATTGTCACTCGTATATTAATTACTAGCTCTAATGTGTTTGTTAACTATTGGTGGTTTATCATTATTTGTGTGTCTATAGGCTTAGCCTTATTTCTTTACTGGGTAAACACTGTTTCAGGAAGAGTCATTTGGGATGAGCTAAAGCTTAAAATTCCTATCGTGGGACCTCTTATTAATAAAGCTTCTTTAGCTCGCTATACTCGTTCATTTGCAGTGATGTTAAAAGCGGGTGTGCCATTATCTGATTCCATCGGTTTATGCGCTAAAGTCATTGATAATGCTTTTTTAAGTCAAAAGATTGATACTATAAAAAATGGTGTTGAGCATGGAGATAGTTTAAAAAGGACACATGCCCGTAGTGAGGTATTTACACCACTAATATTACAAATGATTACTGTTGGTGAAGATAGTGGTGAAGTTGATAACTTATTAATTGATGTCGCTGATTATTATGAACGAGAAGTGGAATATGAGCTAAAAAGCCTTAGTTCCAAGATAGAACCATTACTAATTGTTGTAATGGCATTATTTGTATTGTTGCTAGGTTTAGGTATATTTCTCCCTATGTGGGAAATGTATAACATTCAAAAATAAAGCAACTATTTTCTATATGCCCATCCAGTCAGACAATATATTGTCACTTTAATGAAGTTTTATTTAATTTTTTAGTAAGTGTCAATAATATAAATAAATAGTACATATTTCTAATCAAAAGCTCTGCTTTTTTACTTATCTATTCCATAAGCATCTAATTTTTGAATGGCACAATTTAATACCACCGCTATAGTTATTAGTAGATGGTTATTTGTTAACCATTGTAAGAATTATCAAGGTGGTTTTGGAGTTTTTTATGAGATCAAGTGCTTCCGGTTTTACACTGATTGAATTAATTGCAGTAATAGTAATATTGGGTGTGTTAGCTGCTACAGCTGTCCCTCGTTTTATCGATTTGTCTGATGCTGCTCAAGATGCGGCAGTAAAAAATATTGCTGGTGCTCTAACTAGTGCTGCAAGTTTAAATCATGCTAATAATATCGCATTTGATGCGGGCCTCTCTACAGCTCAGCCAACATTGGTGAGAAACTGCCGTGAAGCAGCCGGCTTGCTAGAAGGTGGGTTAGATACACAATACTTTATTCAAGGTGGTCGTGGTACAACGTCTGAAGGCGGTGGTGTAGGTACTGAAGGCGGTTCATCAGAGTGCCGTGTTGCTTATGATTCTAACGGTAATGGTAACTATAACGCATCAGATACCCCGGGTGAGACCTTCACAGTATATGGTGTCCGTAACTAAGTTATAAATCTTTCGGTTCAATCGCCACGATCATTTTTAGCTGTAGTACTAATGGTCGGGGCGATTTTCTTTTTAAGCCTCATTTGTTCGTATAGCAGTATCATCTATACTTAAGAGACATTCTGAATAAATCAGATACTAGTTTCATATGAGGTATTTCTATCTTGGCCCAATATCGCTCTTCAGTTCGTATCGCAGGCTTTACTCTCGTTGAGCTAATAGCGGTAATAGTGATTGCCAGTGTTTTTTTTATTACCTTATCTTTACGTTTTCCTAACAATAATACACAAATGATTCTTGCAAAGAATCAAGTACTTTCTTCTCTTCGATATGCCCGTCAAATTGCTCTATCAAGAGCTCAAACAGATAGTTCAGTTTCTTTTATTCTATCATCTAATTTAATTGACCTACGTGAAGGCTCTATTTCAGTAACGTTGCCTGATGATGTTTTTCCTATTGTTCTGCCTGAAGGGATTACTGTTGTACAAGGAGCTGGCATTTATATTTTTGATCGTTTAGGAAACACAACCGCGAATACTATTCGTTTGTCCGATGGTGAAAACCTTGAAGATATTGTGGTGAGTGAAGGTGGTTATGCATATTAGTCAAAGCTATTATGGCGCCTTTAAGAAAGATGCTACAAAAGGTTTTACACTTATCGAGTTAATTGTGTTTATTGTTGTTATCGCGATGACCACAGTTGTTTTAGGAAAAATATATCAACATTCACTGACCTCTCTTAATACGCCATTGATAAAGCACCAACTTTCGTTAATGGCTCAGTCGAAAATTGAAGCTATCTCTGCAAGGAAATTTGATGAGAATACACCTGCTGATGGTACCGCTTGTGATTTATTGGTGCCTTGTGCGGGTATAGGGTTGGAAGCGGGTGAAAGTTTATCTAATACCACTACTTTAGACGATATCGATGACTTTCATGGCTACAATGATAGCCCGCGCCCCGGTTTTTCAAGGCGGGTAGATGTTGTCTATGCCGGTACGGATTTTGGTCTTAGTCTCCAAGCAGCTAAACAAATTAGGGTGTCTGTTAGTGCAAATACAGGTGAAAATATTACTCTTTCAGTTTACCGAGTAAACCACTGAAATGAAAAAATACTATTCATATTCTAATAAACTTGGCATGACTTTATTAGAGTTGGTGGCAGTAATATCTATTTTATCTATTGTTTTAGTTATGGGCTTTGGTTTTGTCGTATCAATTGCTAAAAGCAATCAATTTATTTCAGTGCAATCAACTTTAATGATAAATAGTCAATTAGCACTAGAGCGAATCTCAAAAGAGTTACGATACTCTCTTCCTTATAGTCAGAGAATTACTAATAATGGGCGTTGTTTAATGTTTTTGCCTGTTGTTGCAACAGGCTATTACTTTCAAACCTTACCTGATTCTTCGAATGGTTTACCTGAGACTGGGAATAGTGCGGCTATTGCTTTATCTTCTTATACGATTACTGCGGGTAATGCGCAGTTTTTTTCTGTAGGTGTCAGTGACAACACTGAATTATATGGTAATGCTCCTACTTCTTTGGCACAAATTCAGGCCTTCACACCAAGCTCAGTGACTTTATCAAACGATTATCAATGGGCACGCAATTCTTTAGCTCAGCGGTTTTTTTTAACGGATAGGGCAAATGCTTTTTGTGTTGAACAAAATGAATTACGTTATTACAGCGGGATATTACCATCAACAACACAAGTTAATTTATCCAATAGCTATGATCTTCTTGCATCATCAATTCAGTCTTCGTTGACATTTTACGAACTTTCTTCCGGTTCAGATGGCTGTAGGTCTTGTGTAAATTTATTATTTAATTTTGTGAATGATGATAACCAACTGCAAGTAGTAAAAACGGCGACGACTTATTATGACCCGTAATTACAATATTCAACCATTCAGTTCACGGAAGTCTCAAAGAGGTTTTCTATTGCCTTTGACACTTTTTGTTATTGTGATTTCTGCAACAATAGCGGTGTTAATGTCAAAGCAAGTGACAAGTGTATCCACTACATTTTTATTAAATACTTTTTCAGCACAAAGTACTTACGCCGCTGATACCGGTGCTCAACTTGGTAATCATGTTATATTTTTTTCTAGTATCGATAGACAAAGTGCTGATAATCAGTGTGAGATCATGTCTATTAATCAGGTTTTTCCTGTCACAGGTTTAGATCAATGCACACTCACGGTTTCTTGTTTATGCTCTTATGATACCGGTGCAAGTTGTAACTCTATGCAAGTCAATAACTATAATGGCGTTGCAGGGGTCTCTGGCAGTTATTACCGTATTAGTAGTACGGCACAATGCGGTTCCAATTTTTTCATGGGCAGAGACAGCAGAGTATTAGAGTCAAAATACCCCTAGTATTTTCATTGCAGCTGTTCGGTAATAGAAATATCAATGCCTAATTTATCTTCAATGCTGTCAAGCTTATCTAAAAGTTCGTCTTTATTAATTGATTCTGGTGCAATTAAAATTCCAGTTGCCTCAAATAATGGTTCACCTGACCAAGGCATACTTGAGCAGCGTGTCTCTAGCTCATCAATATTGATGCTCTTTTCTGAAAATGCCAAAGCAATTTCACTGACGATACCAACACGATCAGCACCAATCAATTCAAAGGATAATAATTTTCCATTCGATAATTCGCTAGTGTGCTCTTTTTCGATTAAAACTTGAATACCTTTTGTTGATAACGACTTTAAAGCCTGACTCAAACTATCTATATTATTGTCATCAATACTTACTTTTAAGATGCCCGCAAATTTACCTGCGAGTTGTGACATCTTACTTTCCAGCCAATTACCCTGTTCATGAGCAATAATGTCAGCGACCTGTTGTACAATGCCGGGTTTATCATCGCTTAGTAGTGTGATGACCATATGTTGGTTAGCCATAGAGTTTATACCTTATTAATTTTTAGCGTATTATGCGCCTGTTTACTATTTAATGAAAAGAGCAGAATATGATAATCCCGTCAGATCGTTTAAGCGAAGATGCATTGCAGGGTTTAATTGAAGAATTTATTACACGGGAAGGGACAGATTATGGTGCTATGGAAGTCGATCTGCCCATTAAAATGGATCAGGTGAAACAGCAATTAAAAACAGGTGAAGCTGTTATTGTCTTTGAAAGTAATACAGAATCTATAAATATAATGACGAAGAGTCAGCACAGCGAGTGGTGCAGCAAAATAGAATAAGGTCAGTATTGACGATAGATCTACTGGTTGATGGTGATTTAATTCATTTGAATCTTAAGCTTTTCCTTACATTGCTCACCAATCGCTATCCATTCCTCTAATAAGAATGCAATACAGCCTTGACGATAATAATTACGCTCTCTTTCGCTTGGATCGCGAGATTTTTCCGAAAGCCATTGTTCGCCGATTTGGTTAATAGCATGAATAATTTCACTGACCGTTTCCGGGTTAACTTCGATATTCATTTCAGCGCCCGGCAAGGGGTATTCTTTTGGGCCAGGAAGAAGCTTGGCTGCTTGTGGATTATACTGTCGCAAAAAGAGCATAGTTAATTGAAGTGCTTTTGGGTTAATTCCTGTCACTAGTTTCATTGTTGTACCTCGGTATGTTAACAATGGATATCCACTAAAGCTCGATTTATGCTGCAGTGCATTATCATTTTACAGAAAAATCCATATAATGTTTTGAATTCTGTCACTTAATCGGACAAAATGCACGACATGACTGAGCATATTGATTCTTTTTTAGACACATCCGGCTTGCTTTGCCCTGAGCCGGTTATGTTATTGCACAAAAGTGTACGTAATATGAATGTGGGTGATGTTATTGAAGTGCTTGCCACTGACCCTTCGACAACACGGGATATCCCGAAGTTCTGTCATTTTTTAGGGCATGAGTTACTTTCTCAAAATGAAAGGAGTGGCGAATATAAATATTTGATCAAGAAAAATAAAGTTATGTAGCCGTGTTATCACTCTTAATCCCACTACTGGCAACTAAGCAGATAAGTTTAGCGTTGGGTAGGTAGGGTTCTATTTGAATGGAATGAATATCAAAGCCAGCAGAGCTGAACAAGTGTTCATAGTGATGTGAAAATGAAAATTCAGCACTATAAGGCTCGGATTGTGTAGAGTTTTCTAGATCGTGATTAATACCTAAGGGCTCAACAATAACAAATATACAGGGCTTACAGGCTTGTTTGGTGTCACTTAAAAACGCTAATAATGTGTCTTGAGGAAAATATTCCAAGACGCCTCTATAACTGACATAAACCCAATGACTTTGCCCATTATTTTTTATCCACTCCTTTGCGTCTCCAGCCACAAACTGAATATTGTCCTCGGGATATCTTTGATTGCAGGCATCAGCCGTATCTTGACTGAGGTCTATGCCGATAAATTGATCTACCCTTGTAATACTTTTCGATAAATGATTGAGGAGTTGCCCCGATCCAGACCCTATCTCGCACAAAGTAGAAAATTCATATCCACTGGTGGTAATAATATTGTCTATATCATCAGTGATATGGGCAAATGCAGGCAAAATAGCATCTTCTGACAAGGTCTTTTCATGGTATGCCGTGGCGGCATCACTTTGCCAAAATTTTTGGTGATAGTCTGCTAGCTCAGTCGTATTATCTGTTTTGATAATATTATGTAGTAAGCCTAAGCGTAAAATATTATCCAAAAAACTATAATTATTATTAGCGTGAGCTAGTGTAAAGTCTTGATTTTTAAGCTTATTTGATTTTTTGGGGAATAGGGGGAGCAAATAACTACCAATGAGCCCTGCTAGTTTTTGTTTTTTGGAAATTAATTCCATAAAAAGTATTTCCTGTGTTAATCAGACTTAATATACAAGAGTATATTTAATGATAAATCGAGCTTACCCACTATCCGGATGTGCTTAGGAAGCACATGCTGGTTTTTTGACTGATAAATAGTTGACGCCTATTTCTTCCTGTTGATTCATAGCAATCATAAAATGTTAATTTTTTCAATCTAGCATCTCTTAAAAAATAATGTTAACTTTGTCACACTTTTGATAAAAATTAAATTTAACAGGCATAGTTAGTGCCGATTAAGTACTTTTTTGGGGAATACGGATGAAAACTATCAACCAAGTCTGGTTTGTATCACTATGCCTGTTGCTTTCTAATCTATCATACAGTGCCGTCAATAATGTTGCCAAGAATGTGCATGCCACCGGCGCAACAGTAGGCACTCCCTTAATAGTTAATACTGAAATATCTTCCTCTTCACTCCAAATAAATTCCAATGATGATCTGGTACAGGTAAGTCATTCGGATGATATTGCTGTTGGTGGTGAAGATTTTGCCGTTTCATTTTGGTTTAAATTAGAGCAAGGCTTTACTGGCCAATGGCGTAGTATTGTTCATAAAGGCGTAACCAATGGCGAGAGGACCTTTGCTCTGTGGATGCAACCTAATGATAATCGTGTCCGCTTTGCCATTAGTACTGCAGTCAATAGTAACGATGGTGGCACATCTATTCAGCAAATTCCTGTTAATCAATGGTCTCATATTAGTTATGTCAAAGAAGGTAATCAGCTAAAGCTCTACATCAATGGGCGCTTGGATGCGATGGATGTATTAGATGGAGAGGTTATTGCCAATACAGGTGATCTTTATATTGGCTCCAGCCCTTGGTATAACCCAGCCATGGCAACTTATGCTGATGTTCATATTTACCAGCGTGTTATTTCCAGCCTCGAAGCAAAAAGTCTCTATCAGGCAAAATTCAGTGGATTTAATATTGAAGAACAAATAGTGGCTAATGGTTCCCCGGAGTGGATCAGCGGTAGCAATATCGAAGGGCAGGCGATACAAATTAATAGCAACGATGATGTGGGTATTGTTCCTCACTCCATTAACTTTCCAGCAGATACCCGCGATTTTACCGTAGGTTTTTGGATGCGTTTAGACCAAGGATTTACTGGGCAATGGCGAACGGTGATGCATAAAGGTAATACGGCACAAGAACGCACCTTTGCCATGTGGATGCACCCAAGTAGTAACCGCTTTCATTTTAGAATCAGTACCACAGGTAGCTGGAATGATGGTGGTAACTCAGTGAGCCAAATTCCTGTTGGAGAATGGACCCATATTACTTATGTTAAACAAGGCAATCAGCTGCACTTGTATATCAACGGTCAACTGGACGCTAGTGACACTTTAGGCGGTGATATTGTTGCTAATAATGGTCCTTTATATATTGGTTCAAGCCCTTGGAATAATCCTGCATTTGCGACCTATGATCGAATCACTGCTTTTAAACGCGGCATCCAAGCCGAAGCGGTAGCGCGTCTATATGCGGGTACGACAGATAATAATGCCCATAGGGTGGGTCAATGGGGTGAGTTAATTCCGTGGCCTCATGTTGCGGTTTCAGCGGCTAACCTTCCCGATGGTCGTATTCTTACTTGGTCCGGTTCCGAAAGAACAATCTGGCCAAGGGATGAACAAACCTACAGTTCGACTTGGAACCCAGAGACTAATGAGTTTTTGGAAGTTTTTCACGAAGGCCACAATATGTTCTGCGCGCATTTGGCCATGAGCGAAGATGGACAAGTGTTTGTTACCGGTGGACGCAATCAGCTTAACAGCCCTTGGGCGAGTTTATTTAATTACCGTGATAACCAGTGGAATCAAATTGAAAATATGGCAACTGGCGGTCGCTGGTATCCAGTGACTTTGGCTTTACCCTCGGGCGAGTTAATGACCTCTATGGGAACTGCCACCAATTTTTCAAACCCTGAAAAATGGTCTGTCGATAATGGTTGGCAAGTACTCAATAATGTTGATTACAGTGCAATGCGTACCACAAATGATGGCACCAGTGGTGCCCGCCGTTGGTGGGCAAATTTAAGTGTTGCACCGAGTGGAGAGGTCTTTCACTTTTGGAGTGCCCAAGAGAATCATTTAATTAACACCGAAGGTACGGGTCTTTATAAGGATGCCAACGCAAGTACCAATGATGTAGGTGTTGCTCCCGGCGTTAATATTCAATATGACGCGGGAAAAATGTTAGTCACTGGTGGTAATCAGGGTTCATGGGGTGGGGCAGCAACCCGTGATCAAGCTTTTACGGTTGATTTAAATGGTCCGGCACCGGTGATTGCAACGGCGGAGCGGATGAACTTCTCTCGAGTGTTCCATAATTTAATTCCTATGCCAGATGGAACCGTATTGGCGATTGGGGGGAATACATCAGGTCGAGGTTTTAACGATACCGGTACAGTATACGAAGCGGAAATTTGGAATCCGCAAACGCGTGATTGGTCCAGTGCTGCATCGATGGCTGCTCCACGTAACTATCACTCTATAGGTTTATTGTTGACTGATGGCCGTGTGTTGTCAGCCGGTGGCGGTTACTGTAGTGGCAATGAGTTTTGTAATGGTGCTAGCCATCAGAGCGGCCAAATTTATTCTCCTCCTTATTTATTTAATGAAGACGGTTCATTGGCCGATCGCCCTTTAATCAATTCTGCACCGGGTGTCATTCGTGCCGGTGAAACGATTAGTTTGAATGGTTCGAATGATATTACGAATTTTTCATTAATTAAAATGAGTTCAACAACTCATGCAGTGAATACAGATGCACGTTTTAATCGCGTTGATTTTCAAAAAACCGGAGACCAACAATTTGAATTAACACCTAACAGTAATCCAAATATTTTAATTCCGGGTTACTGGATGTTATTTGCGCTTAATGATCAAGGCGTTCCTTCGGAGGCGCATGTTGTCCGTGTAGAAAGGGCGGTTGATATTACGACGCCGGGGCCTAACCGTTACATTAAATTTGAAGCTAATTCGGAAGTCAATGGTAACCCATGGAGTAGTGTGGCAGAACTCAATGTATTGGACGGCAACAATGAATTAATTGATCGAGCACGCTGGCAAATTACAAGCGATAGTGAAGAACCTGATGGCCTTGCAGAATTTGCCATTGATGATAATCCTAATACCATCTGGCATACAGAGTGGCGAGAGTTTGCCGGGATTAATAATGATCCATCACATCCGCATGAGCTTGTTATTGACCTTCGCGGCAGCTACATCATTAATGGCATAAGCTATTTGCCTCGACAGGATATGCCGAATGGCCGTGTGGCTAATTATACGGTTTACCTAAGCAGTGATGGGAAAAACTGGACTCCAGTGAGTCAAGGGGTATTTGGTAATGATGCTAATTTAAAAACAATAGATTTTAATACGCCTTTACAACAAATTACGCTTGATCAACCTGAACCGAGTGCTTCATCGTCTGAGTTTGCATTTTCAGCAACCGATATAGAAGGTTTAGAATATAAATGGTCTTTCGGTGATGGTAGTCCAGAAACGGCATTTCAATCATCAAGCACAGCTAATCATATTTATGCGGCTCCCGGGCGTTATATCGTTGTGCTTACGATTCGCAATCCTGTTACAGGTCAAGAAACCAGTATTACCACAACAAAAATTGTTTATGATTCGGCAATTAATACTTCTCAACCTGAACGTTGGTTAAGTTCTTCCAGTATTCATTTTCATCCAACAAACAATCAGGTTTGGAATGTTAATCCGGATAACAATACTGTCACTGTTATCGATAGTAATAATTTTGCCAAAGTCGCTGAAATTACTGTTGGCGAACAACCCAGTGCATTGGCCTTTAGTGAAAATGGTAATGTTTGGGTAACAAATAAAAAATCTGATAGCGTCACTGTTATTAATGCCAATACCCTTACTGTTTTACAAACGATCTCACTACCAGATCCTGTTTCAAAACCACACGGTATAGTGATTGAGAATAACCACGCTTATATCGTACTTGAAGGTTTAGGGGAGATGCTAAAAATATCTACTCAAACAAACCAAGTTATCGATACTGTATTAACAAGTAATCATTCCCGTCATATTGCTAAGTCTGTCAATGGTGCAGAATTATTTGTAACATCTTTTATTACCCCACTTGTTAGAGATGAGCATACGGATACCCCTGATGCCAGTGACGGTGTTGAAAGTATCTTTGTCTTTAATGATACGACATTACAGCGAACAATTAACATGCAACACAGTAATGTTGAGGCGACAGAAAATTCAGGTCCTGGTATCCCAAATTACTTGGGTGCAATGGCGATTCACCCTGCGGGTCACAGTGCTTATGTTCCATCGAAGCAGGATAATATTTTGTCGGGGAGTATTCGTAATGGCATTGAATTATCATTTGATCAGGCAGTGCGAGCAATTAGTTCACGGATTGATTTAACTATTTATCAAGAAACGCTTGCAGACCGTATTGATCATGATAATGCATCGTTTTCTTCTGCGGCTGTTTATGGCCCTTACGGTATTCACTTATTTACTGCTCTTGAAGGTAATCGACAAGTTGCCGTTAGTAATACAACAACAGACAGTGAAATTTTGCGTTTCAATGTTGGACGTGCGCCTCAGGGCTTAGCACTTTCTCCAGACGGTAAAACATTAGTCGTGCATAATTTTATGGAACGTTCTGTTGAGTTTGTTGATATTAGTAATATTGTTGACGCTGGTGGCAATGATGTGAGTTCTCTTGCGAGCGTTGATGTGGTCAATAATGAATTGCTAAGTGCCGATGTACTGAAAGGCAAGCAGCTATTTTATGATTCAGCCGACGACCGTTTAGCTGCATTGGATTATATGAGTTGTGCTTCTTGTCATAACGATGGCAGTCACGATGGTCGTGTTTGGGATTTTACTCAGTTTGGTGAAGGTATCCGTAATACAACTTCTCTTCGAGGAAAATCGGGTACTGGACATGGCTTATTGCACTGGACCGGCAACTTCGATGAAGTACAAGATTTTGAAGGGCAAATTCGTGGTTTTGCAGGTGGTACGGGTTTAATGGATAGCGCTGACTTTTTTAATGGAACCCGCCAAGAACCTTTAGGTGATTCAAAAACAGGGTTCAGTGAAGATCTCGATGCACTTGCAATTTATCTGGAATCGTTATCAGAAGCTGATGTCAGCCCACTTTATTCAGCGTCAGGCTTGTCTCCACAAGCACAACAAGGCCGAGAAATTTTTAACCAAAAGGGTTGTGTGAGCTGCCATACTGATTCTGTCTTTACCGATTCGCCTAATGGCTTCCGTCACGATGTGGGCACATTAACCACGGCCAGTGGAGAACGTTTATCGGGTTTCTTAGATGGTTTAGATACGCCGACACTTTTAGGTTTATGGTCGAGTGCGCCTTATCTTCACGATGGTTCAGCGGCAACCGTTGAACAGGCAATTGTCAGTCACATTGCTACGTCGTTGACACAGATCGAGTTACAGGCAGTCACTCGTTATCTACATGAATTACCTCATGATGATATTCCGACTGAACCAGAAATAGCAATGCAGTCTGGCCGTATTGAAAATGCCCAATCGAATAAAAATGCTTGGTATAACGTGACATTTGATGAAGCATTCGATGGGGTGCCAGTAGTTGTTGCAGGCCCAGTATCTTTTGCTGGTGGGCAGCCTACAACGGTTCGCTTAAGAAATATCACACCAACTGGTTTTGAAATACAAATGGACGAGTGGGATTATTTGGATGGCGGTCATCTTAAAGAAACTATTGACTATATTGCTGTTCTTCCCGGGAATCATGTTATTGGTGGTTTGAAAGTAGAAGCCAAAATAGTAACGATGAACCATCAATGGCAACGCATTAATTTTTCTCAAGGTTTTACGCAAGTTCCAGTTGTGTTGGGGCAAATAGCATCTTATGAGGAAACGCAATCTGCAATTACCAGAGTGCGAGGTGTCACAACTTCAAAAATAGATATGCGCATTGATGAAGAGGAAGCCAATGATAGGCAGCATGTGCCAGAGCAGGTGCATATTATTGCAATAGAACCGGGTAAGGGTTCTGTTGATGGGCAAACATTGCTGGTTGGTAAAACCGGTAATGACGTTGATCATCGATGGACTTCTATTGAATTTTCTGAGTCAGTATCTTCACCATTATTAATCAGTAATATGCAAACTACCAATGGCGGTGACCCGGCTACGGTTCGTTATCGCAACCTACAAAATAATAAAGTCGATATGCATATCGATGAAGAACAGTCTGCGAACAGGGAAGTAGGGCATGTTAAAGAATCAGTCGGTTGGGTTCTGTTCTCAAGATAACCCTTTTAATATTTAACTATTTTGCCTGAAAAGCCGTAGCGGCTTTTCAGGATTTGTATATGTTATATCTGGATATTTATATGGAACATGCTACGAAAAATAATAAATTTAAAACGTTTTTTTATGGATTCGCTTTTTATTTATTAAGTCATAATACTTACGCACAATTTAATTATAGTGTTTATGATGGTGTTTTTGATGCTTTACCCGATTTTTCTACACTTGCGCCGATTGCTTCAGGTCAGTCATCTGTTATTGATGTGTCTGTTACGACCGAGGTCGAAACATTTGCTCTAGTATTTACTCGACAAATAATAGTATCTACAGCAGGTGAGTACACATTTAGCACAACTTCAGATGATGGTTCCAAACTGTATATTGATGGAGCAGTTGTTGTTGATAATGATGGTTTACATGGACCTGTTACAGTGACCAATGCGGTTTTTTTAAATCAAGGAACTTATGACTTCAGAGTCGAGTTTTTTGAACGAGGAGGAGGTGAAGTACTGGAGGTTAGTTATCGTACTAATAATTCAGTAGCGCAACCAATACCCGCAGATGGTGTTTTAGAATATATCGAGTCCCAAAGTCCCTATGAAATCGGTGATTGGGGCGATGTTATCCTGTGGCCGGAAATAGCAATTTCAGCGGCTAATCTACCCGATGGACGTGTATTAACATGGTCTTCCACAGAAACTAATAGTTTTCCTGGTAATCGAGAGTTTACTCACGCATCAGTATTCGACCCTATTACAGAGACATTTCAAAATGCAGAGAGTAATTTTCATGATATGTTTTGTGCAGGAATATCTCTGCTAGAAGATGGGACGATAGTTGCTTCTGGTGGTAACCCATCGGATAGAAGGACCTCTAGTTTTGATGTGACATCGTTAACATGGGCGCCTTTGGCCAATATGATTGATGCACGTTGGTATGGTGCCAATATTACTCTGCCGAATAATCAAATCTTTTCAAGTTTTGGTAAGGATGCGGGTAACCGTTCTGAAATTTATGATCCTGCATTGAACACATGGTTTCCTCGTTCTAACGTAAGTATGCAGACCTTGCTTGAAGAGCAAAATGCAATTAATGCATCTCCGAATCCATCTGGTGCGTTAACGCAAGAGTGGTGGGCGCATATTGCCGTAACGCCACAAGGTGATGTATTCCAGGGTGGACCAACACCGACATGGCATCGTTTTGATCCTATTAACAATACGCCTAATGAAGTCCTAGGTCAGCCAATTGGTGATACTTCTAGGATGTACGGTAATGCGGTTACCTATGATGTTGGGAAAGTGATGTTGGTTGGTGGAGCAGATAGACGGCTAGCTAATCCTACTAGTGTAAATAATGTTTACTTGGTTGATTTAAATGGCCCAGCACCTGTCGTGACTTCTGGTGCGCCAATGAATTACCCTCGGGCCTTAAGTAATACAGTTACCTTACCGAATGGAGAGGTATTAGTTATTGGTGGTAATACGGTTGCTAAAATATTTAATGACCAAGGATCTGTGTTCCCTGCTGAAATCTATAACCCTGAAATGGATAGTTGGCGTATAGTTGATAGTATTGATATTCCTCGCAATTATCATTCTACAGCGTTGCTATTAAAAGATGGACGAGTACTTTCCGCAGGTGGCGGTGCTTGCGGTAATGGTTGTGCTGCTAACCACTTAGATGGACAAATTTTTTCACCGCCATACCTTTTTAGTAATGATGGAACACTAGCCGATAGGCCTGTTGTTAATAGTGCGCCAGAGCAAGCGAAAGCCGGTGAACAAATTACAGTAACAGCCAGTAGCGATACTGTATCATTTTCTATGGTTCGTCTTTCGGGAACCACTCATCATTTAAATACTGATCAACGTTTTTTACCGGTAAATTCTGTCGATAATGGGGATGGTACCTTTACTCTAACGCTACAAGCTAATCCTAATGTATTAATTGTAGGTAATTATTGGTTGTATGCTTTAAATGATCAGGGTACTCCATCAGTGGGTGAGACAATAAATATTGTCAGGGAGGATGAGAGCTCTAGTGCCCCCGGGTATCGTTACTATCGTTTTACACCAACAACTTTACGTGATGTCAATGCAGATAGTGTTCAGCTTGCTGAGCTGACTTTTTATAATGACAACACTCGTTTAGATAGCGCTACTATACTTAATCCGTTGGGTAATAACCCTGCAAATGAGCAAGCTGAAAAAGTTAACGATAATAATGTCAATACTAAATGGTTGGACTTTAATAAGGGCGCTTTAATTTACGACTTCGGTGACAATATTGTTGCTGATAGTTATCGTTTTACTACAGCCAATGATGTTGAAGGCAGAGATCCTATTCGCTGGCTGCTTGAAGCGAGTAAAAATTCTGAAGAGTGGACCATTATTGATGATCGGCGTGACGTAGATTACCCGACACCGTTCAATCGTTTTACGGCCATTGATTTAATTTCTATTTCTACTCAGCTTAATGATGATGTTTTTTTGTCTGACCTGCCTTGGATTTCTGAAGTTAACGGTTGGGGACCTGCAGAGCGTGACAGAAGTAATGGTGAGCAAGGTGTCGCTGATGGCATCACTTTACAATTAAATGGCATTACCTATGATAAAGGCATTGGTGCACATAGCTATTCGCAAATCGATATTGATTTGAATGGTCAATATACCCGCTTCTTATCCGATATTGGTTTGGATGATGAAAGAGCCGATGGCGTTTGTGGTGATATCCGTTTTGAAGTGGATGTTGATGGTAACAATATCTACACTAGCAATGGCTTCACCACTACAACGCCAACAGAGTCTATCGATATCGATGTTGAGAACGCATTGTTATTAACATTGAAGATTGTTGATAATGGCGGTGGTGCCTGTGGTGATCATGGTGACTGGGCTGATGCACGTTTATCATCAAAAACTATTGCTCCTGTCGATACTGATGGTGATGGTGTACCCGACAGCACAGATGCGTTTCCTAATGACCCAACCGAAAGTATAGATACAGATAGTGATGGTGTTGGTGATAATGCCGATGCTTTTCCAAATGACGCGTCTGAAACAGTAGATAGTGATGGCGATGGTGTTGGTGACAATGCGGATGCATATCCTAATGACCCGACCAGAACAACAGACGCTGAAATAACGCCTTTACCAGAGTTGCCACGTCATTCGAGCACCTTGATTACAGAAACATTAGTGGGTGATGAGCGACTTTGGAATGTAAATCCGGATAACAATTCAGTATCAGTATCTGATAGCCAAGGTAATTTAATTGCAGAAATTACTGTGGGTAATACACCGTGGTCTTTAGCATTGTCCACATCAACTGCACAAATTTATGTGACAAATAAAAAATCGGCAACACTTTCTATTATTGATGCAAATACACTTACAGTAATAGAAACTATAGCGCTGAAATCTAATTCTCAACCACACGGAATTGTGTTTAATAAAACGGGTTCTGAATACTATATTGTGCTTGAAGCATTAGGTGAAATTGAAAAGAGATCTACTTTAACTAATCAATTGCTCGATACGATACAGTTATCAGGTACGCCACGGCATTTGTCTATTGCATTTGATGATTCAACTTTATTTGTAAGTGACTTTATCACCCCTCTAATTAGTGGGGAAAGTACAGCTAATCAAATTAACATTAGTGAGGCTAAGGCTAGAATTATTGCAATAGCGCTGAATACATTTCAAGTGTCTAATGTTATTGGCTTAAGTCATGACAGTAGAGGTTTATCTGAAAGTCAGGGCCCCGGTATGCCAAATTATTTGGGCGCGCCAGTGGTGAGTTTCGATGATCAATATGCCTATATTCCCTCTAAAAAAGATAATGTCAGTTCAGGTATGTTGCGTCAAACTTTTCCACTTACTTTTGATTCTGCTGTTCGTGCACAAACATCACGTATTAGTTTAACGACTCAAAGTGAAGATTTGTCTTTTAGTGTTGACCATGATAATTCCAGTGTAGCGACGTCTGCGGCATTAAGTGGTGATAATCGTTATTTGTTTGTTACCTTGGAAACCAGTCGTGAGTTAGTGGTATACGATACGGTTTTAGGTTTTCAATTAGTCCGTTTGCCCACAGGGCGTGCGCCACAGAGTGTAGTTTTATCTTCCGATGGAAGTCGAGCTTATGTTCATAATTTTATGGACAGAAGTATTTCTCGTTTTAACCTTACGCCTATTTTACTTAATGGCACGCCGACCTTGAGTGAGTTAGCGACTATTAATGTAGTGACAACTGAAACACTGACTCCAGATGTGTTATTGGGTAAACAGCATTTTTATGATGCGGCTGATGATCGTTTGGCACGAGATAATTATATGTCTTGTGCATCGTGCCATAAAGAAGGAAAGCACGATGGGCGTGTTTGGGACTTTAGCCAATTTGGTGAAGGCTTACGTAGTACAGTTTCATTAATAGGTAAGGGTGGGCTTGCGCAAGGAGCGTTACATTGGACGGGTAATTTTGATGAGGTGCAGGATTTTGAAGGGCAAATTCGCACTTTTGCTGGCGGTACAGGTTTGATGAATGATAGTGACTTTAATAGTGGTACACGCAATCAAGCCCTTGGTGATAAAAAAGCAGGAGTGAGTGTTGATCTTGACGCATTGGCTGCTTACCTTAATTCGCTTGATGAAACAGAAATAAGCCCCCTAGTGCTAGAAAATAATTTATCCCTTGAGGCAGAAATTGGTCAGCAAGTCTTTATTGATAAAGGTTGTCATACCTGTCATGCGGGTGAACGTTATACTGACTCTGCTCTTGATGTTCGCCATGATATAGGAACATTAACTACTGCCAGTGGCCAGCGTTTATCGCAAGCACTTGATGGTTTTGATACCCCGAGTTTATTAGGTTTATGGAAAAATGAACCGTATCTACATGATGGGTCTGCAATAACTTTAAACGAAGCTATTCGTGCACACACTAATATTACTACGACGGATGCAGAAGCCGATGCGCTAACAGCTTATCTGTATGAGTTAAAAGGCCCGCAAGATTCAGATAATGATGGCTTTAATGATAATGTGGATTTATTCCCGAATGACCCAACACGTAATACCGGTATTTGGCGTGAATGGTGGAGTGGTATTAGTGGTAGTACCTTACCGAATTTAAAGCAGTCGCCAAACTACCCCAATAACCCAACGGGTATCGAGCAGGTGAATAATTTTTCTGGTCCTACGAATTGGTTGGATAATTATGGTACGCGTATTCGTGGGATTTTTTATGCTCCCGTAACCGGTGATTATACTTTTTGGGCTTCAGGGGATGATAATGTTGAGTTGTATCTCAGTCCCAATAGCAACGCCGATAATAAAGTGTTAATTGCACAAGTACCGGGGTGGAGTAACCCACAAGAGTGGACCAAATACCCTGAGCAAAAATCAGTGGATATTCGTTTAGTTCGAGGGCAAGCATACTATCTTGAAGCTCTGCATAAAGAAGGGGGTGGTGGCGATAATATTGCAATCGGTTGGCAGCTCTCTGGGGTGGGGGCTGTTCAGTTGTTATCCGAACAATATTTTAATGGTCCTATTGTAGGACCTATTGATAGCGATGGTGATGGCGTGACGGATGATAATGATGCCTTCCCCTTCGACGCTTCAGAAACAAAAGATACTGATAATGATGGCTTGGGCGATAATGCTGACCCCTTCCCCAATGATCCTAGTAATAATCCTAGCAATGTTGATTCCGATAACGATGGTGTAAATGACATTATTGATTTGTACCCTGCTGATCCGTCTCGTAGCACCGGTATCTGGCGTGAGTGGTGGAGTAATATTAGTGGCAATAGCATTGTTAATTTAACTCAGTCACTCAATTATCCTGGTAACCCTTCCGGTGATGAGCAAATTGATCGTTTTGCCGGCCCTACTAATTGGTCAGGAAATTATGGGACACGAATACGCGGCATCTTTTATGCGCCTGTTTCAGGAAATTATACTTTCTGGGCTTCAGGGGATGATAATGTTGAGTTGTATTTAAGTAGTAATAGCAATCCCATTAATAAGACTGTTGTTGCGCGTGTTCCAGGATGGACTTCATCTGAACAATGGAATAAATACCCTGAGCAAAAATCTTCGCCTGTGAGTTTGGTGGCGGGCCAAGCCTATTACCTTGAGGTTCTTCACAAAGAAGGCGGCGGTGGAGATAATTTAGCCATTGGTTGGCAGTTGCCGAATAGCACGACTATTGACGTTATTGGTTCTGAATATTTTGAAACTCCAGTTACTAGGCCGGTTGATAGCGATGGCGATGGTGTTAATGATAATGTGGATTTATTCCCAAATGACCCAACACGTAATACCGGTATCTGGCGTGAATGGTGGAGTGGTATTAGTGGCAGTACCTTGTCGAATTTAAAACAATCGGCCAATTATCCCAATAACCCAACGGGTATAGAGCAAGTCGATGATTTTAAAGGCCCGACGAATTGGTCAGATAATTACGGTACCCGTATCCGTGGTATTTTTTATGCTCCCGCAAGTGGCGATTATACTTTTTGGGCTTCAGGGGATGATAACGTTGAGTTGTATCTCAGTCCCGATAGCAACGCCGATAATAAAGTCTTAATTGCACAAGTGCCGGGTTGGAGCAATCCACAAGAATGGACTAAATTTCCAGAGCAAAAATCACTATCTATCGCATTAGCAGCAGGTGAGCCTTACTATTTTGAGGTATTACATAAAGAGGGTGCAGGGGGTGATAATGTTGCTATTGGTTGGCAGTTTTCAGGCGTTGGTGCGATTCAATTATTGTCATCACGATATTTTAATGGCCCTATAAGTGGCTCAATCGACAGCGATGGAGATGGTAGTACTGATGATAGCGATGCTTTTCCCTTTGATGCTTCAGAAGTTGCGGACAGTGATGGCGATGGTATAGGTGATAATGCAGACCCTTTCCCACAGGATGCGAACAACAACCCTATCAATATTGATTCAGATGGTGATGGTTTTACTGATCTTGTTGATTTGTATCCCCATGATGCCAGTCGTAATACCGGTATTTGGCGTGAATGGTGGAGTGGTATTGCCGGCAATAGCATTACCAACTTAACGCAATCAGCGAATTACCCCGGTAATCCTTCCGGTGATGAGCAGATGAACCGCTTTGCAGGCCCTACTAACTGGTCAGGGAATTATGGTACTCGAATTCGGGGTATTTTTTATGCGCCAATTTCTGGGAATTATACTTTCTGGGCTTCAGGTGATGATAATGTTGAGTTATATTTAAGTACGGATAGTAATCCAATAAATAAAACAATGATTGCCAATGTTCCCGGTTGGACCGCATCCCAGCAGTGGAATAAATATCCTCAACAGCAATCGTCAGCTGTTACTTTAAATGCGGGACAAGCTTATTATATTGAAGTACTCCATAAAGAAGGTGGGGGGGGTGATAATGTGGCCATTGGTTGGCAATTACCCAATAATAATAGTATTGAAGTAATTGCTTCGCAGTATTTTAATCAATAAAAGTTTGCTATTGATATTATATGAAACCGATTATTATTTTTTTGTTGCTACTGTTACCACTAACGTTATTTGCTGATGCAGATAAACAAAAAAAGTGGTCAACTTTATCTGAGCGCAATGTGTTTACCGTGGAAGTGTTTCCTAAAGCAGGGGAATACAGTATAGGAGACTACCATCAGTGGCTTGTTGTTGTGCAGGATTTAGTAGGTAAACCTGTTGAGAATGCTCAAATTGCTATATCAGGCGGAATGGTTGGTCACGGCCATGGTATGCCATCGCAGCCAGTTATCAGTCGTTACTTAGGTAATGGACAATATTTAATTGATGGTATGTTGTTTAATATGATGGGTGAGTGGACACTACTATTTAACATTCAAACATCAATTAGTAAAGATCGTGCCCGCTTTGATATTGAGTTAACGTTTTAGTGGCTCGGGCTTTATTAGTAATCGCCTTTTATATAGGTGCTATTGTTTTTGTAGAAGCAAACGATACTGTATGGACTGAAAATGAACTCAGGATATTACGTTCTTTATCATTGAAGAGCTTATCGTCTGTCCCGCCGAGCCCTTCCAATCGCTATGTAAATAGCATCAATGCCCAAGTATTAGGCAAAAACTTGTTCTATGACAAAGCGCTCAGTGTTGATGGCACATTATCATGTGCTTCTTGCCATCAACCAGAGAAATATTTTACGGATGGTTTGCCTCGTAGTCAGGGTGTTATTAGTGGAAAGAATGACGTATCCCATTCGCGTAATGCCCCTACAGTTGTTGGTAGTGCTTGGTTAAGGTGGTTTTATTGGGATGGACGTAGAGATTCTTTATGGTCGCAAGCCTTAATTCCTTTTGAAGCAAATAATGAGATGGGAAGTAGCCGCTTGTCTGTTGTAAGGTATATTGCGATGGATGATGATTATAAGCAAGCCTATGAAGGATTATTTGGTAAACTTGATCCTGAGTTTTTATCTGAAAAATTACCTAAACATGCGGGTCCATTGGGAAATAAAAAGTTTCAAGATAATTGGTATCGTTTGCCCAAAAGTCTTAGAAAAAATATTAATATTGCTTATTCAAATATAGGTAAGTCAATAGCGGCGTATCAACGCACTTTGGTGCCAAAAACAACGCGCTTTGATCGGTATGTTGATTTTTTAGACGCAAAAAAAGATACAGGTAATATTATTAGCAAAGATGAGATAGCGGGTATTCGATTATTTATTGATACTAAAAAAACTCAATGTCTACAATGCCACAACGGCCCTTTGTTAACGAATAGAGGCTTTCATAATGTCGGCACAGGAAATTTTACAGGTACGGTATTGGATTTTGGTCGTTTGTTTGGATTGCAAGCTGCATTGATGGACCCATTTAATTGTATTGGTGAATATAGTGACGCAAAGTCTACAGATTGTTTACAGCTACGTTTTTTAAATAAGGCGCACCATATTCCGTTAAAAGGCGCATTTAAGGTGCCTTCTTTACGGGGGGTAGCTTATACAGCACCTTATTTTCATGATGGTCGCTTTAATAGTTTAGAAGAGGTAATGGCATATTATAATAATCCGCCAAATAATAATGGTCCTCATGAATTAAAACCTTTAGATTTGAGCGATAAACAAATGCAACAGCTTGTAGCATTTATGAAGATGTTAGTAAAAATAAATAAATAACTATTTTTATATAATGATTAATATATCAAGAATTGGAATTTTTGAATGAATGGCTTAAACCCGATTAATATTATTTCGGCTTTTAAAAATATTGTTGATGATAATAGGTCTAGGCTTGCAATTATCTGTGGTGAGCAAGTAGTTAATTATCAAGAACTTGATGCACGCTCTAATTTAATAGCAAATGAGCTTTTGATTCAAGGTGCAAAACCTGGCGATCTTGTTGGTATAAGTACTGAACGTTCAGTTGAAACTATTGCGGGTATTATTGCAATACTCAAGGTGGGTTGTGGTTATGTGCCTTTACCTAGTTATTATCCTGATCAAAGGTTAGAAAAAATTATCGCTGTTGCCGGCATTGATATTGTTTTAGGTGATGGAAAATTTGCGGCGATAAAAAATCTAAAAACCATTTCACTTTTGCCTTTGTGTTCAGAAGATGAAATAGGCGATATAAATTTACCGTCAATTGAGCCAACTGATATTGCCTATGTCATGTTTACATCGGGCTCAACGGGTGTTCCTAAAGGCGTTAAAGTACCTCATCGTGCTGTTTTAAGATTGGTTATCAACCAAAACTATATGACCCTCGGTGCTGAACAGCGGATCCTGCAAAATTCACCTATTGCTTTTGATGCTTCTACCTTGGAAATATGGGGTGCCTTGCTTAATGGCGGTACCTTGGTTATTCCTGAAGAACAAGAGCTGAGCCTCAAAGGTTTAGGTACTGTCATTAAGGATCAAAAAGTGACTGTGGCTTGGCTTACTGCTGGTTTATTTCATGCCATGGTTGATGAGCGACCCGATGATCTAAAACCGTTAACGCAATTATTGACAGGTGGAGATGTTGTTTCCCCTAATAAAGTTACAAAAATAAAACAGCATTGTCCCAATCTAATAGTTATTAACGGCTATGGTCCAACAGAAAATACAACATTTACCTGTTGTCATAAAATTAGTAATGAAGATTTAGAAAGTGAGTTACCTTTGCCTATAGGGACACCTATTCGCGGCACAGACGTCTTCGTTCTCGATGAAGAATTACAAGTAGTTGAAGATAACAAAGAGGGCGAGCTGTATGCAGCTGGGGATGGTTTAGCTCTGGGTTATCTGGGAGATGACGCAATCTCAAAGAATGTTTTTATTTCAGCACCATGGGATAAAAGCGTTTTATTATACAAAACAGGTGATTTAGTACGAAAGGATAAAAATGGTCTTTTTCACTATATCGGGCGTGCAGATAAACAAGTTAAAATTAGAGGCTTTAGAATAGAGTTAGGTGAAATTGAACGTGCAATAGAATCGTTTTCAAATATCCGTCAAGCTGTTGTCGTTGCCAAAAACGCAGTGGATAATACAGATAAACGCTTAATTGCTTTTTACTTGTCTCCCAATGATGTTGATACGCAAAAACTTATTCAATATCTATCATCCTCTTTGCCAGATTATTCTATCCCTTCCAGTTTTCAGCATATTGATTTCTTACCTTTAAATGCTAATGGTAAAGTTGATAGAGAAGCATTGCTGAACAAGTTAATCACGCAAAAAAATGATAAAGAACCCAATAAAAAATCAGAACCCATAGGCAATGTGATCGGAAAGAATAAACTTGAGCAGTTAATTGTAAATCACTTGGAAGATATTCTGGCTTTGCAGTCATTAGACCTTAAAACGAATTTTTTTGACTTGGGGGCAAGTTCTTTAGATATAGCGCGTTTGCACGAGCGTTTAGAAAAAGAGTTAAAGAAAGATATTCGTATTACTGATTTTTTCCTGCACAGTACAATATCATCATTAGCTGAGCATTTATCTGACGATAAAATTAAAACACTTACTCGTGTTAATAAAAGCGAATCAACAGTTGACGATAATCAAATAGCGATTATTGGTTTGTCAGGTCGCTTTCCTGGTGCAAACAATGTTGATGATTTTTGGGATGCCTTGATTCATGGGAAAGAGTTGATATCACATTTTTCTAGTGAGGATTGTGATATTGCATTATCCACTGAGGTTGATCCTAAAGACTATGTCACAGCGCGAGGAATATTACAGAATGCTGAATGGTTTGACGCCCAACATTTCGGTATTCCTCCTCGTGATGCAGAAAAAATGGATCCTCAGCACCGTGTTTTACTTGAAGTCGCTCAAGAGGCTTTGGATGATGCAGGTTATAGTTCGGAATCTTATGAAGGGAAAATTGGTGTTTTTGCAGGGAACAGCCAAAATTCTTACTTATTAAATAATATTGTTTCTGCTCCCGGTGCGGCTAGAGCCTTTGCCTCAGGTTATCCGGTAAAAGATTTCTCTACACTGTTTGGTAATGATAAAGACTTTAATGTCACGCGCATTGCTTACAAACTAAATTTGAAAGGCCCTGCGGTTAATGTGCAGTGTGCCTGCTCAACCTCTTTGGTTGCTGTTGCACAAGCTTGCGATAGTTTGCGTCAAGGTACCTCTGATATTGCCCTTGCAGGTGGTGTTTCAATCACCTTTCCACAAAAAAGACCGTATTTATATACGCCGGATGGTATGGCTTCTGCCGATGGTCACTGCCGTACTTTTGATGCAGAAGCAACAGGTACCGTATTTGGTGATGGTGCAGGCCTTGTTGTGTTAAAGCGTTTACAGGATGCACTGAATGATGGAGATGATATTGTTGCCGTTATTCGCGGGCATTCTATTAATAACGATGGTTCCGATAAAATTGGTTATGCTGCTCCTTCAATAAAAGCACAAGCAGAAGTGATTAAGGCCGCCCATCAAGCGGCAAATGTTGACCCTCGCACTATTGGTTATGTTGAGGCCCATGGTACGGGTACGCCTTTAGGTGACCCTATTGAATTTGCAGCTTTGCAAGAAGCTTTTTCATCGCAGACATCAGATACGGGTTTTTGTGCACTAGGGACAGCAAAAACCAATGTGGGTCATTTAGATATTGCTGCAGGTATTACTGGTTTAATAAAAACAGCTTTGACCTTAAAAAAGGGAACCATTCCTCCCTTATTGCATTACAAGTCGTCAAATCCGAATATTGATTTTGATTCATCTGCCTTTTATCCAGTGACGAAGGTGACTCCATGGTCAGCGAATGCTGAACAAAAACGCCGTGCAGGTATCAGTGCTTTTGGTGTGGGCGGAACCAATATTCATATGGTTTTAGAAGAGCCCCCTGAAAAGCTTATGCCTGTTACAGCGGCAGAAAATAGCAATAAAAATCTGCAGGTTTTTCCATTTTCAGCTTCCAGTGAAACGGCATTGACTGAGTTAACAAAAAATATAGGAGAGTGGGCAGAAAGTCAGCCGGCAATTAATACGATAGATTTGTTGTATACCCTACGTCATTGCCGTCGAAATTATGATTACCGAACCGTTTTAGTTGCTGATGATGTAAAAAGTTTATCGGCAGCTGCGGTGGATTATTCTGGCAAGGCGCAAGTCTATTCTGCAAAAAATAAAATTATTATGATGCTCCCAGGGCAGGGGTCACAGCATGTGGGTATGGCAACGCAGTTATACCAGAATGAAGTTGTGTTTCGCGAAGCTTTAGATTTATGTGCAACATTACTGAGCCCTGAGTTGGGTTATAACTTAGTCGATATCATACAAGCTCCTGCTGAGCGATATGATGAAATGACAGCCTTATTAAAAGATACAAGGATTGCACAACCAGCTATTTTTTCTATTGAATACGCTTTAGCAAAACAATGGGCGCACTGGGGTATAAAACCGGATATTTTATTGGGGCACTCGATTGGTGAGCTGGCTGCTGCCTGCATAGCTGGTGTAATAGAATTAAATGATGCGCTGAATTTAATTGCATTACGTGGCCAGTTAATGTCTGACTTACCCACGGGGAGCATGATATCGGTTCGTGCATCTGAAACGGAAATAGCACCTTTCTTAAACGAAGGGATGGATTTAGCGGCAGTTAATGGAGCAAAAGCTTGTGTCGTTGCCGGTCCGGAAGAAGCGGCTATTGCTTTAGAAAAAGCCCTAAGTAGTAATAATATAGTTTCATCTCGTTTGCATACTAGTCATGCTTTCCACTCGCGCATGATGGAGCCTGTCCTTGAAAAATTTAAAGCGGCTTTTGAAAAAGTGATATTAAATCCTCCGCGAATTCCAATTTTTTCAACCGTTACAGGTGATTGGCTAACACCAGAACAGGCAAAAGATCCAAGTTATTGGGCAAATCATATGCGTAAGCCGGTACGCTTCTTTGATGGTTTGCAGTATCTATGGAAGCAAGAAGAAAAATGTATTTTTCTTGAGCTTGGCCCGGGTAAAACACTATCAACATTATCGGCACAAAATCCGGACCGAGCTAGTAAAAAAGCCAAAGCACAAGTGTCATTAGCTTCTCTTCCTCATGCAAAAGATGAATCCAGCAATGATTATATTGCAATACTAGAGGCTTTTGGTCAGTTATGGGCAAGTGGCTATCCGGTTAATTGGGATTATTTAGACGGGTTTAATATTCATACTAATTCAACACCGACTAAGGTTAAATTACCTGCTTATCCTTTTCAGCGAAAGCGTTTTTGGGTTGAGCCTGTCGATGTTTTGCCATCGATAGCAAATGATAGTGCGGCGAATATAAGTTCGGCCAATACAAAAGAAAATACAGTAGAAGCTAAAAAGTCTGATCTTAGTGTTATTGATGCCTTAAGAAATATGTTAAGCGACCTTTCAGGTTTTGATCCGGATGATATGGAAAGCGATCTCTCCTTTCTCGAAATGGGTTTTGATTCGCTTTTATTAACCCAAGCAATTAAAGAGTTGGCCAATGATTTCGGTATTGCCGTCACATTGCGTCAGTTAATTGATGGTTTTGACACCCTTAGCGATTTAGCCGCACATATTGAAAGTCAGGGAAGTTATAAAAATACGGTTTCAGCTACAGCGAAAAATACCCTCGAGCTTGCAAGACAAACAAAAGATAGCAGTAATGAAAGTGGTATAGAACAAAAGGCCACAGGAAAAACCGTTGTTCCGATTGTTTCAGTAGAAAATAAAAGTGACACTGCTGACGATTTAAGCCCTCAACAACGACAACATATTGATACCTTAGTTAAGCGTTATTCTGAGAAAACAAAAAAATCAAAAGCGTTAACCACGCAATATCGTACTTATCATGCAGACCCTCGTACGGCTTCTGGTTTTAATCGATTGTGGAAAGAAATTGTTTATCAAATTGTTACCGTAAAATCGAAAGGTTCTCGCCTAATCGACGTTGATGGTAATGAATATATTGATATCTTAAATGGTTTTGGCCCGGGGTTTTTAGGTCACTCACCAGATCATGTAACAACAGCATTACATGAACAAATTGATGCCGGGTTTGAAGTCGGGCCGCAAAGTTTAATTGCGATGGAAGCAGCTCAACTCTTTTGTGAAGTTACCGGAAACGATCGTGCAAGCTTTGTATGTACTGGTTCAGAAGCGGTCTATGCAGCAATGCGTTTAGCGCGTACTTGTACTAGTCGCGATAAAATTGTGATGTTTGCTAGAGATTATCATGGTAATTTCGATGAGGTTTTAGTTAGGGGAATTGATAGTAAAAATGGACCGCGAACCATGCCTATGGCGCCCGGTATTCCCCGCGATGCGGTTAGTAATGTTGTTGTTTTGCCTTATGGTACACCTCAATCTTTAGATTATATTCGCCAAAATGCATCACAACTTGCTGCCGTTATGGTGGAGCCGGTACAAAGCCGACGCCCTGAATTTCAACCGGTAGAATTTATTAGAGAAGTGCGCGAAATCACCCGTAATGCAGGTGCACTCTTTATTTTTGATGAGGTAGTCACCGGTTTCCGCTTTGGTCCTAGAGGTGCTCAGGCATTTTATGGAGTTGATGCCGATCTTGTAACTTATGGAAAGGTGATTGGTGGTGGAATACCACTGGGTGTGGTTTCAGGTAAAGCAGAGTATATGGATACCTTTGACGGTGGCCAATGGCAATACGGTGATAATAGCTTTCCAGAGGCACCGGTTACTTTCTTTGCAGGTACTTTTGTCCGTCACCCTTTGGCTATGGCAAGTCTTAAATCAATGCTTACCTTTTTTAAGCAGCAACCCGCTCATTTTTGGAAAGCAGTTAATGCCAAAGGTGATAAGTTGGCAGGTACAGTTGACCGTTGGTTTACTGAGAATGATATGCCTTTTCAAATGCCTAACTGTGGTTCGTTAATGTATTTACGCATTGCAGAGGATCAAAAATTTGGTCCTTTATTGGGAGCACACCTGCGTGAACGAGGTGTTTTCATGCTGGAAGGTTTCCCTTCTTATATGACGGCTGCTCACGATGATGATGATATTGATTATGTTATCGATGCTTTCAAAGATAGTGCATTGGAAATGCGTGCAGGCGGGATGATTTCAGGAAGAGATGATACCTATAGCGCTAGTCAATATAAGGGTCCACAAGTCAGTGTGGTGCCACCAAGGCTTGCCTTGCCAGATGGAGAAGAAAATATTTCACGAGCAATGGCAATGCCACTCGAAGCGCCGCCTATATTAATGACGGAAGCTCAAAAAGAAATTTGGCTGGCAATTCAAATTGGCGGAGATGATGCCAATCTTGCTTATAATGAAAGTATTTCTTTGAGTTTGCCAGACTCAATTGATAAAGAAGTATTCTCAAAGGCTCTACATAAACTGGCTGAACGTCATGAAGCTTTACGAATGAATGTAAGTGAAGACGGTCAGTCAATTTATTTTAAGGAATCTATCGATATTCCTATTCAAATTATCGATTTATCCGAAAATCAATCTAATAATTCCTTGTCGATAGTAACGATTGTTGATAAGGAAATGCGGACTCCCTTTGATTTAGGTGCAGGCCCTCTAGTACGTGCTTCTATCTGTTTGTTACCGGATAAGGCAACACGCATTATTTTAACCTTGCACCATATTATTTGTGATGGTTGGTCTTTTGGTATTTTGCTAACAGAATTACCGGCTATTTATACTGGTTTGCTAAATACTCAGGTCGTAGAGTTACCCATTCCTGATAGTTATGAAAAGTATTCATTGCTTGAACAACAAGATACACGTAATGCGGATTTGGCTTATTGGCTACAACAACATTCACCACCCGCTTTAGATCTTGATTTGCCTGCTGATTTCCCACGTCCAGCGCAACGGACTTATGCTGCAGAACGTATTGATAGCGTAATTGATAAAGAGCTGACTCAGCAATTGCGTATGCTTTCCAGAAAAACAAAAACAGGCTTCTTTGCATTAACTTATGCAGCTTTTTGCACCTATATAGCGAAACTGTCTCAGCGCGATGATTTCGTGATCGGTGTTCCTTATGCAGGTCAATTATCATCAGGGATGATGCACTTGGTAGGGCATTGCGTTAATGTCTTACCGTTCCGGGTGAATGTATCATTTGAGCAAACATTCTCTGAGTTTTTGCAATCATTAAATACACGATTATTGGAAGGTTTTGATCACCCTAATGTTACTATGGGTTCATTGATCTCTGCTATGTCGATTCCACGCGATGCCAGTCGAATTCCTTTAATCCCTATTACTTTTAACCTTGATAAAAATATTGGTGATTTAAGTTTTGGTGAACAATTGGCAGCATTCACGAGTAATACCCGCATTGCTGAACCCTTTGAGTTAGCGCTTAACTTGGAAGATAAAGGAGAAATATTAGAGGCTCAGTGGTCTTTTAATAAGCAATTGTTTTCAGTGAAAACAATGCAATATCGAGCAGAGGCTTTTGTCGAATTATTAAGGGCTATTGTTAAAAATGCAGATTTATCGATTAATACATTGCCTTTGGTTTCATCTGCAGAGCACATTTGCTTTCGACAGTGGAATCAAACGGAAAAAGATCCTTCAACTTTGTCTGCCGTGCCAGATTGGTTTAATCAGAGTGCTGATAAATATCCTGATAAAATAGCGATTGAATTTCAAAACGAAAAAGTGACTTATCGACAAGCGGCTTCTAAGGTAAATGCTATTTGCCAGTCGTTACAAAAACAGGGAGTAAAACCAAAGGGTTTAGTTGGTATTTATCTTGAGCGTGGTGTTGACTTGCCTCTTGCGATGTTAGCGGTGATGAGAATGGGTTGTGCTTATGTCCCATTGGACCCTCATCAGCCTGCTAATCGACTTTCCTATATTTTAAGTGATGCCAATGTGGCAGCTTTAATTACTAATAAAACTTTGCCTGATGAAATTGAAAAATCGGCAGATCTTATACTGAATGTAAACACTTTATCCAATAATAGTGATCTTAATGAGGTGGGTTTTAATACGCAGATTAATCTATCTGATATCGCTTATGTTATTTATACCTCGGGCTCTACGGGTAAGCCTAAAGGTGTAGCGGTAAAGCATCTTGGTTTGTCTAATATTATTCGCTCATTTCAAGTTGCACCGGGTTTTACACAAGAAGATAGGCTGTTTGCAATTACGACAGCTGCTTTTGATATTGCTGGTTTAGAGTTGTTTTTACCTCTCTCGATCGGTGCAAGTGTAATCATCGCTGAAGAAAACACCGCCCAAGATCCTGAAAAATTAAGCGAGTTATTGGATGACTATGATGTCAGTGTTTTACAGTGTGTGCCTACCACATGGCAATTATTATTATCCTATGGTGGTCAATTACCACAAAAGCTCAGAGGTTGGTGTGGCGGCGAAGCTCTGTCAGCCGAATTGGCTTCGACTATCCCTGCTTCTATGGAATTTTGGAATGTGTATGGACCTACAGAGACAACTATTTGGTCAACCATTCAGCGTGTAGTACCAGAAGAATTGGAAAATAATAAACCAGTACTCATTGGTAAACCCATTGATAATACAACACTTTATATTCTTGATAAGGAAAAAAATCAGTTGCCAGTGGGTGTTTCTGGTTCCTTATGGATTGGTGGTGCAGGTGTTGCGGCAGGTTATTATAAGCGAGAAGCATTAACAGAAGAAAAATTTCAAGCTAACCCATTTGCTAATGATAAAGATTCTCTTATTTATGATACGGGTGATCTGGCACGCTTACGTGAAGATGGCTCGCTAGAATATATGGGTAGAAAGGATTTTCAAGTCAAAATACGTGGTTTTCGTATTGAGCTTGGAGAAATAGAGGCTGTATTGCTTTCTCATTCTCTAATAGAAGCGTGTGTTGTTCATGCGCAAAAAGATAACCAAGGACGAGATGTCTTAGTGGGTTATTTTACTGTACAGGAAAATATAAGTGATACACAAGTGCTTCATCAGCACCTTCAGGGTTTGTTGCCAGATTATATGGTTCCCGGTATTTTTATCCAGCTTGATAGTTTGCCACTTAATAGTAATGGCAAAGTTGACCGTGCTAAATTACCCTCAGTTGAGAATGTTAAAAGGGCAGTTGTAAGTTCAAAAAATAGCAGTGTTTTGCCTAAAAATGATGTTGATATTATTGTATTTAAGTTGTTCCAAAAATATTTGAGTAATCATGATATTAATATGGAAGATGATTTTTTTCATAATGGTGGAGACTCTCTCGCTGCAGTAAAATTGATTGTTGAGCTCAATAATACTTTAGGTGTTAATTTGCCTATGGCCATTCTTTTGCAAGTATCAACCCTGCAACAGTTAGTTGCTTATATTCGTAATGACCACAGCCAGTTTTCAATTAAACCTATTATCGAATTGCGCTATGAAAAGAAAGGCCTACCTATTTTTTGCTTGATGGGTATACAAATTTATTCAGCGCTAGCCAATTTTTTGGGTGAAGGATATTCTGTTTATGCTCTGCTCGGAAAGCAGGAAAATGATTTTCTACAGGGAGTATTTTCCGAGCAAGAATCTAAAAAATCGATTATTGATATTAATAGTTTGGCTGATGAATATGTTGAGTTGATTTTGGAAACCAAGATAGATGGTCCATATTACTTGTTGGGCTTTTCAAGTGGTGGTGTTGTGTCTATCGAAGTAGCAAGGCGTTTACGTGCAATGGGTAAAGAGGTTGCCTTGGTTGGTTTGTTGGATACAATGTTACCTCGTGGCATTATTAATACCTATTCATCTAAAATTAAACAAAGTATAAAAGGTATTTTATCCTTATTGTCTAAATTAAAAGGTCAGGCTAATAAGCCCGCCAGTAAGATGGGGAAAAAATCAGAGCAACGTTTATATAATTCTCACTTAATTGAGCGTCGCGGTGATTTACTTTGGAAGTCGATTGTCAATTGGGATGCTAAAAATAATACCTATGATGGTGATGCCGTTGTTTTTCAGGCTACTGATTTATCTGAGATGGGTTCGCTGCGTTTAGAAAAAGGTTTAGGTTGGAAATCAGTCTTAACGGCCAATCATACCATTGTAGATGTGCCAGGTAATCACTCTAACTTATTGAAAGAACCTAATGTATCTGCAGTTGCTAAAGCTTTAAGTGAGGTTATTTGTCAACATAGAGAAAAATAAGACATAAGCTTTAGCCGCTAAACGAATGATGGCCTAAGCTTTATCGTCTTCTACCAATAAAGAAATTGCTGCAATCGCTTCAGGGTCGCGAGATTTAATTTTATTCGCAATATGGTGTTGAAAGAAGTACTTAAACTTTGGGTTTTCCTGTGCAGGGTAAAGACAGGTATCGCCGGGAAGAATAGGGGTCGAAGCTACTTTATCGTGATCTGCCAACATGCCAGAAATAGAACCGTCATGATACAAGCGCCAGCTGATGACTTCTGACAAAGTAAGGCTTTGGAAACCATCCTCAGATAAAATCGCATGGGTGCCTATGGTATCGGGTACTTCCTGAATAATATCATCTGGGTTATCACACTGATATTCATAGTAGTCAGCAGCAGTTTCCAGCTCGACAATTTTATGGATGGGAGGTTCTTCGAATACATCATCGATACCGGGATCATAATAACCTTCCCAATGGCCATTTAGGGGGTCACACAATTCAGGGCAAGACATAATTTGATTGAGCCAAGGTACAAGACCTACAACTTCTCCACTAGCTTTTAGGCCCCAACAGAGAACTTGTAAACTGAAGAGTCGACCATCGCTGGCATCATTGGAATAGAGCATCTCCAAGCCATCAAGCTCAGGAGAAAGGCGGATAATGCGTTCTTCATCGACATCGGCGACGGGTTTGCCGCTAAATATATCGACGACATTATCACTGTTGCTGGTTTCATCCGAGGTATCCATAATACGCCCCTCAGCTAATTAAGATTTGACTTGGCCATATCTTATGGTGGTACGTAAAGCAAGTACCCTGTCGAAAAACGAAATATTCAGCAGAAGACATTTAACACAACTTATAGCGTTACGCTCTACTGTAAAGCACAATATATGGCATAAATGGCAATAATGTGTCACAGTTAATCTAAAGGTATATCTAGTTGGACAAAAGCACAACCTAAAAATGCAGTTTTTTGAAAAAAATATTACGCCTGATATTAGCTTGACTACTATTTGTACGCCTATAAAAAGAAATCAGATTGATGCTGAGCAACTGGTTCGTCTATTTCAACGCACATTTGGCACCTCTTTAAACACCTATTTAGTCAGTGGCGGGGCAGAGCCTGAATATATCCCGGTGGATGCTGAGTCAACTTTCCATCGTATTATCTTTACTCGGGATTATTGCTCCAGTGCTTTGCATGAAATTGCTCATTGGTGTATTGCCGGTGAGGCAAGGCGCTTAATGAGGGATTACGGTTATTGGTATGTTCCCGATGGGCGTAACGCGTCTCAACAATCTGAATTCGAACAAGTCGAAGTGAAACCACAGGCCCTGGAGTGGTTATTTTCTACAGCCTGCGACATTCAATTTAAAGTCAGTGCAGATAACTTAGATAATGATGTGGGTATTAGTCCGTTATTTAAAAAAGCAATTGCCGCTCAAGCCAGAGCGTATTGCGATTACGGACTCAATGCCAGAGCAATAAAGTGGATAAACGCTTTAGTAGGTCATCATTACCAAATGTTACCAAATACACCTAATTTCCATAATGTTGTAAATGATAAGGTACTTAATGCCGCTCTCTATATGGAAGAGGCACTATAAGTATGGCTAAACCTAGTTTGTTGATAGACTCTTCAATCTATATTTTTCAATATTATTTCTCATTACCCGATAATTGGTACAGTGAAAATGAAAGTTGGCCAACCGCCGCGGTTTATGGATATACAACCTTTCTTGTACGTTTATTGCTGGAGCAGCAACCACAAAGAGTTGCGGCATGTTTTGATGAAAGCCTGGAAACTTGTTTTCGCAATGAAATTTATGCGGATTATAAGTGTAGTCGTGCATTACCGGATGAAGGTTTAGCATTTCAGTTAAATGCATGCCGTACTGTTACTGATCTTATGGGTATACAGACCTATGGTAGCGATCGTTATGAAGCTGATGATTTACTAGGAAGTTTATATCGAAAGCTAGTACGCACTAAAGCGCCCATAGCGATACTCACTCGCGATAAGGATCTTGGACAACTGATCGCTCGTGAACATGATTATCTTTGGGATTACGCTGCTGAAAAGAAACATTTTCAAGAGGATATCTACAAAAAATTTGGTGTTCGAGCGGATCAAATGATTGATTACCTCGCTTTGGTCGGCGATACGAGTGATGATATTCCCGGTGTTCCTGGTATTGGTCCCAAGACAGCGCAAGCATTATTAGGGAATTATGGTTCCTTATCTATTCTATTTGAAAATATAGAGAGTTTATCGTCGCTGCCATTACGTGGAGCGAAAACATTATCACCTAAGTTGCGTGAGCACCGTGAACAAATAGAAATCGCTCAACAGCTTGCCAAAATAATAGTCACCATTCCTCTTATTGAGCGTGTCAGCGAGCTAAAATGGAAAGAGCCTCAATGGAAAAAATTAGAGAAATTTTGTCATTCCATGGGGTTTCCACGGCTTTTTTCACGTATAAGAACCTTAAAGTCAGATTAAGTTATTAGCATCTGAAACAACAATATAAAATTGAGATAAATGAAAATACTTGCAGACCAAAATATTCCACTGGTTCATGAATTTTTTTCTGAGTATGGTGATATTACCTGTATGCCGGGTAGAGATATTACAGCAGCGCATTGTCGGGAGATGGATGTTCTACTGGTTCGTTCCATAACAGTCGTTGATGAAGCGCTATTGTCTGGTAGTAGAGTACAGTTTGTTGGCAGTTGTACGATAGGGACAGATCATTTGGATATAGATTACCTCGAGGCTAATCATATTTTATGGAGTAATGCGCCGGGCTGTAATGCAAATGCTGTTGTTCAATATGTATTAAGTGCAATGGCAGAGACGACAGAAGACTGGCAACAAAAAAATATTGGTATTATTGGTTACGGCAATATTGGCGGACGTCTACACAAGCGTTTGACCCAGCTCGGTGTGAAAAATTATTACTATGACCCTTTTTTAGTGGCTAAAGACCATCCTAATGGTGTTGATTTTAATACGATACTACAAGCTGATATTATTACCTGTCATACCCCTATAACTAAAACAGGCCCTTATCCTACTTATCACTTATTGGGTTCGGAGCAGTTGTCTCGGCTGAGTGATGACGCGCTTTTAATTAATAGTGGCAGGGGAGCTGTTATTGATAACCAGGCATTGTTGAGAGAAATTAATCGTCGACCTTCTCTTAAAGTCGCTTTAGATGTGTGGGAAAGCGAACCCGAGATTAATCAGAACTTATTAGAAAAGGTAACGTTGGCGACACCTCATATTGCCGGTTATAGTTTGGAAGGGAAAGAGCAGGGTACGTTTATGGTGTATCAGGCTTTTCAAAAAGCATTATCGAGCTTCTCTAGTCGCACTATTGAATCGACTAGTACACCTACTCTTTATAAAGAAAAAAGCCACCTGCTCAGTAATAACAAAACCAATTTGAACGTAAGTAAAGAGTGGACTTCATTATCGACACAAGCACAGCTTAATGCTTTGTTATTAGCGTGTTATAACATAAAGGATGATGACAAACGTTTACGAACTTTTAGCTCTGGCTTGGAAGAGGGCGGTTCAATAGCTCAGCATTTTGATCATTTGAGAAAAACATACCCTGTTCGTCGTGAATATAGCCACTATAGATTACCTGACTGGATCGAAGACAAGAGTATACAGAGTGCTTTTGCGGCTATTTCAGATAACAGTTCAATGGAATAGCTATTTTGAAACGATTACGTATAGGTCTTGTTGTTAACCCGGTTGCTGGTATTGGTGGGCGCGCTGCATTAAAAGGCAGTGATGGTGATGAGATTGTTAATAAGGCTTTATCTCAAGGGCTTAAATGCTTGTCTAATGAAAGAGTCGCAGTAACATTAGTGATGCTTAAACCTTATGCTGATCAAATAGATTGGTTTTCTGCGCCGGGCTCTATGGGTGAGGCGTGTTTATTAAGTGAAGGTTATCTTCCAAAGGTTATTGGTTCGTTAGCTTCGTCTACCTCAGCGGAGGATACGATTAGGTTTTGTCAGCAATTGGTGCAAGAAGGCATTGATTTATTACTATTTGCTGGTGGTGATGGAACGGCACGGAATGTTTTTGATGCTATTGGCGCCAATGTATTGGCCTTGGGGGTTCCGGCTGGGGTAAAAATGCACTCAGGTGTCTATGCGATTTCGCCACAAGCAGCGGCCCGTGTATTGGAACAATTTTTACAGGCTAAGCCAGTCTCAGTCAGTCAACAAGAAGTACGTGATATCGATGAAGAGCAGTTGAGAGCCGGACGCATTAATGCTAAATATTACGGTGAATTATTGGTTCCCAATGATAACCGCTATATACAACAAGTTAAAAACTCCGGTGAAATAGATGAAACCGGTATGCAAGCTGAAATTGCTGCGGGAATTGCCGATGATATCGATGAAGCAGCACTGTATATCATTGGTGCTGGTACAACGCCACAAGCGCTTATGGATGAACTTGGTTTACCCAATACGCTGTTAGGGCTTGATGTTATTCTTGGTAGAGAATTAATAGCCGCTGATGTCACTGAACAAGACTTACTCACATTGTTAAAGGCTCACCCCTATCACTCTACCCATATTGTTATGACAGCAACGGGTATGCAAGGGCACGTTATCGGTCGAGGCAACCAACAATTATCACCTGAGGTGCTTACACTCGTTGGTAAAGATAATTTGTTGATATTGATTTCACCCAAAAAACTATCAGCGTTTGCCGGACGCCCTTTGTTAATGGATAGTGGCTCACCGGAATTGGATCTACAATGGAGTGGCTGGGTGAAAATTATTACGGGTTATCGGGAAACGGCAATGTACCCCCTCTCTTGCGGGCTTGACTAACGTTACGGTATTCATTTTTCGTTCGTTTCATAGTTAGTCATAGTCAGTGTATAGACGAAAAAGCCTTAAGCTTATTACCTTTTGTGTTTCTCTTTACTTGTTTTTATCTTTTTGAACGAATTGCTTCAATTTTTTTAACAATACTTTTAACTGCGGTTATTTTTAGGCTTATGAGTGAAAATTTCTAAGCTATAGCCTTACTTTTTATCGTTTGTTATCTCACTCCTGTCTTCGTATTATTACACCATACCAAGCGCATTCACCGGCGCATTTAATACAACCTACATTAGGAGTAAATACCGTGAAACAGGTGGCTAAAGCAATAGCTGATACATTTATTAAATTCTTTGAGCAATCAGCATATGAGCGTGTCTCAAGAGAGCTACTTCAGTTAACAGATCATCAACTAGAAGATATTGGTTTTTCTCGAGTGAAGCTTCAGCAAGGAGCATCTGCTTACCCCTGGAGAGTGGCCGAACCTAGAGTCGCAACAGTGACGCCTATTCCAACAGTTCAGGCTGAATCAGAAGAGCTTAGCCATCCCGAAGCTGCCTAATGATTCCGTTGGTGTGCGCTCAATCGAGTGTACACCTTATTCATTCCAACCTTTCTATTTATCCTTTCTTATATATTTCACATTACCCTTTATAAGCATTACTCTTCATAAATAGTCAGTATGCTAGTCATATAAGCTAGATCTATTGTTCTTGTTGCGTCTATCAATTACATTGGTACAGTTCATACTACGTAGGGGTGTTCTGTCATGTCGCAATCTGATATTCATGGTAGCTGTCTTTGTGGAAAGGTGTCCTATAAGATTTCACGTGATTTAGGTATTTTTCAATATTGTCATTGTTCACGCTGTCGTAAATTTACAGGTAGCGCTCATGCAACTAATTTATTAGTAGCACCTGACGCTTTTAGGTGGTTGTCTGGAGAAGAGTATGTCGGCCGTTATGAACCTGAGGATACGCGTCACTTTGCGACGTCTTTCTGTCAATTTTGTGGCAGTTCTTTGCCGTGGTTAGGGAAGACCAGAAGGTCTGTTGTTATTCCGGCAGGCACATTGGATGATGATCCAGTCACTCGCCCGCAGTGGAATATCTTTTGTGACTCTAAAGCTGACTGGTATACTGACCCCAAGCAGTTGCCTGAATATGATCAGTTACCGCCAAAGAAAAATAAATAATTAAAAGTGATAAGTAGTCTATGGAAGAATTAAACGATATTGAGTTGATGGTTAAAAAGGGTATCCCTTTGATTGCTATTGAATCTCATGAAGAACCTCGAGTATTGGAATTATGTACGCGCCTTGCACTCAAAACCTATCGCAAACTGTTTCGCTGGACGAGTACAGATGGCTTAGTGGACAATGCCTCTACTCATATGGTCGCTGTCCCCAAATTTCAAAAACCTGAAGAGTTATTACTCTCTATTCGACAACGAAGTGAAGCAGGTATCTATATTCTCTGTGACTTTCATTCCTATTTTGATGATCCTAAAGTTGTTCGCTATTTAAAAGATATTGTTCTTTATGGCTTAGATGGTCTTACTGTTATTTTGGTTAGTCATCAGGTTCCTTTACCACCAGAAATATCCCGCTACAGCACACGCTTCCAATTAAACTTTCCGAGTGAAGATAAAATCAGGCAGATTATTCTTGATGAAGCCAAAATTTGGCAAAAGCAGAATAGGGGGCGTCAAGTTAAAACCGATAGTAAAACATTGGACATGCTTATCAGTAATCTACGTGGATTAACGGAAAGCGATGTGAAACGCTTGGTTCGTGGTGCTATCTATGTAGATGGTGCAATAACAAGTAGCGACTTATCTGAAGTCAATAAATCTAAATTTGAGTTAATGGATATGAATAATATCCTGTCTTATGAATATGATACTGCTCAATTTGGGGATGTAGGTGGTCTGCAAGGTTTAAAAAATTGGTTGGCAGAGCGCAAAGATGCGTTTATTCAACAGCATGCAAATTTAGATCCGCCCAAGGGGCTTATGCTTCTTGGTGTTCAAGGCGGTGGTAAAAGCCTGGCTGCAAAAGCGATCGCCGGTTTGTGGCAAGTGCCTTTGCTTCGTTTGGATATGGGTGCCTTATATAATAAATTCCATGGAGAGACTGAACGCAATTTGCGAGAGACCTTACAACTTGCCGATAATGTCTCGCCTTGTGTTTTATGGATGGATGAAATTGAAAAATCTATCGGCCAGTCTGACAATGAAGGCCTCTCAAAAAGAGTACTGGGAACATTGCTAACGTGGATGGCTGAACGAAAAAGTCGAGTCTTTATTGTTGCAACCAGTAATGATATTACTCAGTTGCCACCGGAGCTCGTTCGTAAAGGGCGGCTTGATGAAATCTTTTTTGTTGATTTGCCAAGTCAAGAAGATAGGCAGCGCATTGCGGATATTCATTTGAAAAAACGGGATATCCAGTTAGCTGAACAAGAACTGAGACATATAGCTGAAGCGACTGATGGTTTTACCGGTGCTGAAATAGAACAGGTGATTGTATCCGCTTTATATTCAGCGCTTTCCAGCGATCAAAAAGTCAATTGTGGTTATATATTGTCCGCTATTAATAATACAGTACCTATTTCCATAACCCGGGCCGAAGATATTTATGCCTTACGCCGCTGGGCTGAAGATAGGGCGGTTATGGCTAACTAGAGGTTTTTCGGCTGATCCTATTTTATGATTCAGATAATTGCAGTTTTAGATGTATTAAATATTACTCTTTTTAAAGAGTATGAGTCGCAAGCTCTGTCAGTTATGTCGACTTATGGTGGTCATTTAAGCTCTGCTTTTAAAACAAAGGAAAGTGAGGGAGATTTATATCGGGAGGTTCATATATTATCTTTTCCTAATGAAAAGCAATTTCACTCCTATTGTAATGATTCAGCCTTGTTAAGGCTAAATAGCCTACGCGAACAGGCAATTAGCTCTACTCAAGTTTTTATATCCGAAAAATTTCAAGAGTACTAAATGATGATCTTGACAGATGATATTAAGCAAGCCATTGATAGTTGTGTTTTATGTTGGTTGGCGACAGTGAATTCAAAACAAGTGCCCAATGTATCACCAAAAGAAGTTTTTACTTATCAAGGTGATGATACTGTTTTAATTGCTAATATCGCTTCACCTAAAAGCGTATTAAATATTGCTACTAATGCTAATGTTTGCGTGAGTTTCATCGATATTTTTAAACAAAAAGGGTTTAAGCTTGTAGGTAAGGCAAATATTATTGAAAAAAGTGATAACGCTTTCGATAAACAATATCAACCCTTATATGCTATGGCGGGCGATGCTTATCCTATACATAATATTATTAATATCACTGTTGAGCATGTGGCACCGATTATTGCGCCCAGTTATAAATTATTTCCTGATAAGACTGAAGCTCAACAGGTTGAAAATGCCATGGCAAGCTACGGTGTTAAACCTATTTAAATAAATAAGGAAAAAGCTGTTGTTTCTGATTTGGGCTTAATTTATTCATTGTTTCTATATTGATCTCAGGTATTTTTTCAGGATTGTCATAGCGCTCTAAAATATCAGAAAGAGTGCTTTCTCTTAATAGGTGCAATATAGGGTAGGGGGAGCAATTGCTTAAATTTTGTGGGTCATCTTTATCTATATTGGCAAATTGGTAGTGTGGGTGAAAGCTAGCAATTTGGTAAACGCCAGACCAGTTATACTCTTTAAGTACTTTATCGGCCCATGGTAAAAATTGGTTGTATACAAAGAAATCACTTAAAACATAAGGGCAAATCAGCAAAGTGGTTTCTATCGCCGAATCACCATCCAGAATCTGGCATTCATTAACTAAGTCGCTTATCAGGCATTCTTCTGTTTGTGCCTCACTGATAAAAAAGCGTATGGCCTCTTTTTGAAAAGGGGCTTTGGCAAAAGGGCAAAGGGTTAATCCTATCACCACTTCTTGTAACCATTGCTTTATTTCGCTCTCAATTAGTAAATGATTCATTAGTGTTGCCTAAGTAGATGCAGTATTGCCCTGCCGGCATTGGATAGGGTTCTTTCTCGGTGATAGATGCAGCCGAGTTGCCGATTTAAGCGTATTTTACTTACGGGTAGGCGAAAGAGGCTATTGGTTATTAATGTTTCGGGTAAAACGCTCCATCCTAGCCCTACAGAAATCATCATTTTAATGGCATCTAAATGGTTGGTGCTCATGGAGATATTAAGAGATTGTTTCTCATTATCAAACAATTGTTGAATAAGTTGAGTTGTGTAGGTATTGGTGTCAGGCAGAATGGCTGGATAGTTGGCTAAATCTGCTAATTTAATCCGCTTTCTTTTGTTAAGAGGATGTCCTTGGTTGGCGACAAAGCACATTGGGTCTTCCCAGAGCACACGGTGTTGAATGGATGTGATTTCATCTTTTAATATTGTTTCTGGCAAAGTAATGAGAGCCAAATCAAACTCTCCGTGTTGTATTGCATGTATGGCTTGTTCTGAATCAATAAAATGAAGCTGCAAATGCACGTCAGGGTGTGCTTGAGTAAACGCTTTAAGAACGGGAGGAAGTCGGTGTAATCCAATATGATGACTGGTGCCAATACGTAACTGGCCGCTGACTTCACCTCGTAGGTCAGCCATAAAGCGCTGTGTATCATCTAATGTTTGTAATATTTTTCTTGCTCGAGGTAGCAAGGCAATACCGGCTTCCGTAAGTTTGACGCTACGACTGACCCGGTCAAACAAAGGCTGCGTGACTTCTTCTTCCAATAGTGCAATACGCTTACTAATAGCGGGTTGTGTCAGCCCAAGCTGTTCAGCGGCCAAGGAAAAGGAGCCTTTGTCCACCACGGTGATAAAAGCTGTTAAATGTTGAGTATCCATATTCCTAATATTATCATTCCTTTCAGGAATATAAAATATTAAAAATATGAATTTGTTTTATGTTTTTCCTAAGCGTAAAATCCCATCCCAGTTAACGTTTGTATACGTCCAATAAAAAGCGAAATCAAAAAGTGTAAGAAGATAAGTTATGACAGCTAAAACCCTTTACGATAAATTGTGGGATGCTCACTTAGTGAAGCAACGAGATGATGGCTCGGCATTGATCTATATTGACCGACATATCGTCCATGAAGTCACCAGTCCTCAAGCCTTTGAAGGTTTGAGGATCGCTGGGCGCTCTCCTTGGCGTGTCGATAGCGTGTTGGCAACGCCAGATCATAATGTGCCTACTACCACTAAAGAGCGAGCTTCTGGTGTGGATGGTATCGCAGATCCTGTATCTAAAATTCAAGTAAAAACACTGGATGATAATTGCGATAGCTTCGGTATTACGGAATTTAAAATTAATGATCAGCGGCAGGGTATTGTGCATGTTGTGGGCCCTGAGTCTGGTGCGTGCTTGCCGGGGATGACGGTTGTTTGTGGTGATTCACACACAGCGACGAACGGTGCTTTGGGTGCCTTGGCTCATGGTATAGGTACCAGTGAGGTTGAGCATGTACTTGCTACTCAGTGCTTAGTTACTAAAAAAATGAAAAATATGTTGGTCAAGGTTAATGGTCAATTAGGTAAAGGTGTGACACCTAAAGATGTTGTTTTAGCGATTATAGGAAAGATCGGTACGGCTGGTGGAACAGGCTATGCTATTGAATTTGGTGGTCAAGTATTCCGTGATATGTCGATGGAAGGTCGAATGACGGTTTGTAATATGGCCATTGAAGCTGGTGCTCGTGCAGGTATGGTTGCCGTTGATCAAACGACAATTGACTATGTTCAGGGGCGTGATTTTGCACCAAAAGATGAGCATTGGTCAGCCGCAGTTACTGATTGGATTAAGTTGGTCAGTGATGAAGGTGCATATTTTGATTCTGTCATCGAAATAGATGGGGCTTCGATTAAGCCGCAGGTCAGTTGGGGTACGTCACCTGAAATGGTAGTTGATGTAGATGCTTATGTGCCTGATCCCGAAAAAGAGACAGATACAGTTAAAAAAACAGGTATGGAGCGAGCATTAGAGTATATGGGTTTGAGTGCGGGACAAAAGATTACTGATATTTATTTGGATAAAGTATTTATCGGGTCCTGCACTAATTCACGTATCGAAGATCTGCGCGCGGCGGCAGGCGTTGTTGAGGGGCGACAAAAAGCGGCAAGCATTAAAGAAGCTATCGTTGTTCCGGGCTCTGGTTTGGTTAAAGCGCAAGCAGAGAAAGAAGGCTTAGATAAAATATTTATCGAGGCTGGTTTAGAATGGCGTGAGCCGGGTTGTTCAATGTGCTTGGCAATGAATGCTGATAAGTTGGGTGCGGGTGAGCACTGTGCATCCACTTCAAATCGAAACTTTGAAGGCCGGCAAGGCTATGGTGGTCGGACTCATTTAGTCAGTCCAGAAATGGCGGCAGCGGCAGCAATTGCTGGTCATTTCGTTGATGTAAGAGAATTTTAAGGGGATATAAGATGAAAGCATTTACTATTGAAAAAGGTATCGCGGCACCAATGGATCGTGCCAATGTTGATACTGATATGATTATCCCCAAACAGTTTTTAAAATCGATTAAACGTAGTGGCTTTGGAAAAAATTTATTCGATGAGTTACGTTATTTGGATGAGGGGCAGCCAGATCAGTCCTGTGAGGGTCGACCATTAAATAATGAGTTCCCATTAAACTTTCCTCGTTACCAAGGCGCTTCTGTATTGTTGGCCCGTGAAAACTTTGGTTGTGGCTCAAGTCGTGAACACGCGCCATGGGCTTTGGATGATTATGGATTTCGCGCGATAATAGCGCCGAGTTATGCGGATATTTTTTATAATAATTCATTTAAGAATGGTTTGCTCCCCGTTATTTTAGATGAAGAAAAAGTCGATCAGTTATTTGCAGAAATGTATGCTAATGAAGGTTATCAGTTAACAATTGACTTAGAAGAGAAAGTTGTTGTTACGCCATCTGGAGGAAATTTTAATTTTGAAATAGATGAATTTCGTCGCCACTGTTTGTTAAATGGTTTGGATGATATTGGGCTGACGTTGGAGGATGCCGATAGTATTCGTGAATATGAAAGAAATCGAAAACAGTCAGCACCTTGGTTATTTGGAGCAATTACCTAACTTATATTTTGCTTTTATTAAAGCGCCTTAAAAATTATAAAGAGAACGTTTATGTCTAAACATATTTTACTATTACCCGGTGATGGCATCGGTCCAGAAATCGTCAATGAAGCTAAAAGGGTGATTGATTGTTTAAATACATCCATGTCGCTCAACTTGAGTTATGAGGAGGATCTAATAGGCGGTTGTTCTATTGATGCTCATGGTATTCCACTAACCGAAGAAACCGTTGCCAAAGCAAAAAAAGCGGATGGTATTTTACTGGGAGCAGTTGGTGGTCCCAAATGGGATGTGCTTGATCGCGCTATTCGACCAGAAAAAGGCCTGCTAAAAATTCGTGCTGATTTAGATCTTTTCTCTAATTTACGCCCTGCTATTTTATACCCACAATTAGCAGATGCTTCTTCTCTTAAAAAAGAATTAGTTGCTGATTTGGATATTCTCATTGTGCGTGAATTGACTGGTGGCATTTATTTTGGTGAGCCTCGAGGTGTCAAAACCTTAGAAAATGGTGAGCGCCAAGGTTTTAATACCATGGTGTATAGTGAGTCAGAAATTGAAAGAATAGGGCGCAATGCTTTTGAGTTAGCGCAAAAGCGTGGCAAGCGTTTATGTTCTGTCGAAAAAGCCAATGTCTTGGAAGTGTCAGGTCTGTGGCGCGAAGTGATTGAAGGCATTGCGCCAGACTATTCTGATGTTGAGCTCTCACATATGTATGTTGATAATGCTGCGATGCAATTGGTTCGTGCGCCTAAGCAATTCGATGTTGTTGTTACCGGTAATTTGTTTGGTGATATCCTGTCGGATTGTGCAGCGATGTTAACCGGTTCTATTGGCATGCTGCCATCGGCATCACTTAATGCTGATGGCTTGGGAATGTATGAACCTGTTCATGGCTCCGCACCGGATATTGCCGGGCAGGGCATTGCTAACCCATTGGCAACAATCTTATCTGTTGAAATGTTATTGCGTTATTCATTAGATATGTCCGAAGCCGCTGATAAAATTGCTAAGGCAGTGGGTGATGTGCTCGATCAAGGCTTGCGCACAGCAGATATCTTTTCTGAGGGAATGAAAAAAGTGAGTACTGCAGAAATGGGCGATGCAGTTGTTGCGGCTTTAAAAGGTTAATGTTGTGAAGCGTTTTCATTTGGCCCTAACGACCCGTGATCTCCCAGCATCTATTACAGATTATACTAGCCGATTTGGCGTTAAGCCTGAGCTTGTTGTTAAGAATGAATACGCTTTATGGAGGACTGATAGCTTAAATATATCAGTTCGTATGGACCTTAAAAGCGAGCCTGGTTTGCTGCGACATTTAGGTTGGGAGGATCCATCTGTTTCGTCTTTTTCAGAAGAAGCAGATGTCAATGGTATCCTGTGGGAACGTTTTTCAGCTGAGTTACAGAAGGATGAAACTATTGCGTTATGGCCATCACTTATTGGTAAATATTCTTAACCCCTTTGGGTTGTCTTGAGAACCGTCTATAAACCCACTGATATTGTTCTGGTGCGAGCATAATTACTTTTTCTATTGCTTTATTCATATTGGTAGCAGCAACAACAGGGTCTTCGGTATCCATGCCTTGCATAGGGTAAAATTCAATCTCAAAGCCTTCGCCTTTGGGGGGTCGTAATACTGTTGCTAGAAGTACCTCGGATTGATTATATTTAATTAAAGAATGGGTAAGCTTTCCTGTGTAAGCATTTTGTCCAAAAAAAGGAGCATAAACACCCGCTTTTACCGAAGGTAAATGATCAGGTAGGATACCCAAAAAATTGCCTTTCTTTAAATGTTTGAGTGCTTTTCTAACACCTCTAGTATCCGCACCAAACATACTGGTTCCTACGCGCGACCGCCCTTTAAATATTATCTCTTCCATTAGTTCAGATTTGCTGGGCTTATACATGGCGGCAAAAGGGTAGTTTTGGGGAGCAAAAAAATTCATCATTTCCCAGTTACCTAAATGCGGTACAATCATAACAACCCCCCTTTTTTTCTCGTAGGCGGCTTTTAATAACTCAGGGTTTTTGACAAAGGTTTTTTTCTCTAAATAGTTTGGATTCTTAAACCATACATAAGGTGATTCCATAAACCATTTTCCAGCTTCTGCAGCGACTTTTTTTAATAGATCTTCCCTTTCTTTATCTGTTTTTTCAGGAAAGCATGCTTTTAAGTTACAGTGGGCAATGTGGCGTCTTTTTTTGTTCAAGTGAATAAATAGGCGCCCAAGAAGACTGCCGATTGCTTGTGACCATCTTAATGGTAAGAAAGCAAAAGGGGTTGCTAGAGCAGCCATGGCCAGATATTTAAAGCTTTTCATTTAATTGTTAATGCCTATTGTGAGCGTCATGGGGAACAAACCTAAAAAAGGAGGGGGATTCTATCATAGGCATGTGTCTTATGAGAAAGATGCACCTACTGCAGTTTTTTCTAGGCCGTTTCTACTGTACACTGTGCCTCCTTTTTTATGATATTTAATTAACACTCAGCGAGGTTTAAAAGAGAAGTCAATGAAAGTCGGTTTTGTCGGTTGGCGTGGAATGGTTGGTTCGGTCCTTATGGGGCGAATGATCGAAGAAAATGATTTTGCAGGTATTGAGCCTGTATTTTTTACCACTTCTAATGTAGGTGGTACAGGTCCTGCTATTGGCAAATCAATTGACCCTCTTAAAGATGCTAACGATATTACTGAGTTGGCTAAAATGGACGCTATCATTTCGTGTCAGGGCGGCGATTATACTAAGAAAGTATTTACTCCGTTAAGGGAGTTAGGCTGGAATGGTTATTGGATTGATGCGGCCTCGGCATTAAGAATGGAAGATAATGCGATTATCGTATTGGATCCTGTCAATGCCGGTGTTATAGATGATGCTATAGCAAACGGTACCAAGAATTTTATCGGTGGTAACTGCACAGTCAGTTTAATGTTAATGGCAGTTGGCGGATTAATTAACGCGGGCCATGTAGAGTGGATATCGGCAATGACGTATCAAGCTGCCAGTGGAGGCGGTGCCCGTCATATGCGTGAGCTCTTAACTCAGATGGGTGTACTGAGAGATCATGTGTCTTCAGAGCTAGCGAATCCTGCTTCTGCTATTTTAGATATCGATAAGAAAATTGCCGATAAAATGAGAGATAAAACCTTACCCCAAGAAAATTTTGGTGTTCCTTTAGCCGGCAGTGTTTTACCTTATATTGATAGTGAGCTTGAAAGTGGACAGAGCCGTGAAGAATGGAAAGCAGATGCTGAGACCAATAAGATTATTGGTGCAAGTGCCTCGGGTGCTATTACCCGTATTCCTGTCGATGGTGTTTGTGTACGCGTGGGTGCAATGCGTTGCCATAGCCAAGCATTAACAATTAAGCTCAAGCAAGATATACCCCTTGATGAGATTGAGTCTATTCTTGCTGGTGCCAATGATTGGGTTAAGGTGATTCCCAATCACAAGGAAGTTTCTTTATCTGAACTAACTCCTACAGCGGTAACGGGTACTTTGGGTGTTCCTATCGGTCGTCTTCGCAAGATGCACATGGGTCCAGACTATCTGAGTGCATTTACTGTCGGTGACCAATTGCTGTGGGGTGCTGCTGAGCCGTTAAGAAGAATGTTACAAATTCTGCTAAAACGCCAATAGCGTCTAAACTGTAAGTATTATTTGCTATGAGGCGTTTATGAAGTCTATTGATCTTGCCATTGTTGGTGCTACAGGTGCTGTTGGTGAAGCTGTTGTTGAGTTATTAGAAAAACGCAATTTCCCAGTTAATAATTTGTACCTGCTGGCCAGCGAAAGAACTGCTGGCACCAGTTTAATGTTTAATAACAAGCCTGTTATGGTGGCTGAATTAAAGTCGTTCGATTTTTCAACAGTTCAGCTCGCCATTTTCGTTGCAACAGATTCGGTATCAAGTGAAGTGCTTCCATTAGCTCAGTCTAAAGGTTGTATGACCATTGATAATAGCCAAATATTCGCAGAATCTGCTCCGCTTATCGTCCCTCAGGTTAATGGCCAATTATTGGCGGCTCGCCCCGAAGTGGTCGTTAATCCTGACAGTAATGCAATTCAATTAGCGACTGTACTCAAGCCTTTTTATGATGAAGTAGGTATTGAGCGAATTAATGCTACTGCGTTTCATTCTGTTTCTGGTCATGGGAAAAAAGCAATTCATGAGCTGGCCTCACAAACGGCAAGCTTATTAAATGGTCGTGGTGCAGAGAAAAGTGTCTACCCTCAACAAATAGCATTTAATGTTTTACCTTATGTCGGAGAGGTGGGTTCAGATGGCCATACTGATACCGAGAAGCGCCTATTATCACAAACACGTCGCTTACTAGGTGATGATCAGTTACAAATTAGCGCTTCTTGTGTGCAAGTGCCTGTTTTTTATGCAGATAGTATGATGCTGACAATTGACACGAAGTCACCGATAACACTGGAAGGTGCTCTTGATATCCTTGGAAAAAACAATGAAATCAAAGTCTTAGATGACTTTTCTAAAGAAGGTTTTGCAACGCCGGTTACACACTCTACTGGTAGCGAAAAAATTTATGTTAGTCGTATTCGAAGAGATATGAGCCACGAGAGTAGCCTTAATCTCTGGGTTACCGCAGATAATGTGCGGAAAAGTGCAGCATTTAACACTATTCTAATTGCTGAAGAGTTGATAAAAAGCTATTTATAATGAATACTTAGAGCAACTTGTGAAGGTTTATTCGAGGTTCCTGTTGATTCGGGTTCCAATTGATACTAATAAACACGCTACATTAATAAGACCACGCCTGTTTACAGACTATAATGATCAAAAGCCAATAGGTCATTAAAGTGACGTGGCACAAAGATGAAATGGGATAATTCTATGCAACTCCGCACAATAGCCTTAATTTGCAGCATTGTTTCTGGACTTCTGTTTTCAGGTTTTGCTTCAGCGTTAGGATTGGGTGAAATCACATTAAAGTCGCAGTTTAATCAACCGCTTAATGCTGAGATCCGCTTACTTAAAGTACGTGACCTATCCGAAGAAGAGATTCTTGTAGAATTAGCATCTCGTGAAGATTTCAGGCGTTCTGGCGTTGAGCGAGTTTTTTTCTTAACGGGCCTTCGTTTTGAGGTTGTTCTTGATAACCCATCTAATCCGTTTGTACGCATCACAACCAGTAAGCCGGTTACTGAGCCTTATCTCGATTTCTTAATTCAGGTTCAATGGCCAAGTGGTCGGTTGTTGCGTGAATATACATTGCTAATGGATTTGCCAACATTTAATACCGCTGCACCAGCACCAGCGGTTACAGCACCTTCAAGCAGTAATAATGTTGTTTCAACGCCAGCCCAGCCTTCTCCTGTCGTACGTTCATCACAGCCTCAACCTAGAGTTAACTCTACGCCCCCACCACAGCCGCAGCAAAGACCTCAACAGCAAACTTCAGCGCAATCTCCGGTAGATAGCTATCGAGTGCGTTCAGGTGACACATTGTGGGAAATTGCAGAAAGAGTTAGACCTGACTCTACTGTTTCTGTAAATCAGACAATGATTGCTATTCAGCAAGCAAATCCGGGCGCATTTATTAATGGGAATATCAACCGTTTGCGTAACGGTCGTGTGTTGCGTGTTCCTGCGTCCGGCGAAATAGCCAATATTAGCTACAATCAGGCCGTTGCCGCAGTACGCCAGCAAAACCAATCGTGGTCATCTGAGTCAAATCAAAGAGCTGTTTTAACATCGTCGGATGTGGCGTCTTCAACTACTTCACCTTCTTCGCAGCCAGAAGGCCGTTTAACATTAGGGTCGGCTGATGCAGGCCAAAGTGATGTTAGAAGCGCCGGTGCAAGCGGTGCTGGCGCATCACTACAAAAGGACCTGACTGCAGCAAAGGAAGAATTAGATCGGTCTCAGCGTGAAAACAGTGAGTTGCAAGCGCGTGTTTCCGAATTGGAAGCCCAAATTGATACAATGGAAAAGTTGGTCGAGGTAACTAATGACCAGTTAAGAGCATTGCAGTTGGCCGTTGAGTCAAATGCAAATGCAAGCCAAGACCCAAGTTCAGCACAAGATGCAGCAGTGCCGCCTGTTGGTGGTGAGACTGTACAACCAGCCCCTGATTCCGATACAAATATTGCCACTACCCCTGATCAAGGTACCGATGTTACGACTGATCCTGTTAGCCCGGGACTTGATCCAATCAGCCCTCCAATCGAACCCAGCATTACCGAGCCAGACGTTGCTGTAACCCCTGAGCCAGCGCCTCAGCCAGCTCCGGTTCCTGCGCCTCCCGTTCAGCAGCCAGAACCAGGGTTCAACATTGTTGAATTTATTCAGCGTAATTTATTAGCAATCGGTGGCGGTTTAATTGCCTTGATAATTGCTGCGCTAGCACTTTGGAAGCTCCGTGAAAAACCGGAAGAAACTGACTTTGATGATTTTGAGTTAGATGAAGAAGATGACATGTTTGCCGCCGATGAAGCTGGCGATCAAACTGTTTTAGATGATGAAGATGACTACATCGAAGAAGAAGATGAAGAATTGGTGGAAGCACAAACAGAAGATGTTGTTGCTGAAGCTGATATTTATGTCAGTCTTGGTCAAGAAGATAAAGCTATTGAACTCTTGCAGCAGGAGATCCAGCAAAATCCAGACAATGCAGATGCTCGTTTAGGCTTGCTGAAGATTTATGCGAATGCCCAGAATGCAGCAGCATTTGATGAACAATACGCACAACTCTTACCATTAGGTAATGTTTACGCTAATGATCAAGCGACAGCATTGCGCAAAGATATCAGTGATATAGATCCTTTTGATACGGATCAATATTCTCTGGAAGATGAGACAGCTGAAGCCTTATCTGATGGTTTAGAGTTAAGTGATGAGTCGTCTGAGGAATTAGATTTAGACTTAAGCCTTGATGATGATCTATCCTCTTCTGAGTTTGCTTCCGCTGAGCTTGATAGCAACTTATCCGCTGACGATGAAGAGCTTGATTTAGATCTCGGTGATTTGTCTCTTGATTTAGATGGTTTAAGTGAAGACCTTAATGAGCTTGATATTTCTGGCGACTCTCCTGAAGAGGCCTTGGAGCTCTCTGTCGATGGCGATCTATCTTTTGATGAGCTAGATGATGACCTTCAATTGGATCTTGATGAAGAATTTACGGGTGACTTAGGCGCGGATACGCTCGATTTAGATAGTGAAATATCCAGTGATCTATCAAGTTTAGATATTGGTGATATTGATGAGAAAATCCTTGAGGAAGGTGATGTCACAGAACTTGATTTAGATATTAGTGATGAGTTTGAGTCTACTTTGGGTGATTTGGAAGTAGATGATGACTTGTCTAGCTCTCTTGATGAGGCGATAGCGAGTTCAGAAGAGCTTGAGTTTGACCTTGACCTCGAATCGGCTGAAAGTGCAATTTCTTCTGACGACCTTGATTCCATTGATGGTCCAGAGTATGACTTGGAAACTGATTTAAATATTGGGTCAATAGACGGCGAGCTTGATTTAGATACTCCGCCGCCAGAAGATCTTGATATCGCTAGCTTGGATCAAGAGATTGATGCAATGACAGCAGAATTAGATGAAGTTCTGCCGCTCGATATGCCTGAAGAAGTGCTCGAAGAATCATCTGAAGAGTCAGTGCTTGATGAATCGGTTGAAGTTGAGCCCTTAGATGCAGTTGATGAGCTTGAATCACTTGAAATATCTGACTCAGATATTGAGTCTTTAGCTGATGATGATCATAGTGATGATTTAGAGGCGCTTGCGAGTAGCGAGCTAGAATCGCTTGAAGATCCCATTGGTACTCAGCTTGAAGTACCAGCAGCAATTGATGATACAGATTTAACATCAGAACTTGTTGGTGAAGACAGTTCTATTATGTCTGCCGATGATGAGATCACGATTGAAGAAGATGATGAGTTGGATTTCTTGGAAGAGTCAGATGAAGTTTCTACGAAGCTTGATCTTGCCAAAGCTTATCTTGATATGGGTGACCGAGAAGGTGCTGAAGATATCCTTGGAGAAGTAATGGAAGAAGGCAATTCACAGCAAAAAGATGAAGCGCAAGAGTTAATGCGCAAGATATAATATATTTTATTTTATCCATTCCTCATTACGACCGCCTTTAGGCGGTCGTTTTTGTTTTTATAGTGTTAATTTATGTTGAAACCGTATAAGCGAAATTGTGAAGTCAGTGATATTTCAACCTTTCCTGAAGGTATGCAGCGTATCGCGATGGGTATTGAATATAATGGCCGTCTCTTTCGTGGTTTTCAGTCGCAATCTTCAGGTGTGCCAACGGTACAGCAGTCATTAGAAGATTCCTTAACGTCGATTTGTAATGAGTCGATTACGCTTGTTTGTGCGGGCCGAACAGATATGGGGGTGCATGCAACGAATCAAGTTATTCACTTCGATACTTTAGCCGATAGGCCAGAAAGAGCATGGTTGCGTGGTGCTAATACTCGCTTATCTACAGGTATTAGTATCCGTTGGGCGCAAGCGGTAGCGCCAGCATTTCATGCTCGTTTTAGTGCTCAATCAAGAGTGTATCGTTATATTATTTACAATGTTTCTACACCATCTGCGCTGATGGATGGTCTTGTCACTTGGGATAGGCGCCGTTTAGATGTCAGCGCGATGATCGATGGTAGCCAATATTTGATTGGTGAGCATAATTTTAATGCTTTTCGTGGTGCAGATTGTCAGGCAAAAAACCCAGTAAGGCGAATTGATCGGATCAATATTAAGCGTTGTGGCGATTTCATTGTAATTGAGGTTCAGGCAACCGCTTTTCTCTATCATATGGTGCGTAATATTGTTGGTGTGCTTGGTGCTGTCGCTGCCGGAGAGAAGTCTTCAACGTGGGTAAAAGAGGTGTTGGATAGTCAGGACCGTCGTTGTGGCGGTGTTACCGCACCAGCGGCAGGCTTATATTTGGTCCGAGTTGAGTACGATTCTAAGTTCAATTTGCCTCTTAGAGATAAAGGGCCTTATATTCTCTCCGGTCTACTGGATTAGGCTACTGATTTAAACCTTGAGAATCTACGGCTCTCCCTAGAGAGGGGGGTAGAATTCTGTTAGTATGCACGCCTAATTTCTATCCTCCCGTTCTTGCAGGTAACTTTTCTTGAGCGAAAGCAGTCATACAAGCGTACAAGGTAAAACACGCGTTAAGATATGTGGAATTACTTCCGTAAATGATGCTTTAAATGCAGTTCGTTGTGGTGCTGATGCTATTGGTCTGGTTTTTTATTCATCCAGCCCTCGCTATGTTACTGTTAAGCAAGCTGCTGAAATCGCTTATGCAGTTGGCCCTTTTGTTACCGTAACTGGTTTATTTGTGAATGAAAGTGCCGAATTTGTTGAGCAAGTATTGAGGCAGGTTCCTCTACAGCTGCTTCAGTTTCACGGTGATGAAACAGTAGAATTTTGTGAGCAATTTTCCCGACCTTATATCAAAGCAATGAGAATGCGTGATGGCTTGAATGTCGATGAGGCTATCGCAGGCTATTCGAGTGCTATTGGAGTATTACTCGATACCTATCGAGCCGGTGTGCCCGGAGGTACAGGCGAAAAGTTTGATTGGGATCGGGTTCCTGAAACCCCTGCTTGCCCCATTATACTGGCTGGCGGGTTAACGCCAGATAATGTTGCAGCTGCGGTAGCACAGGTCAAGCCCTATGGAGTGGACGTGAGTGGTGGCGTTGAAAGTACACCGGGTCAGAAGAGTTCTAGTAAAGTAGAGGTGTTTATTCGTAATGCCACTACTTATAATGCCACTCGTTGTAATATTAGTAAGTAATGTTTAATAAAAATCTCGTCTTGATAAAGCCAATGGAGCATGAGAGTGAATGATTTAACTTCAGCAGAGAATATTGATTATTCTTGTTTTCCTGATGATCGCGGCCATTTTGGTATTTATGGCGGGCGTTTTGTTTCTGAAACGCTAATATCTGCCTTAGATGATTTGGCAGAAATGTATACGCGTCTAAAAGATGACCCAGCCTTTCAGGCTGAGTTTGATAAAGATATGGCACATTATGTTGGTAGGCCTTCGCCACTTTATCATGCCGAACGTTGGAGTCAGCAGATTGGAGGAGCGCAAATTTATTTGAAGCGTGAAGACTTAAATCATACCGGTGCCCATAAAGTGAATAACACTATCGGGCAGGCGTTATTGGCTAAATATTCAGGCAAGAGTCGGGTGATTGCCGAAACCGGCGCAGGTCAGCATGGAGTTGCTAGTGCGACAGTTGCTGCTCGCTTAGGGCTTGAATGTGAAGTCTTTATGGGTGCGGAAGATGTTCGCCGTCAGTCTTTAAATGTTTATCGGATGAAGTTGTTAGGTGCAAAAGTTAACGCAGTTACCAGTGGTACGCGAACCTTGAAAGACGCAATGAATGAAGCCATGCGTGATTGGGTAACGAATGTTGATGACACCTTTTATATTATTGGTACCGTAGCTGGTCCTCACCCTTATCCGCAATTAGTACGTGATTTTCAATCCATTATTGGTCGAGAAGCGCGTCAGCAATGTTTAGATCAAACCGGTAAGTTACCCGATGCGTTGGTGGCATGCGTTGGTGGTGGTTCTAATGCAATTGGTTTATTTCATCCATTTTTAAATGATGAGTCTGTTCGTATGGTTGGTGTAGAAGCTGGCGGTGACGGTGTTGAGACGGGACGTCATGCAGCACCATTAAATGATGGGGTTCCTGGTGTTTTACATGGGAATCGCACTTATCTTATGGAAGATGAAAATGGTCAAATTATAGAAACACATTCTGTTTCGGCAGGTTTGGACTACCCTGGTGTCGGTCCAGAACATTCATGGTTGAAAGACTTAGGGCGTGTTGACTATGTTGCGGTTAATGATGATGAAGCACTGGCTGCTTTTCGTGAGTTAACCTTAGTAGAAGGCATTATGCCCGCACTAGAAACGAGTCATGCGCTGGCTTATGCAAAAAAAATGGCGGCAACAATGAAGTCTGATCAATCTATAGTGATTAATCTATCGGGTCGCGGTGATAAAGATATTCTCACAGTTGCAGATATTGATGGTATCAAAGTCTAACTCATCCTTAATTTAAAAATTAATTGCAAAAAAGTACAGATTAAAAGAATTTTATGAATCGAATTACTCAGCGCATGAATGCGCTAAAGGAAGCAGGGCGTAAGGCCTTTGTTGCTTATATTGTTAGTGGTGATCCACGTCCTTCAGTAACATTGGAATCAATGCATAAATTAGTAGCAAATGGTGTTGATATTATTGAGTTGGGAATCCCTTTCTCTGACCCTATGGCTGAAGGGCCGGTTATTCAACTTGGGCATGAACGAGCGCTTGAACATAATGTTAGCTTGGCTAATACATTAGAAACGGTTAAAGCGTTTCGTGAAAAAGATACTGATACCCCGATAGTATTAATGGGCTATGTAAACCCTATTGAACGTATGGGTTATGATACTTTTGCAGATAAGGCAGCGACGGTAGGCGTTGATGGTGTGTTAACTGTTGATCTTCCTCCTGAAGAAGCTCAAAGTTTTAGTCAAAAATTAAAAAGTGTTGGTTTGGAAAATATTTTCTTGCTAGCGCCAACGACTGTGGCTTCCCGCATACGAGAAATTGTATCGTTTGCCAGTGGTTTTGTGTATTACGTATCCCTAAAAGGGGTGACTGGAGCAGGCAATCTGGATTTAGCTTCGGTTAAGAAAAAATTATCTGAAATACGACAAATGACGGACCTCCCAATTTGCGTTGGTTTTGGTATTAAAGATGGTGCTTCAGCAAAAGCTGTATCCGAGTATGCAGATGGTGCAGTTGTTGGTAGTGTTTTTGTTGATAAAATGGGTGCTATGCATGAAGCGGCTGATGCAGAAGTAATAGCAGCTGTGGGCGAACTGGCAGCTAATATTCGCCATGGTTTGGATAACTGAATTTAGAAACTGGATTTATAAGTAATGGTTGGTCACGTTTAAGCAGTGCTTAGCATCTGTTTAGGGCTAATCCTAAAATACAAATTAACAATAGCGTTATAAAAGAGAATAGCATGAGTTGGTTAGACAAAATTGTTCCTAGTAAGGCAAAATCTCAGGGCGGTAGCGGTAGCCGTGTACCTGAAGGTCTTTGGAAAAAATGTGTTAAATGTGGTTCCGTTCTTTATCGGCCTGAACTAGAGCGCAACCTTGATGTTTGTCCTAAGTGTGACCATCATTTTCGCATTGGTGCTCGCAGAAGGCTTGATTTTTTTCTTGATGAAGACAATAGAGAAGAATTAGCCACTGATGTCGTTCCTGTTGATCGGCTCAATTTTAAAGACGTTAAAAAATATAAAGATCGTTTATCCGATGCTCAGAAAAAAACAGGTGAAAAAGATGCACTTGTTGCTTTCAAAGGTGAGTTAAATGGTCAGCCACTTGTTGCAGTCGCTTTTGAATTTTCATTCCACGGCGGGTCTATGGGATATGTTGTTGGTGAGAAATTTACTCGCGCTGCTCAAATTGCACTTGAAGAAAATATTCCATTGATTTGTTTTTCTGCAACGGGGGGGGCTCGTATGCAAGAAGCTTTAATTTCTTTGATGCAAATGGCAAAAACCAGTGCAGTGATTGAGCGATTAAAACAACAGGGTACGCCGTATATTTCTTTTATGACTGATCCTGTTTATGGTGGTGTGTCTGCCAGCTTGGCATTGCTTGGTGATATTAACGCAGCAGAACCGGGTGTCCGTGCAGGCTTTGCAGGCCCGAATATTATTGAACAAACAATTCGACAGAAATTACCTAAAGGTTTTCAACGCAGTGAATTTTTGTTGGAGCACGGTGCTATCGATATGATTATTCACCGTAAAGATTTACGCAGTAAACTTGGCGAGTTATTGGCGAAATTTACTTATTATTCTAAGCCTCAACCTGCCCCTGTTATAGAAGACGCCATCGTTGAACCAGAAGTGATTTTAGCTGAAGAAGTGAATGAAGAAGAGCCCCGTAAAAACGGTGAAGACACTTAAGTTAAATGGCTCGCTTCTACAATCTGAATGATTGGTTAACTTGGCAAGAAGGTCTGCATTCAGCAGAGATTGATATGGGGTTAGAGCGTGTCTATCAAGTCGCTCTCAACCTCAATTTGATTAACCCGCCAAGTGTTATTAGCCACAATTATTCAGGCGAACTTTGCGGTAAGCAAACCGTTGTCACGGTAGCGGGTACCAATGGTAAAGGTTCGTGCATCTCTACTTTGCAGCAATCGCTCATTTCTCAAGAATACCAAGTAGGTAGTTACACCTCTCCACATCTCCATCATTATTGTGAGCGTATTTGTGTTAATGGGCTGCCAGTATCTGAGCGTAGTGTGTGCGATGCTTTTGAAGCAATTGATCAGGCACGTGGTAATATTTCGTTAACCTATTTTGAATTTGGGACTTTGGCGGCATTATGGATTTTTGTTCAAGCCAAGCTCGATTATGTCTTACTGGAAGTTGGTCTAGGTGGTCGTCTGGATGCTGTTAATATCGTTGATACTGATATTGCAATTATTACCTCTATAGATATTGATCATCAAGACTGGTTAGGCGATAACCGTGATGTTATTAGTGCTGAGAAATTGGGTATAGCAAGAGCGTCCCGTCCCCTTATCATTGCGGAAACAGCACTAACGCCCAATTTACACCTAGCTATAAAAACGTATTCGGCTCATGTTGTTGATCAAAACTATTCATATGAAGTAATCGATAGTAATTCTTGGTGTCTTAATATCGGAGATCAACAGTTAAGGCTAGCCATGCCATCTCTGGCCTTATCAAGTGTTGCCGCAGCACTGTATGTTTTAACGCTTCTCGAGAAAATCCCGAAAGACCTTAATGGTTTAATGTCTAAACTCAATATGTCAGGGCGTTTTGAATGTGCATCGGCTAATAATATTCCGGTCATTTATGATGTTGCTCATAACCCGGCAGCAGCATTGTTATTGTCAAAACGCCTACATAATTCTCCCATTGAGGGGAAAACTATGGCTGTTGTTGCAATGATGAGGGATAAAGATGTCGAGGCAATTTTTACTTGCCTAGCTGATGATATTGAGCATTGGTATATTAGTGGTTTGATTCAGACAGCGCGTGCTGCAACAGTTGATGAGTTGATTCCAGTACTTGAGAGACACAATCAGGCATTTACCGCTTCAGATACGATTGAATCGGCTTTCCAAACCGCTCTCACAGTCGCAGAGCCTCATGATAGAATAGTGGTCTTCGGCTCCTTTTTCACTGTTGCTGCAGTTCAATCTGTTGTCAGTGACCTTTAGTTATAAAGTGGGCGCTATTTATGAATAGAATAGTAGGGTAGTTGTGTTGGACGAAAAGCTTAAACAGCGTTTGGTGGGTGCTTCGGTATTGATTGCTTTGGCGATCATATTTTTGCCATCATTCTTTCATAAGGATGAGCGCGTATCGATTGATACGACGACTCAGATTCCCCCGGCGCCAGTTATAGCGCCGGTTGTCATCCCACAACCCGTAAAACCTAACAAGCTAGATAAGATAGCTCCACCGCCTGCAGATCAACTTTTCCAGCCAAAAGTAATTGAAAATGAGCTTGTTGATACCAAAAAAATTGACGCTGAGACGGTTAAAAGTGCCAAGGGCTTAAATCAAAAAGAGGAAAAAGGAAAAAAGGCTAATACCTTATCAAAATCTACGGCATTTTCTAAGCCTAAGACAGATGAAAAGCCTCGCCTGACAAAATCAGGGGTCCCTGTGGGCTGGGTTGTGCAAGTGGCGAGCTTAAAATCCAAAGATAGCGCAAAAAAGCTAACGGCCAAGTTGATCAAATCCGGCTTTAAAGCCTATGAGCAGTCAGTAAAGACTGATCAAGGGGAGTTCTTTAGAGTTTTTGTAGGGCCTTTTATCGATAAAAGCCTTGCAAGCGGCGCTAAGCAGAAAGTCGATAAACAGCATAAGGTAAAATCTCGGATACTTCGTTTTAATCCAGTATCCGGTAATTGATGGGTCTGTTAAAATGTCGCCCTTTTTTACGTAACAGTGGTTGTTAGATTAGTGTGAGTAGGCACTGGGGTTTAAAGAATGTTTAACTGGGCTGATTGGGCCATTATTGCTATTTTGGCTATTTCTAGCTTGATTAGCCTTAAGCGTGGCTTTGTTAAAGAAGCGCTATCCTTGGCAATTTGGGTTATTGCATTTGGCGTAGCTAGCTGGTTTAGCCCTATGTTAGCGCCGTTATTGGCAGCCTACTTGAATACGCCATCACTACAACAAATGGCCGCTTTTGCATTATTATTTGTGTCTACACTATTAGTGGGTGGGGCAGTTAATTATTTATTGGCGACCTTGATAAAAGCGACAGGTTTATCGGGTACAGATCGCTTATTGGGGATTTTATTTGGCGTTTTTCGTGGCGCAGTTATTATTATGGTACTGGTGCTTTATTTGCCAAAAGCCGTACCCGTTAATGAAGATATATGGTGGCAGCAATCCGCTTTGATTCCGCAATTTTTAAGTTTTGAGGGCGGGTTTCGTCAACTTGTTGCATCAGTTTATGAGTTTGCTTTAAGTTTTTTGTAATACCTTAATTGAGGTATTAATGTAGTACGGAAATAATAATGTTTATTTATTGTTTCTGATTAGTTTTTAAGACGATCTTTTCGAGGTAAGCGTCTATGTGTGGTTTGGTCGGTATTGTCGGTAAAAGCGATGTCAATCTTCAGTTGTATGATGCGCTAACAATGTTACAGCATCGTGGTCAAGATGCCGCTGGCATTATGACTTGCGATAATGGGCGTGTTGCTCAGCAAAAAGCCAATGGTCTCGTTCGCGATGTTTTCCATACACGCCATATGCGACGACTCAGTGGTAACTATGGCATAGGCCATGTCCGTTATCCGACAGCGGGTAGTTCAGGGCCTGCGCTGGCGCAGCCTTTTTATGTGAATTCCCCCTATGGAATCGCACTGGCACACAATGGTAATTTGACCAATACCGATGCGGTTAGATCAGAGCTTTATCGTGATGATTTGCGTCATATGAACACTGATTCAGATTCAGAAGTATTACTTAATGTTTTCGCAAAAGAGTTGCAAAAACTAGGGAAATTAAAAGCGACAGAAGCCGATATTTTTTCTGCTGTTGAGGGCGTCCATAAACGTGTGCGAGGTGGTTATGCTGTTGTGACCATGATTGCTAATTATGGTTTAGTTGCATTCCGTGATCCTGACGGTATTCGACCGTTAGTCTTTGGTAAAAAAGAAACAATCAGAGGCGTCGAGTATATGATTGCTTCAGAAAGTGTTGCCTTGGATGTCTTAGGATTTGATTTGATTCGTGATGTAAAGCCGGGGGAAGCGGTTTATATTACAACAGAAGGTGAGTTGCATACGAAAGTATGCGCAGAAAAAACTACCTGTCGCCCCTGTATTTTTGAACACGTTTATTTTGCTCGTCCTGACTCGATTATGGATGGTATTTCTGTTTACAAAGCACGTTTAAGGCAAGGTGAAAAACTTGCCGAAAAAATTATGCGAGAGCGTCCTGATCATGATATCGATGTAGTGATTCCTATTCCTGATAGTAGCCGAGTTTCTGGCCAAGCACTTGCCTATAATTTGGGCGTAAAGTTCAGAGAAGGTTTGATGAAAAACCGTTATATTGGACGTACGTTTATTATGCCGGGTCAGCAACAGCGTAAAAAATCAGTTAGACAAAAACTGAATACTATTAGTCTGGAATTTAAAGATAAAAATGTGTTACTGGTTGATGACTCTATTGTCCGTGGTACAACCAGTGAGCAAATTATTCAAATGGCACGCGATGCTGGTGCTAGAAAAGTGTATTTGGCTTCTGCAGCACCGGCAGTAAAGTACCCTAATGTTTACGGTATTGATATGCCATCGGCTCATGAGCTTATTGCTCACGGACGTAGTGATGAGGAAGTTGCTCGAGCAATTGGCGCAGACTGGTTAATTTATCAAGATATTGAAGATTTGATCGCTGCATCTTCCGAAGGTAATACAGAAGTCACAGAATTTGACTGTGCAGTATTCAATGGTAATTATGTTACTGGTGACGTGACAGAAGAATATTTACAGAAACTACAAGCAGCACGTAATGACTCGCAGCAAGATAAGCAGCGAACCCTCGATTTAGATAATACTAATGTTGTTGGTATTCATAATGATGCAGCAGAAGGTTAAATAAAGCTTTTTAAACTAAAATATTTTAAGCTTCTTTGACTAAACAAAGCACATATAATTGGTAAACAAGTGACCGAAGATAATAAAGATTTTATTGAAGACAATGAATTACTGTTAGGACTTGAAACCTTGGCGGTACGTTCTGGTGTTGTCCGGACTGCAGAAGGTGAACATTGCGAACCAATCTTTACAACATCCAGTTATGTTTTTAACTCTGCTGAGCAAGCAGCGGCACGTTTTTCAGGAGATGAAGAGGGTAATGTTTATTCTCGTTATACAAATCCAACGGTAAGAACCTTTCAAGACCGCATAGCCGCAATGGAAGGTGCTGAAAGTGCTGTTGCCACAGCGTCAGGCATGTCGGCTATTCTTAGTACTTTTTTGGCATTACTGGCACCGGGTGACCATGTTATTTGTTCAAGAAGTGTGTTCGGTACTACCAGTGTTTTATTTACTAAATATTTACAAAAATTTGGCATAAACGTTACTTTTGTGGGTATCACAGATAATGATGGCTGGGAGAAAGCATTAACCCCAAAAACCAAATGCTTGTTTTTAGAAACACCCTCGAACCCCTTATGTGAAGTTGCGGATATTGAAGCACTATCGGCATTAGCCAAAGCCAATGATTGCCTGCTGATTGTTGATAATTGTTTTTGCACACCGGCTTTACAACGGCCATTGGATCTAGGTGCGGACATTATTATTCACTCAGCGACTAAGTACCTTGATGGGCAAGGGCGATGTTTGGGTGGGGTTGTTGCGGGCAGTGAAGAACATATGGATGAAGTTTTAGGCTTTATTCGCACTTGCGGGCCTAGTTTAAGCCCTTTCAATGCATGGATCTTTTTAAAGAGCTTAGAAACATTAAATATTCGTATGCAAGCTCACTCTGTCAATGCATTAGAAGTCGCTTGGTGGCTTAACGAGCAAGCTCAAATTGAGAAAGTATTCTATTGTGGTTTACCAACCCATGAAGGGCACGTGCTTGCACGTAAGCAACAAAAAGCTTTTGGTGGGGTATTGTCATTTCGAGTAAAAGGCCAAAAAGATGCTGCATGGCGCTTTATCGATGCAACTAAAATTTTATCTATTACTGCTAATTTAGGTGATGCTAAAACGACTATTGTCCATCCAGGTACAACAACCCATGGGCGTTTATCAGATGAAGAAAAACAGCAAGCGGGTATTACAGATAATTTAATTCGACTATCAGTTGGTTTGGAATCACCAAAAGATATCATCGCAGACCTTGAAAGGGGTATCGCTGCCCTATAAAGCGTAGCTCCTTTTACTTCCTCTTATAACTTTCTATAGTGTAAAACTGTATTTGTATTTCAGTTTCTTCTACTTGCCATTTTTATTTGTTTTTAATGAAAAAATGCGAACTTCTTACAGAACCATTTCGTAAATAGTTAATCGAAAGACAAATATCACTCCAAAGCCATAATAATATTAGTAAAAGCGTGCATGACTACCGTGGGCTATACTATGGCGTATCAAATCAATATAACTTTGAGCAGTCTACTATGACCGGTAATACACCTTTTCATCAATCTGTACCTGATCTTATCGCTTCTATGACACATGCTTTGAATCGAATATTATTGGGTAAAGATCAATGTGTAAAATTGGCCTTAGCTTGCTTGTTTGCACGAGGGCACTTGTTAATTGAAGACTTACCGGGTATGGGTAAAACAACCTTGGCTCATGGCTTGGCTAAGGTGCTTGGTTTAGAGTTTCAACGCATTCAATTTACCAGTGATTTATTACCAGGGGATGTGGTTGGAGTCTCTATTTTTAACCCCAAAATTACTGAGTTTGAGTTTCGCCCAGGGCCAGTTTTTACTCAAATACTGTTAGCGGATGAAATTAATCGCACATCACCGAAGACACAAAGCGCACTCTTAGAGGCAATGTCAGAGAATCAAGTCACGGTTGATGGTGTTACTCGCGATCTTGATGATCATTTTTTTGTCATTGCCACACAAAATTCTCAGCATCAAACCGGTACCTTCCCCTTGCCTGAATCTCAACTTGATCGGTTTATGATGAGAATTTCCCTGGGTTATCCTGCTGAAGAATCTGAGCGAGAGTTACTACAAGGCGTAAGTCCGCAAAAGCGTTTAAATGAATTATCTGCTGTATTGGATATTTCACAGTTAGAGTCAGTGCAGCAGGCCGTTGGCAAAATTACTGCTAGTGATCAGTTGCTGGATTATTTACAAAGGTTACTTGCCTATACCCGTGAAAGTGGTGATTTTAGCCACGGCTTGTCTCCTCGTGCTGCATTGGCTTGGTTACATTGCGCTAAGGCATGGGCGCTTATTCATGGCCGTAGCCATTTGCTACCGGATGATATACAACAGCTTATGCTTCCAGTTGTTGGTCATCGATTACTGCCTGCTGAACAAGAATCAGTTGCTCGCAACGCAGTGTCTGACATTATTGGTTCTGTTCCCGTTGTTGTATAAGTGTATATCTTATTATTTCGGGGTATCTTTTTATGTTATCCATAATGTTTTTTTATAAAGCCTATTATACGGTGGTGATAAGTGCTTAGTTGGACTTGGAAAAAGACTTTTCATGCTTGGTTGAAAAGGCGAATCCCCCGTCAAAAATCACATCACCTACAGCACCGTAATATTTTTATATTGCCTTCAAAAGTTGGCTTAAGTTTTGTTGTGCTAATTGTTTTGTTGTGGCTCTTAGGGACGAATTACCAAAATAATTTGGTATTAAGCGTCGCTTTTTTATTATTAGCTTTAATCGTTGTGTGTATTCACCATACCTATGGAAATCTATCCGGTTTGGATATTCGTGTACTAAAAACCCATTCTGGATTTGTAGGTGATAATGGTACCGTTGATTTACTTGTTAAGAAGGAAGGTCAGCGTGATTATGATTCTATCTCTCTAGGCTGGCCTGATGGTAATGTCGTCACTGTAGCGCTGATCAATCAATCGCAATCTACAGTAAGCCTGTTAGTACCTATTAAGTATAGAGGCTGGTTTCAACCAGAACGTTTAAGGGTGTCAACGCGTTTTCCTTTAGGTTTAATTGTTGCATGGTCGTCATTAGATTTGGATGCCAGTATTCTCGCTTATCCAAAGCCTGTTCCATCATCAATTCAACCAACAGAGCAGTTGCTCGATGACTCTGATGATATCCAGTCTCGATCATTGGTTGTGGGACATGAAGAATTTGCAGGTATTAGGGCTTATGAGGCAGGCGATTCATTGAGAAATATAGACTGGAGAGCATTGGCTCGCGGCCAAGGTTTGGCGACACGAACTTATGAAGATTATGTGAACCAGCATTATTGGCTCGATTGGCAGCAGTTTGACGGTCTTTCACGTGAAGAGCGTCTTTCTCGCTTATGTGCTTGTGTACTCGATCAGGAAACATTGTCTAATAAATACGGGTCTAATGAATATGGTTTACGTTTACCCGGTAAAATTATTGAACCTTCTCAAGGAGAATCACACCAACAAACGTTATTAAAAGCCCTTGCACTATTTGAGTGGGAAAATGATAGGGGCGACATTACATAATGAACACGGATATTTTCTTAAGTCGTCAAACACTGTTGGGATTATTGTTTGCCCAAAGCGCCACAGTTATTTTGCACTGGTCACGCTTACCTATATGGTTAGTAGTATTAGCAGCACTTGTATTAATTTGGCGTATACAAATATACCGTAATCAATGGTCTTATCCCAATCGTCTTATTCGTTTATTTTTAGTCATTTTTTCAATGGTGGCCATCGTTGGTTATTATCAAGAGTGGTATGCCCTTGAGCCGATGGTTATTTTATTGATTATTGCCTTTTTATTAAAGCTGTTAGAAGTTGATCGTCAGCGTGATGCCATTGTACTGATTTTTGTAGGCTACTTTGTTGCAGCATCTGCTTTTTTATTTGAGCAAAGCATCATCTCAACAGTGATAGGTATTTTAGTTTTATGGTTGCTAACTGCTTGTTTGCTGGTATTGAATTCTTCTGAAATTTATTATTTTTCTCGGCGCACGGTCAGAATTGTCTCAGTTTTGTTATTGCAAGCTGTGCCTATAATGTTATTGATGTTGTTTGTTTTTCCACGCATAGGCG
>JBOEHG010000027.1:0-47804 GCA_050633825.1 Cellvibrionaceae bacterium | reverse complement strand
AAAAACCCTAAATAAACCGGAAGTGCTAAAAAAGGGCGCTATTCTCGCATATTTGTAAGGGGGAAAACACAGCTAAAAACAGCTAATGCCGACTTTGTACTAGATAAGGCTGGAAGATATATAGGTTAAAGTGGAGAGAAGGCCATATCAGAATAGAAGTCATGTTTAAGGCGAGCTTCTCTTGTGATCGTGATGGCTTCGTTATTGCTGGCGGCGCAGGTGCATGAGCTCCTTAATAAAGAGAAAGTCCACTTATTCAGGCCGCGACTATTTGAGATGAATTTGGGTTACATTACCGCATTGGATGGTGGCAATATGACTAACCTCCTAGATCAAGGGGTAGAAAGATCGATCATTAGCCTCTTTTTTTAGTTCAAGTTGGTGGGGAATTGGATCAGGAATTCAGTAAATTCATCTTTTTTGCTGTTAACCTCAATGGTTCCCCCTAATTTTTTGACAATATTAAACGTTACGGAAAGTCCTAGACCTGTACCTTCACCAACGGTTTTTGTAGTGAAAAAAGGTTCAAATATTTTTTCTTTCGCTTCTTCTGGAATCCCTGGTCCGTTATCTTTAATTAAAATATGAACGGATTCATTTTTATGTTCAGCATTAATAGTAATCGTTGGATCTTCAGTTTGAGTTCCTTTTAATGCTTGGCATGCATTTTTAATTAAGTTGGTGAGTACCTGTTGCATTAACCCATCATGGGCCATAAAATCAGGTAAAGAGTGAATGTTTTTTTCTATAGTAATGAGCTCTCCTAGATCATAAGCCAGTAGCTTTAAGGTTTCGTCAATGACTTTGGGTAAATCACAAATTTCAAGTTCGGTGGATTGACTGTAAGTAAATGATTTTAAATCCGTGATGATGTTTTTTACTCGCTTTAAACCACTGTGTGAATCAGAGATCACGGCTCTTACATCTTCTAATATAAAATTAATATCCTCTTCTTCTTCAAATTTACAAATGTTATCTTTTAGTTCTTTAATTTTTTGATTTTGTTCTATTTCAATAGAATCTAAAAATTCGGATTGTAGTTCCTGTAACTGAATAATACTGTTTAGGTAATTGTCCATGGAGGAAAAATTGCTAATAACATAAGATAAAGGGTTATTGATTTCATGTGCAATTCCCGCAGCCATTTGACCAATACTGGCCATTTTTTCTTTGTGTTGTAGTTCTTGCTTAGTGCTTTTTAATTCAACAAGTGCATCTTTTAAACGCTTATATTGTTTTTTTAGACTGTTTTCAGCTTGTCTTCTTTCGAGGAGCATGGTGAGTTGTTCAGATGCTTTATTAATTACGTTGATTTGCTTCATGGAAACCTTGTTCATTTGGCTTTCCGGAATAAAATACATCAATAAATAAAGAACCTTGTCATAGGCGGCAATAGGGAATGTTAAATAGCTTCCAATTTTTTCTCCAATAGTGTTTTCCAGTATTTTCAAATCAATATTTTCAGGCAAAAGATTGATTTGTGGGTGTTTTTCATCAAGTGTCCGTTGCAGGTAGTCTGGGATAGACGGTAAACCAAGAGTGTTATTTATTTTTTCTGTAATAAGATCATTTTTATTGTCACAGTAATCTATTGTGCCTTCAGTTCTATTCTTAATACGAATATGAAACCCACAAGAGGAATAACATAAGGTTGATAGAGTTGAGGAAAATGTTTTTAATAGTTCGGTAAGAGATTCGTTGTCTCGAGAAAACTGTGTAATGCACATTAACATATCAGTTTCAGCATCATGTTGACGACGATTATTGTCAATATGTAGAAATGTATCTATTTCACGGTTTAATGTTGTTAAGTTAAAAGACTTCTTTTTTTCTTCGGCCAATAGACAGCCGTTAACTTGTAGCTCTTCCATCCAACTGATTTCATCGAGATTAAACGAGGGTTCATGTAAAAGCACAATTCTAGTGTCTTGATTAGCTAAACCATCGCGTACATATTGAGTGACTTGTTTGCTTAATTCCTCATCATTTTCATCGCCAATACAGGCAATAATTAAGGCGGGCTTTTCATGACGAAATTGCTTTTTTATGGCGCGAAAATTACTGTAATGTTCATAATTGTGCCAATTGTTTAGTGCGGCTTGATGAATTTCAGGATTGCCAACGGCAATAATGGCGGGTGTTGAAGTGGTGGGCTGCATAACCAAGCTATCCTTCATAAATCTGCTATTCTAAAGAGCATAGATTTAGTTTATATAATCAGCAAGCTACTTGCTAAACAAAGAGTAAATGAGGAGATATTGATGAGGTTGGTTCGCTTACTTTATTACAGTCGAGCATCAAGAGAAATGTCATTGTCTGATTTAAAAGATATTTTAGGCACCGCAAGAGATAATAACGCGAAAATGGATGTGTGTGGCATGCTGTGCTACGACAAGCTGTATTTTTTGCAGGCGTTAGAAGGCGAGAGAGAGACGGTTAATGAATTGTATTTGGATATAGCTGATGATGCGCGTCACGATGAAATCGTTATTGTTGGGTATGAGGAAGTTTCAGAGTGTATTTTCCCCCAATGGCAAATGGGTTATGCAGGTAGTTCAGCACAGTTTACGGAGTTGTTAAAAGAGTTGGGGCAAACAGACTTTTCCCCGGATGAAATGACTGCTGATCAGGCCCGAAATTTTTTACAAAAAATGTCAGGCTTTCAGTCAGAAGAAGTCTAAAGTATTGCTGTTCTATCCCTTCATATATTTCTAGGTCCAGTTTGGGCCTAGTTAAGTCTAGATAGTTAGCTATAAAAAGCCTCTCGACTTTTATTCCTAATCATTCATCATTAAGTGATGGTACGATGAGTTTTGATAAGAGTAGACTATTATAATAGCTAATAAAGGAAATTAAATATGATAGAACTTTCACTTAATGAAACGCGGGTGCTTGGCGTGTTATTTGAAAAAGAACGTACCACACCAGACCAATACCCATTATCGCTTAACGCATTGGCAAATGGGTGTAATCAAAAAAGTAATCGCTATCCTGTATTAAGTTTAGATGAATCGATTGTACAAGAGACGCTCGATTCTTTAGTTAAAAAAAGCCTCGTTGCTGAAGTGACCTTGAGTAGCCGTGTACCAAAATATCGCCAACGTTTCGGTAATACTCAATTCAGTGAGACGAATGTATCATTGAAAGAACACAGTATTCTGACGGTATTATTTTTACGTGGACCGCAAACGCCGGGTGAATTGCGAACAAGAACAAATCGCTTATGTGATTTTAGTGATGTCAGTGAAGTTGAGCAGGTACTACAGGAATTAATCGAACGTCCCGGGGATGCTTATGTTGCAAAACTTCCTCGTGAAGCCGGTAAGCGGGAGTCACGTTATGCACATTTATTTTCGGGTGAGTTAGAAATTCATCGGATGATTGAGTCGAGTAAAAATCAATCAATATCTAATGGGGAGCGGGCGCTAACTGGTCAGTCATCAGCCGGTCATAATTGCGAGGAATGCTCTAATAGAATTAATCTATTAGAGCAGCAGGTTGAGTTAATGCGCAATGATCTTGATGAATTAAAAGAATTGTGGAATGATCTTAACTCATAATAAAAATGATATTTTTTCCTCTATTTAAAATGTTAACCGGTTATCGTTTTAGATAAAAAGTCACTTCTCTAACCCTGAATGACATGAAAATAAACATCGGCTCTCGTGTGCCGATGAGATTTCTGTATACTCCAAAGCCTATTAAAATAACTACATATAGCAATGGATAAGAGGGATAAATGCGATGATCAATGATGTAACATTTAATGGATCGCGTCTTAAACTACGTTCGGGTCGCTGGAGTAAAGCAAGTACAAGTGACTTGTTAGTAGCAAATACGCTCAACAACGGCATCTATACTTTAGATCTCAGTGTGGCAAGACAAAAAAAGACTTCAGCAATCAAGGCGCCTTTATTGTATGACACGCGTCAATCAATACTTTCCAATCACCTTATCCCTATTGAAGCCCATTTGGTCGCTAATGGCACACGCACGCAGCCTGCTTATGTTCACGATTATCGCTATAAAGGTCGCACTTCAGGCATCAAAATAAGACCGGCATTTTTTGAGCTTATCAATACCTATGCAATGAATACCGGTAAAGATCAATTACGCTTAAAAATAGCCTATGGTAATAATGCACCTTGGATGCATACCGCGGAGCATGAGTTGGGCGAACGTGAAGTGCCGGGCCGCCGAGCGAACCCTCGGATTCTAGAATACTTTAAATCTTCAAAATTTTGGGGTACTGATGATAGCACTGGTGAAAATGCATGGTGTGCATCCTTTGTTGCTTGGGTGATGGAACAGCATGGTTATACTCCGCCTCGCAATGCTTTTCGTGCAAAGTCCTGGGCTGATTTTGGTACAAAGATCGATGAGCCAAGCTATGGTGCTATTGGTATCAAAAGTCGCAGAGGCGGTGGCCACGTTGCTTTCGTTGTGGGTAAGAGCCAAGACGGTAAATATTTGTATATGCTGGGTGGTAATCAGGATGATGAAGTCAATATCACTGAATACGATCGAAGTGTGTGGGAAACATTTGTATTACCGAATGATTATGACAACAGCAATGATTGGTTGCCTGTTTATAATAAACACGCGGCTAGCAGCGGCCGCGAAAGCTAGTTGAATGTTGTTAGTCAATAAGACGCTCGTGAATAACACATCATTTTGAGAACATAAATAATGAATCAAGCAATACTTATATTACCTGCCGTTATTTTATTGGTACTTCAATCGTGTACGACTGATAATGCCGGCAAAAAAGAAACAGTATCTCCCTTGATTCAAGGTTTAACGAGCTCTATTGATAATACGCCGTATTCTGCACGTATACAGCAAAACAGCATTAAGCGTTTGGTGCCTAATAGTGATAAAAATAAAAAAGAAGGTGTAGAAGAATATATTATCGACGCCAGTGTATTAGAAACCTACCGTGGTCAAAAAACGGATACTGTGCGTTATTCTGTATTTGTTGAAAAAGGCGAATCCATGTCTATTTCAGAGAAGGCACTGGTTGTTTCGCTATGTATTGAAAATGGTCGTTATTATTGGCCGGGTGTCGGTGCCAGTTTCCCTGTCAGCGATACAGTTCAAATGGCAGCTAAAAAACTGGCTAAAACAGTAAATGTATCACAGCAGTCTTTTCGTGATTGTGAATATTGATCTCTTTTTATAATCTCCGGTTTAACCTCTTTAGCTTCGCTACTTTTCGTGATTGATAAGTACAAAAAAATCGCCACGATAAACTTCTGGATGAATTAATGGAAGATTTAGAAGAAACTGAATAAATTATCATTAGATTAAAATAAGTGCTTCACTAATAAAACACTTTTTTTTGCTAAATTAAGATGGTTTTTTGGCTCCTAGAGGCAGCAAATTGAACATTGTAGAGTTGCCTTCATCTTCTCTGGCTATAATCTCTTTCTTGTTTTCAATAAGCTCGATATGATCAGGGTTAAGTCTTAAGAAAAGCGAAGAAAAATTTTCTCTATCATGAGATGTTTTGTTTTCACTCTTAATTTTCATATTCAATTTTATCAGCGGTACCATCTGCCATTTCATTGTCTTTGATTTGAATAAATACACCTGTAGTCAAGCCACTAAAAAATGTATTTGTGTCTATTTCTATATCATTTATATCTTCAAAAGTAGTTCCACCTGCAGTGTTATCAACAAGATAGGTGATTCCTAAAATGGTGATAGAGCTATTCGCAGTAAAGTTTTCAACAGGCCCTTGAATAATTTCATCATCGGACTCGTCATATCGGTTAAGCTTTTTGATGATAATATTATCACCATCACCCAATAAGGCTTTGATTTCAACGAATTCGCCTGCACTGATATCTGATAGGGATAAAGTATTTTGTCCGCCACGACCATCAACTAATCTTGATCTATTATCAACTATGGCTGTAATACGGTCACCGCTGGCAAATTGTAATGTAATATTATTTTCTGAAGGGCTAACCGTTGCTACATTGGCGTGTAATTTGATGCCGCCATTTTCTGCTTTAATTTCACTGGCAACTAGAATGCCGTCGATGATCATGCCTTCAGCTTCAATTCTAATGCCGTCTGCTAATATGAGTGTCGATGGTTCTAGCGAAGCGTTGCTTGCATCGACTGTAATGCCATCAAGCATAAAATTACTAATGGAAATATAGTTGGTGATGATACTTTCAATACTTACTTTTATATCTTCATTGTTAGCATCATTTAACGGATTGTTTTGCTCTTTGATTCGATCTGCGGTAATGGTTGTGCCAGACAGTGTGCCTTTTACTTTCACCTGCATCGATTCTGTAAGGGTTGAGTTACTTACTTTCGAAAGGTCTGCAGCGGAAAAATCAACAGTAAGCGAACCGAGAGAGAAGGTGGAGGCAAGTAAATTAGTAACTCTGCCTTTGATATTAATCTCACTGGTGCCTGAAATAAAATTTTCTATTTTTTGAATACGGCTAGCAATAATTTCACCCGCTGAATTGGGAACCCCGGACACTTCAATAACATCATTGATAGATAATGTGTCGAAGCTAACATTTTCAAAAACAGTATCGACCTTATTTGCAACAATAGTAACATCAAGAACATCCAATAAAATTTCATTACCGTCGGTATTCAACATGAGAGATGAAATGGGCCCGGTAATTTCATCTTCATAATAAACGGTGTCAGCAGTGCCGCTTAGACCGTCCTCATTAATTTCCCCTTTTACAAGTACCATCATGCCAAGTCGTAGGTTGCTTTCTAATGAAGTCTCATCATCAATAAAAATATTTGCAGAATCCGTGTTGTACTTAATGCCGTTGACGAAAATACTTCCGAAGCCGTCAATTTCACCTTTTGCAATAGCGCCTGTGCCACCAATGCCACCGTTGGATGCAGAACCGCCGCCGCCACTGCAAGCGCCAAGTGCAAATAAGCATGCCAATAAACGTAAAGGGCGGATTAACGGGAGACAGTTCATTGTTTAATGCCTTTGTTATATTGATGTTCGCTGTAATAAATACCTACGGCAACATACTGACCAGGGTCGCTAGAGCTTTGAGCTAAATCAACTTCATTGTCTGTGAGCCAATGATTGAGTTCTTCAAGTAAAGCCTGGGATTTGGTTGATGATAATGTTTTAAATGCTTCAACCTTATCTTTGCTTAAAGCTGTGTTAGATACCTTACGTTGAAAGAATAGCTTATCTTGTGAATGATTTAGGTTGTGGTTGATAGTGTTGAGTAATTCACTGACGTCAGTGCCCAAAATAGAAATCTTTTCTGAGGAATTTTCGGCACCTTGAGGGATATAAGCTTGTTTAACTAGCTTGACTTGATTTTCATTTGCTTCAATGCACTTTGCCGATAGTAGTAAATCCAACATGGCCACAGTTGTCATATCCCCACTGTAGTCTTTGACTAAGTCAGCGAATGAGCTGCCATGAGTCGACTCAATCGGTAATGATGCTGCCTTGCCCTCAGGATTATGAAAGCGAGTATCCTCAGTCCAGCCACTGATGACTCGAATAGCTCTATTGTATCGCTGGCTGGTGCCAGACATAGCAGTTAATTCAAGATCATTGAGGCGTTTTGTTTCTTTGCGTGTTAACCCTGTTAAGGCTGAGACACTGGTAATAGTTGCTTTTTTATTGTTGCCAGTAAGCTCATCATAAGCCATATCTGCATATGCTTTACGAGCCCACTCAGCAAAGGTGCCGTAAGCTACTCCCTGCCGAATTAGGATTTTGATCAACTGGCAAAGAATTTTAAATGTAGATGCCGCAATAACAGCATTAATTTTTTTGTTCATAATTTGGGAATATATTCCCAAATTATCGCAAGGTCAAGAAATCTCGTCATAAATTAACAGCGTGGACATCACAGCGATGTTTAAATAATTATAAAGTATAAGCAGGAGCTATAACGCTGTTTTAGATAATAAGAGGTATGAAATAAACCCTTGGATCTACCGAGAAAATCAGCGTGTCAGATAAGGAGAGGGCTAATATGTTTGTTATAGGTATTTATATTGGGCAATTAATGAAAGCCAACGACAGCCCAATCACCTTGTTTGGCAACAGAGATAGCATGCTCAACGGAGGTTTGCTGTTTTTGTACGCATTCAATAAAAAGCTCTAGGCCATGAACTGCATCATCACGACTGCCAAAGGGGCCAACATCTTGATGTTCCCGTGTGGTGAAATACCAGTCATTGCCGACTGAAAAAAAACGATCACTACGAAACCAAAACTTATCCTCTTCTCCCTGCCGTGTTTCAGAGGCTTCTGAAGAAGAGTGTGTTGTAGCACCGGAGCCTTGATAATTGGGTAAAATACGCATGGCTTTATACCTATACTGCTAGCCTTTCTTATAGGTAAGGATAGGTCTTACCACACATTTTAGCTACCTTATCGGGATAAAAAGAGCTTAAATGCGACAATCGGTCTAAGAGTGCAGGCTTTCATGCCAATAATGTTTAACCAATAGTGAACCATTCTTTCTCTAAGGTGTGTATCTTAAAGTTAAATACTCTTAGGTTTTCATTTGTTTGATTTTTATAACTGAATGTTTTTAAGAGAAATGATGAATAGCTTTTACTGAAGAGTTATTAAATTCGTTATAATCAGCTCAATAATTCCAACGTTAATGTGATTAATAAGAATTGACTATGAAAATAGTGCTTAACTTTTCCAACGGACTATCTTTTCCCTATCGATTAAATAATACCAAAACAGCGGCCAGCTGGTTGACTATGATGGGTAAGGTGAAGCCTAGCCATATGTCTCGCCAAAGTGAAAATCATCGCCATGGTTTTGCATCCCATGATGAGATTAGAAAAAATATTCAGCACCTTACAAAGGCTTGTGACATGATTGGTATGCCAAAGGTAACGATATCATCGGATGATTTTTCCGGGTGGCAGAAAAACTTAAATGACATTCATAGAGAGTTTCCTATTAAGCTAAACAGCGGCATTAATAATCAGGTTGCACATACCTGTAATTTGTTGATTCACTGGCTTGAATATGAGCTGACTAATGCTGTCGATCATGCGGAGCAGTACTTATTTAATCTTGATTTTAATCATCAACCGGAAACCTATAACCTTATTCAGGAAATACCCTTTGAAGAGCTTAATAATTTTACTACAAACTTAACATTTGGTAGTTTGAATTTACACTATGTTTATATCGGCAGGCACTATCTTGAAATGTGTAATGCACAAGATTTTGTTTGTTTAAAAGATCAGTTCGCTCCTCAGCGACATTTTAATGCAACTTCTGCGATTCATTTCTCAGAGTCACGACCACAAGAGCCGTTGCAACAGAAAATGCTGGATTTTTATCATGCCAGAGGTGGTAAAGACTTTTTTCAATTAGATTATAAAGATCCGAGAATGGCAAAAGGTTTTTTTAAGTTAGGTGAAATGGAAAATGTTAACCAATATAGCCTGACGGACAGAAAAGAAATTAGAGAGTCGCTGGCGACGGCTTATGTTGTTGATTGGAAAATTGAAAAAAGTGAAGCTAAGGTTGATCAGGGAGAAACAGTATAAATATAAAAAGTATAAATGTGTGAATTTCATCACAATATATTAGCCAATAGTTTATAGTTTGGTTTTGATACCGTTTATACTGCCAGCCTTTATATAATAATTAACATTTAGGAAAAAAGGACTCTTACATGGCTGGTTATCTTCATTACACTAAATCTCCCTGCTCACTTGTTGACATTGCTAAATCGACATGCGTTAAGCCTGTAGATATTGACACTTATACGCAAACATTGCTGGCTGCGAATCATCGAATTCAAACCCCTGAAGCCAAACAGTACGATCATAAACCGTTTATTCTGCCAAAGTCGGTAGGCGCCAATAGTATTCATATCCCCCATTGCTCACCGCAGGAGCATCAAACTTTACAATATCTCAGTGCTTCTATGGGTGGTGCGGGTGTTATGGCTCTGGCTGATTTATTGTGGGAGACTAAAATCCCCGATTACGTTGCGGACTTAAATACCTTTGGCGGTAATGGTATTGGTGCTGCTGCCCGTGGGTCGACCTTGATTCTAAATGATATTGCTCGGTACGATAGCTTGCTTAAAGAGTATGAAAGCCTAAGGAATCATGGGGCGGTGAAAACGACATTAACGCGCAAAGAGGCCGAGTTAAAACGCGCATTTAATCATATGAATCATCGCCTGAATGCCAAGAGCCAGCAATTGTTACATAAGCATGCGGTAAAAACCAAAGAAGTCGTCAATCAAACCGGACGGGTTGTTAGAGAGTCGATTCCCTTAAGCAGTCATGCCGATGTGCAGAAATTATCAAAATTTGCTAAGGGGGCGAGAGTGCTTGGTCCGGGAGCGATTTTACTGGATGGTTACTTTCGCTTTAATGATGTTTATTATGCCTATAAAAATAATAACCCGGAATGGAAAAGGAAGGCGGTAGTGCAGTCAGTAGGTTTTATTGCAGGGCTTGCTGCTGGAGCGTTGATAGGTGTTATATTTGCTCCTGCACTGGGTGGGATTCTCCTAACTATGGCTGTTGCTGGTACTGTGGCAGTTGGGATGGACTATGCATCAAAGTATATTGTTGGTCGAGCGTATGACAGGTTTACTAAATGAAGACTGATTCTTGGATACTTTTTTTTGATTCTATTTTCCTAGTTTCTATGATTTTAATGTTTTTATCACTAATTATACTTAGATTGACTTTAGATCCTCGTGTTCGTAAAGCTTTACCGGTAGATAAAGAATATAACTCTTTTACTGATAGCTACTTTGGCTTTCTTAGGGTAATAATATTCAGTGGTTTTTGTGTTTTTGATCATATGAATAATGCACCTATGTATAAAAACCTCTATAACGATTTTGATGTAAGGAATTTTTCTAATAAATTTGAAAAGTGCTTTTCTTATATTCTTTTTGTTTCAGTATTTATTTTAGTTGCTTGTATGGTGTTTTTCTTTATCACCAAATGGTTCGGTATTTTTGAATGGCCTGAATCTTAATAAAAAAAGTATTTTTAAATTATAATTAATCTTAAGGAGAAAAAATGGAAGCGTTAATTGAAACAGATGACGGACAAGACAATAATGTTAGTATTAAAAAGTATATGCTGCGTTTTGCGTTGTTATATATTGCTCTATCAGCCTTGTTAGCTGCAATAAGTTATTTTTTTGATATCGATTTAGGTACGGCATCCTCTGTTGTGGTAGTGATGTCGTCGGCGATGTATGCGGTTGGTGTGTTTATTCAGGATCATAAACGTCCACCCAATAAAACAGAAAAAACACGAATGATATGGGTATCTTTCGCTATTTCGTGGTTGTTATCGATTGCTGTTATTGTCGCAATTACTGTACCTGTCTTACTCTTGCCGGGCGGCGTTGAAATGGCCTTATCTTATATCAGTAGTATTATTACCAGTATCAGCATTGTTGTCATCTTGGCAATATTGGCTTTTGTTACCTTGTTATATCTTGCCTTATTTTATTTTTCTTATGGTTTTTTTGCCCGTAAACAATACGAAGGTTTGGTGAAGAAAAATAAGCTATAAGTTAATTTTAGGTGTGCTGCTGTATTGTTGCCATCAATCACTGTAAAAGAAAAGCGGCTTATATCTGTGAAGCTTCCCGATTATTTAATAAGTGCATCCTCAGTGAGGAAGTCGCTATAATAGGCCATTATTTGCTAGCTAAAGATAAAATCTGATGAGTAAATCCCTACAAGACCAGCTTCTCGGTGCCGGTTTAGTCGACACCAAGAAAGCAAAGAAAATCTCTAAAGAAACCCGTAAAGAAAAGAAAGTCGCCAAAAAGAATAAAGATACGGGTATGAATGAGATGCAGTCCGCTACGTTCAAGGCCCAACAAGATAAGGCAGAGCGCGATCGGGAATTAAACCGTTTGCGCAATGAGGAAGCGGGGAAAAAAGCGCTGGCAGCACAAATTGCTCAATTGGTTGGGCATTACAAAGTGTCTCGTGCAGGTGCTGATATTGATTATAATTTTACTGATGGTAAAACAGTAAAGAAAATGCTGGTGACTCAGCGTATCTCGGAAGAGTTAGTCAAAGGACGTCTTTGCATTGTGCGTTTGACGAGCACCTATGAGGTCATTCCAAAACCAATAGCAGAAAAAATTCAAGAGCGTGATGCGTCTGCTATTGTTGTCTCAAATACAAGTGCTGCAAACAGTGATACATCAACACAGGATGATGATGACAGTTATTATGCACAATTCGAAATTCCTGATGACCTAATTTGGTAACAATACCCTAGGGAAGGTATTGCTTTCATGTTGTTGTGTAAAGGTTGTTGTGTAAAGGTTATTTTGTAAAAGCTATTGCGTAAAAACCTTGGCCTCAGCTTTTTTATCGTCCGGGATATTTTCCAGAATTGTGTACTGGGTTTTCCCTTTGTTATCTTTCCAACGATAGACAACAACAGGGTCCACCGGCGGAGCGATGGGCTTGTGCGTCTTAGAGCTTCCTTCATTTGTTTCGTCGAGTAGAGGATTAATAGGCTGTATAGGGCCGTTATTATTCAGGTCACTCACAAAGTCAAAATTTTCCATATCATTTTTTTCCATAATAATTTTAGTCAACTGTTGTGCCTTTGGGTTAACTAATAAAGCCGCGGGGTTCTGTTTTTCAATAAGCGCTTTAAATTCATCATCGTTCAATATATTGATTACTCGAGGGTCACTTCGGGTGTAGCGCATGCGCCGCCAAACGTAGGTTAATTTTTCTGCCAAAAATAAGTCGGTATTGTTTTCTGCATCCGCTGTGTTGGTTGAAGCACTGTCCGTTATAGTGTGTTTTAGTATTTTTTGCATTTCTGGTAATAGAGCGAGCCTCTTAAAAGCGGCTTCCTCGGTCACACCCTGAATGTCGTTTTTTGCCATTTTTAGGCTAACATCTTTGGACTGCCACAGTTCTTTTAGTTCTGGAGCTTTAGCGATGACCTGGAATGCACTGGCCAGCTCAGCCGGTGCTTGAACAAATGCCGTAGCTAATTGTTGATGTTGCTTTTCCTCCGTAATAACACTGAGGCCACCATTGACTGTTGCAGCAACCAATGCTGAAGCCGTGGCAGTCAATGATGTTGGTGCAGGCAAAGTGATGGGCTCGCTTGTATTCTCTGCCTGTTGGAGTGTTAGCAAAGCATTTGCCGTAGTGACTCCCCAAATAATAAATAATCCAATGATAAGGCCAATAACAATACCTGCCATAGCGCCATAGATTTTTTGGTTTTGACTTACACTCCTGAGTGCAGGGAAAAATAGTGCCGGAATATTACTAAAAATAAATGAAGTAATAATAAAGATGGCGATTAACCCAAGCGGGTAGGCAAGCATGGTATTGAGGCCTGTTGATTTAAGCAGAGAAACAAATGGCATGCCAAGGTGAAAACAAACAATATAAGTTGCAATAACCCCTGCAATTCCCAAAAGTGTTCGCCATAGGCCTTTGTGATAGGCGCGGTAGCTGAAGAACAGCACACTGAGGGCAAGTATAATAATACTGCTTGTTGATTCCATTATAGTTACTCTTGTTATTGGCCTGTCAGTTCGTTTAATCGGTAGAATTATAGATTATTTTATTCGAGTACGTAGGTATTTGTGTGCAGAGTGTTATTATGCCGGCAGCTAATAATAAAAATAGTAGTAAGGTGTATGTACTGTGTTGTTGTTAAAGTCAATTGCGAATGCTGTCTTTCAACCCTTTCTTGACTGGTTGTTAGGGCGATCAAGTACTCAGGGGCAGTTTGTCTGGAAGCCAAAGTGGACAGTGTTTTTAGCGGATAACGTGGCCTTTTACCGAGTATTGTCTGATGAAGACAAGTGTATCTTTGAGCAGCGTTGCCTATTATTTATAAATTCAACCCGGGTAGAAGCTGGCGCTTTTGTTGTGAGTGATGAGGATCGTTTGCTGGTGGCCGCTAGTGCGGTGATTCCTGTTTGGGGTTTCCCTGACTGGCATTATTTTAATGTGGCGGCAGTATTTTTATTGCCCGGTGCATTTAATGATAAGTTTGAATGCGGTAAACCGGATTCTACGATTTCGGGTATGGTGGGCACGGGGCCAATGAAAGGGAAAATGGCTTTAAGTAGCCCCCATTTATACCTGGGTTTTCAAAATTCGAGAGATAAAAGCAATGTTGGTATCCATGAATTTGTTCATATGATTGATATGGCTGATGGGTTTTGTGACGGCTTGCCTGAGCGCTTACATAAATTTGAGTGTACCGCTCAGTGGTTTGATTTTGTTGAGCACAAAATCAATCAGATTAATAAAGGTGACAGCAATATTAATCGTTACGGCGCTACTAATCGACAAGAGTTTTTTGCAGTTGCCTCTGAATATTTTTTTGAGCGTCCAGAAATGCTAAAACAAAAACACCCTAAATTATTCAGTGTGCTAAGTGATTTTTATCAGCAAAATGTTTTAGAGATTGAAAAAGATATCCAGATAAGAGGAAAAGCCCCTTGTCCTTGTGGTAGTGGTCAGCGTTACAAGCGCTGTTGTTTACCTAGTAATTCTTAAGCAGGTAAAAACAATCCGAGTTTGATCAGAGGTTCCTAAGTCTATAAGTTAAATCGCTCTCGCAAAAAGTATGCAATGCCATCGGCATCGTGGTCACCAATAATTGCTGTTGCGGCTGCTTTCACTTCTTTGTTGGCATTGGCAGGGGCATAACTTTCATCCGCCATAGCAAACATACTGAGATCATTATCGCTATCACCAAAGCAGACCAGCTTACTGATGCCTAATTCTTGTTTTAGCCGTTCGATTGCACTGCCTTTATTCGCATTGCTGTGATGGATGTCGATCCATTTAAGTCCATTTCCTTCAAGTGCTGGTCCGGAATAGGCGATTAGATGGGTTTCTGTGTTGATGCTTTGCTGAATGCCATCTATTTTATTGCCTTCTCCCAGCATACTGATGTTGGTGATTTGCGCATCGACTGGCATTTTATCTACGGGCAATATAATAACATCGGGCCGTTTTAAAAATTCATTCAGGAGTCGTTTTTCTACACTGTGACGTATGTCGGGATGATAAATAAAATGTTGATTGTTGGTGTCAACGCTTGAAATAAAAGGTGTGATATTTTGTAAGAATGCTGATTCAAGAATATGATTCGCTTCATTGACAGTGAGTAGGTTTTCTAAAGATAAGATTTCGTTTTTAGGGTCCCATGTGATAACGCCATTGCTGTAGATATGGGGTAAGTCAAAGCCGTGGCCATCAATAATATTTTGTGCGGAATGCAATGTTCGACCTGTTGCGACGGTATAAGCAATATTTTCATTAGCGAGCAGTTTTAATGTATCGCGAGTAAAGGTTGATATCCGAGAGGCATCATTAAGCAGTGTTCCATCAAGATCAAAAACAATTAATTCCATGGTTGTATGATTATCTCCAGTATCGATAAAGTGTTAAGCGGTAGTTGTTTGTTTAAGCGTTAAAAAGTGTCAATCGTAACGGTAAACCGCGTAAGTTTTAAGCATTATTCCGGTAGTACGCTGGCCAAGCCATCCAGATAGGTTTTGAAATTGTGAATGTCACCATGCCCAGCACCCTCAATCGTTAATAATTGAGTCGGTTTGCTGACGCGTGTTTGTAATGCTTGGCTATGGCTGATGGGAATAAAATTATCCTCACTGCCATGCATAAATACAATCTCGGTATTGATGTCATCAATAATTTTTTCTGTCTCAAATGGGTAACGCAATAGGGACGAAGGTGCGATAGGGTATTGGGTTTGAGCAAGATCCACCATGCTGGTAAAAGGCGAAACCAGCACAACAAGTTCAGGTTTTTTTTCTGGTGACTGGCTAGATGTTTTTTCTTGCGCTAGCTGTGCTGCTAAAGCCGTACCTAATGAACGCCCGTAAATGATCATTGGTATATCGATTTGGGAGCTATTAGCATAATAGGTCTTCATATAATCCCACGCACTACGCACATCGTCCATTAACTGCTCTTGGCTACTAATTTTACCGGTACTTTTTCCGTAACCTCGATAATCAAAAATAAATAAGTCGTAATTAATACGCTGGTAATAATCGACGCCAATGGTCCAGTCGACCAGATTGCCAGCGTTGCCATGGAGAAAGAAAATAACACCTTTGGGATCAGCTTGTTGAAAGTGCAAAGCATTAAGCTCTGCGCCGTCGACAGGGATAGTGACTTCTTCAAAGGGTAAATCAAAAGCAAATGTATGATCTGCAGGTAATTTGTCGCCTCTAAAAATCAGAGACTCTTGGAAGAAATATAGCGCTGCAATTGCAGCGCTATAAACCAGTAAAGGCAGGGCAATAAATACCCAGAGTAGTTTAGTTAGCATTTACCCATCATAACGTTTTTTAGCCAGTGAGATCATTCACTTTTTACATTGTCATATTGGCTAACGCTCCACTCTTCAGCTTGTGCAGCATCTGCCCACTCCTGCATTGCTGGTAGAGCCATCATCGCCTTAGCCCATTGATCAAAGGCATCAGAAACCTTGAGGCCGTAGCCGTGAACGCGCCACATAACGGGAGCATACATGGCGTCAACAATACTAAATTGACCACACAAGAACGGCCCAGCCGGCTTTTTTTGTTCTTGAAAACGCTGCCATATAGCGGCGAGTCGCAAGAGATCATTTTTCGAGCCCTCCGAAGGTTCTACGTGGGTTACCCGGCGGCAGTTCATCGGAAATTGGCTGCGTAATGCCATAAAGCCGGAATGCATTTCTGCTGCTGTCGAGCGTGCTAGTGTCCTAAGGTTTATTGATTCTGGCCATAAATGGGCATCAGGGTATTGTTCCGCGAGATATTCCATTATAGCCAGTGAATCCCAAATGGTTTGGCCCTGATCTTTCAATACGGGTACACAGGCAGGGATGCCTTCTTTTGCCGCAAAATCAGTCAGAGCGGATGAATGATAAAAGGGCAGCAGGGTTTCATTAAATGAGATGCCTGCAACTTTCATGGCGATCCAAGGCCTTAGCGACCAAGAAGAATAGTTTTTATAGGCAATATATAGATCCATTGTTATTCCTGATAAGTGATTGGGATAAGCGTTTATATTAAGCTAGACAAATAAACACTAAAAGCGAATAATTGTGAATAAATTGTGCGGAAATAATGAATAATGACTCCAAGACAAGTGCGTAGTTTACTCGCTGTGACTCATTACGGTGGTGTTAATCAAGCGGCCAAAGTGCTGCATTTAGCACCTTCCAGTATTTCTGCACAATTAAAAGAGCTGGCCTCAGAACTGGGCGTGGAGTTGTTTGTCTCAAAGGGGCGAAATATCACTTTGAGTGATGTAGGTCGTTCACTCTTGCCCAGCTTCCAAGATTTTGTTGATCAGGAAGATGGCATTCGCCATAAAGCCAAGCAGGCGAGTAAATCACTTTCTGGTAGCTTAACCTTATTTGCACCCAGCTCGATGTGTATTTATCGTTTACCGTCGATAATTGAGCGTTTGCAGTCCCTTGCGCCTAAGCTTGAGATCTTGCTAACCCATGAACCTTTTGATTATGAGCATGCGTTACACGCTAATGAAATTGATGCAGCGATTATTGTGAGCCATTCTGAACAATCCTTATGGCAGCAGCATCGCTTATATCGTGAAGAGGTTGTTTATGCGGTTCATCCTCAATTGCATCAGCCGCAAGCACTTACTGTCGAACAGTTAAACGAACAGTCGATTATTGCGACAGAGCCAAGTTGTAGTTATCGTCTGCGTGTTGAGAAACATTTTAAGGAAGAAAAGTTAACCTTTTTACCTAAACAGTCGTTCTCTAATGTTGAGGTTATCAAACGTTGCTTGCTGGCTAAAATGGGCGTAGGTTTATTGCCTCGTTGTGTGGTGGAGGCAGAGTTAAAATATGGCAGTTTACGAGAACAGGCGGTGGTAGGCACCCCTTATGTTTTTCACTCTTATTTGATTTACCCTAAATCGAATAAAATCTCCGCTAAATTGGCGGCTTTGATTAGTGTTATTCAGCAAGTGTGATGGAATAATAATGACCTTAAATGATATTTTTCTTTTTACACTTGTCGCCATCGTGGTTTATTTTTTCTGGACTCATGCCAATATGAGTCGAGTAGCGCGAGCGGCAGCACGACGTTATTGTGAAAAAGAAGGTGTACAATTTCTTGATCAAAATGTGCTTCTAAAAAATATATCCATTAAGCCATCTCCACATTCTTTATTTGCATTGAGGCGCGCTTACCGTTTTGAATTTTCCTCTGTTGGTGATACGCGTTACGAGGGAAATATTTTTTTAATGGGTAATCGAATAGAGCATATAGAGTTGCAGCCCTACAAAACATATTCTTGATGGTCTACTTAGTTAAGCCTTTCATCAATGCTGAAACTGTAAATTATTCGTTATTCTTTGAGGCTTTCTTATTAGTCTTTATCGTCAGCCAAGCGTTCTATCTCATAATCAATGGCATCATTGACAGCTTTTAATATTGCATAGAGTCCAGTATTTACCCTAATTTCATAAGGTGTTATTGTCGGTTCTTCTGTCGATCGTGCAGCAAATTCCTGAATAAATGTCAGTGTGGCTTGAATATGCGACAAGGTATCTGCTGGGTGTTCCCCAATTAAAGGACAGTGAGATTGTTGGGTCGTGTTAGTGTGCTCATCATGCATGGGGCAACATCCTTTGAAAGTTGATTGGTGTCTATTTTGGGGAATCGTTTTTTAGTTATCATGAAAACGCTCTATTTCGTAGTGGATTGCTTCATTAATCATCACCAATAAGCGAATATAAAGTTCATTACCGGATGGAGGGGCAGGGAGGTTATTATCGGTACTTGTTTCCGCGATAAATGTTTGAATACGCGCCAACATGGATTGAATGTTAGCGAGTGTATCGACAGGATTTTTATCGATAAGCGGATTATTTCGGTCGAGTACTTGTTTGGCTTTCATTACGGGTATCTTTTTATATCATTAGCGATATACAAACATTATTAACCAATAGTTAATAAAATGCACTAATTTTTTTCATGTGTTCTTTTTAATGTACATTGATCTGATTTATTCAATTCGTTTTAATGTGACTTCTATTTTTAATTGACGGCTTTCCTATGGCTCCGCAAACAACAATAAGCGATGTTCTTATTCACTCTCTTGAAGATCAACGTCTTGATAAGGATGAAAAATATGAGATCGCTGCGCTATTAGAAACATTAAGTGTTGATGAAAAACGGTATTTGCGTAATCAGGCCTTTGATCTTGTGCAATCCCGAATACAATCTGGAGTTGAGCCACTTATATTGTTTAGGTGGCTGGAGCGTATCATTAAGTTGGTTGATAAAAGCTACAGCGCGGATATGGTAACTAGCCGAGTTCATTTCAGCCCAGGTGATGAATGCCGTGATGCTATTATTCGCTTACTTCATGGTGCAAAAAAGCGCGTAGACATCTGTGTCTTTACCATTTCCGATAATCGGATTACAGAGGCGATTAAGGCGGCTCATGACCGCGGTATTGGTGTGCGTATTATTAGCGACAATGACAAGGCCAACGATCGTGGTAGTGATATCTACCACTTGGGCCAGCAGGGAGTGCCAGTCTGTTTGGATATTTCCTCCAGCCATATGCATCATAAGTTTGCTTTGGTTGATAAGCAGCTGATTAATGGTAGTTTTAACTGGACACGAAGTGCTACCGAATATAACCAAGAAAATATTGTGATCACAGATCATCCTGATCTTCTCCCACGATTCGATGCTACATTTAATGATTTATGGCGCCGTTTTTCTCAATAAAGCGCCTTTTTGCCGCTGTTATATCTTTCTCAAAGTAATTGTCTGTTTTTTAGTCTAAATCTATATCAATAAATTTTGATATAGATGCTATACCTTGTTATAGTGCTTCGCCTTATGCGGTATAACCACCTATGAACACTGCGATTGAATCAACATTTACAAGTCTTGCTGCTTTTAATAAAGCCGCTGGTGATGCCTTTCGTTTAGAGGTGTTAAGGGTGTTGGCCCAAGATGCATACGGTGTGATGGAGTTGAGTCAAATCTTCGACTACCGTCAGTCAGGTATGAGCCATCACTTAAAAGTATTGGCTGAAGCTGGCTTGGTTATTAAGCGCCGTGAGGGCAATTCGATCTTTTATAGTCGAGCGCTGCCTGCGGGTGATAGTGGGCTTAGCCTTTTACAGCAACAGTTATACTTCATGGTTGATGAAATAGCGCTGTCCGAAGAAGTGTCTGCTCGGGTAGATGTTATTAAGCGAGAGCGTGCAGCACAATCCCAAGCATTTTTTGAGCAGCATGCAGAACAGTTTAAGGAACAGCAAGACCTTATTGCTGATTACCCCACCTATGGTGATGCGGTAAACAGTTTGCTGGAGCGTGTTATGGCCAAGGAGTCTGCACCAGAGGCAGCGCTTGCGGTAGAAATTGGACCTGGTGAGGGTGAATTTTTGCCTGTACTGTCAGGTCATTTTGAGCGAGTCATTGCCTTGGACAATGCGGCAACGATGCTGGCTCATGCGCAGAAGTTTTGCGAGCAACAACAGCTGAATAATATTAGCTTTGAGTGTAATGACACACGATTTTTTCAATCGGAAAATATGGGCGATAAAGTTGACTGTATCGCGATGAATATGGTCTTGCACCACACGCCATCCCCAGCTGATATTTTTAAAGACAGTGCTAGGGGTTTAAAAGAAAAGGGCGTATTGATTGTAACCGAATTATGTCGCCATGATCAGGATTGGGCCAAAGAAGCCTGTGGTGATTTATGGTTAGGTTTTGATCCCAGTGAGATGCAGCAGTGGGCAAGTGCTGCGGGTCTTAAGCATGGCCACAGTCACTATTTTGCTTTGCGCAATGGTTTTCAAATCCAATTACAGCAGTTTTATAAATAGCGTGCTTTTTAATACAGTGTAGTCAGCGGCAATAAAAAGCATTTAACGAAAAATTAAATTACAGTTATATAACGAGGAATTTTACATGTCTGAATATTCAGTCTTCACGTCGGAGTCAGTTTCCGAAGGTCATCCGGATAAAATGGCGGATCAGATTTCTGATGCCGTTGTTGATGCGATGCTGAAAGATGATCCCGAGTCGCGTGTTGCCGTAGAAACAATGGTTAAAACAGGAATGGTTGTTTTAGCCGGGGAAGTGCGCACATCGACTTATGTTGATCTCGAAGATTTAGTGCGTGATGTTATTTTGGATATTGGTTATAACTCCAGCGATGTCGGTTTTGACGGTGCTTCTTGTGCGGTATTAAATGCTATCGGTAAACAATCGGTTGATATTGCGATGGGCGTTGACGAGGCTGATGAAAAAGAGCAAGGCGCTGGCGACCAAGGTTTAATGTTTGGTTATGCGACTAATGAGACTGATGTGTTAATGCCTGCTCCTATTTATTATTCTCATCGCTTGGTTGAGCGCCAAGCAAAAATGCGTAAAGAAAATGTGTTGCCTTGGTTGCGCCCCGATGCGAAAAGTCAGGTAACACTGCGTTACGAAAATGGTCAACCTGTTGCGATTGATGCTGTAGTGCTTTCGACTCAGCATGATGAAGGCATTTCTCTGGACAATTTAAGAGAAGCTGTTTTAGAAGAGGTTATTAAACCAGTATTGCCTGCCGAATGGTTGCATGCAGATACCTTATATCATATTAATCCAACCGGTAATTTTGTTATCGGTGGCCCTGTAGGTGATTGTGGTTTAACGGGTCGAAAAATTATCGTTGATACTTATGGTGGTATGGCTCGTCACGGTGGTGGAGCCTTTTCTGGTAAAGATCCTTCAAAAGTAGATCGCTCTGCGGCCTATGCCGGTCGTTATGTCGCTAAAAATATTGTCGCGGCAGGTTTGGCTGATCGTTGTGAGATTCAAGTGTCTTATGCGATTGGCGTTTCCGAGCCAACCTCTATTTCTATCAACACCTTTGGTACCAATAAATTACCTGAAGCCGATATTGCGAATTTAGTACGAGAAAATTTTGACTTGCGTGCAGGTGGTTTGGTGGCAATGCTAGATCTTAAACGACCTATTTATCAACCGACAGCTGCCTATGGGCATTTTGGTCGAGAGGAAGATGATTTCACTTGGGAAAAAACTGATAAGGTTGAAGTGTTAAAGAAAGCGCTTTAATCAATAATGAGACAGGAGTCAGATAACTAAACATTGTGTTGATATCGGCAATGTTTTTATATTTCGTTACAGTAATTGAAGCATCTAGCATTTGAGCTAGGTGCCCCACGAATTTGGAGATACAAACAATGAGTGCAGAATTAAAAATTGTAGAAAATTTTACTGATTATAAAGTTGCTGCTAGTGGCTTAGAGCAGTTTCGTAAAGACGCCGAATGGGGTCGTAAAGAAATTACTATCGCCGAAGGTGAAATGCCGGCTTTAATGGCTTTACGTGAAAAATACAGAGCAGAACAACCGCTAGCGGGCGCGAAGATTATGGGTTGTATTCATATGACAATCCAAACTGCAGTGTTAATTGAAACCTTAGTTGATCTGGGTGCACAGGTGCGTTGGTCATCGTGTAATATTTTCTCTACGCAAGATCATGCTGCAGCCGCCATTGCTGCTGCGGGTATTCCGGTATTTGCTTGGAAAGGTGAAACAGAAGAAGAGTTTTGGTGGTGTATAGAGCAAACCGTTAAAGCAGAAAAAGATAGCGATCAATTATGGGATGCAAATATGATTCTGGATGACGGCGGTGATTTAACACAGCTGTGTCATGAAAAATACCCGCAATTACTGGATGCTATTCATGGTATTTCTGAAGAGACAACCACCGGCGTACACCGTTTACAGGAAATGCTAGACAATGGTGAGTTAAAAGTACCGGCAATCAATGTGAATGATGCGGTGACTAAATCTAAAAACGACAATAAGTATGGCTGTCGTCATAGTTTAAATGATGCTATCAAGCGTGGTACAGATCACCTGTTATCGGGCAAGAAGGCATTGGTTGTAGGTTACGGTGATGTTGGTAAAGGTTCTGCAGCTTCTTTGCGCCAAGAAGGTATGGTGGTAAAAGTAACGGAAATTGATCCTATTTGTGCAATGCAAGCTTGTATGGATGGTTTTGAAGTAGCTTCGCCTTACATTGATGGTATTAATTTAGAAAATGCAGAGTGTATTAATAAAAATTTGCTCGGCACAACAGATTTAATTGTTACCACTACAGGCAATAGTAATGTGTGTGACCAGTATATGTTGCAAGCATTAAAGCCGGGTGCGGTTGTGTGTAATATTGGTCATTTCGATAATGAAATTGATACTGCTTATATGCGTGAAAATTGGCAGTGGGAAGAAGTGAAGCCTCAAGTCCATAAAGTTCAACGCAGTGAAGATGCACATGATCATTTGATTCTTTTATCTGAAGGTCGTTTGGTGAACTTGGGTAATGCGACAGGTCACCCTTCGCGTATTATGGATGGTTCGTTTGCTAATCAGGTTTTAGCGCAAATGTATTTATATGAAGAAAAATTTGCAGACCTACCTGCCAATGAGAAGGCAGATAAGCTTTATCTAAAAGTATTACCTAAAAAGTTAGATGAAGAGGTGGCTGCTGATATGGTTGCCGGTTTTGATGGTGTATTAACCAAGCTTACCAAAACGCAGGCTGACTATATTAAAGTCGATATCGATGGCCCATTTAAACCTGATAGTTATAAATACTAGTTTTATAACTAATCTACAACTTTATCCAAAGGATAGTCTAAATGAGTGATAGCGAATTGCGCTTAAGCTTTGAATTTTTCCCGCCTAAAACGGATGCAGGGCGAGAAAAATTAATTAAGGTACGAAATGGTCTGGCTGAGTTTGAGCCAGAGTTTTTCTCTATGACTTATGGTGCGGGTGGCTCTACCCGTGATAATACCAAAGGTTTAGTCAATCAGTTTGTTTCTGAAGGGCATTCAACGGCACCGCATCTTTCGTTTGGTGGTGATACTGAAGATGCCATTGCTGAGTTGATTGAGGAGTATAAAGCCGCTGGTGTTAATCGAATTGTTGCCCTTCGTGGTGATATGCCTTCCGGTATGGGTGGTGCCTCGCAAATGGTCTATGCTAATGAGCTCGTTGCTTTTATTCGCAAACGCTTTGGTGAGCATTTTCATTTGGAGGTTGCCGCCTATCCTGAAGTTCACCCTGAGGCAAAAAGCTATACGACGGACATACAGTATTTAAAAGGAAAATTTGACGCAGGTGCCAATAGTGCCATAACTCAGTACCTATTTAACCCTGATGCTTATTTTTATTTTATGCAGCAATGTGAGAAAGCAGGTATTGATAAGCCGATATACCCGGGTATTATGCCGATTATTAATGTACAAAACCTTGTGCGCTTTAGTGCAACCTGTGGTGCAGAAATCCCTCGATGGTTACAGCGTGCATTAGAGTCTTATGGCGATGATCAGGAAAGTATGCGCGCTTTTGGTGTCGACGTAGTCACGGAATTTTGTGATATTTTGTTAGAGAATGGTGTTCCGGGGCTTCATTTTTATACAATGAATCAATTAGAGCCTACTAAAGCCATTGTTGAAAATCTTGGTTTAGTACCTTCTTAAAATTTTTGTTTGCTAATATTTTACTAAAAAGCATCGAGCCTTGATTATTGAGTTTCATCATTAAACAGGTTCGACGCTTTTTTTGATTTACCCTATCAATATTTTTTCTCTTAATCGCTTCGTTGTTAATTGCTCCGCGGCTAATAGATCAAGAAGAAGTCACTAATAAATAATACTGTGAACTCTCTGCTGCCTGCGCTACACTGCTTCCCATGCGTATCCCTAGAATTTATACCAATCAAACCCTGTCAGAAAATGCATCCATTAAGTTGGATCCAGCTGCCGCTCATTATGTGGCGAATGTTTTGCGAATGAAGTCAGGCCGCCCTATTATTTTGTTTAATGGTCAGGGCGGTGAATATGAAGGTAAAGTAGCCACCATTAGTAAAAAATCTACAATTATTAATGTAGAGAATTATACAGATGCACAACCTGAGTCTGGATTAAAAACCGTGTTAGGTGTTTGTTTGATTAAAAATGACCGGATGGATTGGTTGCTGCAAAAAGCAACGGAGCTTGGTGTGAGTACTATTTCACCCTTGGTGAGTGCTTATACTGAGATAAAATTACCGGCTGATCGTATTGATAAAAAAATGCAGCACTGGCAGCAAGTTGTTATTAATGCCTGTCAACAATCAGGTCGCACGATGATACCGACCATTGAAAAGCCCCAAACGTTAGACCAATGGCTTGAGGGTTCGGATGCCGCTTGCAAATTAGTTTTGCACCCCTATAAAGCATCTCCTTTGGATAGTCTTTCATCTTCTTCAGATAGTATTGCACTGTTAATCGGTCCTGAAGGTGGTTTATCTGAAAATGAAGTGGATTCTGCAATAAAGAAAGGTTTCTCTTCCTTTACTTTGGGACCGCGTATTCTTCGAGCCGAGACCGCACCATTGACCGCTCTATCCATACTTCAATATCGATTTGGTGATATTTAGCCTTTTTGTCGTCTGATAGGGTTGTGGTGTTTCTTTGAATACTGGCTAAACTCATGTGATAAGGGCTCAATTTATATTGAGTCTCCATCTATTACTTGAGTTGCATATTCCATAAGATGATTAAAAAGTCAGCATTAATGAAAAGATTTATTGGTACAGTTTTCTCTTTGTACCTTCTTTTTGCTGTTTTTGTATCGCTAATTCACATACTGTTCGAATATAGAAATATTCGCGACCAAATACATGTTGATTTAGAGTCAATATATATCAGTTCATCTGGACCTTTAGCGGCTGCTATGTGGAGTTGGGATCCGCAACAGGTAGAGAGCTTGGTTGATGGTTTGCTGACCTTGCAATTTATTTCAGGGATTAAGGTTGATGAAGGCTATGACGGCTTAAATGTTGTTAAAGGTAAGGTAGAGGCTAAGAATACTTTAACCTTTAAAGGGCCTATTATTTTTGCAGAGGGCTTAGAGTACCATAAGTTAGGTACGGTTGAATTGGTCTCTGACCGTTCAGTTATTTTTGATCGCATTAGAGTAAACATTACATTTATTATTGCTAATGCATTCTTCAAAACATTTTTCCTATCAATTATTATATTTTTTATTGGTCGAAAGCTTATCGGTATTCCTCTTGAAAAACTCTCTTCCTCCGTGGGTAAATTGAATTTTGATAATCTCAAAGAGAATAAAGTCGATATAGATAAAGATTCTTCTAAAAATAGAAATGAATTGACTGAATTAATAGAAGCTTATAATAAAATGCTCGATAAGTTGATTAGTAGGACAATTCAAAGAGATCAAGCCAGAAAAGAACTGGAAGATAAAAATATTAATCTTGAAAAAATAGTCGATGAAAAAACAATTGAGCTCCGAGAGAAGGTTAATGAATTAAGTTCATTGAATCAAAAGTTGGATGTTGCTGCTAGTACAGATTTTCTCACGGGGGCGTTAAATAGACGCTCTTTTTTTGAACGCTCAGAAGCTGAATTAAAGCGTTTACAGCGAGAAAACAAAAATGCTTGTATAGTGATGATTGATATTGATTTCTTTAAAGCAGTTAATGATAATTATGGCCATGCTGCGGGTGACGCAGTTCTTATTTTTGTGCTTCAAAAGTTACAGCAAGGTGTTCGCCAACACGATATTGTCGCAAGGCTTGGTGGGGAAGAGTTTGTCATTTTGTTGAGTGATATAGAGCAATCTCAAGCTGTTGACTTGTCTGAGCGTTTAAGAAAAACACTTGAAGCTGGTTCGATTCTTTTCGAAGAGGAATCTATAGCGGTAACAGCATCTTTTGGTCTTTATATGATTGAGAATGAAGATGTTCATGATTCTATCAGTAAAGCAGATGCGCTACTTTATGATGCCAAAAGCTCAGGGCGTAATACGGTTAAGTATTAGTGTCTAAGTCAAGTATCCAACCCCTCTTTTTATTTTTCCCCCTTTATTTGCATGTAAATATTATATAGCAGCTAATGCTATTCCATGTTTCAATTACCTATATTTCCCGTTTATTCAGCGAGCATATTGAGCTGCTATATGAAAAAACTCACAGTGCCCATCATTCTTGTTATTGCCTCCGCTTGTGCATTGTTAGTGCTTTCTTTTGGTCTTCGATCCAGTTTTGGTTTGTTTGTGAATGATATTACCCAACCGAATGGCTGGGGCAGAGAAGTTATATCACTATCATTGGCGATTCAAAACCTTTCTTGGGGGATTGTTGCTGTTTTTGCAGGTGGTATTGCAGATCGTTTCGGTAGTACAAAGGTCATTGTTGGGGCGGCGATACTTTATGGCTTGGGGATTTGGTTTACAGCCGGAGTTGATAGTGTTTGGGTCTTGCATGGGGCAACTGGCTTATTGGTGGGTGCTGGCATAGCTGGTACCGCATTTGGGATTATATTGCCGGCAATGGCGAGAGCGGTGGGTCCCGAAAGGCGGCAGTGGGCATTGGGTTTGGGTACTGCAGCCGGTTCTTTCGGGCAATTCTTGATAGTGCCTATTGTTCAAGGTTTGGTCGATTTTTCTGATTGGCAAACAGCCTTACACCTTATGGCAGTGGCAACACTGTTTATGGCCTTGCTGGCTATCCCTTTGGCACCTTATTCCGGTAGTGCTGGCACTGTAGAGAATGCAGTGCCAGATCAAACCTTGACTCAGGCTTTACAAGAAGCGCTTTATCATGGTTCCTATTGGTGGTTACTTGCGGGCTTTTTTGTTTGTGGCTTTAATATCGCATTTATCACGGTTCATATGCCATCATTTTTACAGGATTTAGGATTTTCGGCTCAAATAGGGGCTTGGAGTATTGCTATTATTGGTTTGTTTAATGTCGTTGGCTCCTATTCATCTGGTATTATTTCTGGTAAATGGTCTATGAGGCAGTTATTAGCGTGGATCTATTTTGCCCGTGCTATTTTGGTGGCTGTTTTTATCTTGCTGCCGCCTTCTCTAATTAATGTGTTGATATTCAGTGCAATGATGGGTTTGCTATGGTTGGCAACAGTGCCACCGACATCAGGTTTGATTGCGCTGATGTTTGGTACTCGCTATATGTCACTGTTGTACGGTATTGTGTTTTTAAGCCATCAATTGGGTAGTTTTTCCGGTGTTTGGTTGGGTGGCTGGCTTTATGATCGTTATGGCAGCTATGATGTGGTTTGGTGGTTAAGTGTGGGCCTTGCGTTATTTGCAGCACTGGCTCATTTGCCGATTAAAGAAAAGCCCGTTGATAGGCTGGCTTATGCTTAGCATAAAATAAAGAGGCGACATGATGAATTTGATTGATATTACAGGCACTTGTCACTGTGGCAATGTAAAATATACCGCTCAAGTTGATGCTGAAAAAATCATCGCATGTCACTGTGTTGATTGTCAGATAATGAGTGCGGCTCCATTTCGTGTAGTTGCGCCTATTCCTTCTGAAAACTTTCACCTTAACGGTAATGTGCGGCACTATATAAAAACCGCAGAGAGTGGTAATCGGCGAGTGCAAGCATTTTGCCCTGATTGTGGTACCCATATCTATGCCAGTGCAGCAGAAAAATCGCCAGCAAGTTATAATTTGAGAGTGGGGACCTCCGATCAGCGTGCTGAACTACAGCCTACTATGGAGATATGGTGTGATTCAGCTATGCCATGGGAAATTGAGTTTACTCAAACCAAAAAAATTGGTGGTCAACCTTAAGTGCTGTCATACAGTTTCTATACATGGCGTTAATACATAAGGTATTTCTACCTTATCTTGGGCAATAAGACTAATTAAGAATTTATAAAAATATAATGAATACAGGTGATATCCAGCAACAAAGTAATATAATTCCTTCAAACTACAGGAAAAAATCGAAGAATAAAGATTGGATCTTTTTTCTTGTAATTATTGGGTTTTGTGGTTTTATTCTCAATGATAACCGTGAGGAATTGTTAGCACATTTTCATGCAGGTGAATATTTTGAAATGAAGGAATTAATTATTCTTTTGTTTCCTGTTTTATTTTTTGGTAAAAAAATAAAACGTTCTTGGGGTAGAAATAAATATGGTGAAACCCCTTTAGTGATGAATCCCTTTCCCGCTGCTATTGGTGAAAAATTTGCCGGCTATGTTGAGATTAATAAAGGCGTAGACGGTCTGCAATTTTCAGCAGAGCTTAGGTTGATTGAAAATGCTGAAGTTTATATGGACGACTATACTGAATTTCAATCTAATATTGTTACACGCTTTCCCGTATCTGTGATTTCTGAAAGGGCGGTTATTGGTACACGCTTATTATTGGAAACACCAATGCCAGATAATCAACCGGAATCACAACCCAGCCATAGGAACCGTTATTACACTTGGCGGCTGGCTATTTACTCTAGTGATAAAGCGTTCCGGCGCACATGGGCCATTCCGGTCGTTGCGCCTTCATAAGTTTAGCGAATGGTTTGTTGATATTATTAAAGATGACGAATTTATCGTCTTTTATTTGCATTATAAATTAGGAAATATTTATGTCTGATGTCGTGACTCCCGACACATTTGAAGCGATTTCATTAAAAGAATATGCTGAAAAAGCGTATTTAGATTATTCCATGTACGTTATTCTTGACCGTGCATTACCTCATATTGGTGACGGTTTAAAACCGGTGCAGCGCCGCATTGTTTATGCGATGAGTGAGTTGGGTCTAAAGGCAACGGCCAAATTTAAAAAATCGGCAAGGACTGTCGGTGATGTTATTGGTAAATTTCATCCCCATGGTGATTCAGCCGCTTATGAAGCCATGGTGTTGATGGCGCAATCCTTCTCGTATCGTTACCCGCTTATCGATGGTCAGGGTAACTGGGGTTCTCCTGATGACCCCAAATCCTTTGCAGCGATGCGTTATACCGAATCGCGTTTAACTGCTTACAGTGATGTTTTATTAGGCGAGCTGGGACAAGGAACTGTTGAATGGTCGCCAAATTTTGATGGAACCTTGGATGAACCAACGGTATTGCCGTCACAAGTGCCTAATATTTTATTAAATGGTACGACGGGTATTGCGGTGGGTATGGCGACAGATATCCCACCCCATAATTTACGTGAATTAGTCAGCGCTTCTATTCATTTATTGCAAAACCCAAAAGCAAACACTGCTGAGTTATGCGAATTTATTCTTGCGCCAGATATGCCTACCAGCGCCGAAATTATTACACCTAAGCAAGATATCGTCTCAATGTATGAGACGGGTCGCGGTAGTTTGCGCATGCGTTCTGTATGGATAAAAGAAGATGGTGATATAGTCATCACTGCCTTGCCTCATCAGGTGAGTGGTTCAAAAGTGATGGAACAAATTGCAGCCCAGATGGAAGCTAAAAAATTACCTATGGTTGGACATTTGCGCGATGAATCTGATCACGAAAACCCAACGCGTTTAGTGATTATTCCTCGTTCAAATAGAGTCGACATCGAACAATTAATGAATCATTTATTTGCAACCACGGATCTTGAGCGAACCTATCGTATTAATCTGAATATGATTGGTATCGATGGCTTGCCATCAGTTAAATCCCTGCATGTTATTTTGGGTGAATGGTTGAAATTCAGAATGGTGACAGTGCGTCGCCGTTTGCAATATCGTCTCGATAAAGTTTTAAAGCGCTTGCATATATTAGAAGGTTATTTAGCAGCCTTTTTAAATATTGATGAAGTCATTGAAATTATTCGAACGGAAGATAAGCCCAAGCAAGTACTGATGGAACGTTTCAAGATTACTGATATTCAAGCTGAAGCGATTCTGGACTTAAAGTTACGCCAAATTGCCAAGTTGGAAGAAATAAAAATTCGTGGCGAGCAGGATGAGCTAGCTAAAGAGCGCGATAATCTAGAGTCAATTTTAGGGTCTGCAACAAAATTAAAAAATTTAGTGAAAAAAGAATTGCAAAAAGCAGCCGATGACTTTGGCGACGACCGCCGTTCGCCATTGGTGATACGAGGAGAAGCGCAGGCCTTAAGCGAAACTGATTTGCTTACAAGTGACCCGGTGACCGTTATTATTTCGGAAAAAGGTTGGATTCGTGCTGCCAAAGGTCATGAGGTTGATCCGGAATCATTAAATTATAAATCAGGTGATGGTTATAAATTTTCAGCCCGTGGAAAATCCAATCAAAATGCGTTGTTGTTAGATTCCACTGGTCGCAGCTATGCTATTCCCGCGCATACCTTGCCGTCAGCGCGTGGTCAAGGTGAGCCAGCCAGTGGGCGTTTGAACCCTCCGAGTGGAGCAGTATTTTCAGGCTTATTGATGGGAAGTGATGATCAACGAGTGATGGTGGCCAGCGATGCAGGCTACGGTTTTGCGGTGAAGTTGGGGGATCTCTATACTAAAAACAAAGCGGGTAAGGCGCTGCTAACTTTGCCTAAGGGGGCAAAAGTACTACCGCCTTCATTTATTTCAGATAACGATGATACCTTGGTTATTGCAATTAGTAATGAAGGTCGTATGTTATTGTTTCCAATCGCGGATTTGCCTGAACTCTCCAGAGGTAAGGGGAATAAGCTATTAAGCATTCCTCCTGCACGTGTACAAGCTCGTGAAGAATTTGTTATTGCTGTAGGCTTGATCGGTGAAGGCGAAAAGCTAACCGTCTATTCAGGTAAGCGGCATGCATCGTTTAAACTCTCTGAATTAGATCATTACCGTGGAGAGCGGGGTCGCCGAGGTCATAAGCTTCCTCGTGGTTTTCAAAAAGTGGATCGTATAACAATTACTGATAAATAACTTGCTAATGAAAAAGACGATATGATAAAAATACTGCATAAAATGAATATAAGACCTTATTGGCTGTTTTTCTTAGGAAGCTGGTTAAGTTATATTTTGTTACTGATTATCGTTCGTTCTTTTAAATTGTATGAGTGGTTTCCCGGCATTGCATTTATCGGTTATGCCATTGTTATTGTGTTGCAATTGGCAGCGCTTAATTTTACCCAGCGACGTTGTGATTATATTTTATTGAGTGTGAGTTTGATTGTTATTGGCGCAATAGCCTCTTTGGATATGATTTTACACAAACAACAGATGGCGGAGTTGTGGGTGCTTTGGGGTTGGTTTCCGTTGACTCCTTCTCATATAGAGGGGTATATGCAAACCTTGATTATCTTATTAAATATTTTCACTGGCAGCGTGGCAGCACAAAGCCTTTTTTACGGCCTTAACCGACGCTCTTTTGAGTATCGAGAAGAATGATTTTTTAAACTAATCATGACAAAGCATCAAATCTTAATAAGAAAGTACTATTGGTTTTTGGTGCCAGCCCTGATTATAGTAATTACCTTAATTCTCGCCTTAGTTGCTTATCTTGCTGAGCGTTCTGCTCTAGAGTCCACTAAAAAACGTATGGAAAATACGTTGGCTTTTCAAACTGCCACTTTGAAAGCCAGCATGGATAAATACGCAATACTGGCAGCTCTAATTGCTCGACGCCCTGATATTATTTATGCATTAAGTACTAATGACCCATTGCAGGAATTGCCAGAAGCTAGCCAATTAACCAATGTATTAGCAGGGCTTAGTGGTGCCAGCGATGTGTGGATTGCAAATGCCAGTGGGGAAATATTAGTGAGTAATCAATTCCCTGAGAAAACGGTTAATATCAGTAACGAAAATTATTTTCAATCAGCCCTTCAAGGAAGTATGGGGCGCGCCAGCATTATTTCTCATACCGGGCAAAGGCTCTATATTTTTGCTGCACCTATTATTAGCCGAAATGCTGTTGTTGGTTCGGTTATTGTTCGAGTTGATCTTGAATATCTTGAAAGAGTATGGGTGCTGCTACAGGATCCTATGCTCGCAATGGATGAGACGGGCAGAGTGTTATTGTCGAGTATTCGTCCTTGGCGCTTCAAATATTTTCACTCAGAAAAAGAATCACGTAATGAAAAGTATGCTTCTGATATTTATTTAGTCGAAAAATTTATCGGAAAGTCGCGAGATCGTTTAAAACTATATCAATCATTAGATGAGCTAAGAGGGCGTGATTATTTACATGTTTCTCAATATGTAGCATTACTTGAATGGCAAGTTCATGCTTTAGCTAATTATGATTCTATTATTAGTAAACGAAATACAGCTGTATTTATAGCGTTGCTGATTATTGCCCTCTTTATTATGGGTTTGGGTATGTGGTTAAGCCGTCAACAGCGATTACTAGAAGAGCAGCGCGCTCAACAAGCCTTTGCTTTGAGGCTTGAAAGGCAAGTTAGAGATCGCACGCATGAGTTGACATCGACTAACAAGCAATTGGAAATTGAAATAGAAGAACGTCGAATTGCAGAAAAAAACTTAAGAGAGGCACAAGAAGAATTGGTGCAGGCCGCAAAATTGGCTGGTATCGGTCAGATGTCAACAGCATTGGCCCATGAATATAATCAGCCCTTGGCTGCGATCCGTTCCTATGCTGATAATGCCTCGACTTTTTTACAAAAAGATAATATTAGTCCCGCTGCGGATAATTTGCAGCGTATTAAAATGCTGGTCGATAAAATGGCAGGTTTGACAAGTACTTTGCGCAATTTTGCGCATAAGTCTACTAGCAACCTTGAGCGTATACCAATTGAATCGGTTATGGATGAGTTGGTGATTTTATTGTCGCCTCAAGCAAAAAAGCAAGCCGTTAATTTGCACTTTTTTGCTTCAACTGAGCCGGTTTTTATTATGGCTGAGAAAGGTCGCTTGTCTCAAGTTATTACTAATCTAGTCACGAATGCAATGGACGCTGTTGCAAATGCCGATAGGCGTGATGTTGAAATTCTATGGTCTAAGTCAGATGAGGAAGCAACGATTGTTGTGCGCGATACGGGTTCAGGTATCCCTGATACTATTAAAGAAAAAATGTTTAATGCCTTTTTTACAACCAAGGATCCGGGAAATGGCTTAGGTTTAGGTCTGGTAATAGTTGAAACAATTATCAACGATTTAAACGGTACCTTAGAAGTGACAGATGAAGCTAATTATGGTGCTGTTTTTAAAATAATTCTGCCCTTAGCTGATGATTAAGCCTGTCAAATTAATAGTAATGAATTTATTTTTGGTGAGTTAACAATGTCAGATCAAGCAAAAGTACTCATTGTCGATGATGATGATGATTTACGCCATGCATTAATACAAAGCTTACAATTAGCCGGTTATGAAGTGAGTGATTACGCTAATGGGCAGGGTGTATTAAGCCATATTAATCGTGATTTATACGGTGTTTTGGTGACAGATATTCGTATGCCCAATATTGATGGGATGCAACTATTATCCAAAGTATTAGAGATTGATCCCGCGATGCCAACAATCTTGATCACTGGGCATGGTGATATATCAACTGCTGTTGATGCGATGCGTAATGGTGCCTACGATTTTATCGAAAAGCCATTTGCAGGTGAGCGTTTGGCTAGCGCTGTCTCTAGGGCATTGGAAAAACGTCGCCTAGTATTGGAAAACCGTTCATTACGACAGGAATTATCAGGTCAAGAAGGGCTTGATAAGCGCTTGGTAGGTCGAACACCTTTGATGTTAAAACTGCGTGCCGAAATTACTGCACTCGCTCAAACGGATGTGGATGTCTTGATCTGGGGTGAAACGGGTTCGGGTAAAGAGGTTGTCGCTCGTGCTTTGCATGAAGAGGGCGGACGTAAGGACAAACCTTTTGTTGCCTTAAATTGTGGAGCAATACCTGTTGAAATGATGGAATCTGAATTATTCGGTCATGAGTCAGGTGCATTTACCAGCGCTAATAAGCAGCGGGTCGGTAAGCTCGAATATGCGAATGGTGGCACGATATTTTTGGATGAAATTGAATCGATGCCAATGGAGTTGCAAATTAAGTTGCTACGAGTGATTGAAGCGAGAACGATTGAGCGTTTAGGTTCTAATAAAGTGATCCCTTTAGATTTGCGTTTTATTGCAGCTACAAAAACAGATTTAGAGCTTGCAAGTCAACATCAGGAATTTCGAGCTGATTTATATTACCGTTTAAATGTTGTCACTCTGATTATCCCGCCTTTAAGGGAACGCAAAGATGATATTCCAGCGTTAGTCCATCATCTAGCCCGTGAAGCGAGAGCGCGCTACCGCCGTGAAATCCCTGAAGCGACACCAGAATTGATGGCAGAGTTTATGGCCTATGAATGGCCAGGTAATGTACGTGAGCTTCGCAATGTGGTTGATCGCTGGGTGCTGGGATTGGGCGTTGGTTTGTCGACGGATGATACGACTCAGAGTGCCGCCAGAGTGACTGACCTTGCCAGTCAGATGGCCAATGTTGAGCGCAGCCTTATAGTGACTGCATTGTCGGCAAATAATGGTAGTATCAAAAAAACCTACGAGCAGCTGCAAATTTCGCGTAAAGCCTTGTACGAAAAAATGAAAAAATACCAACTACAGGCGGACACTAAAACTGACGAGCTTTAACTTGTTTGTTTGTTGATCATTTCGTGGGTTGTTATCATTTTCCCGTGCTCTTGCGCGCCATAATTTTATTTGTGAGATTTTGTTCTCTCAATAACATGGGGTGTACTGTGTAATATGTCACCCCTAATGTGAGACTTAGCGCAAGTGCAGTGTGTCGTTAACGTAACATTGCTTTGGTTAAGTGTGTCACATTCGCTACATGTAATCAGGTTATTATTTGTTGGTTTTATAAAACACTAATAAAAACAAGTGCTTAGCATTGTCGTTAAAATTGGCATGATGCCTGCTATTACAGTTCCACTGTTATTTATCACAATAACATTACTCAACTTTTATAATAATGATATTTCATCGGAGAGACTCTATGAAAAAACTACTTACAGCGGCGGTCATTGCAGCGACTGCTTTTAGTGCCAATACCTTTGCCAACTGTGATAAGGGCGAGCGCGTTATTAAGTTCAGTTTCGTAACGGCGGCAACAGGTCACCCTAAAGGTGAAGCCGCTACTGCTATCGCAAACCGCATTAATTCTGAAATGAATGGCAAAGCGTGTATGCAGCTATTCCCTAGCTCTCAACTGTTTGACGATAACAAAGTAATGGAAGCATTATTATTAGGTGATGTTCAAGTTGCAGCACCATCGTTATCCAAGTTTGAAGCTTACACTAAGAAATACCGCATTTTTGATTTTCCATTCTTATTTAGCAGTATGGATGCGGTGAATAAATTTACTCAAGGCGCTAAAGGACAGGAGCTATTGGGTGCTATTGAAGATAAAGGTTATGTTGGTCTTTCTTACATATACAATGGCTTGAAGCACTTTTCAGCGAATAAACCATTATTATTACCTTCTGATGCTTCTGGTTTAAAATTCCGCGTTCAGACGTCTGATGTGGCTGTAGCTATGATCGAAGCTATTGGCGGTAACGCTCAAAAACTTTCATTTAAAGAAGTTTACGGTGCGCTACAAACGGGTGTTGTTGATGGTCAAGAAAATACTTGGTCTAATATTTACACTAAGAAATTTTTCGAAGTTCAAAACGGTGTTACTGAAACTAATCACCAGTTGTTAACTTATCTCGCGGTGACATCAAAAGATTGGTTAAATAGTCTGCCTTCTGATGTGCGTAGCCAATTCTTGAAAATTTTCAAAGAAGAGTCTAATAAAGCCAATGCACGATCAGCACAAGTGAATGAAGATAATAAGCAAAAAATTCTTCAAGCAGGCGGTACTATTCGTACTTTAACACCTGAACAGCGTCAAGCTTGGATCAGTGTTATGCGTCCTGTATGGAGTAAGTTTGCAAACGATGTTGGGCAAGACACTATTGATGCTGCTGTCGCAGCAGGTCAGTAAGGCTTGTTTAATAGCTAGTTTATAGGGCCTGCATGGCAGGCCCTTTCTTACTCTAAAATATAATGAATATACGGTAACTAATGAAATAAATAGCAGATGATCTAAAAATATACCCTGTTAATTTTATTGTTATCCATCAATCTATTTATCACATCTTAAAGAAATAATGCCTTATGCATTTTGAGTAATGCGTAAATCGGTGGTGTGTACGCTAATTTTATATACCAGTTTTTTCTGATAAGAAAATACTGTTACATCAATTTTATTATTAATTGCTATCTTGGACGAATAGGTATGAACAAGTTTTCACAATTAATTGATCGGCTTGAAGAAGATTTTATTGCAATTTTACTTGGACTTATGGTGATTATCACTTTTGTACAAGTTGTTGCACGGTATGTATTTAATACCGGGTGGGGCAGCGCTTTAGAGCTTACTCAAGTGCTCTTCGCCTGGTTGATTTTATTTGGAATGAGTTACGGTGTTAAGCGTGGTATTCACCTAGGAGTGGATATCCTTATCAGAAAGTTCTCAAAGCCCATATTTAAATTGTGTGCCTTATTTGGTGCGCTAGCGTGTATTGCGTACGGCGTAATATTTTTATCTGCCGATCTAGTTGGTTTTACAGGCAAAGGCGGTGCTTACTTCTATTGGTCGAAGATGTATCAACTTAATATAGGTATGGAGAGTATTGCCTTACCTGAATTTATTTTTGGGCCTGATGAGCGTTTGCCTCGTTGGGTTGCTTACTTAATGCTACCGGTTGGTTTGGTATTATTTATTATTCGTTGTGTGCAAGCATTTTTTGCTATTTTGTCTGGTCAACGAGAAATGATTATAGCTTCTCATGAAGCGGAAGAATTATTAGAACAAAACAAAAATGTGGTAGGGGATTAATCGTGGAAAGTGCAGTTTTATTTGGTCTGTTGTTTTTATTTCTATTTTTAGGTGTTCCCGTTGCTATATCACTGGGTTTGTCCAGTGTGCTTGTGATTGCTATTTTCTCCCATGATTCGGTTTCATCTGTTGCGTTACAGTTATTAAATGCATCTCAAAAATATACATTACTGGCAATTCCCTTCTTTATTCTGGCCTCAGCCTTTATGTCGACTGGAGGGGTCGCTCAGAGGATTATTCGTTTTTCTATTGCCACTATGGGGCATTTTCGTGGTGGTTTAGCCATTGCGAGTGTCTTTGCATGTATGTTGTTTGCGGCCTTGTCGGGCTCTTCTCCAGCAACTGTTGTTGCTATTGGTACGATTGCGATTACAGCAATGCGCGAGGTTGGTTACAGCAAAGATTTTGCTGCTGGCGTTATTGCTAATGCGGGCACTTTAGGTATTTTAATTCCTCCTTCTATTGTAATGGTTGTTTACGCAGCAGCTACAGATGTATCTGTAGGTCGTATGTTTTTAGCGGGGGTTATTCCTGGGGTTCTAGCTGGCTTGATGTTAATGACTGTTATTTATATTAATGCACGAATCAAAGGTATGCCAAAGCGTCCTTTTGCGGGGATGGCGGAAATTTTAGAGGCGGCAGGCTCTGCTTCTTGGGGCTTGCTATTAATTGTTATTATTCTTGGTGGCATTTATAGCGGTATTTTTACGCCCACTGAGGCTGCTGCGGTCGCTGCTGTTTATGCTTTTTTAATTGCCACCTTAGTTTATCGTGACATGGGTCCGTTAAAAGGTGTTTCATGGAAGGATGAAGGTGAATCACTTGGTGCGGCAGCAGGGCGAAATGCCGGCCTGATGTTAAAGAATAGTTTCTCTATATTCTTTCACCGCGAAACACGGGGTGTGATGGTCGATGGTGCAAAAACCACGATTATGCTGATGTTTATTATCGTTAACGCCTTGGTTTTTTCTCATGTATTGGTAGGCGAGCGTATTCCTGACCTTATTACCAATTTAATGTTGGATGCCGGCTTTACATGGTGGCAGTTCTTGATAGTGGTCAATATCATTCTATTAATTGGCGGACAATTTATGGAGCCTTCAGGGCTGTTATTAATTGTTGCCCCGGTTGTTTTTCCTATTGCGATAGAGTTAGGTATCGATCCAATCCATTTAGGTGTGATGATGGTGGTTAATATGGAGATTGGTATGATTACACCACCGATTGGCCTTAACTTGTTTGTCACCTCAGGCATTACTGGGATGAGTATGGCGCGGGTTGTAAAAGCAGCAATGCCATTTTGCGCTGTTCTATTCATCTTCTTGATATTGGTGACTTATATTCCACCTATTTCTATATGGTTACCTACTATGATGATGGGGCCAGAAGTCATTACACGATAATATTGGATGTGGCAGTCTTAACAGGCTGTCGCTCTTTTTCTAGTGCGATAGGTAAAATGTTGCTAGATAGAGAGTTTTTTCTTTTGAGGAACGGTTTGAATTCAATAAAGCTAGTCTTACTACATTATATGGTTTGTATATTATAGTTTTTTATAACGTTTTATTGATGGCATATAAAAATAATAATTATTTTTATATGCGCTAAGGAAGTAGTTTTCACAATAAATCATATTTGACTCTATGTATACAGTAAGAAATCGCTATTATAAAAATTCTAAAATCAGCGAAGCAAAATTCAGGCAGTTGATAAAGCATTTTTCTATGGATTTGTCGGCATCTGACACGGCTAGATTGATTGGCGTTAGTGTTAGATCCGTCAATGATATTTTTTTGAAACTAAGGCTTAAAATGTCTGAAAGTTGTTGTTCAGTATTTTTAGAGCCTGATTTTTCAGAAAGTCGTTTTTTTGTCGGCAATAAGGTGATTAGTGGTCAAAGGGTTCAGTGCTTTGTCTGCAGAAAAACAGGAAGAATATATACTGAAATTCTTTCTAATATCGAAAGAGCGATGATATTACCCTCTTTTAACGATGAAAAACAAAGAGGCCGTTCTGATTTTTTACCAGTAGAAATAACGACTATTGATGGTAAAACTTACGCTAAGGATATGGCATCTTTTTGGGCTTATGTTCAACACAGGCTGTCAAAATTTAAAGGCATATCTAAACATACCTTTGTTTTGCATTTAAAAGAAACAGAGTTTCGGTTTAATTATCGTAAAGATGACCTATATAAATTATTGTTAAAGATGATTAGAACAAGCCCTATCTAAAAGGTCCTTCCTATGACCTTTTTAAGTTAATTTTAAAGTGGAATTTTTTTTCTCACTACCTACACTGATTTTTATATAACACTATTATTGATTTCGGTTGGGTTTGTGGTATGAAAAATTTCCTTCGATTTTCTTGGAAGCAAAAACTATCTTTCATTATTGTTATGACTTTGAGCGGTCTTTTTTTGCTCTCATTTTCGGCTTTTTTGGGTTTGAAAAATGTCAATGCTAGTGTTAGTAAACAAAACCTCGCGATTGAATATGAGAAGCTGTCTTTGTCAATGGCTTATCAATTGTTGAAGTTGGAGTCTTCAGCCATTAAGTTGTCTGCAGAGAAAATTTTTACCTATAGGGAATCTTTAAATTTGCTTCCTATGATAGCTGAAAAAATGTCGAAAAAATCTGAATTTTTGCTTTCTGAAAAATTAATTAAATTTTCTTCAGAGTTTAAATCTTTGTCAAATTCATATGTTTTGCAAAGAAATCAATGGTTAACGGTTATGGAGAAGTTAGGTTTTTCACAAGCGGAAGGTGGGTTGAAGAAGCTTGAAAATGCTTTGTCACAGATAGAAAAAATATCATTTTCTATGGTTGAAAATGATGTGGCTGCTTTGGTAAAAGGGCAGCGGCAGTATGTGGTTTCGAAAAGCGATATTGATCAGTCAAAAATAGAATCAGCACTCTCTAGGTTAGAAAATAAGGTAAAGAAACTGGATTGGGAAGAAAATAAGGTCGGTAAAGCTGTTGGTTTCTATCGTTCCAATTTTACAGTAATAAGCAAATTAGTTTATGAAGAAAAGGAGGCTCTTAAAAAGATCAAACCAATAGGGGATCAATTAAATAAGAATATAAATCAGCAAAAAAAGTTTCTTGAGACTGTGATTGTACAGAAGGTGATCAAAGAAGCGAGTGATTCACGAAAAGCAGCTACTGTTGTTATTTTTTCGGTTGCCACTGTCGTTGGGATTGTTGTCTTTATTAGCTTGGGTGGTATTGCCAGACAGCTATATATACAGTTACAACAAATGCAGGTTTTTTTAAAACAACTTGCAGAGGGGGATTTTTCTCAGTTCTTAACACTTAATAAGAATGATAAAGATGAATTTACCCAATTGAGATCGGCGAATAATCAAATGGTCACTGATGTATCCTCGGTGATAGAGGAGGTTGTTAGGGGTAACCAATCTTTACTGAATATTCGAGAAGAGCTTGAAATGGCTGTAGATCAATTGACCACTAACAGTATTGAAATAGAACAAAAAACACAACAGTCAACAGTAGCAACGCAACAAATTTCAATTGCAGTTAATGATGTTGCCAAACGCTCTGTGCATGTTAGTCAAACGTCTCAGTCAGCTTCAAAATCGACAAGGCAAGGCGGTGATGTGATTAATGATTGCGTTAATTCAATGGTTAATATTGTGCAGCTGATTGAGGATACTCATCAAGAGGTCACTAATCTTGCCCAGTCAAGTGCTAAAATGTTGGGGATTATAGATGTTATTAATGGGCTCGCCGATCAAACTAATTTACTGGCTTTGAATGCAGCTATTGAATCTGCACGTGCAGGAGAAGCCGGTCGTGGTTTTTCGGTAGTTGCGGATGAGGTGAGAGCATTGGCACAAAAAACGGTGAATGCGACTAGTAGCATTGGCGATATTATTACTGGCTTTAATGAGCTATCTGAACGTATGGGTCGATTAATGGAACAAGGGATTAAACTTGCTTCGTCGGGGCAGGAGAATGCAAATAATGCAAAATCCTCCTTTGAACGTATAGAAAGTGATGTGCAAAATGTGGCGGCTGAAATGGATCAGGTTGTTGTTGCAGTGGAAGAAATTTCCTATAACACCAATGATATCGCAACACAGATAGAGCATATTTGCCAGAAGACAGAGGGAACTAAAGGTATTCGCTTAGCGTTAGAAGAGCATACGGATAAGCTTTGTTCTCAGTCTCAGGCTTTAAAACAGATAACAGGACGTTTTACTTTATCTTAATCATTAAGCTTCAGGTAATTTAAATGTTAAGTTCCGAGCGCAATTGATCCATTTTCGCAATATTATCCTCTTTTGAGAGGGGCGCATCAGTATTATCAGGTAAGGCCAATTGAGTGATTGGAGGAAGTGTTCCTCCGTTAATAATATGTTCGCATAGTTTTTCGTAATGATTTTTAAAAATAGGGAATGCGATACTTTCGCTATTGCTGGCAAGAAAATACCAATTACTTTGCTTGCCTGCATAAAAAACAGCATCATGACTCCATGAGTGATTTTGTTTGGGGGATGCTGCATTACAAGCTTCAATATAAGCACTATGGGTATCAGGCAATAGGTTTGATGTACTTAACTCAAGGCATTTTTTGATCATACGGCTAACAGTAGGCAGGTAGTCAGACTGTTTGATCAGCTCATGGCTTGCTTTTAAAATAATTTCAGGATCATAATTAGCCAAACTTTCTAGCCATAAACGCTTTGCAGAATTGACGGCATCTACTTCAGGATAAGCACTAAAATAAAGATGTTGATAATTAATACGCAATAGTTCAAAAGCTTCATTGATTGTGTTGGCTAATGAAGCTTTTTGTTCTTTAGTTAGGGGCGCATCGTCTTGCGCGTTATGATGCCCAGCTGGTGTCATTGAGTTGCTCGGCGATGGTACGATCTTTTGTTCGAGTTGATCCAGAAGCTGCTTGCTGTCTTTCATTGTTATGGCCTTGGTGAGCAGCTGCCCACTGATGTTTAATATGTCGTAAAAAAATATTATCCCAACTATGCATGGGTTCAGCTCGATTCGTCCAATATAAAATAAATTCAGGAATTTGAGCTTCTATAAAGTCTCGGTGAACACCTGACTGAACTTGTAGTATTTCTAAGCAATCACCTGAAGGCCGCCACTCTTTATAAATAGGGCGTCGCTCTGAGTTACGGTTAACACCGGCTTGTACAAAGCGCCATTGCTCAATAACGTGCTCGGCAAAAATGCGTCCCCATTCTGAATAGATCGCCTTTTTCTCTGTCCACTTGTGAATAAACTCAGGGATAGACTCTTGAATAAATTCGCTATCAATACCGTAGCTAATATTTAAATAGTCCAGCGTATGTTGGTCGGGTTGCCAACTTGCTTGCATAGGCTTGGACTGTTTACTTTCAATAAAGGGGGTATCTTGTTTTTGCCACTCTTCCTTTACCCATGAAAAGAAAGGCATATCCCAGTTAATATGTGTTGTGCCCGACCGTTGATGGTAGAGCTTAAACTTATTTAATACCTTATTAACAAAGGTGGACGGGATTCCTTCACTTGCAATTTGGCTTTGCAGGTCTTTGCTGGGTTGCCAGCCTTGGGGTAAGGTTGTTGCTCGGTTGTTGCGTGCCACGCGAGTTGTGTGAAAGGTCCATTGTCGTTTGACGTGCTGTATAAATTTACTGCTCCACGAGCGTTGGCTTTCACCACTTTCTCGCCAGTAGCGAACAAACTCAGGAACCTGTTCTCGTGCAAAATGTTCAGGGATATTAAGTTGCCCGAGCGCGATGACGGTTTCACCATCGGGTTGCCAGTTAGCTGCAATAGTGCTGGCTCCAGGGCTTAGTTGACGTTGGGTATTCTGCGTGGGTGCTGAGGTTGAGGGTGTTACACCTGTGGGTGCTTGCCGGTTGAAGGCAAAGTCCATGGCTTGGCTTTGAGTGTAGGGCGCTGAACGCAGTAGGATCAGGCCGAGGTCGCGTAGACGTTGGCTGACGCGCTGAACATCCAGAGGATCCCAAAAGGGCATCTGCTCCTGTAGGGTGGGAGCTTCCAGCTTGTACCATTGATAACCTTGGCTGTCGGCGCTTTGCTGATGCTTTGTTATATCATCCAGAACGGACAGCATGGTTGCTTCCTCAAGGCCTATGGTGGCTGCCAGTGAGGGGTGCAACAGGATAGGTTTTTCAGGTAATAAAGACTTCATGGGCGGATTCTATCATTCCGTGTAGCGACAGACTATTGCTGAATTTAGTTAGCCGCTAAAGTTTCCATTAGTGCACGGAAGTGCTACCATTTTTTCTTGTATAAGCCATTGAAACGATAAGATAAACAGAAACGCTAAAGATAAGCACAGCCTATAAAATAAATCAGCGCTTCTTACCTTGTTTTGATTGTGTTCAATAAGTGCCCATTCAGTCATGTGGTTAAAACCAGCAAATCGTCAATTAAGAGATACTAATGAATATCGATAGCGTCAATAATATTACTAAAGGAATTCAGCGAGTTAAGCCTCGACATTTAATGATAACCGCTGTGTTATCTACCAGTCTTATGATTTCTGCTCCTAGTATGGCTGGCTGGTTCGATAAATTGACAGAAGTACTTGGCGATAGCTCATCTACTGGCAGTGCGGCAACTGGGACAATTTCTAATGCGGATATTGGTCAGGCTTTTAAGCAGGCACTGGAAATAGGGAGCGATAATGTTGTCCAGCAGCTTAGTAAAGCAGGTGGTTACAATAATGATCCGGCAATACATATTCCACTGCCCAATGAATTAAAGACTGCGCGAAAATGGTTGGATAAAATCGGTATGGGTGGAACCCTCGATAATCTGGAGGATTCTTTAAATAGTGCGGCAGAGAAGGCGACCCCTCAGGCAAAAGCTCTGTTTGTTGATGCCATTAAGGAAATGAGTTTTGATGATGTTAGAGCCATATATAATGGCCCGACAGACTCGGCGACTCGTTATTTTCAATCCAAAATGACACCGAAGTTGACTGAAACTATGACGCCGGTAGTGTCGGATAGCTTATCCCAAGTCGGGGCCGTTAAGCGTTACGATGATGTAATAAGTAATTATCAGTCCATTCCTTTTGTGCCTGATATTAAAGCAGACCTTACGTCGCATGTTGTTCAGGGTGGTTTAGATGGTATTTTTCATTACCTTGCTGAACAAGAAGCCGCGATACGAAAAAACCCTGTAGAGCAAACAACCGCATTGCTCAAAAAGGTTTTTGGTGGGAAGTAGAGGCAGAAAGTTGTTGTCAAAGCGATGATCTGTACCAGTGCACTGAGTCATAACAATAAAATGAGTTTAGTGTTTCCTTAATTATTTTAATAATATTAATGAGGAAGGGATAATGTCTGGGATATTTATAAGTTATCGCCGCGCTGATGCTAGTGCGGTTGCTTACCGTTTATCCGATGAGTTACAAAGAATATTTGGTGAGCAATCTCTTTTTTTGGACGTAGAGTCTATTGCGCCTGGTCTACCTTTTGCCGATGCCATTCAGCAGTCGTTAAACCAATGTTCTGTTGTATTAATTATTATCGGCCCTGAATGGATTGATGCAGCTCATGAAGAGGGTGGTCGCCGTCTCGATGATGAAAATGATTGGGTCAGAAAAGAAGTTAACCTTGCGCTGAATTCAAATGTGCGTGTGATTCCAGTATTGGTTCAAGATGCCCCAATGCCTACAAAAGAAAAATTACCGGATGACATAAAAGGCCTAGCGGATTTACATGCTTTTACTATTTCTAATTCGCAAACCCATTGGTCTTTTGATGTGCAGCGATTAGTTGAAAAGATAGCTCAAATTGATAAAACGCTCGCCAAAAAAATTAACAAGAAGTCCGATAAAAGTGATACGGGATACAGCCACAAAGCGATATGGGGTTTGGGTCTCGCTCTTTTGTTGGTGCTCGCTTATATCGTTGATGGTTGGGAAGATACCGACGAGATTATGGGTGCTATTGTCTTGTATGGCGTGGCCTTGGCTTTAGGTTTTTTCGGTTTTAAAGATATCCAGCTGGGTAAAACTAAAGGTAAAGGTTTTGCTATTACTGCGATGGCAGTTTCCAGTTTGTTTTTGTTGCTTAGTTTTGGTCACTTGGCGATGTATAATGATGATGTTTACCCTGCGCAGTCTGCGGTTCCTTCTATTCCTTCCATATCGCCTATACAACCTGCGCCACCTGTCCCTCCAGTTGTTGAGTCTAAACCTCAACCTCAGCCTAAAAAAGTATCACCGCCAAAGGTGGCTAATATCGCTGGCGTTTGGAGTACGGCAGAGGGCGTTAGTTATCAAGTAATGCAATCAGGTAATCAAGTTTCATTTGTTGAATATACTGTTTTTGGTGTTCCTTTTGGTGAGGGTGTCGGTAATATTCAGGGGAATACTTATTATTTTAATTATTACAGTGCGGTCAGTGGAATATCGGGTCAGGGTGTTGGCAGTATTCAAGGCAATACTATTTCTATTAATTTTACCGATGCGCTGAATAATACGCAGGTCTTTGATATATACAGGCAATAATGTTGGATATCTATTATCAAAAAAAACATAAAACCGTCACGGCACTTCCTATTGATTTAACGAAAGGTGAACTGACTTACCAAAAGTGGGGTGGTGAGCAAAAGGCAAAGCAAGGTGACTGGTTGGTTTGTCGAGATGGAGAGTATTACACTGTTGAAAAAGAGAGTTTCACTAAAACATATAGAAAGGTTGAAGGTAGTACCTATATTAAGACTGCACCCGTTTGGGTTGAGCGGGCTCAATATGCGGGAGAAATAAAAACAAAAGAGGGAATAACACAGTATAGCAAAGGAGATTACCTTGTTTATAATAATGAAGATAAATTTGATGGTTATGCGGTAGAAAAAACTAATTTTGAATCAATGTATCAACGAGAGTTGCCATCCACTGTAATAAGTGAGATGAATGTATCGGGAGACAATAAAATGAATGCCCAAGACTATATTGATGAGCGTGTAGAGGGTCAAATAAGTTGGTATGAGAATAAATCCTCTTGGAATCAAAGACGATTTAAGTTTTATCAATTATCTATCATCATTTTCGGGGCTTTAATCCCATTGATTACCGTTGTTGATTTTCACGAGTATGATGTCTATGCACGGTTTTTAATTGCATTGCTAGGATCCTTGATTGCTATCTTTAGTGCCATTATTAATTTGTATAAATTTCAAGAGAATTGGGTGAAATATCGTGCAACTGCTGAGACATTAATTCGTGAGAAATATTTATATCTGACCCGTTCTCAACCCTATAGTGATGATGAGAATGCAAATTTAAAAGTATTGGTAGAACGCTGTCAGGCGGTAATGTCTGCAGAAAACTCTGCTTGGATTCAGGCAACAACGCCTAATGAAAATATGGAGAAAGCACAGTAGTAAGATAATTGATACAAATAAAAAACGCCCTATAAGGGCGTTTTTTATTTGTATCGGATATTATATTTACGTTTTAAACTGGCCAATTAAGGTGCTGAGTTCTGATGCTTGTAAAGCAAGCGATGCGGATGTTTGTTGACTAGTGTTCGTTGCTTGTGCGGTTTTCTCAGACTCAGACAAAATTTGTGTTAGATTTTCATTGATGCTTTCACTGACTTGACTTTGTTCTTTAGCCGAATTGGCAATTTGAGAATTCATGGTGTTGATGGCGCTGACGGCTTCTACAATTTCATCAAGACGAGCACCTGCACTGGCAGAATGCCCTACTGTTTCTTCTCCAGCCGCTTTACTGGATTGCATTACGGTTACTGCTTCTTCTGAACCATTTTGTAGTCGTTCTATCATGCCTTGAATTTCTTGAGTGCTATCTTGTGTTCGGCTTGCCAGTGTGCGAACCTCATCGGCAACAACAGCAAAGCCCCGGCCTTGTTCCCCGGCGCGTGCGGCTTCAATTGCAGCATTTAATGCGAGTAAGTTTGTTTGTTCGGCAATGCCACGAATAACATCAAGTACGGAAACAATTTCACCTACATCTTCTTTTAGGTTGTTAATAACGCCAGAGGCTTTGTCCACTTCATTGACCAGTGATTTAACGGAATCAATACTGGTGGCAACCACACTTTTCACGTCTCGACAGCTGTTGTTGGCAGCGTCAGCAGA
>JBOEHG010000026.1:0-13066 GCA_050633825.1 Cellvibrionaceae bacterium | reverse complement strand
GCTTCTTCATCCAACAATGCTTCAACGGCAGCACTACGCAATTCACCAAGCTTGTTGTAGCGATCCATTTTATCGGTAACACGATAAGCATCGGCAATAGCAGCACCATATTGTTCAGTAACAACTGTTTTTAATGCTGTATCTTCTGGCTCTGGCTGCCAATCCCAAACAGGCTTGCCCGCATCTTTAACTAATTCAGCAACAGCCTGTACAACAGCCTGCATTTCCTGATGAGCATAAAGTACTGCGCCCAACATAATATCTTCTGGTAACTCATTCGCTTCTGATTCAACCATCAATACAGCGTCTTGTGTACCTGCAACAACCATATCCAATTCAGACGTTGTTAAACTTGAATAACTAGGGTTAAGCAAATAACCTGATTCACGAGTATAACCAACACGTGCTGCACCAATAGGGCCGGAAAACGGAATACCAGATATAGCCAGTGCTGCTGAAGTACCGATCAAAGCTGCTATATCAGGGTCAACATCTTTTTCTGCTGACATTACTGTACAAACAACCTGAACTTCGTTCATATAACCTTTTGGAAATAGTGGACGGATCGGACGGTCAATTAATCGAGATGTTAATGTTTCTTTCTCATTCGGGCGGCCTTCACGCTTGAAGAAACCACCAGGAATCTTACCTGCTGCGTAAGCTTTTTCTTGATAATGAACAGATAGAGGGAAAAAGTCCTGACCTGCTTTTGCTTCTTTAGCACCGACAACAGTTGTAAGTACTTGTGTTTTACCAATAGTTACCAATACTGCGCCCGTTGCTTGACGTGCAATACGTCCGGTTTCAAGGGTGACGGTATCTTCACCAAATTTAAATTGTTTAATAATCGGATTCACGTATTTATCCTTCTTCGTTTAATTTTCTTAATTTAATACTTTTCAATACAATAATTTTTTCTTTAACCGACAACACTTGCTGAAAACTACTTTCTAAACAAGGTATTGTTCATCCGGTTAACAGAATAAACAGTGAGCAAAATATATGACTAGCACTGCTTACTTTACAAATTCCAGACACTTAAAACAAAAAGTGCCCGCATCAGCGGGCATTTTTTATTAATTAGCGACGTAAGCCTAACTTTTTAATCAAACTGGCATAACGCGATAAATCTTTTTTCTTCAAGTAATCCAGTAATTTTCGACGCTGGTTTACCATACGAATCAGACCACGACGAGAATGGTGATCTTGTTTATGATCTGCGAAATGATCTTGTAGCTTATTAATATTAGCGGTTAATAATGCAACCTGAACTTCCGGAGAGCCAGTATCACTATCACCTTGCTGATTATCTTTAATAATTGCTGATTTTTCTTCTGCACTTAGTGCCATAATTGTATCCTCTTAATTAATATGCAGAACAGGTTAAATACCTATCCTATGTGTGGCTCACCCGTGCATATTTACAGATGAGTCGCCCTCCACGGATGGAGGGTATGTTAAAAGCACAGCTCAATGAAACACCGCACTTTCAAACATTCTTTTAATGGCTAATTCCTAGTAATTGACGATACGCTTGGGGGCAATATTTCCCTCAAACAGCTCTCCAACGCCTAAAAACTGACCATCTTCTGAATAGACGCGAACCATACCACCTTCTTCGGCAATACGATAGGCCTCCATACTCATTACCGGCTGCCCTTGGCAAAAATAGGCGCCCATATCATTAGTGATATTCACTAATGGTAATTGTTCTATTGGCGCATCCAACGGCAAAAGGTGATGGTCTAAGCTTTCTGGCTCAGCCTCACCACGCTCTTCTTGTAAGTCGCCTAGATGCAATGCCTCTTTATCACTAAAAGGGCCCGCCATTTGTCGATGCAGGCGAATTACATGCGCACCGCAATCCAACTTGTCGCCTAAATCCTCAGCCAAGGTACGAATATAAGTACCTTTACTACAATGAACGAGAACGTCCACTTCAGGAAACTCACTGTTCATTTCTGCTGCTGTACGAAATGCTTTGATTTCATACTGATACACTGTCACTTCTCGGGATGGTCTCGCCTCAATAGGCAGTTCAACACCTTCCCGAGCCCACTTATACAGTGGCTTACCTTGATACTTGAGTGCCGAGTACATCGAGGGCATCTGCATAATTTTACCAGTGAATGCTGGCAACATTTCCTCAATGCTTGCTCGTGTTATATGGCTGGCCGACTTCTCCAACACCACATCACCGTCACAATCACCGGTTTCAGTTTGAATACCAAAGCGAAAGGTACTCAAGTAGCATTTATCTGCATCTAGCAAATACTGCGAAAATTTAGTCGCTTCACCAAAGCAAAGAGGCAATACGCCAGTTGCCAAAGGGTCAAGACTACCCGTATGACCAGCACGCTTTGCATGGAATAAACGCTTGGCTTGCTGCAGTGCTGAATTAGAGGTCATCCCCCCATCTTTATTCAACAGCAAAACACCATTAATGGGTCTTCCCCATTTTGGTCGTCGTCCCATTTTACTTTACTCGCTATCGTGACGAGATTGATCTTCGGCTAATGCCCGATCAATGAGGCTGGATAGCGCTTGCCCGCGAATAGGCGTTTTATCATAGAAAAATTGCAGCTTCGGTGTAGTACGAAGGCTCAATTGTTTCGCTAATAACGTTCTCAAATAACCCGCTGCATTATTTAATGCCGATGCGCCTTCCTGACACTGCGGATCATCATCACGGCCAACAAAAGTGATATAGACTTTGGCAATAGCAAGATCACGCGTCACAACCACATCGTTAATATTAACCATGCCGACCCGTGGATCATTAATCTCTTGCTGTATCAACGTTGCTAGCAAACGCTTGATCGCATCAGCGATACGATCCGTGCGTGAAAAGTCTTTGGGCATATTACACCCCACCTACAAGCGTTATAACATTAACCATCAAAGTGAACGTTTGACCTCAGTCACTTCATACACCTCGATCTGATCACCGACTTTAACGTCATAATCTTTCACGCCGATACCACATTCAGTACCGTTACGAACTTCATTTACATCATCTTTAAAACGACGCAATGATTCCAATTCACCTTCATAAATCACAACGTTGTCACGCAATACACGAATAGGCTTACTGCGGGAGACTGTACCTTCAACGACCATACAACCAGCAACTTGACCAAACTTCGGCGAGCGGAACACATCACGAACGTCAGCAATACCAACAATTTCTTCAACACGCTCAGGATCAAGCATACCTTCTAGGGCTGCTTTTACTTCATCAAGTAATTGATAGATAACGCTGTAATAACGAATCTCAACAGATTCAGTCTCAGAAATTTTTCGTGCGGTGCTGTCGGCACGGACATTAAAGCCAATGACAATCGCACCGGACGTTAATGCTAAATTCACATCGTTTCCGGTAATGCCACCGACACCTGAAGTCACGACATTAATCTGTACTTCATCGTTACCCATATCAGCTAATGCAGCGTTAATGGCTTCGAGTGAACCACGAACGTCCGTCTTAACAACAACAGGCAGAACTTTCTTCTCACCGCTTTCCATACCCGCAAACATATTTTCAAGATTAACAGCTTGCTGACGTTTCAAACGATCTTGACGATCACGCTCGGCACGATGTTCCGCAACATCACGCGCACGACGCTCATCCGGTACAACCACAAATTCATCACCGGCATTCGGTGGCGAATCGAGACCTAAAATTTCAATCGGCGTTGAAGGCCCAGCTTCTTTAACCTGCTTACCTAACTCGTTAGTCATTGCACGAACACGGCCATAACTTTGACCGGCGAGTAAAATATCACTGTACTTCAACGTTCCCGACTGAATAAGAATCGTCGCAACGACACCACGGCCTTTTTCTACACGAGATTCAACAACAACACCTTTTGCTGAGGCATCAGCAACGGCAGTCAATTCAAGCAATTCTGCTTGCAAAGAAATCGACTCAAGCAGAGTATCAATGCCTTCACCCGTATGGGCTGACACATTAATAAACTGAACATCACCACCCCAATCTTCGGGGATAACATCTTTCGCTGCCAATTCATTTTTAACACGATCAGGGTCGGCTGTTTCTTTATCGCATTTGTTAACTGCAACAACAATCGGTACGCCTGCAGCACGTGCGTGCTGAACGGCTTCTTCTGTTTGAGGCATTACACCATCATCGGCGGCCACAACCAAAATAACAACATCCGTACATTGAGCTCCACGTGCACGCATCGCTGTAAATGCAGCGTGACCCGGGGTATCTAAAAAGGTGATCTCACCTGAACTTGTTTGCACACGGTAAGCGCCAATATGCTGAGTAATACCACCGGCTTCGCCAGAGGCCACTTTCGCTTCACGAATATAATCCAGCAATGAGGTTTTACCGTGGTCAACGTGACCCATAACAGTCACTACCGGTGCACGGGAAATTCGCTCACCCGTGGTTTCAGTATCCAGCACTAGCTTTTCTTCTACTGCATTACTGCTCACCATGACAGGCTTATGACCCAACTCTTCAACAACTAATTGAGCTGTTTCCTGATCAAGAGGCTGATTGATCGTCGCCATAACACCTAGCTTGATCAGCTCTTTTACCAACAAGTTGGCTTTGAGGTTCATCTTGCCCGCTAATTCGCTGACAGACATCCCTTCGGTAATTTCAACGCTATGAATAACTTTCTCCGTTGGCTTTTTAAAGCCATGCTTATTTGCACGAGAAACACGGGAAACACGAGGACGAATAACTTCTTCTTCTTCGTAATCATCATTAAGTCGCTTAATATCAACCTTATGGCCGGTCTTTTTTGGCCCCATCCCTTTACGGACAGTTTTGGTTTTACGCGACTCTTCTTCCGCAGGCTCTTCATGCTTTTCTTTCTTTTTCCCATGCTTGCCGCGCTCTTCTTCTTGCTTGGCTTTTAGTGCTTCAGCTTCAATCGCTGCCTGCTTCTGCTTGGGATCAAGGTTTTCTTCTTTTTTAGTAGCTGCTTTCGCTTTTTTCGCTGCTCGCTCTGCCAGCATTTCTTCCTGACGTGCTTTTTGTTCTGCCTCTTCTTGACGGCGCGCTTCCATTGCTACTTGTCGCTTGGTCTCTATATCATCGACCAACTCGCTCTTTTTAGGCGTAGCGGGTGCTGGTGTTGATTCGACAATGGCTTCTTGTGCAGGAGCCTCTGCTTCTGCTACGGGTGCTTCTACTTCAACTTCTGATTCTTCCACTGCCTCTTGATCACGCTTAACATAAGTGCGCTTTTTGCGTACTTCAACATTAACCGTTTTACGACCAGAACCACTACCGACTTTTAAGGTACTGGTTGTTTTACGCTTTAAGGTAATTTTCTTTGGTGCTTCATCTTCTTCGCCGTGACTTGCTTTCAAAAAAGAAAGTAATGTCTTTTTCTCAGCATCAGACACGAGCTCGTCTGCCGCACTATGTGAAAGTCCAGCATCTTTCATTTGCCCCAGTAATCGATCTACTGAGGTCCCCACCGATTTAGCGAGATCATTAACTGTTACATCAGCCATGGTTTTTCCCCGATGTGTTATTCACCAGCTCCTGTTTCAGCGAACCAAGGTTCACGGGCTTTCATAATCAACGCCGCAGCGCGCTCTTCTGTCATTCCATCGATATCTAATAATTCATCCACTGACTGCTCCGCCAAGTCTTCCATGGTGACAACACCACGTTTGGCCAAAGTCGTCGCTAATGTATTGTCCATTCCTTCCATTGACAGTAAATCTTCTGCTGGCTCTGAACCTTCTAGCTCTTCTTCTGACGCTAAGGCACGTGTAAGTAACGCATCTTTAGCTCTTGAACGCAGCTCATTGGCAACATCTTCATCAAAACCTTCAATAGAAAGCATCTCTTCAAGCGGAACATAGGCAACCTCTTCCAAGCTGGTAAAGCCTTCCTCTACCAGTACAACTGCCACATCTTCATCAACATCAAGCGCTTCCATAAAGAGCTCGACTTGACCACCCGCTTCTTCTTGCTGTTTAGATTCCCACTCTTCAATGCTCATCACATTGACTTCCCAAGTGGAAAGCTCTGACGCTAAACGGACGTTCTGACCGCCACGACCAATAGCCATAGCAAGGTTTTCTTCTGCTACCGCAACATCCATTGAACGAGTATCTTCATCAACCACAATCGACTCAATCTCTGCAGGAGCCATCGCGTTAATCACAAACTGGGCAGGATTATCATCCCATAAAATAATATCAATACGCTCATTGCCCAATTCATTGGAAACTGCCTGAACACGCGCTCCACGCATACCCACACAAGCACCCACTGGATCAATACGGCCATCATTGGTTTTTACAGCAATCTTGGCACGCGAACCGGGGTCACGGGCAGCGCCTTTTAACTCAATGACTTCTTCTGATATTTCAGGCACTTCAATACGGAACAGCTCAACCAACATTTCCGGGCAAGCACGGCTCAAATACAACTGAGGGCCACGGGCTTCAGTACGGATATCAATTAAGATGGCTCGAACGCGATCGCCAATTCTAAAAATCTCTCGGCCCACTAATTCTTCACGAGGTAACAAGCCTTCAGCATTGTTACCCAAATCAACGATAATATTATCGCGCGTTACTTTCTTAACCGAACCACTAATAAGCTCTTTAAGGCGATCACGGTATTCATCGACCACCTGCTCACGCTCAGCCTCACGTACCTTCTGCACAATAACCTGCTTTGCGGTTTGCGCTGCGATACGACCAAAGTCAACATTCTCAACCTGTTCCACATGGATATCACCAGGTTTAAGAGACTCTTCCTTTTCTATAGCCTCTTCCGTTGTTAACTGAGTACCGAGTAAAGCCAAGGTATCATCATCAACAACTTCCCAGCGACGCACGGTCTCATAGTCACCTGTCTCACGATCAATAGTGACCTGAATTTCGGAGTCCTCGTCATAGCGCTTTTTGGTGGCTGTCGCCAACGCCAATTCCAATGCTTCAAAGATAATATCTTTATCAACACCCTTTTCATTGGAAACTGCTTCAGCTACCAACAATATTTCTTTGCTCATAGTTGTGCCTCTTTACCAGACATCTTCAATAATTCGATTGATTCATAACCAAAACCACTGCTAGCACAGGGGCTTGATCGTTAAAACCGCGGGACTATATTTGCTTTCTCAACAAGCTCTATAGGTAAGACATACTCTTCGTCTTCAAGCTGTATGATGACTTCGTCGTTCTCGACGGCAGTCAACACCCCTTGTATTTTCTTGCGCTGCTCAAACGCGCGACTCAATTTGACGGCGACGGTCTCACCAACAAAGCGCTTAAAATGCTCTAAGGTGTAGAGCGGACGATCCATTCCCGGAGACGACACCTCTAAGGTGTACTTTCCAGTAATCGGGTCTTCTACATCCATTAAACTACTGACTTGACGACTGACTTTTTCACAATCCTCCAAGCCAACACCGGATTCTTTATCAATATAGATACGAACTAAGGTGTGCTTACCTTGAGATAAATACTCAAGACCCCACAACTCACAACCCAATGCCTCAACAACAGGAGATATCAAATCATGTAATACTTGTTGTCTTGTGGACACTGGCAGCAAACCCGGCAATAAAACGGTACAATTCAAAAACAAAAAATGGGCCTAAAGCCCATCCTATATAACAACTACTTTATACCTAAGACAGCCTAACTTTAGCGAAGCAAAAGTGGCAGATACAAAAAAACCCCAATCAGGGGCCTTTTATTCACACACCACATTACAGTGCATGATATGTCTAGAGTACACACGCAAGTGTTGTATCTCTAATAAAATGGTAGCGGGGGCTGGATTTGAACCAACGACCTTCGGGTTATGAGCCCGACGAGCTACCAGGCTGCTCCACCCCGCACCAACACTCGGCAGGCACCTGTCCAACCGAGGAGCGAGATTATAGGGATAGAGGCATTAGAGGTCAAGCGACTTTACACGGAAAAGAACATAACTTATTGTTTTGACTGAATTATGACAACAAGCCGTTTAATATAGACCGTATGAACGAAAATCGCCCTAATTATATCAAAAAGACTATTTATGGACTTGATGAACCCTTTGAACAACGCAACGGTCGCCTGAAACGCAAACATCGCACCATGGCCGAGTCCCCATGGCAATTCCTACGAGGCTCGACCGAGCTCTTTTATGAGGATCTAGCCAACGCCAAACCAACCGGCTCACAGCCATCATCATTACATAAGCAAACCACAACAACTGTTGTAGGTGACTGCCATCTAGGCAACTTCGGCTTCTTTACCGAAGAAAGCGCCTATGGCGACAATGTAATCTTTGCCTGTAATGACTTTGACGATGCCTGCATTGGCTTCCCTAGCTGGGATATTGTTCGCTTTATTACCAGCCTACATGTCGCCTTTGGTAGCCAGAACCCAACCCAAGAACAAACTGCTGTCGCCAAAGCCACAATAAAAGAAGCCGGCCAAGCATTTATTCACACTTACTCCGAGACACTTAATAAAATTATTGTCCACCCAAAATATCGCAACACAAGCATAGGTAGACACAACACCCATCACCTTTTCCAAAAACTGTTTAAGAAAACAAAAGCTCAATCAGCTGCAGGCAAACAATTTCTCAGCAAAAGCAGCCTAGCCAAAGCCGTCGACCTAACACAACAAAAGATTCGCTTTAAAAACAAGAAAAAATTTAAACGCTTAAACAACAAACACTATAGCGATATAAAAAACACCTGCCAGCGCTACGTCAATGACAGCATCGTAGATATCGTCCAGCGCATTAATGCCGGCACAGGCTCACTAGACCTTGAGCGTTACTATTTATTAGTCGGTCCAGACACGCCTAAAAGCAAACAGGACTTGGGACTTTATTATATTGTCGAAATGAAACAGCAACGACGACCTTCTCCGTTGCAATACTTTCCAGACCTCAACCCCATTAATCAACAAAGTGCCGCTGAACTACACGTTTACTGCCAACGCTTAATGCAGCGTTATCCTGACATCATTCTAAATCACTTTTTCTGGAAAGATAGAGAATGGCTATTACGATCACGCCACCATGCCCGAACCAGCATCAAGCCTGAAGCAATTAATGGCACAGAAAAACCTGAAAAATTAATTGAATACGCTAAAATGTGTGGCAAAGCGCTCGCCCTAGCACACAGCCGAGGCGACCGTCGCTCAAGTGCTTTTGAGAGGCAAATGGCACGCTATGTAACAAAATATAAAACGCTTCTCGAAAAAAGTGCAATACAACATGCGCAGCAATGTATAAGTGATTGGGCAATATTTTCTGAAATTTACAAGCATTAACAGCGAATGACCTATTAATTACCCTGCAAAGCAGGAGCAAACAGCACCACCACACGCAAATGATTAAAAAATAACAACAGGTTGGTTTTTACAAAAGAGAAAATGTTAAAAAACTAATCAAAGAACTGACATACATTAAAAACACTAACTAGCGATAAGCTAGCAAGCAAATTATACTCAGCAAAATAATAATCATATAAATGACAATATGGATGCCATATATGCTAGCAGAAAAAGAAAAGAACAAACTTACCGGAAAAAGCAATGAAGAAGCAACTTATTTGGCATCTGATTATTTTGCTGACTGGAAAGACCCTCTCGTTATTGAATACGCCAAAAATGTGACACCCAAAAATGCATCACCTATAGAAATAGCTGTTAGTCTCTACTATGCCATTCGTGATGACTTTAGATACAATCCATTTACCATATACGACAACAAGAAAAAATATAAAGCCAGTGAATTTTTACAACGACAAGAAGGCCACTGCATCGACAAAGCCAACTTACTGATCGCATGTTGCCGGCTAAATGGCATTCCCGCACGCTATCGTTTTGCCAATGTCCGCAACCATGTTGGAACCGAAAAGCTAGAAGCCATACTAAAAACCGACATACTGGTTTACCATGGCATGGCCGAGCTCTTTATCGACAACCAATGGGTTAAAGCAACACCCGCCTTTAACAAAGAACTCTGTGAAAAGCTAAATGTAGTGCCTCTTGAATTTAACGGTAAAGAGCACTCTATATTTCAAGAATACGATCGTTCAGACAATGCCTTTATGGAATACCTACATGACTATGGTTCATTTCATGAATTTCCCTTTGAACAATTCATTAGTACTTTTTTCGAATACTACCCGCACCTTCGTGGCAGTGAATATATATTAAGCTAACTGTCGTACTGAGCAAAACTGGATAGACCAGTTCTCACTCAGCCACCAACATGTTAAGCATCTTCCAAAATAATGTGTTGTAAATGAGCCAAATCGAGATTAGTCGAATCACAAGTAGCCTTAAGCACCATTTTAACTTTATTACTGTATGCCATCATTGTTGTAGCATAGGCAATATCAAAACCGGGCTGTGATGTATTAATCTTAACCAAACGCGCATTAGGACATGATGAAAACCCCCACCCTTCTCTTTTAAATAAGTACAAGGTTGTTGTATCCCCATGTACAGAGGAGAGCTGATAACGGGTCATAAGTTTCATAGCGCCAGACGTGTCGGCCATCACAACACTACTTGGCACCAATAACAACGCAGACAGAATCACAGTTTTATAGTTCATAGTTTTTTCCTCATTTGATAATTATTTGAATGATTAATTTAATACTAATTTATTAAAAACAACTGGCCCGGCATAAAGCACAAGCCTACCAGTTCGTTACCGTTTTAATTGTCGACCCAGGAATACTAGCCAAACCAAGTAGGCGAGCGGCTACATTAGCAGCATCGCCATTTCGAACAGGCTGCGCCTTACCATTGTAATTAGGTGCTTCCGTATTATTAGGCTGATGTGAAGACACTTCATTCAATCCATACAAATTAGCGGCCGGCTTCGAATTTCCGCCCCAAATATAAAAGGGAATAATATGACTCGATAGTGTATTCGGAGAATGATACTTTTTCCCTAATGTACCTCCATGATCGCTAGTTAAAATAATTGCCGTCTTACCCCCATAACGAGAGCTGCTTTTAATATAATTAATAATTTTACCCAGATATCGATCAACATCCCTTATTGATCGCATATAGGCACTATTCAATTGCAAATCGAATGATTCTTTATGCCCACTACTATCAGGATCTCTAAGATGTAAAAAAGCATAATGGCGTTCCTGGCTTTTTAGATCTGCAATAAACTCGTCAGTTAACGTAGATGTCGAGCTATTCACACGAAATTTATCTATTTTGGCGTTCCAACTATTATTAAATAAACTAAACTTACTTTTACTTGCAAATAATGATGTCGATAAGCCCGCATCATGAACAACATCAAAAACACCAGCAATATATACCCCTGCATTATTATGCAAAGTTACATTACTACCAGAAGAATACGCGTTGGTCCGCCATCGATGGCGAGCAACTGACCGCCCTGTTAATTGACTTACATGATTAGGCAAAGTATTAGTCTGCATAGAATCTGTTCTTGCAGCCAATGTGCTTGCACCTTCTCGCTGCAAACGAAAAAAATTAGGCAACCGAGACTTCCCTTGTAACGATATTGCTGGAGCATAGAGCCCATCAACGCTGATATGTATAACGTATTCAGCTTTAGCGCCAGCCTTAATGGGAATCAAATAACGTTTATACTTTACAAAACCAGCGGATGCAGTTGCTGCAAGCATTACCAACGCACTAACAACTAAAACAATAAAACCCTTTTTCATTATCGCTCCGTTAACCCACATTAAACTAACCTACAAGATCAATTAAAAATTGTGTTACCAACATTAGATTTTATATTCTCTATAAATTTTTAATCGCACTTTCAATTTGACCATAGATAAAATAATCTCTAAAAATATTGTCTGTATTAGGCCATACAAATGCCGCAACAGTTAGATAATCAGCGACTCGCAAGTAGTGATCACCAGACCCTTCACCTTTATTTTGTTTTCGTGTTTTCTTTTTAAAATCGGCTGTAATAATAGATGAAAAATTCCTATACACCCTATCTACCCACGCACGTTTCTGACTATCAGATAAACTTTTAGCGTATTTAGAACTAAAGGGATAACGTAGGTGCTTCCCTCGATAGCAATTTTTAGCCGCCACCGTTTTATCTTTTCTATCGCATATCTCAACAATATTGGCGTTACCTAACTTGCTAAGTACAAAGCGATAATCTGACGGATTATTACGCGTACTATTGTAATTAGCACCAGCAATAGAATATATTTTAATCTTATTAGCAATATCCGGCGCTTTAGCTAGCGCATTTTTAAGTTCATGAATCTCGCCACCGGCAGAAACAACTAGACGCTTACCGGTACAAGAAAAAACCCGGTTAGCCTGAGAAATCACTTCATCAACCAATGCAGACTCACGATAAACAGGCACTTTCATTCCCACATCCGAAACTAAACGCTGCATAAGCTGCTGATTACTTGCACTATCGGATTTACTGGTAGAAGAACCTATAGAAAGCAAATTGTATTTACCCTGTTTATGCCAAGCTAAAACAATAAGAGCATCAAACACTCCGTTAGGGTCTTCATTAACAAGGCCCGCATCATCCATATAAATAACATTGGTTTTAAGGTCATCAATGCCTGAGCAACTTTTACCTACAGGGATTAAATATTTTTTATACTTCACAAAGTCAGCATAAGCTGATCCAGCTAATAAAAATCCTAAACTGCACGCAATAATTGCACTTATTTTTTTAATATTCATAAAACCATCCTTAATTATTGACTCCAAAAAAACAGCTGTTGTATAACACGCATTCTTCGAGCAGGCGTTATGATGCGCAACCTTCATTTCAAATATAAACAGTATTGTTATACTGCCATTTCGCCACATCAAAAAATTCAACTTCCGTCTATTCCGTAGAATTAACGGAAGCACATAAATAAAACAACACTAAGTATTTAATTTAGCAAAATCACTTAACAATACTTACCCTTTCTGCAATACCATATGAACCTTTAGTACTAGATGTACAACCGCTCAACCATGCAGATACTTCTTCACCATTAGAAAAGGCCATCATCAACAATGAAAACTTATCCGCATAAAGAGGGTCTTCTTTAACAACCCCATCAAT
>JBOEHG010000025.1:0-50454 GCA_050633825.1 Cellvibrionaceae bacterium | reverse complement strand
ATTTACGAGATATACATAAAAATGTATAACAAACACATGGCGTTAAAAGGTAATACCCTCATGTCAATAGAACCATTTATAAAATCCAGCAATATAAAAACTTCATTTGAGTTTTATACTGATATTCTAGATTTTAAAGTGATTCAAGCTCCCGACCCAAATCCAGAAGCTTTTTTATCAGCCTATGCCTTCTTAGAGCGAGAGGGTAGTTTTGTACATATTTCAGAGCACTCGGGAGATGGTGCCTTTGGGAATGTACTCTATATCAGAGTGAAAAATTTAGACGCAACGTATCAAGCCTTTTTAAATAACGGCTTGCGAGTACAAGATAAAGCTGGAATCACAATGGAACCAGTAACTCAAACTTGGGGAATGAAAGAATTTTACGTGGCCGATCCAGATGGAAACCGAATCAGGTTTGGGCAACCAATTGCTTAATAATTCTAACACGCACATTAAAAATCGCCCACAAAAAACGTGGGCTGAACCCGCTACCGCTCGCCTTTTATGTGGGCGTTAGGGTTAATTAATCTCAAATCAAGGTGAATTAATGTCTAGACCTAAAGAATTAGAAATTGCAGAAAAATATCTTAAGGAAATGCTTAAGGCGGATGATGCTGCCGACTTCGATCTTTTCACTAAAAGATACGAAAGTAAATATCTCGAAAATTTCACAAAAGAACGTTTTCAAAATGATATTGAAGAGATGCATAAGCGAAACGGCATGAATAAAGGTTATGAGTTTCTAGCTTCATTTCGCAATGAAAAAATAGATGGCAATGACGTATATAGAACAATATGGAAGGGTGTCTACGAAAAAAGAGATGCGGTAATTGATATAGGTGTATACAAAAGCCAAGAAACTTGGCATGTTCTCATCTCTGCTGTTCATTAGAAAAATTCTAGAAATGTATCCTAAGAATTAAAGAGGTCGGTGTGAACCTCCCCCTTTTACATATTTAATTAAACCGGAGTATATCTATGGATTTAGTTCAAATATTAGCGTTTACAATAGTTGCGTTATTACTAGTAATTTCTCCAGGACCTAATGGTTTACTTATCGCAAAGACCGTACCTATCTCCGGTAAAGTAGCGGGGTTTGGAAATATAGCAGGTTTTGTTGCCGCATTTTATTTACACGGCGCTTTATCCATATTAGGGGTTTCAGTTATATTAACAAAATCCTCAGAAGCGTTTTTCATTGTTAAAATTCTTGGCGCTATCTATTTATGTTGGCTTGGGCTCAAATGCTTAATGGATGCTTTCTATCTTAAAAAGACGCCTGTGATGTTAAAAAACCCTTTAAAACCCAAGCAAAACTTTCTTAATGCTGGTTTAGAAGGTTTTTTAAACAATGCATTAAACCCGAAGGTATCAATGTTTTATCTTGCCGCTTTTCCTCAGTTTATTCCGCTAGGTGAGAGTGCAATTATCTATGGTTTTATATTAGTTTCTATTCATGCACTTATGAATGCTATATGGTTTAGTGCCATGGTCCTCGTTTTGTCTCGTATTAGAGCTATAGCAAGCAAAGAAATATATCAAAAATTACTAAAAGGTATTACAGGAATTATATTTATAATATTCGGAGGAAAACTACTTACCCTGAAGCCTGATCAACCGTAACTACTAATAAGTCAAACAACAGTGGACTTAGTAAAAAGTAAAGGTAAAAATCAAAGGAGCGGTGAAAAATAAGAACTATTTTTATTAGCATTTGTCGCCATCCCCTTTAATTTTTAACATAAGATTAAAATATGCTGAATACTGAAACATGGATTATTTTTTTAACTGCCTCAATGGCTTTGGCCTTTGCACCTGGCCCCGGTATGCTCTATGTGCTTTCTCGAACAATATCGGGTGGAAAACCTGTAGGCATTGCGTCTACATTGGGGGCAGCCGGTGGAGGCTTAATTCATGTTTTCGGGGCGGCAATTGGGGTATCGGCAATATTGGCAACATCAGCACTTGCCTTCACAATAGTAAAATACTTAGGTGCTATCTTTCTTATCTACTTAGGTATAAAGATGATTATTGCAGCATGCAGTAATAATGACCTTAAGCCTATACTAAAAAACAGTAATAAAAAAGGAGAAATAAAATCGGCCTTTTATCAAGGGGTTATTTCAGAACTGCTTAACCCTAAAACTGCCATTTTCTTTTTAGCCTTTATTCCTCAGTTTATACGCCCTGAAGATGGGTATATTTTCGCTCAATTTTTTCTACTTGGCATTATTGTCGTGGTATTGAATATAATACCCGACTTTTTAATTGCATTTTTCTCCAAGCCTATCGAAAAACTTTGGAATTCTAGTAATAAATTTAGAATTGGCCAGCAGGCTACATCTGGCGTATGCCTTATTGGCTTAGGGATTTATTTGGCTTTATCGGGAACTAACAAGGAAACCTTGGTAACAAACAAGTAGTTTTAACCTTAAAAATCTACATAAATAATTAAAAACAACTTATCTTATAAGGTCGTAAAATGAAAATTGGAACAAGCTATTCTACGATTTGCGAAGATGAGCTATTAACGAAGTTAATTCCACAATATTGTATAGAAAACCCGAGAATTTGTCGGTTTTGGCAACGAGGTGTTAACGATACTTATCAAGTTTATTGCCGAGATGAAATCTACTCTCTGCGGATCTACCGTCATAATTTACGCACCAAAAATGAAATAGATTTTGAAATGGCGGCTTTAGACTATTTACATAAAAACGGTGCGCGAGTCGCTTATCCTATAGAAAAGCGAGACGGCGGATTTGTATCAGAACTGCATGCCCCGGAAGGTTTACGCTATGCAGTTTTGACAACACATGCCAAGGGCTCAATACCCAATTATGATAAAGCAGAAAACGCACGGCTGTTTGGCGAATCTCTTGCTGACCTTCACCTTCTGTCTGAAGGTTTTACCACTGAACATACACGACCCAGACTCGAGATCCCATTTCTCTTAAATACATCAGTAGATATTATTCAGCCTTTTCTCAAGAAAAACCCAACAGGTCAAGAATTTATCGATAATATAGCTTCCGACCTTAGCCACACAATTAATAGTAAAAACATAAATGCGCTTGATACCGGGTTTTGCCATGGTGACTGTCATGGCAGTAATGTTCATATTGAGAACAATTTATTAACACACTTTGATTTCGATTGTTGCGGTTTTGGCTTACGCATATTTGAATTAGCGACCTTTAAATGGGGTACTTTTTCTGATGATAATGGAAGTGAGCTTTGTTCAGAATTTCTTGAAGGTTATCAGTCAAAACGCGATATCAGCCCCAAAGATTTAACATTAATAGATTCCTTTGTGGTCATCCGTCACCTTTGGTGGATGGCGTTAATTATGGGCAATGCTAGCGATTTTGGTTATAGTGAAGCTGATGATGAATTTATTAATCGGCAACTCCGGGCCATTAAAAAACTTTTGGCAAGAGTTACACCGTAAATACTCGCTGTAAAATATAAGATAACGGCAATTACAATGAATGAAATAGAACAAAGTCTTAAGGCGTTTGATATAGAACTTCCTGAGGCACCGAAGCCTATGGGAAACTTTTTACCTTACCTAATAGAAGGATCAAATCTTTATATCTCAGGCCAAGTATCAATAGATCCAAATGGCAATATTGTCCAAGGTAAATTGGGCGAAACTCTTGATATCAATGAAGGGCAAACAGCGGCAAAGTATTGCGCCATTGGTTTGTTAGCACGTGCTAAAGCGGCTTTGGGAGATTTAAACCGTATAGAAAAACTGCTTAAGTTAGGCGCTTTTGTTAATGCCTCTTCTGATTTTACAGATCATCCCAAAGTAGTGAATGGCGCATCTGATTTTATGGTTGAGATTTTAGGCAAAGAGAAAGGAGCTCATGTGAGATTTGCTGTTGGTAACTCCAGCTTACCATCAAATGCGGCTGTCGAAATTGAAGCTTTATTTAAAATAAATCGCTAAAAAATAGCTCAAGCGTATTGCTGTGCCCCCACTACCTCTTTACTTTTCTTTCTTGTCACTTTTTTTGGTTATAGGGTTACGAATTTTATATCCCTTTTCATTAGCAATATAACCACCCGCGGCGCCCGCGCCAGCAACAACAGCAGTGGTACAACCCTGTACAGCAAGAGTACTGTTAAGTAATATTAATAAAAAAATAATTTTAGTTTTCATATATTTCACCTAATTTTTATATTTTTAGTTACCTGTATAGAAATAGCGCCATTAATAAGCTTATCATAAGCCATTTAGCACTCTATTTCCTGTAAAACATCTCAAAACTATCCGTTAAAAATACAATGTAATATATACTAAGTACTATTTTTAATTAAAAAATAGCTAAATTGACATCAGAGTCCACTTTTTATGTTAGATAAATACCCGCTGTTTGATACCCATATGCATATCATTGACAAGCGCTTCCCCCTTGTTTCAAATAATGGGTATTTACCGGAAGAGTTCACTTGCCAGCACTACCTTAATCGTGTGTCTTCTTATCAATTAAGTGGCGGCGTTATTGTGTCAGGTTCGTTTCAAGCCTTTGACCAAACATATTTAATAGATGCACTAAAAACATTAGGTCCTTCTTTTGTGGGTGTCACCCAACTGCCAGCATCAGTCACTGACAATGAGATTGAGCAATTAAATAATGTTGGTGTAAAAGCAGTTCGTTTTAATTTAAAACGCGGTGGCTCAGAAGGTCTTGCACATTTAGAGTCTATGGCACGACGCGTATTTGATATCTGCGGTTGGCATGTGGAATTATATGTAGACTCAAAAGATTTGGAAGCTTTATACCCAAGCTTAATTACTTTACCCTCAGTGAGTATTGATCACTTGGGTTTAAGTAAAGCAGGCTTTGATTATATTTTGCGGCTAGCCGAGAAAGGAATCAATATAAAAGCAACAGGCTTTAGCCGTGTGGATTTTGATGTAGCAAGTGCTTTAAAAGCCATTTATCAAGTGAACCCGACAGCACTGATGTTTGGCACTGATCTTCCTTCAACCAGAGCACCGTCCGTGTATTCCGATAATGACTTTTTAATGATTGTTGAAACACTAGGTGAACAAGCGGCTGAAAATATATTAAGCAAAAATGCGATGGCTTTTTATCGCGTATGAGCCAGCTTAACTAACAATATCGCCGGGAAGATAAACATAACCCTCCATAATAACCCGCGCGCTACGGCTCATAATCGCTGTGTTCACCGTCCATTCACCATTCACCTCACTGGCTTCTGCACCTACTTTTAAGGTGCCCGATGGATGACCAAAACAAACCGATTGCCGCTGCCCTCCTCCCGCCGCCAAATTAACTAAAGTGCCTGGTATTGCTACTGCAGTTCCAATGGCTACAGCAGCCGTACCCATCATCGCATGATGTAATTTACCCATTGATAATGCCCGTACTGATAAATCAATATCACTTGTTGTTACAGGCTTTCCACTGGATGAAGTATAATTAATAGGCGGCGAAACAAAAGCTATTTTCGGCGTATGTTGTCGCGAAGTGGCTTCACTTATATCGTTGATTAATCCCATTCTCACAGCACCATAAGCCCGTAAGCTTTCGAATAGAGAAAGCGCATTATCATCACTGTTAATATTTTCCTGCAACTCTGTTCCTGTATAGCCAAGGTCTTTAGCATTGACAAAAATAGTCGGGATGCCCGCATTAATCATCGTTGCCTTTATTGAACCACTGGCAACAACATCAATAGGCACTACAAGATCATCGATAAGATTACCCGTTGGAAATAGTGCATCTTTACCATCAGCAGGTGCTATAAATTCAAGTTGCACTTCTGCTGCAGAAAAAGTCACACCGTCTAATTCAAATTCACCCATTTCTTGTACTTCACCATTGTTAATGGGTACCTGCGCAATAATGGTTTTTTGAATATTAGCCTGCCAAATACGAACAAGAGCAATGCCATTTTGAGGAATTTTAGCTTTATCGACTAAACCACTGCGAATTGCAAAAGGGCCCACTGCTGAAGATAAATTACCGCAATTACCACTCCAATCAACAAACGGTTTATCAATAGAGACTTGCCCAAATAAGTAGTCAACATCGTGATCTTTTTGCTGACTTTTCGATACAATCACTGTTTTGCTGGTACTTGAAGTCGCACCACCCATACCATCAATTTGTTTTGCATAAGGGTCCGGGCTACCAATGACACGCAGTAGTATATTGTCACGAACAGGTCCCGGTTTTTGTGCCGCTTCAGGCAAATCATTCAAACTAAAAAAAACGCCTTTGCTGGTACCACCGCGCATATACGTTGCGGGGATTTTAATTTGAGGTAAGTAGGCCATTATTGGCATCCTGATTAACGTTTAAATTGTCGACAGTTTTTCATTAGACTCTAAAAAATCCTGAGCGAAGCGTTGTAATACTCCACCGGCCTTATAAACAGAGACTTCCTCTTCTGTATCTAAGCGACATAGCACCGGCACATGAATGGTTTCTCCATTAGAACGTTGAATCACCAAGGTCAATTCAGTACGTGATTTAGCTTCACCCACCACATCATAAACCTCCGTACCATCAATATTATAGGTATGACGCGTTTCGCCTTTAGTAAATTCTAAAGGCAACACACCCATACCGACTAAATTTGTGCGATGAATACGCTCAAAGCCTTCGGCGACAATCACTTCAACACCGGCTAAGCGAACGCCCTTTGCCGCCCAATCGCGAGAAGAGCCCTGACCATAATCCGCACCCGCAATAATGATTAATGCCTGTTGGCGCTGCATATAGGTTTCAATGGCTTCCCACATGCGGCTGACTTTACCTTCGGGCTCAATGCGTGCTAGTGAGCCCTGCTTGGTTTCACCCTTTTCTTGTACCATTTCATTAAGCAATTTGGGGTTGGCAAAGGTGGCACGCTGTGCGGTTAAGTGGTCACCACGGTGAGTAGCATAAGAATTAAAATCTTCTTCCGGCACACCCATTTTATGTAAGTAAGCACCGGCAGCGCTGTCTAATAAAATGGCATTAGAAGGCGACAAATGATCCGTTGTAATATTATCTCCCAGTACCGCTAAGGGCCGCATACCTTTTAGTGTCCGCTCACCAGCTAAAGCCCCTTCCCAATAGGGAGGGCGACGAATATAAGTACTCTGTGGACGCCAATCATATAAAGGACTCTCTGCTTTATCAGCATCGTCCAAATTAAACATAGGAATATAAACTTGTTTAAACTGCTCAGGTTTTACATTGGCTTTAACAATTGCATCGATTTCTTCATCACTGGGCCAGATATCTTTTAAGGTAATGGCTTTGCCTGCTGAGTCAAAACCCAATATATCCTGTTCAATATCAAATCGGACTGTGCCAGCAATTGCATAGGCGACAACTAAGGGCGGTGATGCTAAAAATGCTTGTTTCGCATAAGGGTGAATGCGCCCATCAAAATTACGATTACCTGATAATACTGCTGTAGTATACAAATCGCGCTCTATTACTTCTTGCTGAATAGTTGGATCAAGTGCCCCGCTCATGCCATTACAGGTTGTGCATGCATAACCCACAATACCAAAGCCTAATGTTTCCATTTCAGATAAAAGACCGGCTTCTTCTAAATACAATTTAGCCACCTTGGAACCGGGAGCAAAAGATGTTTTAACCCAAGGTTTACGTACTAAACCTAATTCATTGGCTTTACGAGCAATCAAACCGGCGGCCACTACATTGCGCGGGTTACTGGTATTAGTACAACTGGTAATAGCCGCAATAATGACAGCGCCATCAGGCATTTCATCGGCCCTTTCTTCCCATTGACCCGCAATACCACGCGAGACCAAATCAGCTGTCGCTAAACGACGATGTGGATTCGATGGCCCCGCCATATTGCGGCCAACGGTTGAAAGATCAAACTCCAATACTCGATCATAATGCGCTTCAACTAAATCATCAGCCCATAAGCCGGTTTCTTTTGCATAGCGTTCAACTAGGGCAACCTGTTCGGCCTCACGACCCGTTAGTTTTAAATAATCAATGGTTTGTTTATCAATATAAAATAAACTGGCTGAAGCACCAAACTCTGGTGTCATATTGGAAATAGTGGCACGATCACCAATGGTCAGTGCCGCGGCACCGTCACCAAAAAATTCTAAATAGGAAGATACCACTCGCGCATTACGCAAAAATTCTGTTAGCGCTAAAACAATGTCAGTTGCCGTAATACCTGGCTGGCGTTTACCGTGTAATTTAACGCCAATAATGTCGGGCAAACGCATCATCGAAGGACGCCCTAACATCACTGTCTCAGCTTCTAATCCACCCACACCAATCGCAATAACACCTAAAGCATCGATATGCGGTGTATGACTATCAGTACCCACACAAGTATCGGGGAAAGCAATGCCGTTACGTGATTGAATGACTGGCGACATTTTTTCTAAATTAATTTGATGCATGATGCCATTACCCGCAGGAATCACATCAACATTCTCAAACGCCGTTTTTGTCCATTCAATAAAATGAAAACGGTCTTCGTTACGACGATCTTCAATCGCACGATTTTTTTCAAAAGCATCGGCATCAAAACCACCGTGTTCCACTGCCAACGAATGATCAACAATAAGCTGTGTCGGCACAACAGGGTTAACCTTTGCTGGGTCACCTCCTTGTTCAGCAATAGCATCGCGCAAACCGGCAAGGTCAACCAAAGCTGTTTGCCCTAAAATATCATGACAAACAACACGTGCGGGATACCATGGAAAATCCAAATCCTGCCTGCGTTCAATAATTTGTATTAAGGCATCGCTAAGTTGTTCAGGCTGACAACGACGCACTAACTGTTCAGCCAGCACGCGCGACGTGTAGGGTAAACCTTGATAAGCATTTTGTTTAATATCGTTAATAGCTGCTCGAGTATCGTAATAGTCGAGATCTGTTCCCGCTAAAGACTTGCGATATTGAGTGTTCAACATAATTTATGTTTCCGTTAATATGCCTTTAATAATATTTAGTCACGTTGATCAATGGGCATATAATCTAAATTTTCTGGCCCGGTATAATTGGCACTAGGACGAATAATTTTTCCATCCGCACGTTGCTCTATAACATGGGCTGCCCAACCTGCGGTACGCGCAATAACAAATAAAGGGGTAAACATGGCTGTAGGCACGCCCATCATGTGATAGCTCACTGCGCTAAACCAATCAAGGTTAGGGAACATTTTTTTCGCATCCCACATGACGGATTCTAAACGTTCCGCAACAGAGAATAATTTCATATTATTATTTCCTACCGATAAATCATGGGCAATTTTTTTAATGACCTCATTACGTGGATCAGAAATGGTATAAACGGGGTGACCAAAACCAATGACAATTTCTTTATTGGCCACTCGTTGACGAATATCATTTTCAGCTTCTTCAGGGTTGCCATAACGGCTTTGAACCTCAAAGGCCACCTCATTGGCACCACCATGTTTAGAGCCTCGTAAAGCACCAATAGCACCGGTGATAGCAGAATAAATATCCGTATTAGTACCTGTAATAACGCGAGCGGTAAATGTGGAAGCATTAAACTCGTGTTCTGCATACAGTACTAATGAAGAATGCATTGCATCGACCCAAGATTGTTGAGGGGCTTCACCATGTAACAGGTGCAAAAAATGGCCGCCGATAGAATCATCATCTGTTTCAATATCAATACGTTTACCATTCACGGCAAAGTGATACCAATACAACAACATAGAACCTAAGCTGGCAATCAAACGATCGGCGATATCTCGTGCTTCTGCATCTGGATGCTCTTCTTTTTCAGGCAAACAGGTACCCAACATTGAAACACCGGTACGCATAACATCCATTGGGTGTGCGGATGAGGGAATTGTTTCCAGTGCTTGCATTACTGCACGAGGTAAACTGCGCAATGATTTTAATTTTTGCTTATAGGCTTTAAGCTCAGCCTGTGTTGGTAATTTTTCATGCACCAATAAATAAGCCACTTCTTCAAACTCACAAGCCTTTGCCAAATCGAGAATATCATAACCGCGATAATGTAAATCATTGCCTGTACGACCCACGGTACAAATAGCAGTATTACCTGCGGCAGTGCCGGATAAAGCAACAGACTTTTTGACTTTTTTTGATAAATCTTCTGATGGTGCAGTCGCTAAACTCATAATCAATTCCTCATCAAATAGTAATGATGTTAATTTTTTATTTTATAAATAAAAGAGATTTTAAATATTAATCAAATAAGGCATCTAACTTTTTTTCATACTCGTGATAACCTAAATAATCATACAACTCCATACGGGTTTGCATAGTATCGACAACATTTTTTTGCGTGCCGTCCTTTCTTAGCTGTTGGTATACATTCAATGCCGCCAAACTTTGTGCACGAAATGCAGATAACGGATATAGGGCCATACTTACACCCACACTGGCCAATTCATCTTTGGTAAATAAGGGGGTTGAACCAAATTCTGTGATATTAGCGAGCACGGGGACATCAACGGCATTTACAAATTCACGGTATTGCTCTAATTCAGTCATGGCTTCTGGAAAAATCATATCGGCACCGGCTTCAACACAAGCACAAGCACGATCAATAGCTGACTGCATTCCCTCCACTGCAAGGGCATCGGTTCTTGCCATCACGACAAAATCACTATCGGTTTTTGCATCAACAGCGGATTTAATTCTGTCAATCATTTCATCTTGCGTAACAATGGATTTATTAGGTCGATGGCCACAGCGTTTTTGTGCAATCTGGTCCTCAATATGAACTGCCGCAGCACCGCCATTAATCATGGCTTTTACGGTACGGGCAATATTAAATGCCCCACCCCAACCGGTATCGATATCTACAAGAACAGGCAATTCAGTCACGTCCGTTATGCGTCGCAAATCAATGAGTACATCTTCCATTGAGGTAATACCTAAATCGGGAATACCGCAAGAAGAGGCCGCCACACCACCACCGGATAAATACAAGGCTTTATAACCCGTTGCTTCTGCCAAGCGCGCAGAATAAGCGTTAATGGCACCCACAACCTGTAGCGGCTTTTCTTCTTCAATCGCTTGCTTAAAGCGCTTACCTGCTGATATTTTTTGCATATTTTCTCCTTAGAGTTAATGATTGAAAGCAGCTTAGAATCTTAGTACTGCTTACTCATTTATTCTTGATCTAACAAACTTTCAACATTTTTTCGTGATTTGCGAATATGTGCGCGCATTAATAGCTCTGCCATTTCGCCGTCACGATGTGCAATCGCATCAACAATATGTTCATGTTCAGCAAAAGCACGACTTGCTCGCTTACTACTGCGCATACCAAATTGATAACGATACAAGCGCACTTGGTGATAAAGGTCATCACACAGCAGGCCAATCAAACGACTGTTTTTACTGCCCTGAACGATGCAATAATGAAAATCAAGGTCACCTTCTTTTTGAAAGTAGGCCTGTCCGTGTTCTTGCTCAATTTCTTCACCGTGCTGATTGAGTAAACGGCGCAGCTCATCAATTTCATTATCGGTCATAGAGTTTGCTGCCAATCTTGCAGCCATACCTTCTAGCGCTTCCCGAACGACATAAATTTCTAATAATTGCTCTATCGTCATAGTGACAACACTGGCACCGACATTAGGAATACGAGTCACAAGATTACAGGCTTCGAGACGGCCAATCGCTTCACGCAATGAGCCACGACTAATACCGTAGGCTTTTGCCAATTCCGGTTCGCTGATTTTACTGCCCGCTTTAATATCACCTTCCACTATGGCTTGCCGCAATTGATCAAATACACGATCAGCAATGGTTAGCGGTAAACTTCTTACATTCGTATTCATTGTTTTCTACTTTTCACTGAAAATAAATTAAAATCGGATATTAATAATATTGTTTAAAAATACACTCTGTTAGTTAGCTACTTTCCACTTCTGGGTTCTTATTTTCTATAAGTAGTGGATAACCCAATTTTTTAAGTACAGCACTTATTTCAGTTAAAATAGCCGGGTCATCAATGGTTGCCGGCATATTCCAAGTAGTGCCGTCGGCAATTTTTTTCATGGTCCCGCGTAACATTTTTCCCGATCGCGTTTTTGGTAAACGTTTAACTTGTGCCACTAAACGAAAGGCGGCGACAGGGCCAATCCGTTCACGAACCAAGGCAATTAATTCTTTGCGTAATGTTTCTTCTTCAATTGTTTCTGCCGCTTTTAATACAACCAATCCTAAGGGTAATTCTCCTTTTAGCGCATCCGCCACACCAAATACCGCAGATTCAGCAACACTTGTATGAGATGCTAAGACTTCCTCAATTGCACCCGTTGATAAACGGTGCCCGGCAACATTAATAACATCGTCAATACGACTCATAATCCATAAATAATCATCGGCATCTTTCATCCCTGCATCGCCGGTTAAGTAATAGCCCGGATAACGATTCAAATAACACTCTTGATAACGTTGCTCTGCATTCCACAAGGTTGGCAATGTTCCCGGTGGTAAAGGGAGCTTAATCACGATTGCGCCAATATGATCGGAGTCGACTTGCTCTCCTACTTCATCAAGCACTTGCACGTCATAACCAGGAACAGCGCGTGTAGGTGAACCTGATTTGACTTCGAACGTCTCAATACCTAAACAGTTTGCTGCAATTGCCCAACCGGTTTCGGTTTGCCACCAATGATCAATGACCGGCACGTGCAATTGTGTTTCTGCCCACTCCAAAGTACTGGAATCACAACGTTCACCGGCTAAAAACAACGCTCTAAAGTGCGATAAGTCATAAGGCTTTATAAATTCACCCTTAGGGTCTTCTTTACGAATGGCCCGAAACGCCGTCGGTGCGGTAAATAAGGTTTCAACCTTATATTCTTCAATCACACGCCAAAAACTACCCGGGTCGGGTGTCCCTACTGGCTTGCCTTCATAAATAAGCGTTGTGTTGCCATTTAATAAGGGGCCATAGCAAATATAACTGTGTCCAACTACCCAACCAACATCGGAGGCTGCCCAATACACTTCTCCCGGTTGCACGTTGTACACATATTTCATAGACCATTTCATGGCTACCGCATGACCGCCGTTATCACGCACTATGCCTTTAGGCTGACCTGTTGTACCTGATGTGTATAAAATATAAAGCGGGTCTGTGGCTGCAAGCGCTACACAATCTGCTTCTTTTGCTTGCTCAACAGCTAATTGCCAATCGTAATCCCGACCATGGATCAATGTGGCTTCTTGCTGTGGCCGCTGCAAAATCAAGGTGGATTCTGGTTTGTAATTTGCCAACCCAATGGCTTCATCAACCAAAGGCTTGTAAGCGACCACCCGAGAGGGCTCTATGCCGCAAGATGCCGATAAAATCATTTTCGGTTTGGCATCATCAATACGTGTCGCCAATTCTTTTGCGGCAAAGCCGCCAAACACGACCGAATGAATAGCACCGATACGTGCGCAAGCGAGCATGCCAATAATGGCTTCCGGCACCATGGGCATATAAACAATCACACGATCCCCTTTGGCGATGCCTTTTTCAAGCATGGCTCCCGCCAATCGAGCAACCTTAGTGCGTAACTCCTTATAACTTAGCGATGCCTTGGTATTCGTAAGCGGGCTATCGTAAATAATCGCCAACTGCTCGCCCCGACCCTGCTCACAGTGATAATCCACTGCGTTGTAGCAGGTATTTAACTCACCACCACTAAACCAGCGATATATCGGCTTCTCGCTATCATCTAGCACCTTATCCCAAGGTTTATACCAATGAATATCTTCAGCGGCTGCCCCCCAAAATGCTTCGGGATTTTCAATCGATTGGGTATACATTTCATTGTAGGAAGCTGACATTTCTCTCTCCACATGCTTCACAACCCAGAAAGCCAGCCTCCCTATAAGCCACTGCACAAACCTTTTATCAATAGTCGCACGGGCTTTGAGAGAAACCAGCATACCAGAACAAACTCAGGATTGCTGACAATTATCATTAAAAAATAAATTTTATTCGATAAAAATCCCTTTTTTAACCCTACCTTAGTCTTAATTGTCGACAATAAATGAAATAATAAATATCTTTGATAACAGCGGAAGCGATAAATAAGAATAAAAGGGAGTTCTTCTTTATTTACTTATGCGGCCCTTCTACAATGCGCCCTTAAAGAGAGAAGAGACACCCCACCCTAGGTGAATATCACCGCAATTTAGGAAAAACTGTGAGTATTAACTGGTATCCCGGCCATATGCATAAAGCCCGCAAAGCCATTTTGGACGTATTGAACAGCATTGATGTGCTGATCGAGATTGTAGATGCTCGCCTGCCCTATAGCAGCCAAAACCCAACGATTGGTCAATGGCGCCAAACCAAGCCTACCATCGTTATTCTCAGTAAAACTGATTTAGCCGACCCGGCCAAAACAGCAGAGTGGCAACAACACTTTGAACAACAAGACAATATAAAAACACTGGCCTACCATAAAGGCGATAAATCTAAACTCAAGCAAATCAGTGAACTGTGTTTAAAACTAGCACCAGAAAAATCGGCTGACTTTAAGCCGGTTAATGCCATGATTGTAGGCATACCCAATGTCGGCAAATCCACTTTAATTAATGCAATTTCGGGTAAAAACATTGCCAAGGTAGGCGACGAACCGGCTGTCACCAAGCAGCAGCAAAAAATTTATTTGGATAACAATGTTATCCTCCATGATACGCCGGGAATTTTATGGCCCAAAATTGAAAACCCTAACAGCGGTTATCGACTGGCCATTATGGGCTCCATTAAAAATACGGCCATTGAATACGATGATATTGGCTTTTATGCAGCGGATTACTTAATTAAAACCTATCCTGACAAACTCTGTGAGCGCTACCAATTAGAAGAAACACCCTCAACGGAAGTTGATTGCCTAGAAGCTTTGGGGCGCAAACGCGGCGCACGCCAAGCCGGCGGTAGAATTAATTTACACAAAGCCTGTGAAATTTTGATTCACGATATTCGTGCAGGCGAGCTCGGTAATATCACCTTAGAAACCCCTACCATGGTCGAAAAAGAAGTACTGATTGTAGAAGCTGAACGCGTGGCAAAAGAAAAAAAGAAAGCCGAACAAAAAGCAGAAAAGAAAAAAGCTTTCAAGAAAAGAAACGGGTAAAACGATCGACATCCTCACGGGGTGTTCGATAGCTATTCACCGCGGCACCTTTATCTTCATATCCTAATGCCATTCCGCACAATACGGTAGACGATTGATCATAACCCAGTGCTTCTCTCACAATCTGTGGGTATTCTGCCAGCGCCGCTTGTGGGCATGTGGCCAAACCCTGCTCCACTGCAGCTAACATAACTGACTGAAGAAACATGCCATAATCCAGATAAGAACCCTCATTTAGAGTCGCATCTATAAAAAATAACAACATCACCGGAGCATCAAAAGCACGGTAGTTGGCTGCCCATTGGACTTTGCGCCTCTCGGTATCTTCTTTTTGGATACCCAATACAGAATAAAGCATTAGACCACACTCTTTACGACGGCCGATAAAAGGCTCTTTCCACTCTGATGGGTAGTAATTGTATTCCTGAGCAGAAGGCTCACCGGCAGTAAAGGCTGCCTCGATTCGCGTCTGTAAATCCTGCTTGGCTTGCCCACGAACAACCGCTACCTGCCATGGCTGGGTATTAACACCCGAGGGCGCACAACGGGCCACATCAAGAATGCGCTGTATTTGTTCATCACTCACATTTTGCGATGTAAAAGCTCTTACCGATTTACGCTGTTTTAGGGCGGTGGATACGTCCATAAAAGCTCTCCATATAAGCTTTCGCCAGATAAAAAGTGGCTGCACCATACGATCAATGCCGCGTAAGTCTAGCACTTGCCGCAATATATATCTTACTATGCACTTTACTTAATGTGACTGTATAGTTCTATACCGACTCTTATGTGTGTTCTTATGTATTTTTTGACGCCAAAATAGAGTAAATGTATAGATCTATACCCTTTTAAATAGCCATTTGTGGATGTGTGTATACATGTATGCGGTGATATTCAAGGCAAAGGTCAAAATACTAGATGACGAGTATTACACCGCAGCAGCAAAGATGAGGGAGCTGGCACTGACACAGTACGGCTGTACTAAATTTATCAGCACAACTGAAGGGGGTGAGGAAATTGCTATCTCCTATTGGCCAGATTTAGAAAGTATCCAGCAATGGAAAAACAACACTGAGCATAAGGCCGTTCAGGCCATTGGCAAACGCCAATGGTATGCGCATTATTCGGTTGATATTGTCGAAATTATTAGGCAGTATCAATCCGCTCAGGATGATGCGCTTTAATAATGAAAACAATACAAGGTAAAGTCAATGACCGCATCTGACAATACGCTAATAGAGTCACCCAAAAAAACCAACGGCTGGAAGATATTTGGCATTACCATTATCTGCCTTGCTATTATTGTCTTGGGAATATGGTTAATTAAGCACTACTTCTTTCCCAACGAATTCACACCTGTGACCCTGTCGAGCCAAGAAACCCAAATATTGAACCAAAAACTGGATCAACTGAACTTACCCGCATTACCCGACTCGAAGAGTGAAAATAGCCCAACAGCCCTAGAACCTGAGCCCTACTCAGAAACCGATGCCAAACGAGAAGTCACTTTTAGTGAACGTGAAATTAATGCCATGATTGCCCACAATACCGATATGGCGGACAAACTTTCTATCGACCTTTCTGAGAATCTCGCCAGTGCCAAGTTACTGATGCCACTCGATCCGGAAATGCCGCTCTTCGGCGGTAAAACACTTAATCTCAATGCAGGTATTGAACTCGCTTTTAGCAAGGGACAACCAATCGTCAAATTACGCGGCGTCAGCGCTTGGGGAGTACCTGTACCCAACGCTTGGTTAGGCAATCTAAAGAATATCGACCTTGTTAATGAATTTGGTGATAGCGGCGGCTTTTGGCAAGGCTTTGCTGACGGTATTGATTTTATGAAAGTCAGCGAAGGAAAACTTATCGTCAAGCTCAAAGAATAAACTGGAGAGATACCTATGGAACCGCCTTTTCACAATATACAAAGCTTGTTTATACAACTCGGATTGGATCATTCAACAAAAGGAATTGATGACTTTATCGATAAACACGCGCCACTCGCTCAAGAGATCAAACTCCACCAAGCACCGTTTTGGTCTCACTCACAATCACTGTTTTTAGAATTTGCAAAAGAAGAAGATGCAGATTGGTCTGAAGTGGTGGATGAGTTGGATGTATTGTTGCGGTAGCCAATTTCTCATTTATAGCCGAGTAGAAAGAGCTGTTTCTGGTGCTCTATACCTGAATATACACTTTGAACATCCAATTTTATTTTTTGCTCCCCATTAATCACGGCATTGTCATTTTTCCATTCTAAACTACCACATGTGACTACGGTTAATGCAACAAAAATAAACGATATTATTTTTTTAGATTACCTTGCCAATTTAAAAAAAGAAGCGCACCACTAAAAGAAAAATAGAGAAGAATACTGAAAAAAATAAAGGAATCCAAAAAACTTTTGCTAAAATACGATCTAACAAAGTGGTATTATTAAACAACAGATCATAGTTAGCATACATTGCAAATAACGGTGTTTTTTCTAATTTTTTAGACCAAGATTTAGGCATAGACAACGTCTGAGCAACATTAAATGTATCCCAACCACTTACAAACTCCAACCCTAAACTTTCCTTGGTCTCTTTATTTTTTCTAAGCTTACGCATAGTAACCTGTCCGAAAACAATATGCATTATCATTACAAAAAAGCACATTATCAAAAGACAAGTAAAAATTATTTCTTCAAAGTTAGCCATTATTATAATAACTTCATAAGTTGATCATATCTTGAACCCGCATTATCCTTTACATAGTTATTCACAGCAATAGATGCTCCAGCGGTAGTACCTGCGATAACTACACCTGCGACAATTAAACCAACCCAACCGATAGGCGTAGCCACCATCAAAAAACCAAGTGCAGCAGCACCGGCATTTGCGGCAACAACACCAGTATAAGCACTTGCTGCAAAACTACTGGATTCGATAAACAAATCACGCTCCCAGTTACCACCAGCTTTATAAGCATTATGTACATTACCAATTCGGCTACCAAAGTCAATTACAGCTAAACCATTACCAAGAATTTTTGTATGTTGACTAAATTTAACTAAATTTGTTGCTTGAACGGTATTGCTAATATGTAACTTAGTGGCATTACGACTACTGCGAGCAATATTAATACCGCGGCGACTACTAGATAGAGGAGTACCACGCCGAGCACGTGATATATTGTTAATTCCTTTTAATTCATGATGAAACTTACTTTGCATTGAATTAAAAGCTTGCTGCACCTTTAATTTTGCCGCAGCTTTGTCAACTCCATTTCCTTTCATAACATCCCTATAATTCAACAAAGATGCTTGGTACTTTTGTACCGCGCCACCGAAATCGCTCACTCGCCCAGAGTAGATCGAAGTGGAAGCACCAACCAAACCAAGGTTATATTCATGAAGTTTTGCAGTAATATCAGAGGCTGCAACCGTATTTTCAGGCCCCAATGTTTTTACGAGGCTAGTGATATCACGAGATGCTTGGATATTCGATAGTCTATTAACAATTGCAATATCTTGACTTGTAAGCTTAGGAGTAATCAAATATGGCTTATTAGCACTAACAATTGTTGGGCTTTGGCCCCTTTTATCGAAAAGCATCTCTGGTTTTATATTCAAATCCCGTTGTAATACATTCGCAGGCTGGGAGGTTGAACAAAAAAGTAATTCAGGCATAACAAGTTCCTTTTTCTACTCTAAATAGTAAATTTTATGATAGCAACAAAGACATAGGGGCCATTTAAAAATAACTGTTAGTTAAAATCAAGCATTAATAGGTTAGCCTTCTCGAAAAAAAGGCTTAAATGTGATGAAACTCACATTCAAAAAGGCAATGAAAATTTTTATTATGGAATAATAATTTATATAACTTTATTATATTACTCAAGAATAAAAGAGTAATACATATTTACTTAATACAACAAAAAGGGTATATGGAGTTTATTTCTTACGCGTTATATACTTAAACCAGCCTTCAAATTTTTCAATATAAAAATCACCACCAAACCCATCATTTTTATCATAAACGATATGATTTCTTCGGCCACCTCTTAGTACATATGAATCTGCCATGCCGTCTTCTTCTTCCCAATAACAAAATGTTGAAAACAAGTAGTTACCATTAACGAGAAAACCCATAATATTGGGCATATGATTGTAGCGGTGTAGCGATATTTTTATGTTTTTATAATTTTTATCATCAAGTCTTTTTTTAGCTCGATTTATTTCATTAACAATATTGCTCACTGCTTCATAGCGTTCTTTACTCGCTTCAAGAGTATCCAATACAGGTTCATCAATTAAGCAGATATTAATATTAACCTCTCTTTTATCAAGCAATGAATGCGAGTCATTCGCATCGACAAGCTTTGATAAAACCGACCCCCATCCAGTTGCACCGGCAATAGCAATATAATTAATAGTAATTTGTCCCTCTCTTTCGATAAGACGAAAGATATTATCAAGTATGGCACTTGATTCTATTCGGGTAACCCGTTTGTTATTTTCTTTAAGGTCAAAGAAAATTTCAAATAAAACATCTATTGCCAAAAGTGAGACAATCAACAATGCAGACAACTGTATTTTAGACGCTGCAACATCACCGAAAGTAGCACCGACCAACTCACTTGGCAATATATCTACGACAATTGCACAAAAAAGTAAAAAAAGGCATATTTCTCTTTTATAAAGAGTGAAAGCCTCTCTTATTCTTAAGAAAAAATCTTTTTCTTTTTTCATTTTTATTATTCCTCGATTGATTTAATTATTATTAGTATATAAAACTACAGAATATATCCTTTGTTTTACTAGGGTAAAAATTGGGGCTTGGGATAGAACTATTTAATGCTTACTTCTTCCAATTTGCAGTCATTTGCAGATGATGTTAGTGGTTGATTAGTTATCTCAAACTAACTGTCAAAATCAAAGATTTATGGTTGAGGACATAATAAGAATCTACTTTCTCTGCCTAATTCAGTTACTTAGCCTTATTAGAACACTACAGCGGTCTTCTATTTACTCTTATCTCCGAAGCTTTGATTTAAGGCTCCGCTGGATTGGCCATATTTTGAATCCATAGCCCTGTATTATTCGTGTTGACCCTAGGGTCTTTATTGAAGAAAGTTGCCGCGTATCTTCCACCTGATTTATGTGTTTGTCTAGCCACACCAATCAACACTCTCGATTGGCCTGGACGCAACCAAAATAGTGGCCCACCAGAGTCTCCAGGGCGAACACGGGTACCAGCAAGGCTATTTATTGTAAAATGCTCACGATCTTCATCCTGGTATCTACCGAATCGGACTACGCCAGTTTGACGCAGAGGCCAAGAATTAGTTGGATAGAAGCCATTTAAGTTTCTTCCATTTGTTGTTCTAATGGATATGTATATATCACTATTTGATGCAACTATATTTCTTGGTCTATCGACGCTATCAATTCTATCAGTCCTATTATTGTTGTCGTGATCCCAAGTTCCTCTATAATACATGTCGCCAATATATTGCCAGTTCACATCATTTGTTGAACCTGTACGCGACCACAAAAGACCTTGGCGAGTAATTCCATATAACATTCCATTCGCGTATGCTAAATCAGCAATATTATTTGCATGCCCAATTTTACGCCATGCGATATCGCTTAAAACTGTTGCATTTCTCACCCATAGATTATTACTCTTTGTTGCGGCAAAAAGTCTATTACCAATTGATGTCATACCGGCAATATTATTAGCATGCCCAATATCACGCCAGCTTATGTTTGTTGGTGTGGCCGAACTTATTATCAACCGGTTGTCAGATGTTGCTGCATATAATGTATTGCCAACAGCAGTCATACTTACAATCGATGGTGGTACATCACCTATTTTTTGCCAAGCTATGTTACCTACTCCTACGGGACGCATCCACAAAAAATTGGTGCCTGCACTGAACATATTATCACCCACGATCGCAAGCCCCCTAGTCCCATGAGCATGAGTACGAACACGCCATGGAGGGGTGCTATCTAAGGCCGTTCTATTCCAATCACGTAAATTTGTAAAAGAGAGTTCAATTAAATCATCGAGACCTGTAGTGCCAAAACCAACCATTTGTAAATTTGCATTTCTTACTTGATCTAAAACACTGGCGTTAGTGGCGACGGCTACCGGTATTGCAACTGAAGTAGGAACTGGTTGCGTGAGTAGGAGCATAATAATGTCCACACATCCAGGGAGGCTATACTGTGAGGCAGTAAATGTGTTGCTCGGATTCGTTTGATCAAGCCCAAATCTGACTTGAAAAGTGCGATTCTGATTAAAGTTATACCATCTGTCAGGGTTTTGCCAATCATTACTATTAGCACAATTATGCGGAAAAGCGATTTGACCTGACTGACGGCTTCTTAAATTTTCACCATCGACACAATGTCCCGCAGTCAATACTATACGATTAGTGATAAGTGTTCCTGTACAGCCATTGACAGAAACAACTGCATTTGTGATTGGTGAACTTGTATCTGTTGTACCTGATAAGAGTAAGCTTTGGGAGCTGCCAATACCTTTACCCTGAGCCAGGGCCAACGGAGAAATTACTGTGCAAAAAATTATCAATATAATAAAAATTATAGTTATTATTCTGATAGGTATCGACTGAAATTGCCGAACCTTCTGTAAGGTTAAGTTAAGCATTTTTTCTCCTTGGCCTATTCCGACTAGGTTGTAGTCAAGAGATGGTTGTATTGTCTTAGACTTATTTTCAGAGAGCCTTGTGTATCAGAAGCATGAGAATAGCATACACCATTACTAAAAATTTATAACTTTTAAAAGTCCACAAAGGGCGACCTTGAGACAGATTCTACTCTTATCCTAAAAGTCTACGCAGCCATTTAATTATTCTTAACTAATGGCACGATTTTCCACAAAGCAGACATGAAGGCCCGTTAATTGACGCGTTTGTTATATGTCGCGATTTAGGTATTTTTAGCCAAAAAAATGGCAATATCAGTAAGATCATCGTTGCTGTGATACCTAGAGTTTTTAATGGCATTTTTGCATGGGTCAGAATCACGAGACCTGCAATGCTGATAAATTTTATTTACTAAAGCAGTTATCTGAAAATAGCCCCCATACTTGGCTGCGCATTGATTTTTAGCAAAAGAGTCTTTAGCTCTATCCTCTCCTCGTATTTCACTCATACATTTAGTGTTAGCTTCTTGAAACTTATATCTTATCCCTTCACATTCGATTACATTCCCATTCAAACAGCTTTTCAACTGTCCTGAAATCCTTTCATCACGAGAAATTTCAGATTTCATTTTCTCCATTTCTATTTCATATTCTTTCAACATATTCAATGCTGATAGCTTGCAGTTGTTTCCATCATCTATAGCTTTAGCAAGATCTTCCTGAAACACCCCTGAGAACTTCTTTAGAACGACTTCTCCCGAACCTTTGATGCCAGCACTTGCGCCTAACTTTTTTAGTATATTTGCCAGTTCAAGTTTGGCTTCACCTTTAAGCTCAAAGTTTTCAGTGTAACCGTGTCTTGCAATTTCACCACAAAGTGTATTTGCATCTTGAACTAATTGAGTAGAGCTTTTTTTTGCGATTGAGGAACAACTGTAGATTAGTATCAAAAAAACTGTAAGTCTCATTAAACTATCCCCTTATTTTTGGCTTTGAACATATAACAGCTTATTCAATAGAAATATTAACTGCATCAAACCTTAAACTTCCAAAATAAATCCCCGCATCAGCAAACGTTTGTTGTGCTTGCCCCGGCAAAGAGAGTATTTCCACAGGCCTGAGTGGCGAATGCTGTAATAGAAAATGTAGATGGTTCATGAGTGACTTCTTGTTGGTTAAATATTGTTTTGAGTTATTAAACTAATTTGTTCAAGATGTCATACTAATGAATGACAGCTAGAAAAGGCGAGTACTTGTTACTTTGCATGCCAACCACCGCTTTGGGCGATGTGTAAATATTAACCCAATTCTTAACCAACGTCTTTTGTGGTATCGATTTCAGTTATTGATTTATTTTTAACAGATGGCACAAAATTCCACCTTGAAGACCTTAGTAAAGTTTTAGTGTATCAATAGTCAACAGCATTTAGATATTCTCATTTAGAAGGCGTGTAGTTAGTTTATGTGTTGTAACTCCAAATTTATATCTTAAACTCAATCTGACTTTAATATTACTTTCAAAGAGTCCCATTCTTTTTTATACACGTCTTTACTCGCACCGTCTTTTGCTGTGCCCCATTCAGAAGCACCTGAGTGATAGAAAGCCTGTACCGCTTTTGCTGCCTTCTCATCACCAATAATTTCTAGATGGTTAACAATTGCACCCAGTTGATACCAATGTAGCTTGCTTGTCGATTTCGCGGCTCTGTGAACAAAAGTAGGATCTGAATATTCATTTACTAAACGACCATATACTAAAGATTTTTGCTCGAGTTTGTGTTGATAGTTATAATGAAAAAACGAAAATAGCGCAGTTAAAACAGCCCCAACTAATCCACCAAAAAGCGCTTCTTTCATACATATACCCCAATCTTCAAAATTTCTATAGCTCCTAACTAACTGTGAATTTTAGCGAAATAATTAACTAGTTTCCGGTAATGCTTTTTGAATCTCCTTTCATTTTTTTGCCGACTGCAAAATATTGCATGAGCACTGGGGACGGAGATTCATTTTTTTCAAATTCTATTACAGCACCTACGTAATTTTCTTTGCTCAAAGTATAATGATATACGCCAAAGGCGTCTCCAGTCTTTGGGTAATTAGAATGAACTCCAGTTGTAACTACGGGTACGTCTGTGAACTTTTTTGCAAATTTAAAATTAAACAATCTAACATGGGGGTCATTTGGTGGACGATCAAGTTTTTCAGACCCCCAGCATATTTGGTGAATCCTTCCAATTTCCATGCACGAATTAGCCCCTTGTTGAACCACATTTCCAATCCCTTCGCCATCATTTCCTTTAAATCTACCATCTTTAATAAATTCGTCTATCAGGACTTTAAAAAAATCATCATCATTTTTTATTTCAGCAGCAACTTTTTGAAGTTCAATTTTTGATAAATTATCTTTAAATCCAATAGAAAACCAGGTAATTAATGAAGCGAGCAATGCTGCTATAACTCCTATAGTAATTTCTTTAGCCATGGTTAAGTCCTTGATTTTTTTATTTGCATTCGTAGACTCTTCACTTTCAAGTCTAGATATTTTTGCAGTTCTATTTATTCATTTCCTTTTATTAATATTTAATCTACGCTATAAAAATCTAAAAGGAGGCGAAGTGATAAAATTATGCCATTCAGGCCTAAGCCTGCTTTGGGCGAACAACAGACATAAACCACACTCTATTTTTCTAAAACAAGGGGAAGTAAAATAAAAAGATAAGGTTATTAAGTCTTACCTCGCCGATTTTATTATTTTTGTTGGTTGAGGGTAAACGATTTGCTACTTTTTTCAAAGCAGTGAAAAGCTTTACAAATCATAATGGCGTAAATATCAACAAAAATAAAAGACTTTAGTACACTTAAGCACTTCGTTTTATATAGACATCAGTTGATCTTAATTGGAGCAATCATTAATAATCACTTCAACCAAAAGTTAAAAAGTGACTTGTGTCACTCATATTTCTTAAAAATTACTATAAGTTTCGAATCAGCTATGTTCTTTGGAATGATAGGACTTTCGATAACATTAATTAAGCATGGATATGGAGTGACAAATGAATAATCTGACTATTCGCGGATCTGTTGGCAAAGCAGGTCATAATTTAGCCAATGACGTAAAGCTTGTAAGAGCACTCTTAAATGCCTATTTGAGAAGCAGACAAAAACCAACGTTACCTATTACCGATAAAACTGATGCAACCCTAGAACAAGCTATTAGTGACTATCAATCCACTTTACTAAAATCAGCTAATCCAGATAGCCGTGTTGATGCTCGAGGTAAAACCTTTACCTCACTCAAAGCTATTCTCAAGAGACTTTTTCAACCTGTATCCTATAAGCCCCCTACTTTCGGCCTTTTGACATGGGAGTCTGAAGGAACGGAAGGCGGTTTTTACCATAGTCGAAAACTACACATTCCTTCTTCTTACTCTGGACTTACTATTGGTAGAGGATATGATTGCTCACAAAAGACACAAAGTAAAATATCAAGTGATTTAATAAAAGCTGGGATTTCTACAAGCAAGGCAGCCATATTAAAACAAGCTGCTGGCTTACGTGGTGCCAGAGCCAAGCGTTTTGTCATTAATAATGACCTACTTGACTACCAGATTAGTCATACTATGCAATATGAACTATTTAAAATTAGCTATAACGACGAATTAAATGTTGTGAAGCGAATTTCAGGTAAGAGCACCACGGTTAGACAGTATGGTAGTGTTGACTGGTCTAAATTAAACACTTACATTAAAGATGTGGTCGTAGATTTAAAGTACAGAGGTGACTATACCCCAACATCAAGAAAGTTTTTACAAACCTTGGTTGTTAATAATAATATTGCTAAATTTAAAAAGGCTATTCAAGATAAAAAAAATTGGCCTAATGTACCACAGGGTAGATTTAAAAAGCGCAGTGACTTCATCGCTAAAGCAAAAACACCTTCAACTACTATTAAAAAGCCTCAGGTAACAACAAGCACCCCATAAGAGAGAATTATGAATAAACTTTATTTATTTCTATTAATTATTTTATCTGTGTCTTGCGCACAAGCAGATAATGTAAAAAAACAACCCCATATTCCTTTAGCTGTTGCTGAGCTGGATAGTTTTAGAATAGGGAATGAGATTGTGCGCGTTATTCGATCTTATCCCGATTATTCACCCGTGATTTATATTGAACGAATAGCCACACCTGAGTTTGCTTTATTAGAATCACTAGCCGTTAATTCTGTAACCTTAAAGAATGGTGAGCAGTTAAGTTTTACTAAAAACATTTCAGGTGTTTATGCTGATAAAGTTGTAATGAAAGATAAAACCTTGCATATAGCATTTGAGTATTTCCCTGAAAAAGGAAATGGTTTTTTAATTAACTGTACATTAGCCGTTAGTGCTAAATCTTTTTCAAATATGGAGTGCATTCGTCAAAAAGATTTATAAAAAGCCAATACAGACCTCTTTTACAAGGGCTTTTTTAATGCTGTAATTATTGTTACATAACGGTTATATCGATAACTATCACTACTTAGCTGCCACAATCTATAAATGCTGGCGTGGGATATGAAAAACTATCCTCTTCTATAGTATTTCCATTTTCGATAATTGTGTCATCACTTGCGGTGAAAAAATAAGTTGTTGCCGTTCCGGTACTTGAATACCCCTCTAATATATCTTCGTAACCATCATCTTCATTATCGGTGAGCTCACTGTGTAAATCGTTGTTTACAATAGAGCCTGGGGCTGCAATAAGGTGGTCAGCACCGTCTCCACCGCATAGGAGATTAGCATCTGCAACATTTTGTGTGGCTTTCACTTTCAACCAATCGTTACCTGCCCCTCCTCTTAAAACATCATTACCAAAACCGCCATCTAGGCGATCGTTACCTGCATTTCCATCTAAACGGTCATTACCTGCGTTTCCAAAAAAATGATCAATTGATGAACCACCAATAAAGACATCATCGCCCTCTTCTCCTGAAGCCCAAGAAGGAATATTTGTTAAGTTTTCAAAGCGATTATTTTGGCTTCCACCATTAAAGTAAATTTCTACAATAAGAGGTTGAGGAGAAGAACTAGATGAGTTTTTAGAGCCGGATGACGGTATTGCTTCCGCTGGCGTATATAAAATAAAGTCTTCAACGATACTATTGCCAGAGGCAACTCCGCCTGAATTTAGAGTGACCCTTAATTTTACCGTTTTTTGATAAACTAATGGACTGGATTCTACAATCTCAACACGAGCAAAGTTTTCTTCCTCTTGATCACCATATATATACAACTCTCTATGAATAGAATTATAAATAATCTCGAAAGAGAGATCGTCGTAAATAGGATGGGAGTTATAAGCTATATCTTTTATAGGTGTATATTGGTGGCTATGACTAATATCACTTATTTTTTTATTGCACACGCGCTCACGATAGCAATATGATTCTGAATCAACAGAATAACCGTAGGGTTCAGCATAGCCTTTACAACATAATAAAATTAAAAAAATGACAGTGAAAATTTTAATTGATAAATGATTTAAACTATTATTATATGATTCCATTACCTTCTCCTTTTTATTGACGAATTTAAACCGTATAAATTTAACCGTAAAACTTAGAAAAATTATAACCTATACAATTAATATGACTATCCCTAAGTTTAGGGGTATGCCGTATTTTAAAAAATACCGAAATACTATACAGCTTAAATTTTGTCTTTAAACGTAGTGTTTGGTGTCTTTTATAAAGCAAGCAGTAATGTAATCTCTTCATAATCAATACCTATCTATTGGTATAACACCAATCTTTGCAAGCTGCCTACAATTGGAAATGTAATTACTTCATATAAATTAAGGATATTCCCTATGTTAAAAAAAACTTTTTACGTAGTTTTTGTTTTATTCACTCTCACTGCCTGTGAAAGTGGTAGCGTTAAAGTATCAGGTAATTTTGATCCCAATGATGTTAAAGATGCACCTTTGATTGATCGTCGCAGTGAGTTTGGCAATTTAGCCCGCTTTCCTACAGCAAACGTCACCTTTTCTTTTAACCGTGCTTTTCATACTAAAATCCCCAAAAGGAAAGGCTATTTTTATACCATTCAATTTGATTCTATTATGGGTATTCCCGGCTCTTCCAATATTTCTTATAAAAAACACAAAAATGAGTTTGTCTGGAAAACAACAGGAGCACAAGTAGATGGTCGTCATATTACTGCACTGACACCTAATATGGGGCGCACTACCATTAGTGGTATTATGCGTGCAGATGGTAATGCCTTAAAAAGCCCTATGCACGTTTATGGCGCTATTCCTATTGCATTTGCAGGCGATGCTTGTACGCGAGAAACGGTTGAAAAATTAATTGACAATCGCATTCCTAAAATCAAGAAATTTTTAATGAATGCTATAGAACGCCAAACCTTTGCAAGTTACGCAGGGCAAATCAGTACTATCACCCCATTTTATAATAAATTAAGCCGCGACCTAGAAATATCAGAACAAGAAATCAACAATTCGCTATTAGGGTGTGGGGGCGTTATTCTCGGGAAAGAATTGGATTCCATTATTGGGCAACATATTGTATTTGGCTTTGTTTCACGTAAATCTGCTGTTAGTGGTTTGGCTAATCTCATTAACAATGCAATTGCTGATTCAAACCTAAGCGCGACTGCAACAGCCATAGGGGTTGTCACTGAAACTGCTGGTGTGAGCGACTCTGCCTTTATTGCCCCCAGTATAAGGGTGACTTATACCGCTACCGACATATAATAAAAAACCCCGCTTGATTTAACACAGCGGGGTTTTATTTTCCTTTTTATTTTTTGCTTATCGATAGTGATAATAACGCTTATGCTTTCTATCTTTTTTGATTGCATATACTGTTGTTGTGCCACTGACTTCATTAGCAACTACTAGTAGTGGTTTACGGATTGGACTATCTTTAGCAGAAATAAAAACAAGGCCTTCTGGTGCGACATCACCCGCAGTTCCTTCATCAACATCACCGTCTAAATTAATGTTATTGACGTACTCTACAAAGTGAGGTGAGTAGGGATTAGAAATATCGTACACCATAATACCGCCAGTACGCTCAAGACCAATAAAGGCATAAGTATTTTTGCCTATTTTACCTAATGTTAATGCCTCAGGCTCTGCGCCTTTGTCATCACTGCGCTTGTCATTACCATTAAATAACTCTGAAGAAATTGACGCTGTAATACGGGCAAAGTCAGAGCCGCTATCATAAACAATACTACCCGTGGTTGTATTCCAAATAGAGAATGAGCGTGCGCCATAGCCAAAAATTTGATCCACATCACCATCATTATCAAAGTCACCATTTACGGTGGTGATTTTTAAGCGACCTAGTTGATCCTCATCTTGAATATTAGGGTATGCATCAAGGATCGACTGATCTAGTGTTAAATCATCCACACGATCTTCTTCAGAGAAACCATCATAATCACGGGCATCACCTTCATTGGCAGTCACAACATAAGTTTGGCCTTCAAATTCATAGGCAGCAATGGAGTCTGGTTGATAAAAGCTTTTTACGGGCCACGGCTGAATATTAACCGTATCATCCTTATCACTTGCATCAATGGCATTTTGAATGGTGTTGTAGTTTTTTGTTCCTAAACCGATAATATCAGTGACTTCAACATTATCTAAATCAACTACAGCAAGTGCATTATTTTCCTGAAGCGCAACATATGCTGTTGAAGAGTCGCCTGAGATAGCTACATACTCAGGTTCAAGATCTTGGGCAACAGAAGAACCAGGGCCAAAGATACGAACAGACTCATCCAGTTCTGCATTATTAAACGCAGTAAAATCAGCGGTCGCCACATTCGCTTGGGTTAAATATTTAACGGGTTTATTGATACTGATAACACTGATAGAACCTTCCGGATCAATTGTATATTCATCATTAGGCTCTGCTTCATTAGCAACCACTAATTTTTTACCATCAGGAGAGAAAGTCAGCATATCCGGTAAAAAACCAACCGTTAAAGCATTTAAAAAACGGCCATGGCGATTAAAGAAAACCACCTGCCCTGCTTTATCAACTTCATCCGCTGCTGCGGCAACTGCAACAATACCCTTAGAGATGGAAACACTGTTAGGCTCGCCATAAGGTGTTAAGTCAATTGAAAATAATTTATATGGATTAAAAGGGTTACGAATAGATATCACATCAACACTTTGATCATTTGCATTGGTCACAAATACACGCTTGCTACGCTTATCGTAAGCAACTATTTCAGCGGCACTTTCATCGATTAAACCGCTTTCGTAAGTCCCCAATTTTTTGAGTGAAATACTAGGAACGTCTTGCCTTAATAGACTTTGGTAACTGTTATAGTCGGCGGACACTGCTGTACAGGCTGTGATTAAAGCACCGCACAATACGATTGGTGATAATTTCATTAAATACTCCCAGACTTGTTGTTTAATAATCAGTCGGCAAGAGTAGAAGTTAATTATGACAATTAGGTTAAAATGATAGGTTTTAATAACCGAAGAACTCTTCAATAGCATCTTTTTCCCACATGGCATCTTGATAACCTAAGTCGATCAGTTCTTTGGTAAAAGAGTGCGAGAAGAGTAAATAACTGGCAATGGCAGAACCGCCACTTTTAGCGGTTGCACCAGAAGAACGTAAAAAAAGTCGAAGAGTTTTTGGTAGGTAACGTACATGGCGACCTGCGATTTTATCCATTTCTTTCGAGGGTGAAATCACTAGACTTTTGATTGGGCGCAGCGGAATTTCTTGCGCGTTACGCACCTCTTCTGGAACTAAATCAACGAGCTTATTGACCCGTTCAAGATGCTCAATATCACCTTCAAGGCTATCAATGAATGCACTGTTAAGCATTTGCCCTGCCATCTGCGCCATAGACGGTGGATGTCGAACTAATACGCGACGGCGTTTTAATAGACCTGCACGGTTGCCACTGACACCAATAATGAATACTTTATCGGCACCTAAATGTAATGCGGGACTAATCGGTGCAAGCTGACGCATAGCACCATCGCCATAATACTGTTTGCCAATACGTACCGTTGGAAACACCCAAGGGATAGCCGAAGATGCTAATAAATGTTCCATACCTATGGTGGTTCGTACACCCAAGCGACGAAAACGCCGCCACTCTTCAACTTCGTCTTCACCTTGAAAAAAATTAACCGAGTTGCTGGAGGTATAACCCAATGCCGCAACTGAAATGGCCTTTAAAATACCACGATCAATGTTTTTTTGAATATCAGGGAAGACAATATTTTGTTTTAAAAAACTATTAAGAGGTGAGTTATCCAATATACTGAGTGGTCGATGGTAATCCACACCTTCATGAAAAAACGACCGCGCAATACGAAAGGCGCCGCCGCTTAAATCTCGCCAGCCTGTGCGAAATACATTATCAATATTTAATTCACTCCACAAGCGTTGGAGGTTTTCAACACCATACTGAAAGTCATTACTATTGGATGCCAGAGATACAGCATTGATAGCACCTGCTGAGGTGCCAACAATAATAGGGAAAGGATTATTTTGTGGCGGCAAGATATCTTTTAATGCTTGTAAAACACCTACTTGATATGCAGCACGAGCACCACCGCCGGATAAAATTAATGCTGTATTGTTTGCAATGATACTCATAGGATTATTTTGTGCTTAATCTGCAGGCTTTTCCTCACGCAACTCACGCCGCAATACTTTACCCACATTGGTTTTGGGCAATTCTGTACGGAATTCATAATGACGCGGTACTTTATAGGCTGTTAACGACTCTCGACAATAGGCTTTAATTTCATGATCTTCGATTTCACTGCCTTCGGTCCTCACAATAAAGGCTTTCACTGCTTCACCACTGTTTTCATCATCAATGCCGATTACTGCAGCTTCAATAATTTCTGGGTGTGAAGTTAAAACATTTTCGACCTCATTCGGGTAAACATTAAAACCAGAAACAATAATCATATCTTTCTGTCGATCAACAATACGCACATAACCATCTTCTGCAATAGTAGCAATGTCACCGGTACGTAACCAACCATCATGACTGAGAACACCGGCAGTTGCCTCTTCTCGCTGCCAGTAGCCCTGCATTACCTGCGGACCTTTAACACACAACTCGCCGGGTTCACCGGTAGCTTGTGGATTACCATCTTCATCAATCACTTTTAATTCAGTTTCAGGCAAAGCAAGGCCGATAGTATTTACCAAGGGATTTTTAGGGTCATTAGAGGTCACCACGGGGGATGTTTCTGTTAGGCCGTAACCTTCAATCGGTCGATTACCCACTAATTCGGCCCAATGGTTTGCGGTATCTTCAAGTAAGGCCATGCCACCGGAAATAGTGTAATGCAGTGAACTAAAATCTAAGTTTTTAAAGGTTTGATTACGTAAAAGTGCAACAAATAAGGTATTTAAACCCACCATTCCTGTGAGTTTATTTTTTTGGAATGCTTTCACAACAGTGTCTAATTCTCGCGGGTTAGGAATTAATACGCTTTGGCCACCAACCGAGAACAACACCATACAATGCATCATAAAACCATAAATATGATACAGCGGTAATGGAGCGAGCCAACTTTCTTTGCCCTTATCTAAATATTGATCCCAAATTTTAAGTATCTGTCGATTATTACCTAGCATATTAGACTGCGATAACATCGCGCCTTTTGCCACACCAGTGGTACCACCAGTATATTGTAAAAAAGCCAAATCATTAGGATCACGATGTACATCAGTAAAATCATCGCGCTTGCCTAACGCTAAAGCACGACGAAATTTAACGGAGGAAGGAAAGTAACATGTTGGCACTTGTTTTTTAATATAGCGTAAAACGCCATTAATCAATTGGCGCTTAGGAAAACCATGCAAGTCAGCCACTTCTGTAACAATTACATGCTGAATATTGGTTTTATCAATCACCTCTTCAGCTGCTTTTGATAAATTAGCTAACACCACTAACACTTTTGCACCTGAATCAGCGAGTTGATGTTCCAACTCTCTACCGGTATATAAGGGGTTAGTATTCACAATAACAACACCAGCACGAATAGCACCAAATAATACGACTGGGTACTGGAGAATATTAGGTAATTGCACTGCAAGGCGATCACCAGGGGCAAGTGTTGTATGGTGCTGAAGATAAGCGGCAAAATCGCGGCTTAATATATCCAATTCACCAAAGGTAATGGACTTACCTAAACAGGTAAAAGCAGGGGTATCTTTATACTGTTTGCAAACAGAAGCAAACATGTCACTAATTGTTGTGTGCTGGTCCATATTGAGAACCTCGGTCATGTGTCTGTTATTATTAGGGATTAAAGGTGATAAAACCTATATCACCACCACAAAAACTATTATCGAAAACCTTAAAAATATACTTACAACTTAGTCAATATTGCACCATAAATCAATTAATCCTTAAAGAACAGTATGTTAGCTGCTTTTGTAGCGGAATTTAATTGAAATACTGAAGTGCTACGGCAACACCATCATTATCTGCCGTTAAGGTACTTATATTTGCTGTTTTTTTCACCACTTCACTGGCATTGCCCATTGCTATACCTAGCCCTGCTCGCTGCAAAAAAACAGTATCGGAGTGCGAATCCCCAAAGGCCGCTACCTCTTCAGCACTTATCTGATGGTATTTTAATAATGTATCAAAGCCAGTGTTCTTATCGGCAGTTTTAGGAATAACGCTGGCAAACAACCAATCCGGGCGAGCCAGGAAATGGGCAAAGGCAAATTCTAGTTGCGGAAAAGCCTCTACTAAAGCATGTAAGGAGTCTCCCTGCTTTTTTTGGTTCACCCCCAATAACAGTTTGGTAATCGGCAGTTCCTGTTGCAATACTTGTTCTGCAGTCATTGGCGTTGAAGGAATACGCAAGTGCTGACTATGGATTTGATTAATATCGTTATGATCAGGCTGACTAGTTGCTATAGAGGGATCAAAGGTATAAAAATCCGGCGTATAAAATTCGCAATAAAGCGCTTGGTTTTTAACAACTCCATACAACTGACTTAGATCACTTGAGTTGAGTAAATGCAGTTGTAAATGTTTTTTATTTTTAGGTTCGTAAAGTTCAGTACCTGTGCAAAATAGACCTGCTGAAGTTAATGGTAATCGATCAAACAAAAACTGAGCGGCAATCGCTGGGCGGCCGGAAGCAACGGCAAGTTTTACCCCTTGAGAATGTAAACGTTGGAGTTGCTGTTCTAAATGAGCTGAATAATTCCCTTCTGTATTCAGTAAGGTACCGTCTATATCAAAAAAAATCAGTTTAGGCTGGAAAGACTGAAGGGCTTCAATTTGTTCATGATTAAGCACGGATAAGCCTTATGCAGTATCAACTAGACCCAATTCATGATTCCATTCACAACGAATATTAAAATCATCGCTACCGGGAATATGGTTTTTATCAACTGCTTCCCACATAAAGGTATGCATACCCGTTAATTCTGTTTCCAAATGAACAACAGCTGACTGCCAGTACATGGCTTTTAAGAGGGCTTCAAACTTTTTGATCCACTCAGACCATTCGTATTCAACGCCGTTATATGACATACCAAAATGTGTCACATTGGTTTGACCGGCTGAGCCGTCCATACGAAAACGAGGAACTGAAAACATTTCTTGGGTAAGGAAAGGCCAATCATCTACTGAAGGCAAAGCAAGAATGGCTTTTTTATTTGTGGTTATTTGATCAAATAATTCTGCGGCCGATAAGGACGACGAACCTTTGATACAACCGTAAACTATTGATTCCTGCTCCACAACTATCCCCTTACTATTGACTACGTTTTAGCTAGAGCCTAGAAAGGCCATAGGCTAAAACCACTTCTATTGAGACGCTTTTCACAGCCCTGTAACTGCTGTTTATAGGTAGTAGCTCGTCGATCGACTTTGTTAGCCACATTAACCAACCAGCCCTTTTTCCTATAAGTAGCACGAGCATAACCACCATGGCCCTCATGGTAGGCTAGATACAAATTACGGGTATTATCCAGACTAACACGGTTTTTCTTATTTGTTTGAACATTGTACCAGCCAATAAAATCAATGGCATCACCAAAGTCATCCCTATCGGCACCCCGGTTACCACTACTTTTCTTATACCAAGCCCAAGTACTGTCTTTTGCCTGAGGATAGCCATAGGCATCACTTTTGCGAGGCCCGGGGATTATCCACAATATCTTTGTTCGCGGCGGCTTGGCTTTTGCCCGGAAGCGCGACTCTTGGTGCATCATCGCCATCATGGTTGAGATGGGTGAGCCCCAGCGTTTTTCCGACTTTTTCGCCTTTTTGTACCAACGGCTTTTTTCATCAAAGATACTGCATATATTACCCACCTGTTGCGGCGGTGAAGTGACACAACCAGAGACCAATAGACATAATACAGCGGTTATCAGTAAAGCTTTCATAGCGTTACTCCATTTTCCTCAAATAGTGCAATCAATTGATCTTCATCGATAACGGCAAGCCCTAATTGCTCGGCTTTTTGTAACTTGGAACCTGCACCGGGGCCTGCAACCAAGCAATCGGTTTTTTTGGAAACACTACCAGTAACAGTGGCGCCCAGTGACTGTAATTTTTCTTTTGCTTGATCACGGGTAAGAACCGCTAATGAACCTGTCAGTACATAGATTTTATCTTTTAATGGTAATGGTGTTGAGGAACCATCCCCCATTATTGCCTCAGGCCACGATACACCTTGTGACTGCAATTGCTCAATCATCTTTTGGTTCTCATCTTGGACAAAGAAATCACCAATAAAGCCAGCGACTATAGGGCCGACATCATTAATAGCTAATAGCCTCTCTGTATCCGCTGCCAGTAAATCCTCTAATTGACCAAAGGCTTGTGCCAAATTACGTGCGGTTGCCTCACCGACTTCTCGAATACCCAAACTGTAAATAAAACGAGCCAAGCTGGTTTGCTTGGATACCTCTATCGCCTTTAATAGGTTCTCTGCCGACTTATTGCCCATTCGCTCAAGCGCAGCAACGGACTCAAGCTCAAGGTGATATAAACCCACAACCGAATCGATCAAACCCTCATCCACTAATTGCTCGACGAGCTTATCACCCAAACCGTCAATATCCATGGCTTTACGAGATGCGTAATGTTTAATTGCCTCTTTCAATTGCGCGCCACAGACTAAGCCGCCACTGCAACGCTTCACAGCTTCTCCGGGCACTTGCACAATCGGTGATTGGCAAACAGGGCATTCATTAGGAAAAACGACTTCCTTCGCGCCCGCGGGACGGCGGCCTTCAACAATAGAAACGATTTGTGGAATCACATCGCCTGCTCGACGGATAATCACCGTATCACCGACTCGAACGTCTAAACGCCTAACCTCATCCTCATTATGCAATGTGGCATTCGATACCGTGACGCCACCTACAAAAACCGGCTGTAACCGTGCCACCGGAGTAATGGCTCCTGTACGGCCCACTTGGAACTCAACACCCATTAATTGGGTTAGTTCTTCCTGTGCCGGAAATTTACGGGCGATTGCCCAGCGGGGCGCTCTTGAAATAAAGCCTAACTGTTGCTGTAAAGCAATATCATTCACTTTGTAGACGATACCGTCAATTTCGTAGGCTAAGCTATTCCGTTTTTCCGATAACTGTTGGTAATAGTCTTGGCAAGCAGTAATACCCTGAACGACTTTCATTTCACGGTTAATACGAAAACCCCAAACCGATAATTGCTCTAAGATAGCACCATGTTGTGTGGGAAATTCATTATTTTCGCCAAGGCCTTCGACTACACCGACACTGTATGCACACATTTCGAGTGGTCGCTGGGCGGTAATTTTAGAATCTAATTGTCGTAAACTACCAGCAGCGGCATTTCTCGGGTTCACAAAACGCTTTTCATCTTTTTCTTCAGCGATTTTATTCAGTTTTTCAAAACCTGCCTTCGGAATATAAATTTCACCGCGCACCTCAAGCCGTTGAGGAATACCTTTACCGCTGAGCCTTAGAGGTATGGAACCAATGGTTTTTACATTTTGGGTAATATCTTCACCGGTCGTACCGTCACCGCGGGTGGCACCTAATACCAGTACTCCGTTTTCATACATCAGGCTAACGGCAATACCATCTAACTTCGGTTCACAGGCATATTCAATAATTTCATCCGTATCCAAACGATCAGTAATACGCTTATTAAAATCGTCAAGCTCCTCATCACTGAAGGCATTATCTAGAGAGAGCATGGGTAACTCGTGCGCCACTTGGGAAAAAGCATCAAGCGGCGTACTTCCTACCCGCTGAGAGGGAGAGTCAGGCGTAATGAGCTCAGGGTTAGCTTGTTCTAATTCCTGTAAACGCCGAAGTAGACGGTCATACTCAGCATCAGGAATTTGCGGATCATCGAGTGCGTAATAAAGATAATTGTGGTGATGGAGTTGGTTGCGTAAGGTGGATATTTCGTTAACAACTTCTTTGGTCATGGTTTATTTTTTTCTAACTGCTGTCGCCGTGTAAAGTCGCGAATTCGCTCGCGATAATGTTCAATTGTTTGGCCCGTTAAAACGCTACGCTGTTCGTCATTAAGCTCACCCGATAATTTATCGGCAATATCTTTCGCAGTAGCCAACATCACATCGAAGGCTTCCATATTGTTATTAAGTTCTGTCGGCAAAGGCAAAAAGAAACTCAAACCAACGGTGCTGAACTCTTCAAAGGTATGAAGATCAAAAATACCGGGCTTAACCATATTAGCCATACTAAATAAAATAGGGCCTTCCCCATCTTCGTCTGCATGACGGTGGAAGATATTCATCTCCCCATAGCGCATTCCATTTTCAAGAATTAAATCCAGCAAGTCGCTGCCATAAAAATACTCATCTTTTGCCGCTTTGACGTGAATAACCAATACATCCTGAAGCTCTTTCTCTTTTTGGTTATTTTTCTGTTCGCTATCGGCTTGCTTATTTTTTTGCTGGGATTGTTTTTTATGTTCAACCGTCTGCTTGGCATGATCAACATATTTCGATTCGTAACGAGGTTTATTGGCTGAATGTGTTTCAATAGCCCCATCTGCATCTTCGGCGTTCGCTTCAATATTAATGGCCACTGTACGGATTTCTTGCATATCGCTCGCGCCGGATTCATTGCCTTCCAATGAATCCATTAACATCGGCACAGAGTCTTCTAAATTTAAGCTAGTTTGCACCGGTTCACGTGAAGCCGGTTCTTGAACTAAGGCTTCTTGCTCTAGCATTACTTCTGCGGCTTCAGGTACAACATCCTCATTTAGATCAATTTCAGGCTGATCGAGATGTGTATCATAATCGACGTCTTCTTCAATTTGATTTTCTTGTAGGTAAGAGGCTTCTGTAGAGCTATTTTCGTAAGCGCTGGTTTCGTAAGCGCTTTCATATGTGGATGTTACAGACTCAGTAACGCTGAGCTCTTCTTCTAAAACCCTATCGTCATCCACATTATCGAGCAGTGGATCTACTTCATGATCAAATGAAGGTTCTATTCGAGAAGAGGCTTGACTGGCTTCTTTTTCATCTGCCTTTTTCATGCCGGTATGCTCAGCAATTTTATCAGCAACTTTGTCGCGCCACGCAGGGATATCCGAACCAAAATTATATTTGCTGCGAACTTGTTTGATGCGCTCGGGATCTATTTGTCGATCACTGACACGGGCACCACCATTAGGGAATTCACTGCCGTAATCTTTGTCTTCATCAAGAACATCATCGGCATCTCTATTCACCGGGCGCAGCGACATCTTAAGCGAATCTCGCTTAGCGTTGCGCATGCGACGGATGCCATCGAAAACGATGCCAACAATCAATAAAACGATAATAATGGTTAACCAGTACTGGTCCATACTCTTATATACGACTGATCAAAATAAACTTAGTGTGATTATTCATAAGCATAAGCCGATACGCAACTGTTTTTGCTGTACTTTTGAAACATTTTGAGACTTAAAGTCACACAATTCATATATTGTACACAAAGAACCCATTAAACCGCTGCCAACTCTGCTGCTTCGTTTACATCTACCGTTACCATACGCGAAACACCGGCCTCGTGCATGGTCACCCCCATAAGCTGATGAGCCATTTCCATAGCGATCTTATTATGGGTAATGTAGATAAACTGAACTTGTGAAGACATCTCTTCAACGATACGAGCATAACGGCCAACATTCGCATCATCCAATGGTGCATCGACCTCATCCAGCATACAGAAAGGTGCTGGATTTAAGCGGAAGATAGAAAATACTAAGGCAATTGCAGTCAAGGCTTTTTCCCCACCTGAAAGCAGGTGAATAGTACTGTTTCGTTTACCCGGTGGTCGCGCCATAATCGCAACACCTGTATCGAGTAAGTCATCACCCGTTAACTCTAGGTAGGCATGACCACCTCCGAATACTTTCGGGAACAGTTCCTGAATGCCACTGTTCACTTCATCAAAGGTTTCTTTGAAGCGTGTTCTCGTTTCTTTATCAATTTTGATGATGGCATTTTCGAGTGTTTCCAATGCATCTTGTAAGTCAGCATTTTGTGAATCCAGATAATTTTTACGCTCAGATTCAATTTTATACTCGTCGATGGCCGCCAAATTAATCGCACCAAGGCGTGTAATACGATTATGAATTTGCTCAAGCTCTGTCTCAAAGGGCGCTTCAGCGGCATCTTCAGGCAATTGCTCTAATAGTGCATCTAATTCGTTACCGTCTTCAAGTAATTGCTTAGCAATCGTTTCCCGTTGAACTTGAATTGTTTGCGCGGCTAACCTCACTTCCGTCAGTTTACCTCTGAGAGATTGCAATTCAGTATCAATACGTGAACGCGCTTGTTCTGAATCGCGTAGCTGCTGCTCGACTAGCTCGACTTGTTTACGAGCAGACGATAGCTCTTCTTCAACACCAATACGTTTTTCGAGTAGAACTTCTAAATCGAGTTTATGTTCTTCTGTGGGATCAGAGCTGTCACCAATAGTCGACTGTAATTGCTCTTTACGGGTTTCCAAGCGCGTTGATTGTTCTTGCAAACGCTGCATGGTATCCATAATCGATTGCAATTGGGTCTTAATCGACTGGTGCCGCATGGCGAGTGCATGCAATTTATCTTTATCATGACGAGCACGTTGCCGGCTCTGATCAAGACGTCCACGGATTTCATCGCGACGATTCAATAATGACTCTTTCTTTTCCGTATCTTGTTCCATCAAGGCGATAGCTTCTTCTAGCACCATACGTGCTTGAGATAAGTTCTCTGATTCCGAATCCATCTGCTCTTTGGCTTCAGCAATATCACTTGCGACTTTTTGGCGGCGCATAGCATCTTGCTCAATACGTACCTGCAAAGCACTTAAGCTTGATTGCTGTTCATGGAACTGTTTATTTTTCTCATCCAATTCACGACGCACTTGCTCTCTTTGCTGTTCATAGCTTTTGAGATTATCACGTGCAGTTTGCAGTTGTTCAGCCAGTTGCTCTACTTTTTGTTCCAAGTCTTCGATATTTTGAGTCACGGCTTCTAAGTCTTTCTGCCGAGCTAAGACACTGGCCTCACTGTCAGCTGCACGTTTAATACGCAACCAGTTAGGACCTATCCAAATACCTTCGGGGGTAATCAGTGATTCGTGCTTGCCCAGCTGTTGACGAGTCGATAAGCCGGTAGATAGATCATCCACAATATAAACATTCGCCAATAGTGCGGAGGTATCGCTGCTACCACTGACTTTACTGACTAAGCTAGGCAAATTAATCGCTGATGGCGCTTCGCTCGATTGGCCTGACTGAGAATCCAACAATACCAGACTACCCTGCTCCAGTGATTCCAGCATTGATGCCACTGCATCAAGACCATTGACACAAACTGCTTGCAAGGCATCACCTAATACCATCTCGACAGACTGCTGCCATTGAGGGTCTACAGTTAACTCGGATAATAAACGCGGGTTAGATTTTAATGATTGATCGTCTAACCACGCATCAAGTTTTTTACCACCCGAAACAGCCGCTTGCTGTAATGCTTCAAGAGAAGCATGGCGACCACGAGCTTTTTGTAACTGGCTGCGGTAATCATTAAGGGCAACTTCTGTGGTACCAATAGACTGGCGATTTTCATCAATCTGTTGAGCGACCGTTTCAATTTGAGCTTGCTTGTCTTCTCGTAACAGTTCGACTTCGCTGAGCGCTTCTTGCAACAAGGGGATTTCTTCTGCTTGATCATCGGTTGACTCTTCAATATCTTCCGATTCAAGGCGTCGAATACGTTCAAGTAAACGGGTTTGTACTTGCTCCAAATGCTGAATACGAGATTGCTCAACTTCTGCACGCTGGCGAGGCTCCGCCGCTTTTTGGTTGAATTCATCCCATTCCTGTTGCCACACCTGCATCAACTCTTCAGCTTCCAATAAATCTGTACCTGAGTCATTTTCAGCAGACTGGAGCAATTCTAGTTCAGGCTCAATTTCTTTAAGTTCAACTTCCCATGTCTGTATTTTTTCCTGATCACTGCTAAGGTGTTCTGCAGTCTCTTTGGATTCTCTCTCTACTTGAGATAAATCTTCCTGCAATTGGCGATTGCGTTCTTGAACGTGCTGAATACTTTGTTCTAAGCGCGCTATTTCTGTACCAATACCATAAAAACGCCCTTGAATTTCATTAAACTTATCACCTTGTTCTGTATATTCCGTGCGGAATTTTTCAATTGCTGTGTCATGGCTGACACGGTCAGTCACAAAGGATTCAATTTTGAGTTCACGTTCGCGAATATCTTGCTGTTGTTGTTTTGATTTTTCATCGAGCAAACGGTAGCGAAGGGTTTCCAGTTGTGCTTTTACTTCTCGTTCTTCTTTTTTCAGCTCGGCGTATTTTTCAGCCGCTTTTGCTTGTCGTTCCAAACGCACTAACTGACGCTCAAGCTCTTCACGAATATCCGTTAAGCGTTCTAGGTTTTCTTTTGTCCGGCGCATACGGTTTTCAGTATCACGACGACGTTCTTTATATTTAGATATGCCTGCGGCTTCTTCAATATAAACCCGTAATTCTTCTGGCTTCGCTTCAATCAAGCGAGAAATCATGCCCTGCTCAATAATTGAGTAGCTACGTGGCCCAAGGCCCGTCCCTAAAAAGATATCAACAATATCCCGGCGACGGCATTTACTGCCATTAAGATAATAAATATTTTGGCTATCACGGGTCACTTTTCGCTTGATAGAAATTTCACTAAAGCCGGCATACTCGCCCTTTAATGTACCATCGCTATTATCAAACACTAATTCAATCGAGGCCTGACCGACAGGCTTACGGCTACTTGAACCGTTAAAGATAACATCGGTCATGGATTCACCACGCAGGTTTTTGGCTGAAGACTCACCCATTACCCAACGAACCGCATCAATAATATTTGATTTACCACAGCCGTTAGGACCAACCACTGCACACAGGTTACTGGGAAAAGAAACCGTTGTTGGATCCACAAACGATTTAAAGCCAGCAAGCTTGATATGTTTTAAACGCATAGATTAACTACCATCCATAAACTATTGATCTTTATAGTCTTATAGAAATATCAACAGTAAAAGTACTTCCAAAAACAGAGGATATTGAGAGGTGCTTTTTACCTCTCGAAAGAATTGGTGGATTTTACACGGATCAGAGCGCTATTACACCTTAATGACAAGATAAAACAGCGTTAATGTGAACTCTTATTTATGCCGAATTCAAAAATCCCTTATCAATCAAGGCGTCACTGGTTGTGAAATAATCAGAGGGTATACGGTTTCTGACAAAACACGAGGCTTAAGTGGACCAATAGAGACCAACCAATCATCTGGCTGAGTAATTGCATTACCGCTAGGCGACATACGGGCAATGATTTCTACCTGTTCTGCACTGCTTAGATTCATTCCCGGCGCCATGGCCATGGTGTCATTTAACTCAACAGTTAAGGGCAATTGAGCCGCTGTCACACGGGTAATAGCCAGTGGGACACGAGCGCCCTTCCATGCTCTAGCATAGATAAAAACCGTATACTCTGGTTTGACTGGCACTTGAGCGCCAAAAGACACCGCCACTTTGATTTTTGCTGGAATATTCTCGTGAGGATCATTTTTGGCAACAGCATTACTTTGGCCAGCTGTTGTGCCAGCCTCACTCCCTAACTTGGCACGCGCTTGGGTAATACCGTTTTGTAAAGCACGTGCATTAGGCGAATTAGGCGGATAAACACCTAGAGCTGTCTCCCAGTGCTGAATGGCATTGGCATATTGCTCATTTTGAAAACTAAACACGCCCATTAAACCCAGTGCCGTAGGATTTCGGGGCTGAATAGACAAAGCTCTTTCTGCGAGCATACCCACAACGGGCACCGCACGATTATTCGCCTGTAAAAAAACCGCTTGGGCTAACTCAGCCATCATTTGGGCCGCTTGTGGCTCTTGCTCAATAATTTGCTGGTAGGCTTCAATCGCTTTATCAAATTGGTTAATGCTGACAGCACTACGCGCAAGCAGTATCTTACTTTCTAAATCTTTTGGTCTTTTGGCCACATGAGCATGTAAATCGCTAACAATCTGGCGGTTTAATTCATCCAGTTCACGCTCAATAGCAGGATTGCCTCCTAACCTGCTCAATTGCTGCTCTAATTCACCTTGGCGATCCAAAGTTTCTTTTAGCTGCCAAGCACTGGCATTACCCAATAAATGATAAAAAATCACTGCCATCAGAGGGACAACTACAACAATACACAAGGTGTAGATCGATGGACTCAGCAAACCTTTTGACGTGCTCTCAGTCAGGTCTTCACTCCCCTCGCCTATATTATCCTCTAGTAGGTTGCGTTCCAGCTCTTGTTTTAACTGATCGTATTGAGCTTGCTCAATCGTCCCTTGGGCTAAAGAGCGATCTAATTCAGCTAAATGATCCCGATATAATGTGACATTGGCTGAACACCTTTCAGAAGGGTCGATATCATCGTTTGATGACTGAATAAGTTTGGATTGGATAAAAGGCCATAAGGCAAATACTAAGCCCAGAAAAACTAATACAAGGGCGCCGATATAAAACAAAGTCATTAGGGTGAGTTCTCTTTCGTCTGATCCAATAGATTATTAAGCTTTGATACGTCTTCTTCCGATAATTTGGACTGATCATTGGTATTTACCGCGCGGCGTTGACGAACAACCATCGTCAACACAATAACACCAATGACAACCAGTAAAATAGGGAATGCCCACAACATAATCGTTGAAGCTTTCAAGGGAGGCTTATAGAGTACAAAATCTCCATAACGGGCCACCATAAAGTCTTTAATTTCACGATCGGTTTTTCCTTCGACCAATAAACGGTGCAGTTCACGGCGTAAATCGGCCGCAATTTCTGAATTAGAGCCTGATAAATTCTGATTCTGGCATTTTGGGCATCTCAACTCTTCTACCAATACATGGTAGCGATAACGTTGGGACTCAGTATCAAATTCGTAAATATCGACTGCTGCAATAGCCGTCACAGAGAGGTTCAAAGCAACGAATAACATCAATAGTCGGTCGAAAACAAACATCTCAAGAACCCTTGGTGAATGATATATAAATTAACAGCGCAGGTATTATAGAGCAGAATGGCCTTAAAATGTCATAGCAGGTGTAATAAGAGCCTTCTACTTAGCCTGTAAACTTGAAACGTGACGAGATACTGCCCTCACTGTTAGCAATTACTACACTGATGGCCACTATTAAAAAACCCAGCCAATCAATCGATGTAGGGGCTTGACCAAATAAAGGCCAAGCCACCAAAGCAGCCGTCACTGGCATACCATAAAACATTGAAGCCACTTGATTCGCGGTGTTCTGTCGAAGCATCAAATACAATAGACTCAATGCACCTATAGAAACACCAATCGCCATCCAAAACATAGAAATTACAAATTGAATACTGAAGTTGACCTCCATTGTTTCAAACGCAGCAGCCAACACTAACATTACCAGCGCTAACGATATTGTCTGTATAAACCCTCCGGAAAATAACCCTACAGAGGTACAATATTTTTTCTGGATAAGTTGACCCATGGTTAAGCCCACTAAAGCAAAAAGCGCCCAAGACAAACTGAGCAAACTAATGCCCTGTGTTGTTAATCCATCGGCAACGACAATCGCCACCCCTGAAATACCTAACACTAAGCCAAACCAACGCTGCACGCTGACAGACTCACCTAAATAATATCCACTTAAAACCGCCACCAGTAGCGGCTGTAAGGCAATGATCAATGCACAGACTGCGGGTTTCATATCAAGAAAAATCGCATAGAAAGTGCCCGCAGATAAAGCCCCTTGAAGCAATAAACTACTGACAATAAGCCAGATCAGGTGTTCAATACGCCAGCTATCATTGGACCAACAGGCAATAAGTCCTAAAAAAATCGCAGCAATAAAAAAACGAATCGCAAGAAAGGTAAAGGGTTCCGCTTCAGAAAGTCCAAGCTTCGAGCCCACAAAACCACTTCCATAAATAAAGACAAATAACAACGGAACAATAATGGGATAACGTTTAAACATAACATACACCTTTAACTAAGATTTTTATTTTTGTACATACCAGTAGGTACAATCAACATGTAAAAAAATTTACTCTAATGATAAGGACTGCAAAATTGCATAGATGCCCTGCACTGTAGAATTAAGCATCGATGCGTCATGATTCGCTCTACTGACCACAAAACCGCCCTGAACTGCACCGATAATGACTAAACTCAGCTGCTCAATATTAACAGCGGATGATATATGCCCCTTAGACTGAGCATCCACTAATACCTGCTCCATTAACTGTCGCATACGCTTAAAATAACGTTTAATGGGGCGCTGTAATTCCTTATCCTCTTTTATAGAAGGATCTTGGGTAATGCGGCCTAATCGGCATCCCGCTAGACCTTCTCTGGGAAGAAATAGATAGGTTTCAAACTTATGTAGCCAATGATCGTCGGCCGTAAAAATAGTTTCGGCTTCCTCAATCAGCTCATCGGCCCGCAGATTCATTGCGGCAACCGCTAATTCCTTCTTACTCTTAAAGTGATGATAAAGACTCCCCTTGCCCACACCACTGGCTTCAAGCACCTGATTCGGGCTGGTTGCATCATAGCCACGTTCCCACAGCAGGGTTTTCATTGTATCAATCAACAAGTTACGGGTATCAGACATCGTTATTCTCATACATACTACAATCAACTTTCGTACATACTAGTAGGTACAAAAATATTTGTCAAATTAAACTATGCTGTTATAAAAAGGCAATACAGTAAAAAGAAGTAAAGTAAGTTTAAGGCTCCACCGGATCAGCAGGATGAATCTTAGGATCGTCATAACTTGTATCAATGGAATAACCTTTAGATTGCAACACAGCCTCCCTTAGATAACGGTGTTTTTTGAGCGACTGAACCGTCTCAACCCAAAGCTCTTTCCAGCGAACTCGATCAGCAGGCTGCATTTGGCTAGCGCCCATTTCATCGGCACCGTAAATTTCATAGCTAAATAAATAAGAACCCTGTTGCTCAGGATCCATTCGTTTTCTATCCCGCTTAAAACTGATACCTAAATATACGCCATCAACATAAAATTGCCATAGAGGTTCATCAAGCTGCATCCATTGTGACAAGCTTAGTTCATAATTTTCCGGTGGCGTATATGTGCTGTCTTCTTCTAACAAATAGCGAGTGGCATCATCGCCTGTTAGTCTTGGGGCAGAATAATAAATCATTCTTTTCCAGCCTTTATCTTCCAACTCGCTTAAGAAAGTCATAAAACGTTGACGGACATCATCGTGTAAATCTAAACTTTGTGCGGCACCACCGCCATTTAAATTGTAGGACTTAATTCCTTTTTCTGGTGTTACTGTATCCTCAACACCTGTTGCGTGTAGAATATTTTTCAACTGAAAACCATGTACGCCGTGATCAATAAAAACTGTACCTCGATTATCACTTGGCCAATGCTTTTTATAAAAATTTAGCCCTGCGGGTTGTCGATCAATATCGTTTCGGGCATCTAGGCCATTTAATTTGAGGTAATTATTAGGTTGAATATTTAACTTGATTGTGAATAACTGAGGCGTCATAGCTATCTCTTTTTTTGTCGAAGTCAGAGCTTCAGTAGATGAACCACCGCAAGCACTTAAGCAAAAACAAACACACAATAAAATAATGTGCCATTTCATCGTTAATAAACCCACTGGGCATCCTCGGCATTAACCCAAGTTGCTATTGTATTCAATTCACCCACCATATAATTTTCACGCTCATTCATTAATCGATGAAACATTGAGGCTGCATCTTCAATCCAACCCATACGACTATCGAAATCTTCCACAATTAGATCATCGGGTGCCTTGGATTTTAATTCAGTATCGCGAATCGTACAGCGATGTGTAAAAGTCAATTCATATTTGGGTGAAGCCCAACGAACCCACCATTGCCGTTGAAAAGCTGTCCACTTACTGAAGACCGGATCTTCATAAATTAAAGGCTGTAGGACCACACCCTGCTCATGATCGGCAATGGCCAATAGGTGGTTCATTTGTAATCGCTGTCGCTGCCTTTGCTCAACGGCCGCTTCTATCAATGGCACATAATCAAAGCCACGCTTCAAATGGCCAGAAATCGCCATTTGATTAATTTTACCCAAAGACTCGGCAGACCAAGGCATATCATCAACAATGTCTTTAACCGGGCCTTCCAGACGTGTCGCACTGCGTTGGTTAACACAGTTCATCCCTTCTTCAAAATTTTCCGGGTAGTGATTATAAAACCAGTGAGGTGCACTGATATCCATAAATAACCAGAGGTTGCCTTTACCCAAACCATTAGCAATTTGTTCCATATCAAGAGGCGTAAAATATCCCGCTGCGTAGGAAAGATTAATCCGTATTGTACCTAACAGACAAGCGACTGTCTTACTAGCAAACGCTCCAAGGGCCATCCAATAATAACGGCCTCGCTTACTAAAGTCGCCGCCCTCTTCGGTTTCTAAATAAAAGCGCGCATAAGTCGCAGCAATGCGTTTGGCTCGCGCTTCGTATAGGCCAATTAATTCGTATTCATTGTTACCGGTTCGGTCGGAGAGACGCTTATAAGAAAATTGCTGAGCGACTGACCATAGCAAATTGCAATTACCAATAACAGGCTGGACTTTACTGTGTTCATCGTTAACGCCATTGGTCCTTTCAGGTTCCGACACGATACTGCTCCCGATGATAAAGACTGCTTAACATTACTTTTTCCTTAAACTTTTTATACGTCATTAATTGACTGATGTTGGGATAGGCTGGCATTGAGAAAAATCAATATTGTTATAGTAACTGGCATAACGTTGCCAAGTTGTTTCCAATTTGAAATCATCCAAATTGATATCATCATTGATCAACAACGTCGCTAACTGCTCATTAAAAGCGTCAGCATTATCAAACTGAAATAGTTCATCATTTTTTGTTGAAAGAATAAAATATTTTTTTTGATTTTTAAGGCGTATTTTGTAACCGCCATGACACTCAAGGTGCTCAGCAGGCAAACGCAGACCGACAACATAAGGAGACATAATATCAATATCGATAATAGCGGCATCCACAACACGTTTCCCCTCTTTTTGAATATGGCTATCATCACCACGACCACTGATATAATGATAACCATTACCCAAACTTGTTTCTTGATCACCGAGCAAGAACCAACGTAAGGTGACCACGCCTATAATGATCAACACACACGATAGAAAATACCGCATGATTTTTTTAAGGGAAGAAACTGTCTTCATAACGGTATTGAATTTCAAAAGGGGTTCCCGGGCCATGCTGTTCTATAGCACGCTCATTAAGATAATTACGCATAGCAATGCGAGGGGAATAGTTAGGGTTAGGCATGACCCGAGGTTCAAAATCGTACATGCCATCATAAATGCGCCCATTCGCTGGATTGGTGGTCACATGACCATGGACTTTTAAATCATCTAAGGGCCAAGGTGTGGCAAACTCAGCACCAACATCCATACTGGATAAGACGCGGCCATCGACGGTAAGCGTTTTACCCTCAGCATTGCGCCACCACCACTTGGCTTCTTCGTAAGACAGTTCATGGCCAACACCCGCGTGCCCATCTTCAAGCATTTTTTGCATTCGCTCTTCAAACTCGATGGCCGCCTGCTCTTTCTGACGAGCAATTCTACCCGCGTGTCCGCCTTGAAACGTTTTCGCTCTTTGGGTATTAACCTTGGACCACGCGACGTGATAATCAAAGGACTCTCCTTTTAATCGCGACACTACCGGTGTTTTTCCATCGTACGCACTAAAGTCATCAGCAATATGTGCTTCTTCTTTATTGGCCAGACCTTTACGAACAACTCGATAAGGAATACCTTTAATGGCTTCACCTAGCTCATCTTTTAATTCAAAACGTAAGGCATAAACTGGTTCAACAAAGGAAGGCTTCATTAATTTGGGGTCGTCACCAATAAATACATCGCCCGAACCTGTAGCGACATCACCACCACAATTAATCGCATCCGTCACACGTGCAGCCGGCTTACCATTGATAAAGACTGTACCTGAGCCTTCAGCAATATTGCGACCGTGAGGTTTACTTTTAGGTTTGACGTGCGGTGCCGCGGCATCACCTTTACGGGCGGCAGGCTTACCATTGGTAAACACATCACCACTACCGGCAATAATAGGGCTAGGGTGCCAAGCACCATGGTTAGAGGCAATATCACCCAAACGGGCGGCAGGCTGTTTACTTTTTGATCCCATTAACGAGCATTCCTATTGTTAGCATAGCTTTCCTTAGCTTAAGTAATACCGCCGCCTCAAAAGACAATATGGAAGCAATATAGCGAAACTTATAGATAAGAGAGCGCATTCTAAAGCCTGGGCATTGTTTTCAACACCAAAAAAGTCTCAATTTGATAAATTCAGGGAGGCTAAGACTTTGATTTTGCGGTTAATTTATTGAGTTTCAGGAATTACCTTAAAGCAAAGTAAATATTTTAAGTTGTTAGATATTATAAAAAGCTTGCATTTTAAATGATAATGATTATCATTTATATTAATTAAATCAATGGAGCCCGCTATCATGCTTGCACCCCTACCCCATGGATTACCCCAAACAGATACCAATACTGATGAAGAGACAGGTAAAAAAACGCACCAGCCAACTCAAACGCTATCGTCAGCGCCAGCTATTTTGCACGAAGAGGAGCGCCTGCGGTCTCATATACAGTACTATGCCAATAGAGGCAGACAATACCATAATAAAGGCGCCCTAAAAAAAGCCGCCGACTCGTTTGCGGAATGTATTCGTATCAGCAAGCTATTGTTACTGTCCAATAACTATAAAACGACTGAGCTTAGTGGTATAGAGTTGTTATTTATGGCATCACATAATATGGCCGCTTGCTGCAACCAGTTAAGAGAAGCTCGCCAAGGGGAAGCGATTTTGCGGGAGCTATATACTCAAGTAGTAAGCCTCTGTGATAGCCGGCACTATAGTCAATCAGTGCGATTAGAAGCCCTGTCTGTACTGGATAAAAGCCTGTTTTCTCTGGCTTCGCAAATGGCTTATATGGGGAAGGCATCGGGTATACAAGAGCTAATTGCTAAAACTGAAGCCTTTGCCGATAGCGTGTCAAAAAGTTTGCAGACCACGT
>JBOEHG010000024.1:0-5018 GCA_050633825.1 Cellvibrionaceae bacterium | reverse complement strand
ATATGGGTTCGCATAATATATATTATGTTAAATTAAGTGTTTAAATAAAATCTTCTCTATCTATACCTTAGAAAGCCTGCTCAACAAACGACATAGCTAATCCATCCTCCTCTTCTCCTTCCCTTGTTCCCAGGTGTATTTGCTTTCGTATTCCTGAAGGCCCCAAAGATACGGCTTTTAACGGCAATTGTTGCTGATATTGCTCCACTAACCAACGAGGCAATGCCGCAACACCACGATTTGCAGCCACTAACTGCAGCATGATTTCAGTCGCTTCTAGGGTTTTTCTTTTCTGGGGCAAACAATTTGCTGGGAGTAAAAACTCTTTATAAATATCCAACCGTTCTATTTGTACTGGATAGGTATAAAGTGTTTGCTGAATCATCTCTTTAGGCTCGATGAAATCACACTGAGAAAATGCGTGTTGTTCACTCACCACTAGTACTTGCTCATAGCTAAATACCGGTGTGAAGGTAATTCCTTTGCGAACAATGGGGTCTGGCGTCACTAGCAAGTCAATATCGTGATTGAATAAGGCGGCTACCCCGCCAAACTGAAATTTTTGTTTAACATCGATATCCACATCCGGATGATCGTGTAGAAAATTACTGACTACTTTAAGTAACCACTGGTAACAAGGATGACATTCCATACCTATTCGCAATGAACCCTGTTCACCCTTAGCGTAATGGCCAAGCACTTCATCAATGCGCTCTAACTGTGGCAGTAAGCGTTTTGCTTCTTTTTGTAGGTACTGACCTGACTGTGTCAGCTTTATTTTTCTGCCTTGCTTGCTCCATAAAGGCGTGCCTAATTGTGCTTCGAGCTTTTTGATCGTGTGGCTCAGAGCCGATTGGGTCAAGTGCAAGGCTTTAGCTGCCGCGGTCAAAGACCCTTGGCGCTCTATCTCACATAATATGTTGAGGTGGATTCGTTCGATCACAGCAATTCATGAATAAAATTAATAGAAGCATGAAATAATACCATTATTATTCATCAATTGAATCCTCTAAGGTCGTTATTTTTATAACAGCACTAGAGGCACAGCATGGTATTAACACATAATCTTGGCTTTCCACGCATAGGAAAGCAAAGAGAACTTAAGTTCGCATTGGAAGATTACTGGAAAGGAAAAACGGATAAAGAAACACTCTTCAATGAAGCGCAACGATTAAGAGCTGAGCATTGGCAGCAGCAATCACACTGTGACTGGATTCCTGTGGGTGATTTTTCACTATACGACCAAGTACTGGATATGAGTTTTATATTGGGTAATATTCCAAAACGTGTAGCAGACTTAGAGGGTGAAGCAGTAGATCAGTATTTTCGTGCTGCGCGTGGACGATCCGCGGGTGATGGCAATGATTCACAGCTTCATGCCTGTGAAATGACTAAATGGTTTGATACTAATTATCATTTTATTGTGCCTGAATTAACTCGAAAAACAACGTTCTCTTTAAATCCAGAACCTCTGTTAAAACAAATTCAAGAAGCTCAAATACTAGGTGTTAAAGCGAAGCCGGTTATCATTGGGCCTGTCACTTACCTCTGGTTAAGTAAACCTAAAGATGATTGTGATCCGCTTGATCATTTGGATGCCCTACTTTCAGCTTACAGTCAATTGCTTACATTATTTGCGGATAATAATGTTGAATGGGTTCAGGTAGATGAACCTGTTTTGGTTACAGAATTGTCTCGCGAATGGTCTCATGCTTTGGAGAAGTCCTATCACCGTTTACAACAAAAAAATAGTAAACTCTTGTTAACGACTTATTTTGGTCAGCTAAAGGAAAATTTACAATTAGCTTGTCAGCTACCCGTTGCAGGCTTACATATTGATGCCATCAATGCTAAGGATGAAATCAATGCAGTTGTCGATTGGTTGCCTAAGTATAAAGTACTTTCACTTGGCGTTATTAATGGACGTAATGTATGGCTCACAAATTTAAATAAGACGCTCGATTGGCTGGAACCGCTGTCAAAAAAAATAGGCGAACGCTTATGGATTGCACCTTCATGCTCATTGCTTCATGTTCCTGTGGATTTAAATCAAGAAAAGACACTCGATCCAGAAATAAAAAACTGGATGGCCTTTGCTATTCAAAAACTGCAAGAACTTGATATATTAAAGAAAGCACTTAATGAAGGTCGTGAATCAGTACGAGAGTTATTAAACGATAATGATCAAGCTATTCAATCACGAGAAGTATCAAAACGAGTCCATGATGATAAGGTCAAGGCAGCAGCACGCGCGATTCATCCTGATATGGGTAAAAGGAATAATAATTATCAAATTCGTTCTCAATTACAACGTCAACAATTAAACTTACCTTCTTATCCAACGACGACTATTGGCTCGTTCCCGCAAACACCGGCTATTCGACAAGTACGTAGTGCATTTAAACGTGGTGATATAGATCAGACTACTTACACACAATCAATACGCGATGAAGTTGCACATAGTATAAAAGAGCAAGAAAAGCTTGGTTTAGATGTATTGGTTCATGGTGAAGCAGAACGAAATGATATGGTTGAATATTTTGGCCAGCAATTAGAGGGTTATGCATTCAGTAATTTTGGTTGGGTGCAGTCTTATGGATCACGTTGTGTAAAACCCCCTATTCTATTCGGCGATATCAAACGACCTAAAGCAATGACAACCGAGTGGATTCAATACGCTCAATCGCTCACGGACAAACCAATGAAAGGCATGCTCACTGGACCTGTCACTATTTTAAACTGGTCGTTTGTTAGAGACGATCAACCACGTAGTGAAACATGCTATCAATTGGCACTGGCTATTCGTGATGAAGTATTGGATTTAGAAAAAATAAGCATTCAGATTATTCAAATTGATGAAGCTGCCCTACGTGAAGGTTTACCTTTAAGACAATCTCAATGGCAATCTTATTTGGACTGGGCTGTGGAGTCTTTTAAAATTTGTGCTAACGGAGTCAAAGATAAAACGCAAATCCATACACATATGTGCTATTCAGAATTCAATGATATTATTGATGCAATAGCACAAATGGATGCAGATGTGATTACCATCGAAACCTCTCGTTCTGATATGGAACTACTTGATGTATTTGATGAATTTCAATACCCTAACGACATTGGGCCAGGCGTCTATGACATACATTCGCCCAATACTCCTACAGTAGAACAAATTGTTAAACTGATGAACAAAGCTACTGAACGAATACCCAGTGACCGGCTGTGGATTAACCCTGATTGCGGACTGAAAACCCGTCAATGGAACGAGGTGTTTCCAGCGCTTATTAATATGGTAACGGCAGCCAAACAACTAAGAGAAACAATAAAAACAACCGAAGTGGCTTAAACATTAATCAACCTGCTCTTTTAATTTGAGCAGGTTTTTTTAATGCTCTTTTGTTAATAATTCAATAATCTCTTTATAGCCTTTCTTTTTTGCATGGGCCAATGGGGATTGTCCCAGTTTATCTTTAATATTTTTATCGGCACCAGCATCTAAAAGCAGGGAAACAATTTTTTGATACCGCGCTGAGCCATCCCCAAGTATGACGGCCTCAAGCAATGCAGTCCAACCCAGGTTATTCCTTCTGTTCAAAGGAGCCTGGGCACTAATGAGTGCTTCAACTATCTCCACTTCACCTTCAGCTGCTGCAAAGATAAGTGCGGAGCCTTGATATGAAGGTGTAAATGTGTGAGTACTAATACCCGCTTTAAGTGCATGTTTTGCTAAATTCGGCTGACTTATTCTTACCGACAAATTGAGTATATCTCTATCATTAGCCGCTAGTACGTTAATATTGGCGCCATACTTAACTAGCAAATCAAACAGTACCATATCCCCTGCTCGTGCAGCGATTAACAATGCTGTATCGCCATTATCAACGCGCTCTTCCAGTTTAATAAAACGTTTATTCAACAATTTTTCTACTGCTACAGCATCACCTTGCTGAACTAAGCTGATAAATGTCGACTGTTTGGAATACGCACAAGCAGAAATAAGTAAACATAAAGAAACAGTTGTTAATAATAGAGTCATTTTTAACAACATAATAAAAAGACTATTAATCATTTGTCAGTCCTTTTTCTTATCGCTTACAAAATTAAGGAGTGACGTTTAAATACTACAACTAACAGTATTACCATTTACAATTAATGATATTCCGTTGAGCGTGCCTGTAGAATCAGACACTGTATTATCTAGAAGACAGCTGTAATTTTCACCGTCAACATCACAAGTGTGCCCCACTTCAATCTCAAATACATTGGGGCTTGGACTGTCACAAGTGCATAGGGTGCCAATAAAGTCTGATTCATTTAAGTTGATTTTGGGGAAACTTATACTTTCTGTACTATTTGACCATGTAAGTACATCATTAAAGATCGATGCATTTAAGTCTGTTGTATCACCATCAGGAAAGGTTAATTGGAAGGTGCCATTGCCTAAATCAAGGAAGGAATAATTGGAGGCTTCATAACAATTAGCTCCATTATCCGATGAGTCTCCTTGATAGTCATAATCAATACGTGCTCCATCATTTTTAATAACTATATATTCAATATTTGTATTACCCGAACGATCTTCTCGTGTGTCATCCCAAACACCAACCATGTCTGCCAAGGTAATAGTTGAATCATTTGAATTGCCGCCCGAACTGCCGCATGCAGTAAGAAAGAAAATTCCAGAAAGCAGAACAGTATATTTTAGCTTAAACACTAGCGACTCCTATTTATATGCTACATCAAACTGTAAAAAGTCTAGCAAATCACCATGCTCAGATAAAGCACTCTGGTGTTAACCCAACAATTCGTGCACATTTACTAAAATCCAATTTGACGCTCTTTCTTCTTATGATTTACAAAAAGTAATGCTCTATAAAAACACAGTTTGCTGACTCTCAGCTGATATAAGAATAAAACCTGAATCGCTACTCAATATCGTTAAAAAAACAGTAAAAATCAGTATAGAGTCAGTTTTGTGATAAATACTTAGGCTTAATTTAAATACTGACATAATGAAAATG
>JBOEHG010000023.1:0-51411 GCA_050633825.1 Cellvibrionaceae bacterium | reverse complement strand
CCCCAGTGTGGTGCGCTACCAGGCTGCGCTACACTCCGAAAAGAGGCGCAATCATACCGAAAGTAGGTTTCTTTTCAAGGCCTTTTGATCTTAGGGTGTGCAGCTACCACACTCATATCGTTTCTTGTAACGCCGGTCTGCCCACAGGTCATAGACACGGTCAGCAATTTGTCGGATTATTGGCCATCGTAGTATTTTAAATAGCCATCCATATGGTGTTTTTGACCAAGCATGGACATTAGCATCAAGTCCGATAAGCCATATATTGTTGCTGGTTTTTAAATGGAGTCTTTTCAGTAGGGCATCTTTGGAAGGTTGAGATTCGGTTTTATCACTCCTATGTATATCTTTGAAGGCTAAATTATCACCACTCAATCTTTTTAATAACTTAATTTCTTTACGGCAAAGCGGGCATAAACCATCATAATAAAGAGTATCGATCATAAAATTACATCGTTTTGTTAACTACCTAATTATATGGTACGCATTAAATTCTTTGATAGTTTACAATTAGCGATTATACACTGTTTGTCATTTACCTCAGCAAAATAATCATAAGGAAGGCTATATGCCGGGTTTTAAAAAGCAGGATATGGTGAATTGGTTTTCACCTAAAAGTTTAGTAAAAATAGCCTTAGAAACGGTTCTCTCAGCCGTGTTTGGGCGCTATGCTGACCGGCGTGAAATACAAGCCGCGTTAACAGAAGATGCGCAGGTTTTTTCCTATGCTGAAAAAGAGGAGATATGGTTTGACTATGTTGCCGATTTAGGTGATGGCTTTAATCCTACTTACACTGTTGCAACGGCTTTGGCGCACAATGAATTAACGGTAGAGGGTAAACCTCTACAGCGTGGGCGCTTTTTAGTGATGGGAGGCGATCAAGTTTACCCCTCGGCGTCGACAGAGTTATACAATAATAGACTTAGGGGACCATATAAACACGCACTGCCCCGGTCTGAAAAACAATCTGAAGATGACCCGCATCTTTATGCTTTACCCGGCAATCATGATTGGTATGACGGTTTAACTGCTTTTTTACGGCAGTTTGTGCAAGGTCGTTATATTGGTGGTTGGCGTACACAACAACAACGCAGCTACTTTGCGATTGAGCTTCCCCATAATTGGTGGTTATTGGCGATTGATATTCAATTAGGCGCAGATTTAGATTGGCCACAAAAAGATTATTTCCGACAGGCAATGAAAAAATTATCGGCTGATAACAAAGTCATTATTGCTTCTGCGGAACCAGTTTGGATAGAAGAGGGTTTAACAGGAGAGAAAGTCGCCAGTAGTCTGCATTACATCGAAGCTCAGGTGAAAAAAACTGGAGCAGAAGTCGCTATAAATTTAGCGGGAGACCTTCATCACTATGCTCATTACGAAAGTACATCACGTCATTTAGTGACTTGTGGTGGCGGTGGCGCTTTTGCCCATGGTACACATCATTTGAGTGACAATTTAACCTTAGAAGAAAAGCCTGATGCTAATAGTACTCAACAACAAACAGCTTATAGTTTGAATGATCGCTGCTTTCCTTCCAAAAGTGATTCAATAAAAACCTTATGTGGAAATCTTCTGTTTTTCATGAAAAACAAAGCAATGGCTGCCACTATAGGCTTTTTATACACTTTGTTGATCTTAACTTACCAACAGCAATCACTTGGTCTTTTTACCGATTTTTTCAGTCAAATAGGAAATGAGATAGTATTTGCAGATTTTTTAAGTGTGGATTTATTTCAAAATATGCCAGGTTTATTACTGATGTTATTATTTGTTGTCAGTATGATGGCTTTTTATGATGGCTTTCCTGGCCGCTCTGAAACTACTGCTCGCTTACAACGCATTTTTATTGGTGGTGGCCATGGTTTTTTGCATATATTATTAGCGCTATACTTGGCATTCCTTATTTTTCCTCTTATTTATCAATCAACGTTAATATCGGGCTTTATTGCTATTAGTGTTTATTGGTTTGTTGCTTCTGTTTCAGCAGGCCTATTGTTTGGTTTATATTTATTATTCAGTAATTTACTTTTCAAAGCACATGGCGATGCAGCCATGTCGAGCAATAGTATAGAAGACTATAAAAGCTTCTTGCGCTTTCACTTGAATGCTGATGGAGAATTAACCGTTTATGCTATAGGTTTTAAAAAAATCATTCGTAATTGGTTCCTTAATGAAAATGAGCTCTATCGCAGCTCCGCTAACATTAATGACCACGCTCATATCATTGATCGTTTTTCTATCGCTCCACCCAGCAATTCGTCTTTAGAAAAAATCCAAAACAAATAACCAAATAAATAAAGAAAAAATGAATACTGTTTATTTTGAATCTAAAGCAATCACGCCATCAAAAATTATTTGTATTGGCCGAAACTATGTTGCTCATGCCAAAGAATTAGGCAATGCAGTACCTGATAAGCCAGTGATTTTTATCAAACCCAATTCAGCTATTAGTACTTCTCTTCGTTCAGGCATAGACGAAACCTTACATTACGAAGGGGAGTTATGTTTTTTAGTGATAAATAAACAATTGGCAGGTGTCGCTTTTGGTTTAGATTTAACCAAGAGAGAGACGCAAGCAAAATTAAAAGACAAGGGCTTACCTTGGGAAAGAGCAAAAGCCTTTGATGGTTCTGCTGTGTTCAGTCAGTTTGTCACCTTAGATAACATTGACCTTGCTCAATTATCACTGTCATTGCTGATTGATGGTGAATTAAGGCAGCAGGGCGGGGTTGATCTTATGCTATTCAAGCCACTCGATATTCTTGAAGAAGTCAGTCATTTTTTATCACTGGAAGATGGCGATATTATAATGACGGGTACTCCCGCAGGTGTTGGCCCTGTGATAGCCGGCACTCATTTTGAGGGCAAGGTTAACAATAATGGGAACTGCCTAATTAATGCCCGGTGGGATGCGAACTAGGTTCATAAAATTGTCAAAATAGGGCGCTAGTCTATAGTTATATTTTATTTATTTGAAACAACATGAATTCAGCTAACTGATTTTATAGCTGATTAATAAATTATAGACTGATAAGAGTAACAATAAATGGATGACTACCTAGAAGAGCTACTGCTTGATTCCACTGAAGATCATGATGATGATTGGCCAGCGGACGACTTTTCAGAGTTATAAATTAGAGCGCTATCAATACGACTTCCTCTAACGTGAGTTAATGGCAGGCGTCACATCCTAAAAAGTGCCCTAAAATGTCAGTTTCTTGCGTAAGCTCCTGTAAACTGACTGTTTTCAGTATGTTTTTGACCGAAATGGTGATTTCGTCACAACGGAATCGCTATCTTTTGACCATAATTGTGAGAAGTCATACAAACGGATAGCATAGCTATAGCTGGCAGTATTATGGTCGAGTCTTCTTCAACTGAAGCCATTCTCTTTTTCGATGACAGTGATGTCGCAAAAGAAATGACTTACGCCGAGTTTCAGGCAATCCTCGATAATTATGTCCCCTTGCAAGATATTGCCGCCAAGGCAATGAAAGCAGCCTATCTCCGTGTTGATTCACACCTCCATATTACAGCTGCTGTTTTCTTTCGCATTGCCTTTGATCGACAGGGCTTTGTCGAAAAGTCATGGAATATCCCCTTACAGCAATTAGCCGATAATGCCTCAAAGGGACCCGATCTAGGTTCTGGACCCATCGCCTTAGCTTGTTTTAGCCAGTGCCCCTTGGATTGGCATAAAAATAATCTATGGGATCCTAATATGCAGGCGCCCAAAAATGATTTTCTTTTAATTAAAAAGATGATTAAAAACAATAGCTTAGGTCTTGTCTTTAAGAAAAAAGAAGAGACTTCTCAAGAGTTGAATGAAGTCGATCGATACCATGATGAACGAACACGCGCAGCACTTATTATCAAGGAGCAGCGTTTAAGGCATAAGTTACTCAATACAAAAGCTGAACAAGATAAGCGTCAGTTAAGTCTCGATCATCAAGAAAGGCTACTCGCTTACCAGCAACAATTGAATGAGTATCAACAGGAATTAAACGAGCAGAAAGCGATTAACCTTGAGTTAAGAGAAACGATCTCAGGTCAAGCTGACAAGCTTGAAGGGCTGCGGGATTATTTTGAAAGCAAACTGCAGCTTGCTCAAGATAATGATGAAGACGAAATTGAAGCACTGAAAGAACATTATGAGTCTGAAATGTTGCTGCGGGTTGAGTCAGCACTAGCCGAGTATAAATCGGAGTTGCACAAGCGCGATGTGGAATTGCTTTATCGCAGTGAGCGAGAATCAAAGTTACAGCAAGAAATATTAACTTTACAAGGTGAAAATCAGCAGTTACTGGAAATGTCCGGCGATGAAGTTTTACACCAATTAGATGATGCTGGCGTTAATTTTGTTATATATCATCCTGGTGTCGGGCACTTAACGATACAGGCGGTTGAGATCAGTGAATACCTCGATAATGCAACGGCCTTTGTTGCAAAGCAATGCGGTGTGAATGAACATTTATACCATACATGGTTAGATCATTTTTATAGTCCAACCTGCCAGCATGAGCAAGATAATGGTGAATTGTGTGATAAACCAGTGGTAAAATTGGAAGATCCGAGTCAATTCATTATTGGAGAAAGCGACCGCTGCTCAAATCATCAAGCACAAACACCTTCTGTAGTCAGCATCAGCAAGAATGGCCGTCAAGCAGCGACTTATTCAGCCAACAAGACCTGAAGCAAACCGCTAAACAAGTTACTTTACAAACACTTGATTGGCCGGTCTTGCGTGCAAAAGGAATAACAGCCTACCTCAGACGAGATGATCAGCTTTCCTGCTACTATTCTGGTAACAAATACTACAAACTTTTCTATAACTTGCGTAATGCGATGCAACAAGGCGCAAAAGCCATTGTTTCGTACGGTGGGGTGTATTCTAATCATTTGTATGCACTTGCGGCTGCAGGTAAAGAGCTGAATATACCGACTATTGGTATTGTTCGGGGCTACGAGTCGGCTGCTCTCACACCAACGCTGGCCGATGCCGTCGCTTATGGGATGCAGCTCTGTTTTCTTTCTAAAAAAGACTACCGTGTTAAGAATATTTCTCAAATATTGCCTATACTCAATAAATATCAAAATTATTATATGATACCTGAAGGGGCAGAAAACTTAGCCGGTAGCCGCGGTTGTATGGCGCTATCAGCGGCTTTATCTGAGCAATTGCCCACAGATTACACCCTTTGCTGTCCCGTGGGGACAGGCTCAACCTTGGCAGGTTTAGTGGCTGGTGCTAGTACTGACGCCCACCGAGAAATACAGTACCTTGGTTTTAGTGTACTCAAGGGAAAGGATAAGCTTTCAGCAAAAATACACCGCCAGATTGCATTATTAGGCAAGGATAATAATGATTGGCAACTAATCACCGGTTTTCACCATGGCGGATATGGCAAGGTGTCGGCAGAGTTGCTGGAATTTATGTCATTATTTGAAAAGCGCAATAATGTGTTGCTTGATCCTGTTTATACGGCCAAAATGCTTTGGGGAATAGAAACTATGGCAGCGCAGGGCTTTTGGCCTAAGGGCAGTACAGTTGTTGCTATACATACAGGTGGATTACAGGGAAGAAGAGGTTTTGACGCGTTAAATTTGCGATGAGTTAACAGAGTGGTACAGCAGATGAAGAATGAACATTTGGTGCAACAATGTCGTAGCTTGGTTCCTTTAGGTACTTTGAGAGAGCACCATTTACTGTCTGTCCTTGATGATGCAAGTGAGGTAACGGCCTGTAAAGGCGATACCCTGTTTACCCAGAAAGAAGCACCAGAATCATTATTTTATCTACTCTCCGGTGAAATTCTGCTTAAGCACAAAGAGGGTAATGAGCGAATTATTACAGCAGACTTTCATTGGTTACCCATCGTCCAATTTCAATCCGAGCAGTTTTCAGCACTTGCCTTAACCGATTGCGAATTACTCAAGCTTGATCGTTATAAATTAGATAATTTATTAACCTGGAGTCAGGTAGCGGACTACTTAGAAATTGATATTTCTTATGATCGCAAGTTTGATGAAGATGCTGGTTGGATGACAACCATTCTAAATTCCAATTTATTTTATAAAATACCACCGCTCAATGTAATATCAATTTACGAACGTGTATCTGCAATAGAAGTAAAGAAAGGCGATGTGATCATACACCAGGGTGATCATGGAGATTATTGTTATTTTATAAAAGACGGCAAAGCTCAAGTGCTACTGTCAGACTCTAAAAAAGTGGAAACCCCACTTGCTGAAATTGGTTTAGGCCGCTGTTTTGGCGAGGATGCCCTTATTAAGGGCACAACACGAAATGCTTCGGTAAAAATGTTAAGCGATGGTATTTTGATGCGTTTACACAAAGATGACTTTATGCAATTGTTGCAAGAACCTTCCGTAGAGCATGTCAGTGTTAATACCTTGGAATCCTTTAAAAACAAGGATTTTGAATTTTTGGATGTGCGTACTCAAGAAGAATTTGATTATAAACATATAAAGAATGCCATCCATATCCCGCTCACATTATTACGCTTAAAAATTAGGATGCTTGATCCCGAGAAACATTATTTTATCTATTGTAATACGGGCTCTCGTAGTGGGGCGACCGCATTTTTGCTAAAAAACAAGGGTTATAAAGTCAGTGTGCTCGAAGATGGTCTTGGTGCTATTAATGAAAGTCAGGTTAGTAGCATGTTGGTGAGCGAACTGGATATGATTTATCAAATGGCAAGTTCTCACTAGATAAAATAAAAAAACGCTTTTTTTCAATATACTCTTTTTGCGTTAGATCAACTTCGGCCAGTTGCCACTCATTTTCTTTTTGCTTGATTCCTGTTGTTACTATTTCATCTATTTCTTTTTTTGAATAAATAGCTAAACGATTTTCTTCTATATCTTCGGCTAATATTGGGCTTAGCCAATACTGGCGGGGTAATAAACAATAGCTCTTTTTTTTATCTGAGAAATGGTGGATAAAATCATTACTGCTCATCCAGAATGCATTGTATTTATGAGTGTTTGCATATTGGGGCAGGGTAATTTGGGCATGTTGAGGCAGATAGAATCGTCCACAAACCAATAGGCGACTGGACATGCTTTCTTTTATGTCTATTAATGTTGCCAATGCCGCTTTCCCTTCGGTAGTTGTTCCTAATGCTAACTGGTGATCTTTTAAGTGACGCATTTTGATAGCCAAGCTATCTTTTTGATTAGGGCCTATCCAATTGTGCCAATCATAAAGAGGGTCATTTTTTTTAATAGTACGGTTGTAATTCTCGTGCCCCACATAAAATTTAACCGCTGCCTCTATATGTATTACTTCTTTGTATACTTTGTCGTAAACAATAAAGTCAAATTCCCCTAGTGTTCTTTTGGCGCCATTGACCTGAAGGTTTTTAGCGAGTAATTCAAAGCGAGGGTAATGTTCAAAATAGTAACTCAGTAGTTGTTCAAAATAGATGCCAAGTCGAGTCGACCGTTGTTCTGATAAGTGTGAAAAAAGTGTCTCGGGATGCTTGTCTACCGCTTCTAGCCAAGGTAAAACGCCACCATCTATATAATCTTGTGATAAACAGTTTTCCGGAAAGTCAGGTAGAGATGAAAATAAGGGTTGTGAACAAAGTGCCCAAGCTAAATCTCGGCTTGCTCGGTGTTTTAATGGAGGTAGATTCATCAGCTCATGGTATCATGTGAGGTTCATAATTTTAATGATACGTAATATGACAATATTTCAGTCTATTGGCCTACTTGGCCGAGTATATAATGACCAGACACGTCGCTCAGCCGATCGCCTGATTGATTTTTTGAAATCACGAGGGACGACTATTATCGTTTTGGATGCGATGGTGGATTGGCTTGATCGTAGTGATGTAGAGCGCGCTGACGAAAGCACCATAGGTCAGAAGTGCGACTTGGTCATTGTTATTGGCGGGGATGGTAGTATGTTGGGGGCGGCAAGGTCTATGGTTGACCATCAAATTCCAGTACTGGGCGTCAACCGAGGCCGTTTAGGGTTTTTAACGGACATCATGCCTAATGAAGTTGAAAGCAAAGTGGCCGAAGTACTCGATGGTAACTATATTACCGAGTCACGTTTTTTACTGGATATGGTTGTAGTCCGTGAAGGTAAAACTGCAACAACTGGTGATGCGCTCAACGATGTAGTCCTACACCCAGGGCGCTATATTCGGATGATTGATTTTGAATTGTATATTGATGGTCAGTTTGTATACAGCCAGTCATCCGATGGTTTGATTGTCTCAACGCCAACAGGTTCGACTGCTTATGCCTTAAGCGGTGGCGGCCCCTTAATGTACCCTAGTATGGACGCCATTGTATTAGTCCCATTAAATCCCCATACACTCAGCAGTCGCCCAATTGTTGTCAGCGGCGACAGTAAAATAAAGCTCGTTATTGGCAAAGAGATGAAAACTTCTCTAAACATTACCTGTGATGGCCAAGCTTCGGAGTTAGTAAAGGCTGGAGATGAAATTCATATTACGAAGAAGCCAACACGGCTAGAGCTTATACACCCCACGGACCATAACTATTATGAGACCTGCCGGACTAAGTTAGGCTGGGGACGACATTTAACCAATCAACTATAAAGTAGTTAGTTAATCACTGTGTATCAGGAAGAAATTGAAGGTTACGATATTATTGGGGATATACACGGTTGTGGTAGAACCCTAGTAAAATTGTTGGAAGTCATGGGGTACCAAAAGCGAGGGGGGGTATATCAGCACCCTCGTAGGCAAGCAATCTTTGTCGGGGACGTTGTTGATAGAGGTCCGCATATCCGTAAAGCCATGAATGTGGTCTACGATATGGTAGTAGGTGGTCATGCACAAATGACCATTGGTAATCATGAGTACAATGTTTATTGTTATGCAACTGCAGACAAGCGGCCAAATGCCTCGGGTTATTTGCGTGAACATAATCCTCATAATGAAAGACTTGTCGCCGAAACATTCGAGCAATTTGCTAATCACCCTGTAGAATTTAAAGAATACCTTAATTGGTTTAGTTATTTGCCTTTATTTCTTGAAATGCCGAATTTTAGAGTTGTTCATGCATGCTGGGATGAAGCTTATATCAATGCTTATTTGGCAAAGTACAAAACTAACCGTGTTAGTCCAGAGATCATTCTTGACTCAACTGACTTGAAGAGTTTTGAAGGCCGCGTGCTCGACCGCTTAATGCGTGGCACAAGCTTATCGTTACCAGATGGCCAGGTAATACGGAGTAGGGATGGTTTTGAACGGCGATTTTTTAGAACTAAGTTTTGGTCTGATAACCCTCAAACCTACAGTGATGTTGTCTTCCAGCCAGACCCTCTGCCTGAGCATTTAGTCGATAGAGAGCTTACCGACAAGGAAAAAGAACGGTTAATACATTATCCAGCCCATGCAAAGCCCGTATTTTTTGGGCACTATTGGCTCCAAGGTAAGCCAATGCCCGTAAAACATAATATCTGCTGTTTGGATTACAGTGCAGTAAAATATGGCAGATTAGTGGCTTATCGAATTGACAATGAAACCCGTTTGGATGTGGGAAATTACTTTTGGCTTTATGTTGATCCACCTGAAAAAGAGTCTATATAACATTTGTGAATAGTTTAAATTGGTACCCGGTTGTTCGCTTTCCTATTGAAAAGGACCTCTTGCCGCTACTCAAGCACTTGGATAGCCAACAAATATTACATCACGTGACAGAGGAGGAGGGCGAACAACAACTTTGGATTGCTGATGAACCAAGAGTGTTAGAGGTGGCCGAGTATGCAACAGAATGGTTAACCGGTGGGGTAAAATTAGATTCAGACGCTGAAATAAAACAGCCTATTAATATAGCCAAGTGGATATCTGTTGGCATACATTTGTTTAGCTTACTACCCGTAACCTTGATCAGTATTGTATTAGGGTATTTGGGTGCCTTACTGGTTTTTGGTGATTCACGTGAATTCTATTATATACGTACATTGATGTTTCAGCCGGTACAAGCGGGTTACTTTTTAACGGCAGAAGAAGGTTTAGCTAGCGGGCAATTTTGGCGCTTAATTACACCTGTATTTATTCATTTTGGTTTTCTTCATATCTTATTTAACTCATTATTTTTATGGGTTATCGGCCGCCGAATAGAATTGGCAAAAGGGTCTGTTCATTTTCTGCTCGTGGTGATAGTTATTGGTGTGTTATCAAATACGGCACAATATTTATCGCACCCCAATGTTGTTTTTGGTGGCCTCTCCGGTGTTGTCTATGGTGTACTTGGCTATGTTGCTGTCTATCAGCATTACTTGCCACATCCGCTATTGCAATTTCATAAATCGGTAATTATCTTTTTTATTGTTTGGTTGTTGCTAGGGGTGTTTGGGGTTATTGATCTATTTATTTCCGGTAATATTGCCAACAGGGCCCATGTTGTTGGTTTGTTATCGGGTGCTATTATTGGTTGGATTGTTGTTAAACTCGATCAACGCAAATTAAACCGAAAATGATTTCCTATTATTAATTAGTTTTTATAGTGAGAACCATGATTAACAGTTTTTCTGAGTTACTTGATAATGTTACTCCCGATGTATACCAAAACTTAAAGCGTGCTGTTGAGTTGGGCAAATGGCCTACTGGTGAAAGAATTTCAGCAGAGCAGAGGCAATTATGTCTACAAGCTGTGATTGCTTATGAAAAGAAAAATTTGCCACCTGAAAAGCACTCTGGTTATATTCCTCCAGCAAAGCATACCCATTGCGGTAGTACTAAAGGCGATATTGCAGATGATGCCGAACAGCCTCTAAAGTTTAAGTAGCCATTTAACCTGTAGTATAAAAACAATTGCAATAATAATTTAAGCTAAGTGTAATAAAATTTTATGAAAGATTCGCAACCACAAACGATTTATTTGAAAGAATATAAAGTGCCTGATTTTTTCATTGAAAAAACAGACCTACTGTTTGATTTACATGAAATGGTTACAACTGTCACTTCATCATTACAGATAAAACGTAACCCCAAAGCCAAAAACAATAATGCCTTGGTATTACATGGTCAAGACCTTGAGCTTATCTCCTTGAGTATTGATGGGGATGAACTTTCTGATAAAGAGTATCAACTTACAGATGAAAGTTTAACGGTAGTCATACCAGATACATGCGTACTAAAGTGTGTTACACAAATAAAACCACAAGAAAATACTTCTTTAGAAGGCCTTTATAAGTCAAGCGGTATGTATTGTACTCAATGTGAAGCCGAGGGTTTTCGTAAAATTACGTATTACCTTGATCGCCCTGACGTGATGAGTGTTTTTACGACTAAAATCATTGCGGATAAAAAAGCCTATCCGGTTTTACTGTCTAACGGTAATCTTGTAGAACAGGGTGAATGTGAGGGATCATCAACAGCGCAGCGTCACTGGGCACAATGGTCAGACCCTTTTAAAAAACCTGCTTATTTGTTTGCTCTAGTCGCTGGAGATTTAGAATTTATTGAAGATGAATTTATAACATCTTCAGGCCGCCAAGTGGCTTTGCGTATATTTGTTGAAAATAAAGATTTAGACAAATGTGATTATGCAATGACTTCATTAAAAAATGCCATGAAATGGGATGAAGAAGTTTATGGTCGTGAGTATGACTTAGATATTTTTATGGTCGTCGCTGTCGATGATTTTAATATGGGGGCTATGGAAAATAAAGGTCTTAATATTTTTAATACCTCATGTGTGTTGGCCAAGGCGGAGACGACAACGGATACAGGTTTTCAGCGTGTTGAAGGGGTTGTTGCTCATGAGTATTTTCATAATTGGTCAGGCAACCGAGTCACTTGTCGAGATTGGTTTCAGCTCAGTTTAAAAGAAGGCTTTACCGTTTTTCGAGACCAAGCCTTTTCTGCAGATATGGCTTCTCACGTTGTAAAGCGAGTGGAAGATGTTAGTTTGTTACGCACACTCCAATTTGCTGAAGATGCAGGACCTATGGCTCATCCTGTACAGCCACCATCATTTATTGAGATTTCTAATTTTTATACCCTAACTGTGTATGAAAAAGGAGCTGAAATTGTCCGTATGCTGCACACCTTGTTAGGTGAGGAGCAATTTCGCGCTGGGTCTGACCTTTATTTTTCAAGGCATGATGGACAAGCCGTTACGATAGGCGATTTCATCAGTGCAATGGAAGAGGCTTCAGATAAAAGCCTAAGCCAATTCAAATATTGGTATACACAGGCAGGCACGCCAACTTTGCATTGTAAAGGCAAGTACGATGAAGAAAATAAAACCTATAGTCTAACCCTAAAACAGCAATTACCATCGACCCCTGAATCGAAAGGGTCTGATAAAAAAGCATTACACATTCCGATCGCTATGGGTTTGATTGGTGAGGCAGGATGCATTGCTTTACATCCACAAGGGCATAATTTAAGTGAATCAAATGACAACACTAACTGGGTTATTGAACTTACTGATTTTGAACAAACCTTTGTTTTTACAGAGGTAAATGAAAAGCCCGTTGTATCCTTGTTAAGAAATTTTTCTGCTCCAGTGAAGGTCGTCAATAAATACAGTCGCGAGGATTATTTACGTTTGATCCGTTCTGATAGTGATGGTTTTTCTCGTTGGGATGCAAGCCAACAATTAGCCGTCTCTATCATACATGAATTAATGGCTCAGGATAAAAGTGGCAAAGAAATACAGATAGCTGACCATTTATCCACTGGTCTACAAGCGATTATTTCTGACCCTACGCTTGATAAAGCAATGATTGCCTTGATGTTAAGTTTACCTTCTGAAGCTTATTTGGCAGAAATTGCAGAAACGATCGAAGTAGAAAGTATTCATAAGGCTAGAGAAGCCTTACGCTTTTCTATTGCGAACTCCTTACGTGAAGACTTTTTAAGACTTTATCGCCACTTAAATAATACGGGCGAAGTTTACAGCCCATCTGCCGATGCGATTGCTAATCGCAGCTTAAAAAACGTGATATTGAGCTATTTGATGCTTCTTGATGAGCCCGAGATTCATAAAATATGTATTCAGCAGTACCAAGTGGCAAATAATATGACTGATGCTATGTCTGCATTACGGCTGGTTGTTCATAGTGATTCAAAGGACCTCGAAAAAGATAAGGCTGCTATTTTGTCGCAGTTTTACGAAAAGTGGCAGGCTGAATCCCTTGTGGTAAATCAATGGCTGTCTGTACAAGCTTCAGCACCCAACATGACTACCTTGTCAACGGTAAAAAAATTATTAGGGCATGAGAGTTTTCTTTTAACAAACCCCAATAAAGTGAGAGCACTTATTGGCGCTTTCTGTAATAACTTAGTGAGTTTTCATCAATCATCAGGTGAAGGTTATCAATTCTTATCTGAACAAATTGTTCAATTAAATAATATTAATCCACAAATAGCGGCTCGTTTATTAACACCGTTAACTCGATGGAAAAAATACCCCCTTAAACAACAAAAATTAATGAAACAAGCTTTGGAAGATATTCTCTCTGTTGAGGATCTTTCAAAAGATGTTTATGAAGTTGTCACTAAAAGTCTTTCCAGTGATGCCGCATAAATTGCTTAAAAAGGCTCGTGGAGTACTTGGTAACCGATTGAGATCATGGTTTGGGATAAAACCCTTGCTAGAAGTACAAGAGGATATTGAAAGGTGGTTTTCTTTGCCTCTGGGCCAAAGAATACTATTGTCTGAGCAACAGAGTCTCGATCAAGTGATGCCAAAAATGTATGGCTACCACTTAATGCAATTAAGTGTATTAAACGGAAGAAAATTATCAAATCAAAGCCCAATAACTCATCATTTTACGTTAGGCTTAAGCGAAGCAACAAATCAACCGGCTATTGCCCATTTTGAACAGTTACCGATTGATGCAGAATCAATTGATACGGCCATTTTGCACCATGTTCTCGAGTATTCAACCAAACCGCATCAATTGTTGAGGGAGACCGCACGGACAATAATTCCTAATGGCTATATTGTTATTGTAGGTTTTAATCCATATTCCACACTGTGGTTAAAAAAACAAATAGGGCGTTTATTTAGTTCTACCCCTTATTGGCGAAGCCATAGCTTGACCGATGGGCGTTTGATTGATTGGTTGCGTGTTCTGGATTTTGAGCCTGTCCAAATACAATATGGCTACCATGGCTTGCCTTTTAATCGTGGTTATCGACAAGGTTTCGATCGGTTTTTGGGTCGATTTTTACCTGCCTGTGGTGCTTTTTATATTATTACTGCACGCAAAAGTGTTATCCCAATGACACTCATTAAGAAACCATGGAAGAAAACAAACCCCATTGCTAGCTGGGCAAAAGGCTCAGCGATTAATCGCGATGTGAGTAATAATTAAGAGGCACTTTACTTGCTGTATAGCTAAAATATAAACACCATCGAAATTTATTATTAGGAATAAATGTGAAAAAAATTGAATTATTTACTGATGGCGCCTGCAAAGGCAATCCTGGCCCTGGAGGGTGGGGCGCTCTTTTGCGCTATGGTAATAAAGAAAAAGAATTATGTGGTGGCGAAAGTAATACCACCAATAATAGAATGGAGCTTATGGCTGCTATAGAAGGCTTAAACAGTCTTAAGGAATCTTGTTATGTCGATCTGACCACAGATTCACAGTATGTCCGTCAGGGCATTACTCAATGGATAGCAAATTGGAAAAAGAATGGCTGGAAGAATGCAGCTAAAAAACCAGTGAAAAATGATGACTTATGGAAACGGCTTGATACAGAAACCCAGCGGCACGAGGTGCATTGGCACTGGGTCAAAGGCCATAGTGGCCATCGTGAGAATGAAATTGCCGATCAACTCGCCAATAAAGGTATACCAATAGGGTAGATAGATAGCATGCGACAGATAGTATTAGATACGGAAACGACCGGTTTGGAGCCTTCCCAAGGGCACAGAATTATTGAGATAGGTTGTGTTGAATTAGTTAATCGAAAATTAACTGGCCGGCACTATCATCAATATATTCAACCTGAGAGGGAAGTAGAACAACAAGCAATTGAAGTTCATGGCATTACTAATGAATTTTTAACGGATAAACCTGTTTTTTCCAAAATCGTTGATGAATTTATGGCTTTTGTTGATGGTGGCGAATTGGTTATTCATAACGCCCCCTTTGATATTGGTTTTATCGATCATGAGCTTAGGCTTTTTGGAAAGAAGCATGGCAATAAGTATCAAGCAATACAACATTATTGTTCGGTTATTGATACTTTGGTGATGGCTCGACAAAAGCACCCGGGGCAAAAAAATAATCTCGATGCTTTGTGTAAACGCTATACAGTCGATAACTCTCAGCGTGACTTACACGGCGCATTATTAGATGCCGAGATCTTAGCTGATGTTTATTTGATGATGACAGGTGGTCAAACTGCTTTATTACTCAGCGATAAAGATAATGCTAATACTGACGCCCAATCCCAGCAAAAAGAAGTCATCCGAAAACTTTCTCAGCACATTGCAACACCTATAATTAAAGCCAGTGATGATGAAGAGCAGGCACATAAGAAAAAGCTAGAAACCATTGAGAAAATCAGTGGTGGCGATTGCCTTTGGAAAACAATTTGAAGCTAGTCATAGCGATTAAATTTTCCAGCTATACCTAATTTTTATAAAGCGGTTGCAGAGCATGTTTAGTGGTTTTGTTAGCAGAAAATTTAATATTTTTTAATTGTTCGACAAGGGCTAAAGGATCAAAGGCATCATCAGGTCTATTTCCATAGATGAAGTTATCTAATTGTTTTAGACCTAATGCAAGTTCAGGTGCATTATCAGCTAACTGTGTTAGTGAATTAATGCTCATATTATTGCAATTCGCTTGTCCCCATTTGATAAGTTCGGCCCGAAAGATTTTCCAGTCTTTATTCTTGGCGGCATTCTCCAGAGTTACAAGCGAAAAATGTTGGGAAACTGTTGTAACTGATCCGGCTGTAGATATCGTTTTTGGCTGCAGCTTGCGTAACCAAAGCAAGTACACTAACACAGAGCAGATCAATGCCAGGGTAATGCTGATAAGTTGCCATAACCAAATAGACGCTGGTTTTTGTGGGCTGCTCGTAGGTGAGGCGATGGATGGTAATGTTGGTAAATCTTCCTCAATGGCAACATTTGCAACAATAATTTCTTGTTTAGGAAGAATAAGAGTTTCTTCTTGGTCTTTCGTAGTATTCCACCATTTTAAACGGACTTCGGGGAAGGAAAAGCGACCAGCAGTACGTGGAATAATAGCAAAGTTGTTAGTACGTGTACCAGTAACGCCCTCCGTACTTTTTGTATCTGCAACAGTGGGTTGATCGCTGTAAATAGTAAAGCCATCTACATTAGGTAAGTTAATATCGGGTAACTGTGCAGCAGTTAAACCTTTGGCAGCAAGTGTTAATTGAAGGTTGAGGGGTTCACCAACCTTGGCTTGCACTAATGATTGTTGCCAGCTTGGTTTGAGAGTTAAAGCTTTTGATGGTATCCAACTTTTGGCCGTTATGGATTCAGGAATAGGTTTTACATTAATTGTTGCAGGTTCACTTCTAATATAAAGGTAGGGATTGCCGGAACGGCCAAAACCAAGCGCACGGAGTGATTTTTCCAGCCGCCAGGATTGTGCTGGAATAACAAGATCACCGCTGGCCTGTGGATGTAAAGCATATGTTTTTTCTAGAACGTTGTAGGTAGCACCTTTAATTGTTTTTTTGTACGTATTTTCAGCAACAGCTTCAATTGTAGTATTTTCTAGTTTTAAGCCTTCTTCATCATAACTCGCTAAAGGAATCTTATAATATAAGCGAAAAGTGACTAAAATTTGTTCTTGCACATAAACACTATTTTTATCGACGCTGAGTTGTAATAACACATTAGAATTGCTGTTGTTGGTTGCTGACGCAGGGTTATCGCTAACTGTTATTTTTATTGCTGAGCTATAAGCACCATTGTATTCAAATGAAGGAATAATAAGCTCGCCAGTTTCTTTTGGAGCAATAATAAGGATCCATTGAATACTGGTTGATACTTTTCCGTTAACAATGGAGGTTTGATTACTTTGCTGGGAATTAATAACATCAAATTGATGCGTTAATTGGCTGAGATCGAGATCATTACGAGCATTACTATCTGAGGTTACGATAAGCCTTAAGGTTTCATTGGAGCCAATTAGCGTTCTGTCAACTTCTGCCGTCAAGGATAGCGCTATAGCCATATGACTGACTAGTAATAATAAAATTGTAGTAATTAAGTTCTTATACATAACCATTAATATCGTTTGTGTGCATTATTTTTAGGTAGTTCCCAATCACCTTGTTGGTATAGTTCTCTACGTTTTTGAAATTCATACTCAAATTTTCTCTTTAACAAACCACTAGGGTCGTCAGGGACTTTACGCAACCATTGCTGGAGTGCCTGCTGTTCTTCTTTTGATAACTTTTCTTCTGCAGCACTAATTTCAGGCGCTGGAATAGGCTTTTCTTCTGAACCTGCTTTTTCATCTTGGGCTGATTGTTGATTCTGTTCATTTTTCTCAGATTCTTTATTGTTATTTTCTTGTTTATGGTTCAAATCTTGTTTATTTTCTTCTTTTGACTTTTCAGTGACGTTATTTTCGCCATTTCCTTGCTGTTCTTCGTTATTTGAACTTTCATCAGAGTTCGATTGCTCCTCTGAAGAATCATTTTTTTCTTTATTTTTTTCGTTGTTATCCTTTTCATTTTTCTCTTGTTGATTTTTTTGCTGATCTTGCTGCTGCTTTATTTTTTCAACAATCGCTTTGTTTTTTTCTGCTTCTGGAAATTGTGGTTGTTTTTTTAAGGCTTGCTCATAAGCAGATATGGCTTCTTCATAGCGTTGCAGCTGCGCGAGGGCATTGCCACGATTATAATCGCCTATAGCAGTTTGATCGTCTTCAAAATGTTTTAAGGCAGCCTCGTAATCCCCTGTTTTGTACTGGGCGCTGCCTTGCCACTGGGAATCAGAAAACTCTTTAGCAGCTTTATCATAATCCTTTTCTTGCCAAGCTTTTAAACCTCTTTGATCTTGGTTTTTCCATAAATCGCCCCATAAAGAGGCGAATGCCTGTTGAGGAGTAAGCGCACTAATACTCACACTGATGACAAATACGGGTAGCAGTAACCCTCGGCGAAACAATAGTGCAATGATAGGTAATACAAGCAATAGAAGTGTTGGTCCTAATTCATACCACGTGTCATAGCCTTGCCCTTTATCTGTTTCCTCTTTTTTTTGTGAATATTGCTGCTCTAAATGCTGTATAAAAAACTCAATATCACTAGTATCATTTTGGATAGGTAAATAATAACCACCTACTTTCAATGCAAGAGATTCCAACGTAGCACTATCACGCTTAGCAATAACAATATTACCTGCTTTATCACTGAGGAAGTCACCTTTGTGTGGTATAGGCGCGCCAGCCTCTGTGCCCACTCCAAGGATAGTCAAGTCCATTGATTGACTTAAGTTTTTCTGAATCGCTGTTAATGCATCCTTGTTAATATCATCAGTCATTAGTAATAAAGAGGCTTTAGGTAGCCCAGAGGCTCGTACTATTTCATCGGCCAATGAAATAGCCATTTCTACATTACTACCGGGTATGGGTAAAATCCCGGGTTTCAGTGTCGGTAAAAGGTTGCTAATGGTGCGACTATCATCAGTCATTGGTGTCACTACATGCGCTTCACCACCATAAACAATCAACGCTGTTACACCTTCTTTTCTCTGACTAAGTAAGTCTTGTATTTTAAGATGCGCACGAATAATACGGGACGGTTTTACATCTTCTGCAAGCATACTAGGAGATAAATCTAATATGATCACAACAGCAGATTCAGATTCAAAGACTGGCTGGGGACGTTTTTGCCCAGTGGGTCCAGAAAGAGCTAAAGTTAATACAATACTAATCAAAGCAAGCGCAATAAAAGGTAATGAAGAAATAGACTGGTTTTTACCTGATGTTAAATGTTTTAACAATGCTTTATCAATATATGTTTCCAATCCTGTTGATGATTTTTTTTCTTTCCAAAGGCGATAGCACAGATAAAAGCATGCAGGCATTAAAAGCAGCCAGTAAGGGCGGAGCAAGTGAAAGTCATTAAAAAACTCCACTAGCTACTCCCTCTAATCACTAGCGGTGACTTTATATGATTTAAAATAAGTAAGCCTCCGAGGAGCATGGCAAAGAATAGTGGCCAAATAAATAAAGAGCGGGTAGGGCGTAGCCACTGCTGTTCTTGGTTAACAGGCTCTAATTTATCAAGTTGTTGATAAATATTTTCAAGCTGATCAGTTTCTCTTGCTCGAAAATACTGGCCGCCGGTAATTTCTGCAATATTAACTAAAGTCTTTTCATCCAATTGAGCAGAAGGGTTTATTCGACGAGGGCCAAAAAAGCCACGAATAACCATTTCATCAGCGCCGATACCTACTGTATAGGTTTTTATGCCCGTTTGCTGTGCTAGCACGGCTGCTTGCATAGGCTCAACCTCACCAGCCGTATTAGCTCCATCGGTAAGTAATATCAGCACTCGATTTTTATTTTCTAATTCTTTTAACCGTTTTACCGATAACCCAATCGCATCGCCAATGGCCGTTTTTGGGCCTGCAAAGCCGAGCTGGGCTTCTTGTAAGAATTGAGAGACAGTTTCAACATCAAACGTCAATGGTGTTTGCAAATAAGCATTGGTACCAAACAGCACTAGACCAATGCGATCGCCTTTGCGACGTTCAATAAATTCAGCGACAACTTTTTTTACAGCTTGTAGTCTTGTGACATTTTCGCCATCGATGATCATGTCTGCTTGATCCATACTATCAGAAATATCGACTGCTAAAAGTAAATCGCGACCAGATGTTGATAATGCCACTGGATCGCCAACCCATTGAGGCCTAGCGCTAGCAACTATCAATAAAATCCATATAAGTGATAAGACGATAATAGAAAGCCACTGACGATATAAACCAGTAAAGGTATTTTGAGTAACCGACGCTTTAAGTTGCTGATAAAAGGGCACTATAACGGCTGATGTTTCCCTTTTTACTGGTTTAATAAAGTAGTAACAAAGAATTGGCAAAGGCAGTAATAAAAACACCCAAGCCCAGGCAAATTGAAACATTGCTAATTCTCCTCCTGAAAACTAACACTGTGTTGATTAATCCAATACTGACATTGTTGATATAATTTATCGAGTTCTGTATCAATTAGTTCTTTTTGGTATTGCCCATAACAAATAGTGTGAGTAAGAGTTTCATCAAAGGGTTTCTTTACTTGATTATTTAATAGTTCAATCCACTGCTTTCCATAAAGTGTCTCTATAGACTGGCTAGGGTAAGCCGTCATAGCTGTGCGCTTTAGTGTTGTTAACAAGTGTTGACAAAATTCAGAGTGATTGTTACTAGCTTTCCATTGTTTGTGGTATTGCTTGGTCAGCGCTAATGCTTCTTTACGATAAGCCCATTTTTTTATATATCGCTTAAATAAAAGAAATGAAATAAAAATAGTCGTAATAATTGCTATAAGAAAAATCCACCAAGCAGGTGCTAACGGCCATAACGAAATAGTTTGAGGCGTTATAATATCATCTAAAGGAAGAGTGTTCTTTTCCATAGCTACTTTTTTACTAAGCCGTTTTTTAACAAGGTGTTTAGAGTATCGGTAGTATTTACTTCAATTAGTGGGATTGAAATTTTTTGAGCGATATTTTTAAGGTAATGCCTTTTTTTCAAAAAGCTCTTATGGTGTAAATTTTGTTGGTTTTTATCAATAGGAATTGTTTGTTTTTCTTGGTTGTTACTGACCGTAATACTAGGGAGCAGCGGTAACGTCTTTTCAAGATTGTCTGTGACCCAATATAGAACAACATGATTGTGGCGGGATAGTTGGAACAATAACTTTTCACAATCATGGTCTAAATCATAAAAGTCGCTGATTAATATACATTCTGTTCCTGTATTTGAAACACGTATTAGCTGCTTTAGCGCATCAGCAAAAGTGGGTTCGTTGTGCTGTTGGTTAATATTAATATCGCTATTACTTTGGGCCAATAATTGCAGCCAACGATTAACAGATTGATGTGAACGACCCGGTCTTGTCTCATGAATGCCATGAGTCCCTAGAACAAGGCCGCCTGAGCGATCACCACGTTTGATAGTAGACCAATTAATTAACGCAGCGAGATGGCAGGCATAAACAGATTTAAAACAAAATTGGCTGCCAAAAAATAACGAGCGACGTTGATCCACCAATGTAATGACTGGTTTTTCTTTTTCATCTCGGTAACATTTTGTATGAGTGACTTGCGTGCGTGCAGTAACACGCCAATCTATATTGCGTACATCATCGCCGGGTTGATATAAACGTACTTCTTCGAATTCCATGCCTCGGCTTAAAGCTCGACTTCGATGCTGACCGCTTCCTGTACTGGCACGAGCCATGGTTTTAGAAGAAGCCATGGGTTCTGCTAAGTAACGGAGTTTTTGTAAGTCCTGTAAACCTACATAAGCGCCTTCAGGCTGCATATCCAATCTATCAGTGACATTCATAAGATGGTGACCGCGAGAGTGATATCAGGCTAAACAATTGCCACTTTATCTAATATAAGATTAATCACTTGATCTGAAGAAATTCCTTGTGCTTCAGCTTCAAAACTAATCAATAAACGGTGACGAAAAACATCATGAATAACCGCATGAATATCGTCAGGGCTAACAAATTCTTTTCCATTAATAAAAGCATGGGCTTTAGCGCAGCGATCAAGGGCAATAGTCGCTCTTGGGCTTACACCATATTCAATCCACTGAGCTAATTGCTGATCAATCGTTTCAGGTTGTCGTGTTGCCATTGTGAGCTGGACGATGTAATCATCAAGAGTCTCAGCTGTATGAATCTCTAGTACAGCTTTTCGTGCGGCCAACAACTCTGACTGCTTAATAATGGAATTGGGCATCTTTTCTTGGTGGCTGGCTTCCTGACGTACTAATTGCAAAATAGCATTTTCTGCAGCGGCATCGGGATAGCCAACTTTTACCAACATAAGAAATCGGTCAAGCTGGGCTTCTGGCAAAGCATAAGTGCCTTCTTGCTCTATGGGGTTTTGTGTTGCCATCACCAAAAATAATTCAGGTAACGAGTAAGTTTTATTACCAACACTGACTTGACGTTCGGCCATTGATTCCAATAACGCTGACTGTACTTTTGCTGGTGCACGGTTGATCTCATCTGCCAGTATAAGGTTATGAAAAATTGGCCCGGGCTGAAATTCGAAGTTATGATTTTCTGGGCGATAAATATCAGTACCCGTGATATCCGTCGGAAGTAAGTCAGGAGTAAATTGTATTCTTTGAAAGTCGCCTTCGATGCCCGTAGCCAATTGTTTGATGGCTTTGGTTTTTGCCAAGCCCGGGGCACCTTCAACTAAGAGGTGGCCATCTGCAAGTAACGCGATCAATAAACGGTCAACAAGATGTTCTTGACCAATAATTTGCTGTTGAAGCCATGTTCTAAGAGAGTCTAATACCATAATGTCAATAAACGATCTGTAGTGAATAAATTATTGTTAGCTAATTAATGTAATAAATCTTTGCTAGCATCTTCAAGTAACTTTTCCGCAATTTTAATAATATTATTGCGTTGGAAGATGATTTTTATTCGACTGCCACCCAGTTGCCGCCACAAAACAGCAGAACGGATACCGGCAAAAAGCAGTGTTCTTATCTGATTGGCAACTCGAGTCTGCTGTAAGTGTTGATATTCACCCATCACTTGAATACGAAAACTGAAAGTACTAATCGTATCTGAATAAATATCAGCAAGGCCCGCAATCACATTGTCATGTGTAGGGGAAAAATGTTCGCTCTGCTTATGGCTCTTTTCTAAACGAGAACCGATAATATTGAGCATATTAGGGTGTTTCTGTAGACGCTTTTGCAAATGTAAAACCCCCATAACATAACGAACACAATCATTACTCCTTGATGGCTTTCGTTTTAAAGTATCAAGTAAAGCATTTAAGCCTAGAGAAATATTGTGCAGATTGCCATAGACTTCAACTGTTTCTGCAGGGTTTTGGCAAAAAAGACTGTCTACAGAGACTTTAAAGTCATCTGGCGATATATGCCCCGTTTTTGCGAGTTCCTCAACCTGTGCTGCAAACTGAAAAATTGCGGCAAGTGCGATTGTCTGACCTGTTACATCTTTAGCCAAAATAACTCCTATTATCTATTGACTGATTATCCATTAGTGCGCGTTTGAATAACAGCGCCGCCTAAACAGCGATCACCATCGTAGAGTACCAATGACTGTCCAGGCGTAATTGCTCGTTGAGCATCGTCAAAGTTGACTTCTAAAACACCATCTTCTTTTACGTGGACTTCACACCATTGGTCTGGTTGTCGATAGCGTACTTTAGCTTGGCAGCGCACAACTTTTTCAGCTGGAGTGCCATTAATCCAGTGTGTTTGGTTTGCTGTTAAGGTTTGATGGTAGAGTAGCGGATGTTCAGAACCTTGAACAACAATTAATTGGTTATTACTTAAATCTTTTTCAACAACATACCATGGTGCATCAGGTGCATTTTTTACACCACCAATTCCTAGACCCTGACGCTGTCCCATAGTGTGATACATTAAACCCATATGCTCACCAATAACATCACCTGTATCAGTTATGATATTACCCGGTTGTGCGGGTAAATATTGCTCAAGAAAATCCTTGAAGCGCCGCTCTCCGATAAAGCATATACCTGTGCTGTCTTTTTTGTTGTGTGTAATTAAGTCATGTTGTTCCGCTAACGCGCGAACCTCAGGCTTTTCTAATTCGCCCACAGGGAAGAGTGTTTTAGCAAATTCGCTGCCACTCACCGCATGAAGAAAATAACTTTGATCTTTATTATGGTCGAGCCCTTTAAGCAATTGCACATCATCTTTAACGACCGCACGACGTGCATAATGACCCGTTGCGATCATATCGGCGCCTAGTATGTGGGCATAATCAATAAAAACTTTAAATTTAATCTCTCGATTGCAAAGGATATCAGGGTTTGGTGTTCGACCGGCTTTGTATTCATCTAAAAAGTACTCAAAGACATTATCCCAGTACTCAGCCGCAAAATTTGCCGTGTGCAGGTGAATTCCCAGCTTGTCACAGACTGTTTGAGCATCCGCAAGGTCATCTTTAGCGGTACAGTATTCAGTACCGTCGTCTTCATCCCAGTTCTTCATAAACAGGCCTTCAACTTGATAGCCTTGCTGTTGGAGCAATAGGGCAGTAACGGAAGAGTCTACTCCGCCAGACATGCCGACAATAACGCGGGTTTTAGCGGGTTCGTGATTAATACTGGTTGCTGAAGAATACATAGGGGGAAATCGATAACTAGCAATATAAAAAGGAAGCTATTCTAACGGTCCTCGTTTAATACTGCCAAGGGATAAAACCGACCTGAGCGATAATCATCAATGAGTTGCTTAACAAGAGTACTGCGCATTTCAGTTTCACGTTTTTGTATTTCTTCGTATGTCATCCATACCGCTTCAATAATACCAGTATCTAAGGATTGTTTAGGGTAATGTTTCACTGGCTTGGCTACAAACCCATGGCGTAAATAAGTCACCCTATTGGGAGCAATATAGCGATATAGGCCTAGATAATCAGTAATAGTCACGTCCCAGCCTGTTTCCTCAAGGGTTTCCCGTCTAGCTGCGGTAGTTAATTTTTCACCTTCATCTAGGTGCCCCGCAGGCTGGTTATACACTGGCGACCCATCGGGTGCCTCGTGTACAAGTAAAAAACGGCTGTTTTGCTCAACAATGGTGGCAACCGTCACGTGAGGAGTCCAGCGTTCATTTTTTGACATGACGATTCCTTTTTTGTTGCCTTGATTCGGGTTTATTTCGTGATCCTCGCTTGTCCTTTTTCTCTTTCTCTTTCTCTTTAAAAGCAGACTCAGGCATATGGATAATTTCTTTATGTATTTCGCCGGGCTGCAGATCATTAAGGTGCCAATTGCCAATCGAAACTCTAATTAAGCGTAATGTAGGTAAACCCACGGCAGCCGTCATTCGTCGCACTTGGCGATTGCGGCCTTCTGAAATTGTAATTTGGAGCCAGCTTGTAGGGGCATTAGCTCGTTGGCGAATAGGTGGGTTTCTTGCCCATAGGGAGGGCGCTTGGATGGTAATCGCTTTAGCCGGCTTGGTTAAACCGTCATTGAGCTCAACGCCTTGTCTTAGCTTTTTCAAAATAGCGTCATCTGCTATCCCTTCGACTTGAACGTAGTATGTTTTGGGAAGTTTATGCTTGGGGTGGCTGATTTGATTTTGAAGTGAGCCATTATCGGTTAATAACAGTAAACCTTCGGAATCATAATCGAGTCGGCCAGCAGGGTAGACACCTTTTTCATTAATATAATCAGCTAATGTAGCGCGACCTTGATTATCCGTAAATTGGGACAATACTTGGTAGGGTTTATTAAATAGAAACAGTTTTGCCATAAGCAGTGCTTATACCCAGTATAAGAAATTGAAATCATGGTTATAGTAGGGGGTATGATACAATTGCGCCGCTTTGTTGAACAGCTATATCGGGCTACCGCCTATACTCAACAAATAAACCCCCAAACCGAATCGTAGCCGGTATTGATAGAACCTCAAAAAGGTGAATCAATAGTGGCAAGATAAGGCAAATAATCTGTTGTTTGCCTGCTCTATACCAACTGAAGGCTGACTAAAAAGTCTAAACCTTATTCGAGGAATGTTATGTCGACCGAAACGCCAAAAATTATCTATACCAAAACTGACGAAGCACCAATGCTTGCGACGTACTCTTTGCTACCTATCGTTAAAGCATTTATCAATGCTGCAGATATTGATGTGGAAACACGCGATATTTCATTGGCGGCACGTATCATTGCTAACTTTCCTGAAAAACTAAGTGCTGAGCAAAAAATCAGTGATGCTCTTTCTGAATTAGGTGGCCTTGCTAAAACGCCTGATGCCAATATTATTAAATTGCCTAACATTAGCGCATCCATCCCTCAGCTAGTGGCGGCGATTAAAGAGTTGCAAGAGAAAGGCTACGATTTACCGGATTACCCTGAAGAAGCCAACTCGGATGAAGAAAAAGATATTAAAGCGCGTTACGATAAAATTAAGGGTAGTGCAGTAAACCCTGTGTTACGTGAAGGCAACTCCGATCGTCGCGCACCTGCATCAGTGAAGCAATACGCTCGTAAAAATCCACATTCAATGGGTGCATGGAGTGCGGAGTCAAAGACACATGTTGCGAGTATGAGTGAAGGTGATTTCTATGGCAGCGAACAATCAACGACTATAGCTACAGCCGGTAACGTTCGTATTGAACATATTGCTGAAGATGGTTCGAGTACTGTTTTAAAAGCTGCAACGCCAGTACTTGAAGGTGAGATCATCGATTCATCTGTAATGAGTAAAACGGCCTTACGTTCTTTCCTTGCAAAAGAAATTGAATCTGCAAAAGAGCAAGATGTACTACTTTCGGTTCATTTAAAAGCCACCATGATGAAAGTTTCTGACCCCATTATTTTTGGTCATGCTGTGACTGTCTTTTTTAAAGAGGTATTCGAAAAGTATGCAGATTTATTTGAAAAGTTGGGCGTTGATACAAAAAATGGTTTTGGCGATCTCTACGCTAAAATGAGCGAATTACCTGAAGATAAGCAGGTAGAAATTAAGGCAGATATCCAAGCCTGTTACGACCAGCGACCAGCTTTAGCAATGGTTAATTCTGACAAAGGCATTACCAACCTTCATGTTCCCAGTGATGTCATTATTGATGCTTCTATGCCAGCGGCTATTCGTTCTTCCGGTCAAATGTGGGGGCCAGATGGTCAGCTAAAAGACACTAAAGCAATCATCCCCGATCGTTGTTATTCAGGTGTTTATCAAGAAACAATCGATTTTTGTAAAAAGCACGGCGCTTTTGATCCAACCACAATGGGCAGTGTTCCCAATGTTGGTTTAATGGCTCAAAAAGCTGAAGAGTATGGCTCACACGATAAAACCTTTGAAGTTCCTGCGAAAGGAACGGTTAAAGTTGTTGATGAAAGTGGTGCGACCTTGCTTGAGCACAATGTTGAAAAAGGTGATATCTGGCGTATGTGCCAAGTAAAAGATGCCCCAATTCAAGACTGGGTAAAGCTTGCCGTTAATCGTGCGCGTGCAACCGGTGTCCCGGCGATATTTTGGTTGGATAAAAATCGTGCACATGATTCACAATTAATTGCCAAAGTAGAAACTTACTTAAAAGACCACAATACAGATGGCTTAGAGTTACATATTATGGCACCGGTTGAAGCGACTCGTTTTTCACTAGAGCGCATCAAAGACGGGAAAGATACTATTTCCGTTACCGGCAATGTATTGCGAGATTACCTAACGGATTTGTTCCCGATTCTTGAATTAGGCACGAGTGCAAAAATGCTTTCTATTGTTCCGCTAATGAATGGCGGTGGTTTATTTGAAACAGGTGCTGGCGGTTCCGCACCGAAGCATGTCCAACAATTGGTTGAGCAGAACTATTTGCGCTGGGACTCTTTAGGTGAATTTTTGGCGTTATCCGTTTCACTTGAGCATTTATCCGACGTTTTCGATAACAGTAAAGCTGCTGTTTTAGGTGAAACGTTAGATCAAGCAACAGGTCAGTTGTTGGATAACAACAAATCACCAGCACGTAAACTGGGCAGCTTGGATAATCGTGGCAGCCATTTCTATATTGCGCTTTACTGGGCGCAAGCGCTGGCAGCACAAACAAAAGATGCGGAGTTAAAAGAAAAGTTTACTAGTTTGGCCGCTTTCTTAAGTGAAAATGAAGATAAGATCGTACAGGAATTGAATACTGTTCAAGGTCAAGCGATGAACATCGGTGGTTATTACATGCCTGATGATGGTTTAGCTGAAGCAGCAATGAGACCTAGTGAAACATTAAATTCAGCGCTAAGTTCTTTTTAATTAGTTACTGTCAGTGGAAGCTTATCTAGATTTTGGGTGAGCTTACATTAAAAACCCTTTGCAATTTATTGATGGCAAAGGGTTTTTTGGTTTTAAGTCGTAATAATAGAGCTTATTTGTCCGTAAGTACGTATAAAATTGGGACAGAAAAGGGGTGCCAGACATATTTGCCCGGAAAAAGATACTCAATGGTTTAAACAGTTTCTAAACGATCAGGTGCAGAGGAGTTATCGTTAGAGGCACTGTCATTAGAGTCTTTCTCAGCGGGGGCTTGAATATCATCAAGCTCAGGCACGATTTTAACCGCGTGAGAACCCTTATCACCATCGATGATGTCGAAGTTAACAGCTTGTCCCGCTTTTAGGGTTTTGTATCCTTCCATTTCTATGGATGTATAATGGGCGAACAAGTCCGCACCGCCATCATCGGGGAGGATAAAGCCGTAACCTTTTGCATTGTTGAACCACTTAACTCTGCCTGAAGCCATGGTAATTCCTTCTTGTTTGAGTGATAAAACAGAATCCAAGGGGATTCATGAAGGCAGACATACTTACACTTATGTTCTTCATGTTATTATTCAATCAGCTTTTCAACTGATCGTTCAGTTTATACTCAATCAGTATGACAAAGTCAAATTTTTGGTCAAATTGGCGTAATATTCACCATTTATTGCTAATCTGACAATATTTAATCACTTTAATGTAAAGAGCGTTCATAAATCGAGCAATATCTCGACTTATGCGGAGGCTCCCTAGGAAATGCAATTTTTAGCACAATTTAATATGGGTATTCTTGAAAATCATCGACTACGCTTAAGTAAAGAGGAGCCTGATCATCATGATGGCTTATTACTTGAGGAAGCACGGCCAAAAATTAAACGGCCTTCTTTATACAAAGTAATCATGCTGAATGATGACTACACCCCGATGGAGTTTGTAGTCCATGTATTGGAAGCATTTTTCACTATGGATAGAGAGCAAGCGACACGGGTAATGCTTCAGGTTCATAAAGAGGGCAAAGCAGTTTGTGGCGTTTATACGCGTGATATAGCCGAGACCAAAGCAGCACAGGTCATTGACTATGCACAACAAAATGAACATCCACTGCTTTGTGAGATCGAAGTTGTTGAAGATGAATAATCGACAGTCTTACTACTGAGGATATCTGATGTTAAGTAAAGAATTAGAGCAAACCCTTAATGATGCATTTAAAGGAGCTCGCGCGAAACGCCATGAATTTATGACGGTAGAGCACCTGTTACTTGCACTTCTGGAAAATGATGCTGCATTGCTTGTATTAAAAGCATGCGGCGCTGACCTATCCGTTCTGCGTAATGAGCTGGTCGAATTTGTCGACTCAACAACACCGCTTATCCCAGAAGCAGATGATGATCGTGAAACGCAACCAACATTGGGTTTTCAGCGAGTTCTACAGCGTGCTGTTTTCCATGTTCAATCATCAGGTAAAAAAGAAGTGACCGGCGCAAATGTATTGGTTGCTATTTTTAGCGAACAAGAAAGCCAAGCCGTATACTTTTTGAAAATGCAAAGTATTGCACGCTTAGATGTTGTTAATTACATCACTCATGGCATTTCTAAAGTGGGTGATAGTGGTGGTGCAAGCGGCGGCCATGAACAGCATGATGAAGCCGGCGAAGCAACTGAAGCAGGTACTGCAGCAAATGCTGATCCACTAGAAAGTTATGCAACTAATTTAAATGTCTTGGCAGAAGAGGGGCGCATTGACCCTCTTGTTGGGCGTGATTTCGAAGTTGAAAGAGTGACACAAATTCTTTCGCGACGCCGTAAAAATAATCCACTATTAGTGGGTGAGTCCGGTGTTGGTAAAACGGCAATTGCTGAAGGTTTAGCTAAACGTATTGTTGACGGAGAAGTGCCCGATATTTTAGAGGGTAGCGTGGTTTACTCTCTCGACATGGGCGCGTTACTTGCGGGAACAAAATACCGAGGTGATTTTGAAAAACGTTTTAAAGCTTTGCTTGCCGAACTTAAAAAACGTGACCGTTCTATTTTATTTGTCGATGAAATACATACCATCATCGGTGCAGGTGCCGCTTCCGGTGGTGTTATGGATGCATCTAATTTATTAAAACCACTATTATCTTCAGGCGAAATCCGCTGCATTGGCTCAACAACTTTCCAAGAGTACCGCGGTATTTTTGATAAAGACCGTGCCTTGTCACGTCGCTTCCAAAAAATCGATGTGAATGAACCCAATGTTGATGACACCTATAAGATTCTTAAAGGTTTGAAATCGCGTTTTGAAAAACATCACAATATTAAATATACCGATGCGGCCTTACGCTCTGCAGCAGAGCTGGCCAGCCGCTATATTAATGATCGTTTTATGCCGGATAAAGCCATTGATGTTATTGATGAAGCAGGTGCTTATCAGCATTTAATGACACCCAGTAAGCGCAAAAAACAACTGGGTGTGACTGATATTGAAAATGTAGTGGCAAAGATTGCACGCATTCCAGCGAAAACAATTTCTACTTCAGACAAAGAACAATTACGCAAATTGGATAGTACACTGAAGATGACAGTTTTTGGTCAAGATGATGCAATCGATGCATTATCAACTTCGATCAAGCTATCGCGCGCTGGTTTAAGTGCTGAAGATAAACCTATCGGTTCATTTTTATTTGCTGGCCCGACGGGTGTCGGTAAAACAGAATTGTGTAAGCAATTATCAGAAGCAATGGGGGTTGATTTAATTCGCTTTGATATGTCTGAATATATGGAGCGTCATACAGTTTCTCGTTTAATTGGTGCGCCTCCAGGTTATGTTGGCTTTGATCAAGGCGGCTTACTGACAGAAGCTGTGACTAAACAGCCTCACTGTGTTTTGTTATTGGATGAAATTGAAAAAGCGCACCCAGAAGTATTTAACTTGCTATTGCAAGTAATGGATCACGGTACGCTAACGGACAATAATGGACGTAAAGCAGACTTCCGTAATGTGATTCTTATTATGACAACCAACGCTGGTGCAGAAGAAATGAGCCGTTCCTCTATTGGTTTCTCTCGTCAAGATCACAGCACTGATGGAATGGAAGCGCTTAAGAAAGTCTTTACCCCTGAGTTCCGTAACCGACTTGATGGCACTATTCAGTTTTCTGCGCTATCACTTGATGTGGTTAAAACAGTGGTTGATAAATTTCTTGTTCAGCTTCAGTCACAACTGGATGAAAAACATGTTGTGCTTGATATTCAGAGCGATGCTCGCGCTTGGCTGGCCGAACATGGATATGATGCGAAGATGGGTGCTCGACCGATGGCCCGCTTAATTCAAGAGAAGTTGAAAAAACCTCTCGCTGAAATGGTTCTCTTTGGTGAGCTTGCAAGTGGTGGTACAGTCAAAATCTCTGTTGTGGATGATGACATTCAGCTATCAGTGGAAGATGAGCTTGAAACAGCCTAACGAACCGGTAAGATAAATAAGGTTAACAAGCATTAGAGTAAACAACGAAAAGGGGCCTTTGGGCCCCTTTTTTATATTTTGTCTCTAGTACTGATTAGATAGCGCTAAGTCTTTCTTTGCTTAAAGTGGCAAATGCAATCTTAGCGGGCGCGATAAGTAATGCGGCCTTTTGAAAGGTCATAAGGTGTCATTTCAACCTTAACTTTATCGCCAGTTAAAATACGAATATAGTTTTTGCGCATTTTTCCTGAAATATGAGCTGTCACAACGTGACCATTCTCCAGTTTTACACGGAAAGTAGTATTCGGTAGCGTATCAACTACTTCACCGTCAAATTCAATATTCTCTTCTTTTGCCATCCGGCACAAACCCCTGCTAAAACGAGCGCGCATTGTGCCTGAAATTTACGCTGACGCCAAGTGTGAAAAAGCGATTGTTTTAGGGATTTATCTTATAAAACGAGTAGCCACTGCTCACCATTTTGAATTTCAAGCGGGCGGTAAGCTGATTTATATTGCATTTTAGTGGAGGTTTTTATCCAATAACCTAAATAAACAGAGGGCAGGTGATATTTTTTTGATTGTTCGATTAAATAGAGAATAACGAAGGAACCGAGACTTCGGCGTTTTTCTTCCGGTGCGAAATAAGTATAAACAGCTGAAATACCGTTATCCATCACATCAGCTACAGAGGTAGCTATTAAACGCCCCTGGTCCCGAAATTCATAATAGCGAGTGGTTTGCCATTCATTGGTCAGAAAGTTTCTAAACTGCTCTTGAGAGGGCGGGAACATATCACCATCGGAATGTCGTTCGGCAATGTAGCGTTCATAAAGTTTGTAGTGCTCTTCCGTATCAATAGAGCTGACAACCTCTACAGTAAGATCTTGATTGCGCTTGAGGGTTCTACGTTGTTGGCGGTTGGGCTCGAATAGCTGAACAGGAATACGCATAGGAACACAGGCATTGCAGTCTGCGCACAATGGTTTATATATATGTTGGCCACTACGGCGAAAGCCATACTCAGATAACTGAGAATAGAGTGCCTTATCAATACTTTGTTTGGGGTTCAGGAAAACGGTCGCAGCAGTTTGGTCATCCAGATAACTACATTTATGAGGCTGAGTTTGAAAAAACTGGAGCGATTCCAATTCAGCGACGTTTTCTTCTATAACATTAATTTTTTCGTCTAAGTTACTCATAATCAGTCAATGGTCTTGCTTTATAACGGCTTATTTTTGCCGGTATTTTATGTGCATAATGCTGGATGGTTGGAAGACAGCTACCAATGCGTTGCGGGTAAGGTAATGTCTTGCTCCGTCCATATTTCACGCTTGGGCTGGCTTAAAGTACCTTTGCTCGCGTGAGTCCCTATTATCTGTTCAAAAGTATGGCGATCTATCTCAATAGCCCCCAAGCTACTTAAGTGGTCGTTGTATACTTGACAGTCAATAAGCTTATATTGCCATTGTTTTAACCATTCGACTAGGTGGGAAATGGCTATTTTTGAACCATTTGTCGCTTTGCTGAACATAGATTCGCCAAAAAACACCTTTCCTAAAGCAATGCCATACAGACCACCAATAAGCTGCTGATCTCGCCAAACCTCAATAGAATGGGCGTATCCAGACTGATTTAGGTCAATATATGCCTGTCTCATTTCGGGCGTTATCCAGGTTTCCGGAAGCCCCTGACCCCCACTCCTTGATGCTGCGCAATGATCAATAATTGCCATAAAATCTCGATTAATTGTAACCTCGAAGTCTTGTTTTCTGAGAGCCTTTCTCAGGCTACGGCTAATATGCAATTGATGAGGGTAGAGCACCATACGCGGGGAGGGTGTCCACCATAATATGGGGTCATCTTCATTAAACCAGGGAAAAATCCCTTTTTGATAAGCGGCAAGTAGCCAATCTACCGATAATTGTCCACCTGCTGCGAGCAGTCCATTCGGTTCAGATAGGGCCTGACTCGTTTCAGGAAAGTCAGGTTCTTGTGTGTCCAGCCAAGCTAATTTCATTAAATACGAACAAACAGAAAAGAAACCTACTTTACTTTAACTTAGGCCCGCTTTCATAGCATTTCACATTTAATTTACAGAGGCCCTAGCAAAATCCATTAATTACTTTACTAAAAAAATGAATAACTATTATGAGCAGCTCTGTTTATCAAACCATCCCCAGAATTATTCATCAAACATGGAGAACGGAGCGTATTCGTGGCCGTTGGGTTGAATTTGTGAGCTCAGTAAAATCCCATCATTCAGGCTGGGATTATCGGTTGTGGACAGATGAAGGCCTCGATCACTACGTTAAAAATAAGCTTCCTGAGTATTACCCTGTATTTTCTTCATATCCACGTCCTATTATGCGGGCAGACGCAATTCGCTATATTATGATGAGAGACTTCGGAGGCGTCTATTGTGACCTCGATTATGAATTTATCCGCCCTTATGATTACAGTGGTGCCGACCTAATATTAGGGACAGAATGCTGTCTTAATACGGGAAATTCATTATTCCAAGTGGCTAACTTTTTCTTTGCATCCGCACCAGGCCACCCCTTTTGGCAAGATGTCATCGATTATATGCGTGTAAACCCACCTAAAAAGTATGATGATGTTGTGCAATCAACAGGCCCGGGTATGTTGACGCGAGTATGGCTGGAAAACTGCCACAAATATGATAATTATCGCTTAGAGCCTAAATTAGTATTTAGCCCTTTTAGAATCCATAAACCCTATGAGAAAAAAGTATTGCTCAATAATGGTATTACCTACGGGATTCACCATGGCTCAGGCTCTTGGAAAGATAGGCTGTCATTGGAGTATTGGCGACGTAAATTAAAGCGATGGCTCAATCTTAGGAAGTAAGCCTACTTAGAAATAGCTTTAACTTGTATTCTTAAGCGATTGATAAAAAGCCATAAATAAGTCATTTACTCTTTTATGGCTTAGTGTTGGGGCGGGTTAAACTATTTATCTAGGAATTTCTCTGCATCAAGTGCAGCCATACAGCCAGCACCTGCAGAGGTAATAGCTTGTCTATAAACATGATCGGCAACATCACCTGCAGCAAAAACACCTTCTACACTGGTTTGCGTAGCATTGCCGTTAAGCCCGCTGTTAACGACAATATAGCCATCTTTCATCTCTAGCTGGCCTTCGAAAATGCCAGTATTAGGGGTATGGCCAATGGCGATAAAGACACCGCTAACATCCACGCTGTGCTCTTCACCGGTATCGCTGTGCTTAACACGCATACCTGTAACACCTTTGTCATCACCTAAGACTTCATCAAGGTTATTGTTCCACATCAGGGTCACATTGCCATTTTCTGCTTTTTCAAATAGCTTATCTTGTAGTATTTTCTCTGCGCGCAGACTATCTCGTCTATGGACAAGTACGACCTCTTTGCAGATATTGGATAGGTATAGTGCTTCTTCGACGGCGGTATTACCTCCACCGATAACAGCAACTTTTTGATCTCTGTAGAAAAAACCATCACAGGTTGCACAAGCACTGACACCTTTACCCATGAATGCTTTTTCAGAGTCGAGGCCAAGGTATTTAGCGGAAGCACCTGTAGAAATAATAAGCGAGTCACAGGTGTATGTATCATTGCCTTTGATCGTGAAAGGTCGGCTAGAAAAATCGACTTCATTGATATGGTCAAAAATAATCTCTGTATCAAAGCGCTCTGCATGCTGCTGCATTTGCACCATTAAGTCAGGTCCTTGCAAGCCTTCATTGCCACCAGGCCAATTCTCGACTTCGGTAGTGATCGTTAATTGACCACCTTGTTGCATGCCTGTAATAACGACAGGGTTTAAATTTGCACGTGCAGCATAAATAGCTGCTGTATAGCCAGCGGGGCCAGAGCCCAATATCATCAGGCGGTGGTGTTTATTGACACTCATGATAACTTCCAATACGAATTAACAGATCAATTATGGTAAGGTGTTGAACAACCTAGAAAAAATAACTGTAGCCAGTAAAATAGCGGGGCATGATAACACGGGCTATCAAATCCAGACAGTACCCAATCAAGGCAATGGTTATAAAAACCTTTTCCTAATTGATCATAATCAAATGGCGGTCAGTTTGGTGGGCAAATTACATTACTATCGAAAATAGATTACAGAACAACAGGTTATTCATTGAAATCAACTGCAGACAAAACAATGGCTGAATTATCGCCAGTACAAAATGCTTTACTTCGTATTTTAAAAGAGGGGGCCCTTATTGGGTGGTTACTTTTGTGCGTTTATTTATTACTGGCGCTATCGTCTTATTCTACCAATGACCCCGGTTGGTCGAGTACAGGCGTAAAAAACAACATCCAAAATACCGCAGGCCCAGCAGGTGCTTGGATAGCCGATGTTTTCTTTTCACTTTTTGGTTATTTATCGTATTTATTTCCATTGATGATCGCTTACCGAGTCTGGCGTGTTTTTTTAGAAAGAAACCGATCAACCCCTTTTGATGCGGTTATGTTTTGTGTCCGCATTATTGGTTTGATCCTTGTCATCATTGCTGGAACTGGCTTAGTTTCTCTACAATTGGGTGAGCAAAGTGTTAGCTTGCCACAGTCTAATGGTGGAATATTAGGTGTATCTGTAGCGATAGCGGTAGAAGGAGCATTTGGTTTTGTGGGCGCTAACCTATTGTTAATGGCAATGGGTTTATTTGGCATTACAATTTTTACCGATTTATCTTGGCTATGGTTAATGGATACCATAGGATATAAAACGATTAGCTTTTTTAGCTGGTTGAGTGATGCATTTACTGCTTACCGACAGAAAAAACAAGAGCAAAAACAGGTGGAAACATCAGTTCAATTGCGTAAAGAAAGTGTCGCAAAACACCGAGAAAAAAATAAAGAACGAATTCCCCCAACCATTAGTAAACCTGTTGTAAAACCAACACCAAGTTTACGTGCTCAAAAAGAAAAACAAACTACATTATTTGATACCCCGGTTACCGGTGAACTCCCCCCAATTAGCTTGCTTGATCCTAGCGACAATAATCATGGTAAAGGTTATTCTGAAGAATCGTTAGAGGGACTATCACGCTTGCTGGAATTAAAACTTCAAGACTTCGGTGTAACTGCTGAGGTTGTTTCTGTTTTACCTGGTCCAGTAGTAACGCGTTTTGAAATTCAACCAGCACCGGGGGTTAAAGCAAGTCGTATTACTAACTTAGCTAAAGATCTAGCGCGTTCAATGGCAGTTATTAGTGTTCGTGTTGTGGAGGTAATACCCGGCAAAACAGTAATGGGCATTGAAATACCCAATGAACACCGGGAAATGGTTCGCTTAGGTGAAGTGCTTGGTTCACAAGTGTATGACTCAGCAAAATCGCCTTTAACATTAGCGTTAGGGCATGATATTTCTGGCCAACCTATCGTGGCAGATTTAGCAAAAATGCCGCATCTTTTAATTGCAGGTACGACGGGTTCAGGTAAATCAGTTGGTATCAACGTTATGCTATTAAGCTTACTTTACAAATCAACGCCAAAAGATGTTCGCTTAATTTTAGTCGATCCAAAAATGTTGGAGCTTTCTGTTTATGAAGGTATTCCTCATTTGTTGACCCCTGTTATTACTGATATGAAAGATGCTGCTAATGGTTTGCGTTGGTGTGTTGGTGAAATGGAACGACGTTATAAATTAATGGCTGCACTAGGCGTACGCAACCTTGCAGGTTATAACCGTAAAATAGAAGAAGCTATTAAAAAAGGGGAGCCATTGCTTGATCCACTTTGGCGACCAGAAGAAGAATATGTGGTTGGCGAAGAAGTAGCAACGGCACCACCACTTGAAACACTACCGGCTATCGTTGTTGTGATTGATGAATTTGCTGACATGATGATGATTGTGGGTAAAAAAGTCGAGCAACTCATTGCACGAATTGCTCAAAAAGCACGTGCTGCCGGCATTCACTTAATGCTTGCAACTCAGCGGCCCTCTGTTGATGTTATTACAGGTTTAATTAAAGCTAATGTTCCTTCACGTATTGCCTTTCAGGTATCGTCAAAAGTGGATTCAAGAACTATTTTAGATCAAGGCGGTGCAGAACAATTACTGGGACATGGTGACATGTTGTATTTGCCTTCAGGTACCAGTGTTCCTACACGTGTGCATGGGGCATTTGTAGATGATCATGAGGTTCATAAAGTCGTTGCTGATTGGCAGCGCCGTGGTGAACCTAATTACCTTGAAGGCGTCATAGATGATAGTACCAATTCTATTCCTGTTCCCGGAATAGCAACAGAAGGAGAAGAGGGTGCAGATGAGGGTGATGCACTTTATGATGAGGCCGTTGCTTTTGTGACTGATTCACGTAAGGCTTCCATTTCTTCTGTACAGCGAAAACTGCGTATCGGTTATAACCGTGCTGCACGCTTAATTGAAACGATGGAAGCAGCCGGTGTCGTAAGCGAAGCCGGTCACAATGGTGCTCGAGAAGTGCTTGCCCCCGCGCCACCCAAACACTAACTTATTTTTTGGTTTTACGATGTTTTTCTCAAAGTTATTCAATAGTATTTTAGTCAGTTTCTGCCTCTGCTCTTTTGTTTCTGCAGATGATGCGCAAGAACTATCTGCATTATTAAAAACCTATAAGACAATATCCGGAGACTTCAAGCAAACACTCAATGATGATAAGCAAGAATTAATACAGGAGTCGTCGGGTCACTTTATGATTAAAAACCCCGGTTTGTTTAACTGGGAAACAAAAGAACCTTTCCCACAACTGCTTGTTTCTGATCTAAAAAAAATATGGCTATATGATCCCGATCTTGAGCAAGTAACGATTCGTTCTTATGCTGATAGTGTTGATCAAACGCCAGCATTGTTGTTGAGTGGTAATACACAAAAAATAACTGAAAACTATAAAATATCAAAAGTATTAAAAACAGCGGAAAAGGATCAAAATTTTAATACCTTTTTACTAACACCAATTTCGACTGGCAGTAATTTTACTGAATTACAGCTAAGCTTTGAAAAAGGGCTCCTTGTCAAAATGCTTTTAAAAGACAGCTTGCAACAAACAACGGTATTTATGTTTGACTCGCTAGCACTTAATAAAAAGATTCCAGCAAGTGCTTTTCAATTTATACCACCCGAAGGGGTTGATGTTTTAATTGATGAGTAAGGATCTATTTGGATCTTCAAGTACAATGGCTCATATGCCATTGGCCGCCCGTTTACGCCCACAAAATCTTGATGATTATATTGGGCAGTCACACTTATTGACTCAAGGTAAGCCTTTACGGGATGCTATTGATAAAGGGCAGGTTCACTCAATGGTTTTTTGGGGGCCGCCCGGCGTAGGAAAAACCTCTTTGGCAAAATTGCTGGCTCACCTTATTGATGCAGATTTCATTACGCTTTCTGCCGTAATGGCAGGCGTTAAAGATATTCGTGATGCGGTCAGTAAAGCTGAATTTCATTTACAGCAAGGTAAAAGAACGATTCTATTTATTGATGAAGTCCACCGCTTTAATAAATCACAACAGGATGCATTCTTACCCTATGTTGAAAATGGTACGATCACCTTTATTGGCGCAACCACAGAAAACCCTTCCTTCGAGTTAAATAACGCCTTACTGTCACGCTGCCGAGTCTATGTACTTAGAAACTTATCTGTAGGTGAAGTGAAGCAATTACTCAATCGTGCCCTATCTAATAAAGAGCATGGCTTAGGTGAGCTAGAATTAGCAGCAGATAAAGAAGCCTTACACATATTGGCTACCGCTGCCAATGGCGATGCCCGACGAGCACTCAATTTACTGGAAATAGTCAGTGATCTAGCGATAGATAGCGTTATTACTAAAGATGCCGTCGCCGAAGTAGTCGGCGGGGATGTCCGCCGCTTTGATAAAGGCGGTGATTTGTTTTACGAACAGATCTCTGCACTGCATAAGTCCGTCAGAGGATCATCTCCAGATGCAGCGCTCTATTGGTGTATGCGAATGCTTGATGCTGGTTGTGACCCTCTTTATATTGCCCGTCGAGTCGTTCGCATGGCTATTGAAGACATTGGCAATGCAGATCCTAGAGCACTGCAAATGAGTTTAAACGCTTGGGATACACAAGAACGCTTAGGTAGCCCTGAAGGCGAACTGGCAATAGCACAAGCGGTGATCTATCTTGCAGCCGCACCTAAAAGCAATGCCGTGTATAATGCCTTCAATACTGTTAAAGCAGAGATAGCCTCACTGCCTGATTATGATGTTCCCGTGCATTTACGTAATGCACCTACGGCGCTTATGAAAGAGTTGGATTATGGTGCCGAATATCGTTATGCCCATAATGAGCCAGATGCCTTTGCAGCAGGGGAAAACTATTTTCCCGAAGAGTTAGCAAATAAACGCTACTATCAGCCGGTTGATCGAGGCTTAGAGTCCAAGATCAAGGAAAAGCTACAGTATTTAAAGCAATTGGATCAGCAGAGTAGTCATAAACGATACTCATCTATCCAGAATGAAGTCGATAAAACATAGAGGATGATAATGCTTTGGCTAGCGGTTGCCTTGGGTGGTGCTTTAGGTGCAATGAGTCGTTACGGGTTAACACAATTGTTACCGCCTGCTGCACTCAATGGTTTTCCATGGGCAACGTGGACGGCTAATATTATAGGCTCGGCACTTATTGGCTTATTTTATGTGCTCATTATAGAGAAAGGCGTTATCAATGAGCAATGGCGCCCTTTATTGATGGTGGGTTTTCTGGGTGCATTAACCACTTTCTCGACTTTTGCCCTCGACTCAATTTTGCTTTGGCAAAATAATCAGTGGTTCTATGGACTACTGTATATTCTAAGTTCAGTGATAGGGTGCTTACTTTGTGCCGCTGGCAGTATGTGGTTAGCGCAAAAATTATTATAAGAATCCCTAAATAAGCCTGAGATAGGCTTTCGATGAGCTAAAATAAATCACTATATAGGAGCAGTAAATGAAAAAAAACAGTGGAACCCGCAAGGGCCCTAATAGCAACAATAATATTGTTGCGAAGCATGCCCGGAAATTTAACCTGCCGGCCGTTTTTAAAGACAAAAAGAAAGCGGCAAAACGTGGAGAAATAAAACACAAACATCAGCCTTATCAAATAGCTGCATAAAAATAGCATTTTTGTGTTTCTATTTGATGGGGTTGGTGTTCAAGCATCTACCTTTCTCTTAACTATCTTTCTCATTAACCGTATCGGAATAAAGTATTATGTTAGACCCAAAATTAGTTCGATCTGAACCTGATTTTGTTGCCGAGGTATTGGCAAAGCGTGGCTTCACATTAGATGTTGAAGCATTAACCACATTAGAGGCTGAGCGTAAAGAACTGCAAGTAAAAGCAGAATCTTTACAGCAAGAACGTAACACTCGCGCCAAAAATATTGGTAAAGCGAAAGCAAATGGAGAAGATATTGCTCCATTATTAAAAGAAGTCGAAAGCTTAAAACAGGAACTAAGTACTGCAGAAGAAGCGCTTAGAACGGTACAAGATAAGCTAAATAGCATTTTGAACGCTATTCCCAATTTACCTGCAGATGAAGTGCCTGAAGGCAAAGACGAAGACGATAATGTTGAAGTTCGTCGCTGGGGAACACCCAAAAAGTTTGATTTTGAGGTGAAGGACCATGTCAGCCTTGGGGAAAAAGATGGCAAACTTGATTTTGAAGTCGCTACAAAACTAACGGGTTCTCGCTTTGCTGTTATGCGTGGACAGATTGCACAGCTACATCGTGCACTGATTCAATTTATGTTAAATACCCATATAGCAGAACATGGTTATGAAGAAATTTATGTGCCTTATATGGTCAATAAAGATTCATTGTTCGGTACGGGCCAGCTTCCCAAATTTGAAGAAGATTTATTTAAAACTAACGATGAGCGTGAACTTTATTTAATCCCCACTGCTGAAGTGCCAGTGACTAATATAATGCGTGATGAGTTGCTCAAAGATGAAAAGGCTTTGCCAGTGCAATTGGTTTGCCATACACCGTGTTTTCGTAGTGAAGCAGGCAGCCATGGTCGAGATACACGCGGCATGATTCGGCAACACCAGTTTGAAAAAGTAGAGCTGGTTAATTTTGTTAAACCTGAAGAGTCTGACCAAGCATTGGAAAAACTAACTGCTTGCGCTGAAGCTATTTTACAAAAATTAGAATTACCTTATCGCACGGTAATTCTATGTGGCGGCGATATTGGTTTTTCTGCAGCAAAAACCTACGACATCGAAGTATGGTTACCCTCTCAGGAAAAATATCGTGAAATATCTTCTTGTAGTAACTTTCGTGATTTCCAGGCTCGACGTATGAAAGCGCGTTATCGTAATAGTGAAACGGGTAAGCCAGAGCTATTACACACACTTAACGGTTCTGGTTTAGCGATAGGTCGCACGTTATTAGCGATTATGGAAAACTATCAACAGCAAGATGGCAGCATTAACGTTCCTAGTGTTTTACAAGCTTATATGGGCGGGCTGGAAAAAATTGGTTAACCGACCATGCTAGTCAGTAACATTAATCCCAGCGATATTATTTAACGAGTTTATATGGATTTCATGCCTTTCTTTTTCGATCTCAAAGGACGGGATTGTTTATTTATTGGTGGCGGTAGTATTGCCACACGTAAAGCGCGTCTTATTGCTAAAGCAGGAGCAAAGTTAATTGTTGTCGCGCCTTATATTACCGATGAAATGAAGTCGCTGGTTGAGAAGAGTGGAGGTGCTTGCCACCTTCGAGGCTATCAATCTACTGATTTGGATTTAGCCATGTTGGTAATTTGTGCAACTGATAATGAAGCCGTTAATCGGCAAGTATCAGCAGAAGCACAAGCCAAAAAATTACCCGTTAATGTTGTTGATTCCCCCAGCCTTTGCAGCATTATTACCCCGGCAATTGTTGATCGTTCACCGTTGATGGTAGCAATCACCAGTGGTGGTGAAGCGCCTGTTCTGGCGCGACAAATGCGTGCCAAACTTGAAGTTATGTTTCCCTCTGCCTACGGTGCGCTAGCAAGTATTGCCAGTAAGTTTCGGCACAGTGTCAAACAAAAACTGAGTTCCGGAGAAGTTCGTTTACGCTTTTGGGAAAAAGTATTTGATGGTCCGATTGCAGAAAAAGCTTATGCGGGTAGACTGGACGAAGCCGAACAAGATATTCAAACACTTTTAGAAAATATTGATGAAAACAGTTTGGCCGGTGAGGTTTACCTTGTCGGTGGCGGGCCCGGTGATCCGGATCTACTGACATTTAAAGCATTACGGCTTATGCAACAAGCTGATGTGGTCTTATATGATCGCCTTGTAAGCGATGCTGTGTTGAATTTAGTGCGACGTGATGCTGACCGTATTTATGTTGGAAAACGCCGAGCGGACCATGCAGTGCCTCAACAAGGTATTAACCATTTGCTCGTTGACCTTGCCAAAGAAGGCAAGCGTGTCCTGCGTTTAAAAGGAGGGGACCCGTTTATTTTTGGTCGTGGCGGCGAAGAAATAGAATTACTCACCGAAAACAAAATACCTTTTCAGGTTGTGCCTGGTATTACTGCTGCGTCCGGTTGTGCAGCATATTCTGGTATTCCTCTTACTCATAGAGACCATGCTCAGTCAGTCCGTTTTATTACAGGGCATACAAAAGCTGGTGATATTGATTTACCTTGGGACTCTTTATTAGACCCCAACCAAACCCTTGTCTTTTATATGGGTTTAGTTAATTTAGAGGCTATCTGCCAAGCCTTAATTGAAAAGGGAAGAGAAACGACAACGCCAGCAGGACTTATTGAAAAAGGGACAACACCTGATCAACGAGTTATTACCGGTACATTGGCGACATTGCCGGAACTGATCAAAGGGAAAGATGTCCATGCACCAACACTGCTAATTATTGGTGGCGTCGTATTATTACATAATCAACTACGGTGGTTTACACCGCCCAGTTAGCCATTAAAACCATTAGCCCTTAAAACATAGACGATTAAACAGAGTGTCTTATGGAAGTATTAATTAGTTATAAAGCAGCAATTGTTATCAGCTGGTTTATACTAATTTTCGTGGCTGAACGTTTATATAGGGCAGCGGCCTACCCAGAAAAACTATCCTCTAAAGGCTTGTGGTTGCGACTCGGTAGCAACCTTAGTATTTCTACCATTAATGCTATTTTATCGCCATTACTGATTATTCCCTTAACCGTTGTCTTAGGGAGTCAACTTTCTTCATGGCGACCAGAGTGGATGCAACATGCGCTCTTCTTCCTGTTCGATCTTATTTTACTCGACTGTTTTCTCTACTGGTGGCATCGTTTTAGTCATCGGATGCCATTTTTATGGCGCTTTCATGAAGTCCATCACCTTGATGAGTTTTTAGATTCTACAACAGCACTACGTTTTCATTTTGGTGAAGTTTTTATCTCTGCCATGGTGAGAGTGTTTGTTATTTCTTTATTTGCTATTCCCATTTCTTCTGTCATTTTATTTGAAATTATTTTGATGATTTGCACTATCTTCAATCATTCAAACCTTAATATTCCTAAGAAGTTTGATGCTATTTTAAGAAAAATCATTGTGACCCCCTCAATACATTGGGTACACCATCACCCCAAACAAGAAGATACTGACTCGAATTATGCAACTATTTTTAGTTGTTGGGATCTATTATTTAACACACGCAATAAAAAACTTCGATGGAATAATATGCCTATTGGTGTTGAACAACGCCATGAACTTCCTCTATGGCAGTTATTGCTTCGGCCATTACGTAAGTGAGTGTTGTGGCATGCGGTTATTGTGAAAAGCCATTTAAGTTGAGGTAATCATCGGTGAGTCAATTTTATAAGCAGCTATCTTTTTCTACCCTAATTGTAATAACACTATTATTTTTTAGTGCGCTAACTAATGCTTCAGATCTTGAAGCGGGTAAGATTTCAGTAAAACAGGCCCATGAATTATCCAAGAAAGGGGAAATCACCCTGATTGATATCCGCTCAATAGAAGAGTGGCAACAAACAGGAGTCGCACCACAAGCAGTCCCTATTACTATTCACCAAAAAGGTGGGATACCCACGTTCTCCAAGCAGTTATTGAATCTACTCGATGGTGATAAAACTAAACCCGTTGCCTTAATTTGTGCTGGAGGCGTCCGCAGTGCCCGAGTACAAAAATTCCTGATTAAACAAGGTTTTAGCAATGTTACCGATGTGACTGAAGGGATGGTTGGTGGCTGGTTCAGTAAAGGCTGGGTCGACCAAGGGCTCCCTGTAAAAGGCTATAATAATCAATAGCTTATATTGTTCAGGCTGTTATTTCGTGATCTGCGTCAAATTAATAGACCTTATAAATTAAACTAAATCACATCGCTGCCGTTATAACTATTACTAAGGGTGTAATCATTACACTGATGAAAAGTAATTGTTAAACCCTTAGCTCTAATTAAATACATATCATTTAATGATAGAGAGCTATATGCAAAACCTACTGTCTATTCCACGTTTATTTTCCTTTATCGCTATTATTTGCGTTGTGGGCGGACTATTTATGGTTTTCGTGTATACGGCTAAACCCAATATAGAAACAAGCCAGCAACCGCATCCCGAACAAACGGCATTATTAAGCTTAGTGGGTGATTCAACAGTATTAATTGATGATAAGCAACATTTTGAACATATTCACCGACTATTTAATATAGGTGCTACTGAGATTGATCCTGATTACTTACTGGAAGCCACGCAGATGAGTGATGATTTATTAGTTTCGATGGAAAACAATAAATCACTCTATGGTGAGCATATCGTTTTATTTAAAGACTATATGACGCTCAGCGAGTCAGTTGTTAGTGACTTGATTGCCGGCACAGTAGATGTATCGACTATTAGTGGGCAGGTGCAACAAAGAGAAGAAGCGTATAAAGGTAATTTGGCATCTTTTAGCTTATTAATGACAACAACAGAGAAAAAGCTAAACAAAAAAGTTAACAGTTTAACTATTTCAACTTATAAAGTATTCGAAAGCTTCAACCCGATAATTTATAGCCTTATCTTATTCACTATAGGTTTAACTAGCATTGTAGGCCTGTTACAAAATAAAAAACGATTTACTGCTTTTTATAATGACTTACACGCTAGCAAAAAAAGCGCTAGCGCAGAAGATGACAATCTAGCGCCTGAATTCAAACCTATACAAAAAACCTTCATTGAACAAAAAAATACCATTACTCATTTGCAGAAATCTATTGAAAAGTCTTCTTTATTGGCAATAGATATTCAAGAAGTTGCTAAACAATTCAGAATAGATAAAGAAACTGAAAGCAAAGTAAATAAACCACTCGATAATGTCAAAAGGAGTATTGAAGAGGAGGTAAATCAATCTAAAGTAGCAGAAAATCATTCTGTAATAGATGCTGCTGCCGAAAAAGACAAAGCATTGCAGTTATTAGCTAATATTAACCATTCTATAAAGGGCAACATAAAGCCTTTTTCAACACCTAACGACGAAACCCCAGATTCAAAAGTCGGTAGCGTAGTTTTACAGTCTAAAAACAATGGTGTCGATAACGATGATACTGTTATCACAAAAAATACGGTAGTAAATCAAGAGAATATCAACAAATCTGAAAATGTAGTTTCGCAACTCAATCAAAAAACAAATTCAATTGCTTCTATTTTAGGCGTAATAAAGTCAATTGCAGAGCAAACTAATTTATTGGCATTAAATGCCGCAATTGAAGCAGCAAGGGCAGGAGATCAGGGTCGAGGCTTTGCTGTAGTTGCTGACGAAGTAAGGGCATTAGCCTTAAAAACACAGAACTCTACAGATGATATTGAAGCGATGATAAGAGAGCTTCAATCAGTGACAGGCGAAATTGTTGCATTGATTACGGATAAAGAAGCGAATGGGGTTGATGAAGCCGCTATTGAAGAATTGCAACAATTTTTAACTGACTTACTCGGTAAAGTTGAAGCTACAGAACAAAATCATGAAGCGTTTGTTAAAGTCTTACACTCTAACCGGGATCAAATGACTCAGATTTTAACATTGCTTGAAGATCAGCCCCTACCTCAATTAGAAAAAGAAGACGAGTTTATGCACTCTCTTCATACACTGACATCTCAGATTCAAAATCAACTTAGGCTTTGAGAGATGAAAATTGTTGAAAAAATAAACATATCAGTTATATTAATTAGTAGTAAATGTTCCCTGATTAACCATAACAGGAGGAATTATGATAAACATTAACTCATTAACTCCTCCAGTGAACACTCCAAAAGTTAAAAAAATGACTTCCAAGAGTGCTGCAGTCGCTGGAACAGAGATCAATAAAGACGCTCAACGGGTATTTGTTGATCAGCAAAAAAAACGGCGCGGTAAAGATCGGCGCAAAAAAAATATGAAACCGCTAATCGACCTGCGTTCAGGTCGAGATCGTCGAGATGACCCCAATATTCCATCAATTGATATTGAGGTTTAGACTCTTTTTGAAGAGTATTATTTTTACGATGGTAAAAATTAATAACTCTGCTTATAGCCTAAACGACTTAAAATAAGCAAAAAGATATCTAAATAATACGACCAGAAAGCGACTAGTGTGAATCCTATCACCCGCTGACTTGTTCACAAGCGCTATTATCCTAGTCGACTATTAATAATGAGCAGCTCGTGTATTTCTTATAAATATATAAGGTACATATCAGCTGATATATCCCTTCATGAAAATCTTACAGTATTTGAGTAAATCAATAGGGTTAACACAAGCGGTAACTATATTGTTTGCCAGTTTTTTAATTGGCTTAATATTAAGCACCTTATATCTCAGTTATAACCTATCTGATCAGCGTAATAACGCTATTGCACTCACTGAAGATATTTTAACGGCTGCTGAGGGGGGCGCAACGAGTGCTGCACAAACAACAAACTTAAAACTCGCCACTGATATTGTTACTAGTATGATGGCATTAACAGGTGTTGAAGAAGCTATTTTGAGAGATCAAGAAGAAAACATACTCGCCAGTCAACAACAAGGGCTTAAAAAGAGTAATGCATTTGTTTCTTGGTTTGCAAAAACCTTTATTGGTGATCATATTACAGGAGAAAGAAAGCTATTTATTAAAGAAAATAGTTCACTCCGCCAAGTAGGTGTATTATCTGTCAGCCTTGAACCTACCCAAATTGCCAATGATTTTTTAACTTTAGCCATCACAATTATGATTGCCGGCTTAGTACAAGCATTTTCAATAGGCTTTATTCTCTTATGGCTTTCCGCAAAATTGGTCACCTCACCATTACGCCGAATAGCAACAACTATTGCCAATATTAATCCTGAACGTCCGCAAGCAGTTAAATTACCTGTTTTACCTCATCACAAGAATAATGAACTAGGTTATTTATTACAACACACGCAGCAAATGCTGGAAAAGCTATCAAATACACAAGAGCAACTCAGAAACTTAGCGACAAGAGATCCTTTGACCAACAGGCCTAATCGTACCCTTATTACTGACCGTTTATCTCGCGCCATTATGATTGCAGAGCGTAATCAAACATTAATTGCTGTACTCTTTATGGATTTGGACCGTTTTAAAAATATTAATGATTCCCTCGGGCATGATGTAGGAGATCTACTGCTCATTGAAACCTCACAAAGGTTGACTGAGATTTTACGCAATAATGATTCTGTTGGTCGATTAGGAGGCGATGAATTTCTCATTGTTTTAGAAGGAACAAAAGAAATTAGCGAAGTTGTTAGAATGGTGCAGCGTATTACAGAAGCATTATCCAAGCCTTTTTTCCTGCAGGGACACGAAGTCATCACCTCTGGCAGTATTGGTATATCGGTTTTTCCCAATGACGGAAAAGATACCAATACATTAATGCGTTGTGCTGATTTAGCCATGTATGAAGCAAAAGGAAGCACTGCTCGCTGGCACTTTTTTGCCAAAGAGATGAGTGATCGCGTTGAATCGCGATTAAAAACTGAAATAGCACTGAGTCATGCGGTTGAACGAAATGAGTTATTACTACACTTTCAACCCAAAATAGAAACCAGTAGCGGTAATCTAGCCGGTTGTGAAGCATTATTACGCTGGAAAAATAACACAAATAACTTATCATCAGAAGATATTATTTCAATAGCTGAAGATAGTGGTAGTATTATTGAAATCGGCGCATGGGTCATAGAGCAAGTATGTAAGCAAATTAAACTATGGCAACCAAACTATGGCAATATCCCTATTGCGATTAATGTTTCAGCAAGGCAACTACGTGAAAAAAACTTTGTTAACTTAGTTCTTTCTATTATAGAAACCTATCAAGTCGACCCTGAATTTATTGAGCTTGAAATAACAGAAACAGTATTGTTGGAAGCGCTCGATGAATGTTTTATAGCCTTAGGTGAACTGCGCAAAACAGGTATTACTATTAGTATTGATGATTTTGGTACAGGTTATTCTTCTCTTTCTTATTTAACACGCCTACCGGTTGATACATTAAAAATTGACCGATCTTTCGTATCAGGTGAACAACGTTCTAAAGCGGTATTAGAAATGATTGTAGCAATGGCGAAAACACTTCAATTAAAAACCGTAGCGGAAGGTGTTGAAACTCAAGGCCAGCGAGATTGGCTTGTTTACGAAGGCTGTGATTATTTGCAGGGATATTTGACTGGAAAACCGTTATCTGCAGAAGCGTTTGAAAATCAATTTTTAAATAAAGAGCCGGTTATAGAGGCTTAAACTGATTAACAAACGCTTTTATATAAAACCTTGGGTTTGAATCTTTATATTTCTGCACTGTGATAAACATTTTGGACGTCATCCAAATCATTCAACATATCGAGAAATTTATCAAACATTTCTCGATCACTTTCTTCTATAGCTGTGGTATTTTGCGGAATAAATTGAATTTCGTCGACATCGAAGTCAATACCGTCAATGCTATCCGTTAATGCTTGTTTTGCTTTAAAATATTCGGTGTGGGGAGCAAATACCGTAATTTTTCCGCTTTCACTCTCGATATCAGTGACATCAACATCTGCCGTCATTAATGCCTCAAGAATACTATCTTCATCATCACCACTAAAAACGAGAATAGCGCTATGATCAAACATATGACTAACGCTACCTTGTGTGCCAATTTTAGATTTAGTTTTGGTAAAACATTGACGGACATCACCAAAAGTACGGTTAGGGTTATCGGTTAAACAGTCAACGATTACCATGCAGTTTCCAGGACCAAAACCTTCGTAACGGGCAGGGGAGAAATCTTCACCACCACCACCTTTCGCCTTATCAAGCGCCTTTTCGATCACATGGTTAGGGACTTGGTCTTTTTTTGCACGATCTATCATGCTGCGAAGCGCTAGGTTACCATCTGGATCAATACCCCCCGCTTTTGCGCAGACATAGATTTCGCGGCCATACTTACTATAAACCTTGGCTTTTGCATCCGAAGTCTTTGCCATCGATTCTTTGCGATTTTGGTAGGCTCTTCCCATTATTTTATCCCGTTATACTCTTATGCTGAAAAATACTAAATTAAGCGTCGAATTTTACCCTGTCCAGACGGTCTATTAAAGTCTCTAACAGGAAGAGGTGGCTATAGGCTGCCATTATTTGCGTGATTAACAGCTTTGATTGTTCATTCTTGTTATCACTGCTGTATTATACCCTCTGTTTTTTACATACTAATTATTAGGAATAGCAATGTCTTACGATTATGATTTATTTGTTATTGGCGCGGGCTCTGGTGGTGTTCGTGCAAGCCGCATAGCAGCAAGTTTAGGTGCAAAAGTTGCCGTTGCTGAAGATCTCTATATGGGAGGTACATGTGTCAATGTCGGTTGTGTTCCTAAAAAATTATTTGTTTATGGGTCGCATTTTTCAGAAGACTTTGAAGCCGCAAGAGGCTTTGGTTGGAAAGTAGGTGAAACATCCTTTGATTGGACTGTTTTGCGCGATAATAAAACGAAAGAAATCGAAAGACTGAATGGTATTTATGACCGTATGCTGGATGGTGCCGGGGTTGAAGTTATTCGGGGCAGAGGGTCGATTGTAGACCCCCATACAGTCCAAGTCGGTGACGCAACCTATACTGCTGAACGCATTCTCGTGGCCGTTGGTGGCTGGCCTCAAGTGCCAGATATTCCTGGCAAAGAACATATTATCAGTTCTAATGAAGTATTCTATTTAGAGAACTTCCCTAAACGAGTAATCGTTGTCGGTGGTGGTTATATTGCTGTCGAATTTGCAGGTATCTTTAATGGCCTGGGGAGCGAAGCTCATTTACTTTATCGTGGTGACTTATTCTTACGTGGCTTTGATCAAGATATTCGTGAATTCACTGCAGAAGAAATGCGTAAGAAAGGGGTTAATCTGCATTTCAATACCAATATTACTGAAATTCAAAAGCAAGCTGATGGTACTTTGTTAGCGACCTTAACAGATGGATCAACCGTTATAACTGATGCCATTATGTATGCAACAGGGCGTAAACCTAAAACTGAAAATATTGGCCTGGAAAATACAGCGATTCAATTGGCCAAAAATGGTGCGATTAAAGTTAACGAAGACTTTCAAACCGATGAAGCTTCTATTTATGCAGTAGGCGATGCCATTGATCGTGTTCAATTAACACCGGTTGCACTAGCAGAAGGCATGGCTTTAGCTCGCAACTTGTATGGACAAAACCTGAAACATCAAAAAGTGGATTATAACTTTATTGCTACAGCAGTATTTTCTCAGCCTAATATTGGAACGGTTGGTTACAGTGAAGAAGAAGCAAAAGAAAAATTTGAATCAATTGCTGTTTATAAATCTGATTTTAAACATATGAAACATACTCTTAGTGGTATGGATGAACGAACTTTTATGAAATTATTGGTTGACCAACAGACGGATAAAGTCATCGGCTGTCATATGGTGGGTTCAGATGCCGGGGAGATTGTTCAAGGACTTGCCATTGCACTTAAAGCCGGTGCGACAAAAGCTGATTTTGATA
>JBOEHG010000022.1:0-59860 GCA_050633825.1 Cellvibrionaceae bacterium | reverse complement strand
AGATATAACCTAGGTTATATCTTTTTTGTATTTTATGAAGGTAAATCTAAGAAGAGATATTGGCATGTATAGCTTGGTTGCGACCACTATTTTTAGCTTGGTACAAAGCCTTGTCTGCTGTTTCAATAAAGTCAGTAAAGTTTAAGCTAGGATTATGCATCATGGTATTTACACCGAGACTAATGGTTACGCTTAAATTGCCACGCTTTGTTTGTATCGGTATTTGAGATATTAGAGTGCATAACCTGTGAGATATGTCTAATGAGGTTTTGCTGTCAGTATTAGGCAGCAATAATATGAATTCCTCCCCTCCAAAACGAGCGATAATGTCATCGGGTCTAAGCTGTTTTTGTATATTATGAGCAGTTTCTTTTAATACTTTGTCTCCAACACCATGACCATATTGGTCATTGACCTTTTTAAAGTGATCAATGTCGATCATTACGATGGATAGGTTATATTTTGCATTTTGCTGATAGCGTTCATGAACTCTTTTGCCAACATTAAAAAAATGATGTCGGTTATACAGCTGGGTTAGAAAATCTGTTGTTGCCTTATCCATCCAGTCTTCTACAGGTTTAGAACTATGAAGAATATATATCCAGCTAATTAAAATTGATAGCGACAAAATCGTTATTCCAATAATTATATTTCTTTTTTCAATTGCCCTTATTTCTTTTAAAAAAGGTTCTTTTTCAACAAAAGTAGCTACTGTCCATTCAGGGGTTGTATTAGTAGACGACTTTGCAGAAGATAAGGAAGAATAGTGGGCGAGGTAGTCGACATTGTTAATAACGGGAGTATTATTGAAACCATTTTTATTGGTTAAGCTTGTAATACTTGGCAGAATAGATTTTGTATTTTTTTCGGTATTTTCAAAAGGGGACGCAATGATATTATTTTGCTTGTCTAATATCACCACATACCCGTCAATGCCTGCACTAATTTGATCTAAAAAAGTAGTTAATTCGGTTAATTCTATATCAATACCGAAAATCCCTTTGATTGTCCCATCAACACTGTAGTAAGGAGTTGCGACACTAATACCTGGTTTTTGAGATGTAAAGAATGTGTAGGGTTTGGTCCATATAGTTTCTCTCTTGGCGAAAGCCAATTTATACCATGGTCTACTGCGAGGCTCAAAAGGATCAATAATGTTATTTTCTAAATGTACTATATCTAGATTCTGGGCTCTCCAATAATAGCTCACGCTTCTGTTATTGGCTTGATTTTTTATTATCTTCATTTGGTAGCTAGAATTGGCTTTTGCGTTACTGCGTAAGACGTACGTATAATCGCCTTGTGTAGTAGATACATATAACCCTGCAAAATGACTGTATTGTAGAAGTTGTCCTAATAGAAGTGCTTCAATAGTATTGTCATCTGCATTAGAGATAATGGATTTCGATAATAGCTTGCTAATGCTCTCGCTACCGTTATAGGCGACTTCCAGAAAGCTGTTGGTATGGTGAAGAGATTGGTCGGCTGTACTTTCCAGTAGTTGATTGGCTTTGTCGATGAGTACTTTTTCAGTGTTAATACGTGAAAATATCAATATAAGGCTAACAGTCAGTAGCTGTAAGATAATAAGCGCGATAGTTAAGTTTCGCTTATATTGAAAGCTTTTTTTAGCCATTTAGTTATAACTCAATGTCATCATTGCTGTATTAATACACAATAAGTTTAGCATCGAATCCGGTATTATTCCTTTCTCTAGTCATTTATCTCGAGCATTCATATCAATAATCTGCCTACCTTATATGAGGCTTATTTAGTAAACTATTCGTTAAATTATTAGATGTTCTCTTCATGAAAACTCAAGGTCGCTTATTTGCACGTTATTTGGATGATTTGCCAGCTGGTCAGTTGGAGTGGATTGGTTTACGGCCTGCACGTAAGACTCCTATGCAGGTTGTCGATACGGTTAATGCTTTGGAGGGCTTGGGATTGTCGGGCGATCGGCGTTGTCAAGGCACTCCGGGTTCAGCTCGCCAAGTGACCATTATTAGTATTGAGTATATTGATACGATCGCCCGTTTATTAAAAAAAGAAACAATCGACCCGGGTTTACTTCGACGTAACTTAGTCGTTTCGGGTATTAATTTAACTGCGTTACGACATCAGCGCTTTCAAATCGGTGATGCTACCTTTGAGGCAACAGCCTTATGTCACCCTTGTTCAAGAATGGAAAAGGCGTTAGGTAAAAATGGTGTGGCGGCAATGTTAGGGCATGGAGGCTTATGCGCAAAGATACTTCAGGGTGGGTGTATCTCTGTAGGTGACGAAGTCAAACATTTGGGGCCTGCAGAATGACATATGAAGTTGAAGCGCTGGGCTATATAAAAACCTGTTTCCCTGAAAAGTTCGGTATCCCACGTCAGCCACTGTTAGTACCTAGTGCTAAAGGTGAGCTAATATTAAGTAAGCCCTATACGCATGACTGTGTCGATGGTTTAGATAAAGTGACACATCTATGGCTTAGCTTTATCTTTCATTATCACCTTGACCAGCAATGGAAGTCCAAAGTTCGTCCGCCACGTTTGGGCGGAAATAAAAAATGTGGGGTATTTGCAACTCGCAGCCCGTTTAGACCGAATAATATCGGCTTGTCCGTAGTTAAATTAGATAAAATTATCCTACAAGATCAGCAGGTTGTACTCCATTTGTCGGGTGTTGATTTGTTAGATGGAACACCGATTATTGATATTAAGCCCTATGTTCCTTATGCTGATTCTATTGTTGATGCTGAAAATCAACTGGCATTAACGCCTCCTGAAAATATCCCTGTTTTTTTCTCAGAGCAGGCTAATATTTTTTTGACTGATTATTCTGATGCTGAAAAATTAAAACAATTGTTAATAGAAGTCTTGCGGCAGGATCCACGTCCAGCCTATAAAAAAACGGATGCTGAAAAAATTTATAAAATGAAATTACTTGATGTTAATGTTGAATGGTGTTGTAGAAAGACATTTGATGAGAGTGTTATTAACGTTATTATGATAACAACGGAAAATTAAATATTCTTATTAAAAAGTTAGCATAAAAAAGGGAGCCATGGGCTCCCTTTTTTGTTAATCTTGATATGTAAACTATGATGTTTTATTTTTTACACAGTAAATTATCTAATGAAATTTTTCCGCCGCCGTTTTTCATTAGGTAAAGTAATGGTAAAACCCAAAAAACGTGTACTGACCACCAAGCGTCAGGATAAACAAAAATTTGAATAACCATTGTCATTACAAATAAACCTAAGGCAGCAAAGCGAGTAAATAAACCAAATAAGATCATTAAAGATAAGAAGAACTCACCAAATGTTCCCATATAAGCGGCAAGTGTCGTAGGAATAAGAGGAATGCCATATTCAAAGTCAAACAATAAAAAAGTATTGTCAGTAACGCTCCAGAAAGCAAAATGTTGGCCTGCTATAGTCAAGCCTGCAATTTTCGTTTGTACAGCGAACCAAAAAACTTTAAATATCACTAATCGCATGGCTAAATTGACAACGAACTCGGGGATATTAGAGAGAATGTTATTAATGGGTGACATAATCTTGCAGATGATTGCTTTCATGTTATTTTAATACTCCTGAAATTAATATTTATTCATTTAACTCGTTGGTTTATCTGGTTATGTTTGAATAAGACCAGTGAAAAAACCATTTTGGATTCCTAAGGCTATAGCGCTAGAAATATCAACCTTAATATTCTCTAATGCATAGCTTGCGGCATCACTGATATTCATCTTTTCAAGTAAGGCATGGTAAAACTGGTAAGTTCCGTGGTCTACTTGAAATACCAAACGTTCATAATCATGTCTGACAATAATGACTGATTCTGGTTCATTTAGATCAATATTTTCTTCTGATGGGTGGTCAGTTTGGTTGCTTTGCCATATTTGAAACACTGGAAATTCAGAGCTTAACAAATGTACAGATGGATGAAGTGAGACTTTAGACATTGCAAATACGTCGTCGTCGATCCCATTAAAATCTTTAGGTTCCATTATGACCACATCATCGGCATGATAAGCGTGATGACGGGCGAGTTCAAGCGTAGCCACATCCGCTAGATATGGCATCGTTTTAGTGTGTTCAAAATGGCTTAAAAATCCCGGAAAGTCATGACCAAAATATACCATAGCTGCTTGTTGAGGTGGATTTTGGCGTATATAAATCGATGCACAGCCATCAAAGAATTCGGAACCAACGAGTCTTTTGATGACGGGATATAAGTCGCCTAATGCCTGAGTCAGCGAATAGAAAACATTGTTTTGATAAATGGCAAAGCGTTGTTGCTGCTGAACATCACCTTTATTTGAGAATGTTGTCGCTAAAGGTTCTGAGAGCCCATTGAAGAGTGATTTGGTAAAGTCATTTTGCCATTGTTTGGCTTGGCCAATATTAAGCGTAGGTGGCTGATCTTCAGGCATTATATATTCGCTTCTAATACTTGCTCAGAGATGAGTTTTTTGGCTTTTTCTGCCTCGGCTAACAAGGTAGAAAAGTCCGGTATATTCGTATCCCATTCGATCAACACAGGTGTTGGGTACTGTCGTTGTTGTTTTAGGGTATAGGCAAAGAGCTGCCAAACATTATCGATGATCGGTGAGCCGTGGTCATCAATTAACACGAGTTGATCTTCAATAAGGTTTTGCGCATGTCCAGCTAAATGGATTTCCCCTACATGTTCAATAGGGTAGTCATTTATGTAATTGTAAGGGTCATAGCCTTGGTTATTGGCAGAGACGTAAACATTGTTGATATCTAGTAATAATCCACAACCTGTCTGTTTGACAACTTCGCGCAAAAAATCGGCTTCTGTATAGGAGGCATCATTAAACCCTAGATACACAGAAGGATTTTCAATCAGTAGTGTTCGTTGTAATGCATCCTGAACTTTGTGGATGTTATTGACCACTACAGATAAAAAGTCATGTGTGTAGGGTACTGGTAGTAGATCATTGAGAAAGGTGTTATTCCAATGGCTCCATGCTAGATGTTCTGAGACTTGAACAGGTTGGTGGCGTTTTACCACAGAACTTAAAGCCGCTAAATGGTTCTCATCGATACCATCAGCTGAGCCGAGTGATAGGCCAACACCGTGCATCGAGATAGGGTAGTGTTCATTGATTTGTGATAAAAAATGGTGGGGTAGTCCCCCGGCACCCATATAATTCTCTGGGTGAACCTCAAACCAGCCAATATCAGGCCGATTATCAATAATATGTTGATAGTGTTGTGCTTTTAGGCTGACACCAACGGTATTAGGGAGGGCAGTGTTTGAGCGCGTTTTTGATAGAGGCATTAGTATAAAGAAAAAAGGCCAGTATAAAGCACTGGCCACAAGTTTTGGTAAGTACTAACGACTTAACCAGGGAGATTGTTCTTGGTAGGCTCTAGAGTGCCACCAACGAGTTTTGCACAGGTACCTTTAGGTACAAACTGCCAAGCATTGCCTTGGGCATCAACTGTTGATGTACCGGCACAGCTTGTACCAGGGCCAGCAGCGCAATCATTTTTACCCGCTTTTGAAACGCCATAGCACTTTTCAGCTTTGTATTTTGGGCCCGCAACGGCATCATTAGCGGTTGCCAAGAAAAGGCCTGCTGCAATAGCGCCTGATAATGCAATTGAAGTTTTAACTTTACTCATGGTTTGTCTCCAACGATGATAAGATAAGTAAATTTAGTAATTCTAATATAGACCAAATCAATAAAGTATGATGTTGCTCATGTACTTTAAAGACGTTTTACTTTGATAAAAGTTCATAAATATTTTAATTAAAGACATGAAAGACAAATATGGTGACAATAATTCGTCTATTTAAAGTACTTGTGTATTTTGTTGTAATTTATAGTCCATTTGCTGCCAATGTTTATGCATGGGGGCCATTGGGTCACCTTTCAATTTGCGATGCTGCTTGGCGTAGTAGCCAAGTTGAGATACAAAAACAATTAAGCGCGACAGCCAAGAGGATGGGTTATAAAACCTTTGCTGAATCATGTTTATGGCCTGATAAAATACGTAAGCAAAAGCGCTATTCTTGGTCTGGACCTTTACATTATATGAATCTCCGGCGGGGAGATACGGTTATTGGGTCAAGCCCTTGTAACGGTAGCACTGGATATAGCGAAAAAGACCGTCCTCAATGTGTAATGTCGGCCATTGCTTATTATCAACAACGCTGGCTAACACCGACTTTGAGTATTGAAGAGCGGGACGAAGCCTTGTTATTTATGAGCCACTTTGTTGGGGATATACACCAGCCTTTGCATGTTTCTTATGCTGATGACCGTGGCGGAACTCAAAGACAAGTGATTTTTAATGGTAAATTAACGTCATTACATCGTCTCTGGGATGGTGATATTTTATACTGTGGTACCCGTGCATCATGGCGTACGTTAGGGAAACAACTTTACCGTCAACATAAGCAGTATAGTTTAGAAGGCCGCTCCTCTCCTGAAGACTGGGCTAGTGAGTCATTTGCACTGACACGCAGCGTTTACGCAGGTTTACCAAAAACACTTTCCGCTGATTATTGTAAGCAGTTTCACCCTGTTGCGATGACACGTTTGGCACTTGCCAGTGTACGCTTGAGCACGTTATTAAATAAAAAGTTAAATACAGAATTAAATACAACACTAAACGCAAAGGTATTATCTGAAACACCTACAGACTCTCTGAGCCAGAGCGCTGGAGAGGCAGAAGCAGATGAGGTACAATCCGCGCCCAATTTGACGAGTAAATTCAGTGATTTATGGAAATTAATCCTTACCTTACTACCCTAAGTGATTTGCAAGAGCGTACCGATACGCTTAGGGGGTACCTTTGACTACGATAGCAAGAAAGAACGTCTTACTGAAGTAGAGCTAGAACTGGCTGAGCCGGATGTGTGGAATGACCAGACGCGTGCTCAGGAGTTAGGCCGTGAGCGATCTTCCCTTGAGCAGGTTGTGCAAACTATTGATGACCTTGATCAAGGCGTCGAAGATACGCGTGAGCTGTTGGATATGATCGTAGAAGATGGCGACGAGTCTGCTTTGACGGATGTTGATCAGGATATTGATAGGCTGAATGCTCATTTATCAACACTTGAATTTCGTCGCATGTTTTCAGGTGAAACCGATGCCAATAACGCCTACCTTGATATTCAGTCAGGCTCTGGCGGCACAGAAGCCCAAGACTGGGCTGAAATGGTATTGAGAATGTATCTGCGTTGGGGCGACGATAAAGGTTTTAAAACAACCTTGGAGGAAGCTTCAGCGGGTGATGTTGCTGGGATTAAAAGTGCCACTATCCGTTTTGAGGGTGAATATGCCTTTGGTTGGTTGAGAACAGAGACGGGTGTTCATCGATTGGTACGCAAGTCACCATTTGATTCGGGTAATCGTCGCCATACTTCATTTTGTTCTATATTTGTGTCCCCAGAAATTGATGATGATTTTGAAGTAGAAGTAGACAAGTCAGAAATTCGAGAAGATACCTACCGTGCTTCTGGAGCCGGTGGCCAACATGTAAACAAAACTGACTCAGCAGTGCGATTGACTCATGAACCTTCTGGTATAGTGGTTCAGTGTCAAAGCCAGCGTTCTCAACATCAAAACCGTGATGCGGCTTGGAAAATGCTACGCGCTAGGTTATATGAGCAGGAAATGCTTAAGCGAAACGCCGATAAGCAAGCAATGGAAGACAGTAAGGCGGATATTGGTTGGGGTAGTCAGATTCGATCTTATGTATTGGATGATCAACGTATTAAAGATTTACGCACGAATGTGCAAACCAGTAACTGTCAGTCAGTATTGGATGGTGACTTGGACCAATTTATTGAAGCAAGCTTAAAAGCGGGTTTGTAATACCTTATTTATAAAGAACCTCTGAGTCAGTGCTCTTTGACTGACTAAGACCTTAGATATTCATTTATTTTTTAGATAGACACTCAACTATGTCAAACGAACAACAAGATGAAAACCGATTAATTGCCGAACGCCGAGAAAAATTGGCTACTATCCGTGAACAAGGCGTAGCGTTTCCTAATACGGTAACACGGGAACATAAAGCTGCCGACCTGCAACAAGAATTTGGTGAAAAAACAAAAGAAGAATTAGAGACGCTGGGTCATATAGTGTCTGTTGCTGGTCGTGTTATGGCTAAGCGTGGTCCTTTTATGGTATTGCAAGATGTCAGCGGGCGTATTCAGCTTTATGCAAGTAAAGAGGCCCAAAAAACCTTAAAAGAGACATGTGGTTTATGGGATATTGGGGACATTGTTAATGTAACGGGTACTTTACATAAATCAGGGAAGGGTGACCTATATGTCAATCTTGAATCTTTCCAACTATTAACCAAGTCACTTCGCCCGTTGCCTGATAAATATCATGGCTTGGCGGATCAGGAGCTGCGTTATCGTCAGCGTTATGTTGATTTGATGGTAAACCCTGAAGTCAGAGACACTTTTACTGTCCGTTCTCAGGTGATTAGTTATATTCGCCAATATCTTAATAATAATGAATTTCTTGAAGTTGAAACGCCGATGTTGCAATCCATTCCCGGCGGCGCAACGGCACGGCCTTTTATCACACATCATAATGCGCTTGATATGGATATGTATTTACGCATTGCGCCAGAGCTATACCTTAAACGTTTAGTTGTAGGTGGTTTTGAACGTGTTTATGAAATTAACCGTAATTTCCGTAATGAAGGTTTGTCTACTCGACATAATCCAGAATTTACGATGTTGGAATTTTATCAGGCTTATGCTGATTATAATGACTTGATGGATCTGACTGAAAATATGTTACGCGGGATTGCCGAGAATGTATTGGGCTCGACTAAGGTGATCAATACTGTTAAAAATGCCGATGGTGAAGTGACAGAAGAAAAGGTTTATGATTTTGCCAAGTCATTTACACGCATCAGCGTATTTGATTCTATTTTACATTTTAATCCTGACATAAAAGCGGATACTTTAGCGGATGAAGCTGGTGCTCGTGAAATAGCGAAAGGCTTACAAATTCCCTTAAAGGACAGTTGGGGTTTAGGTAAGGTTCAAATTGAAATTTTTGAAAAAACCGTTGAACATCGTTTGGATGATCCAACGTTTATTACCGAGTACCCAACAGAAGTATCACCTTTGGCTCGTCGCAGTGATGATAATCCTTTTGTAACCGACCGTTTTGAATTCTTTGTCGGTGGCCGTGAAATCGCTAATGGCTTTTCAGAATTAAATGATGCTGAAGATCAGGCTGAACGTTTTCAACAACAAGTGTCAGAAAAAGATGCGGGTGATGATGAGGCTATGCATTATGATGCCGACTATGTCAGAGCGCTTGAATATGGCCTGCCGCCAACAGCAGGTGAGGGTATCGGCATTGATCGTTTGGTAATGCTATTGACTGACTCGCCTTCTATTCGAGATGTCTTGTTATTCCCGCATATGCGACCAGAATAGTTTGCTATTGCTTTATCATGTCTAATAAAAAGCCGTCAATATATGACGGCTTTTTTGATTTTACAGTCTCTTTTTTGTTACAAGCAAATGCAGTGTTGAATAGCTGTTAATGAAACTTAAAGAAGTTAATACTGTTCAGCATATCTTTACTCAATGCGTCCAGCTTTTGGCTTGAATCTCTGGTTTGTTTCATTCTATCTGCACTGGTTGTTGAGATATTTTTGATACGTCCGGTATTATCTGCAATTTCTTGGGCAGTGTTATTTTGTTCTTCCGTGGCATTAGCAATATAAGCACTTTTTTCCAAAATAGACTGAATCGCTTCATCAATTGAGTTGAGTGAGTTGGCAACTAAGTTGGTTCTTTCCAAGTTTTCTTGAGAACGTTCACTTGAAAGATTCATTGTGCTAACCGCAGATTGTGTATCTGAAATCAAGCCTTCAATAATTTTACGAATTTCTTCGGCGGATTCGGCACTACGCATAGCAAGAGAGCGTACTTCATCTGCCACAACCGCAAAACCGCGTCCTTGTTCTCCTGCGCGAGCGGCTTCGATCGCTGCGTTTAACGCTAGTAAGTTTGTTTGTTCGGTTACTGAGTGAATGACTTCCAACATAGACTGGATTTCATCGGTTCGTTTTTCGACGGCACTGACGGCTTCAGCAGCTTGAGAGATGTCATTGGCTAGTAGTTTAACAGAGTCTAAATTATCTTTTACCGCAGCACTACCTTCACTGGTCTTTGAGCCTGCATCGTTAGCCGCTTCTTTGACTGTATCACCATTTGCGGCAATTTCTCGGGCGCTACCTGACATGACTTCTACAGCGGATGCAATTGAAATAGTTTCACTGTCTTGTTGGCTAATAGCGTCGTAAGTTTCTTTGGAAATTAAATTTAAATCACTGGATGATTCAGCTAACTGATTCGCGCTACTGGAAATATTGGTCATAATACCGTGGATTTTTTCCAGAAAAACATTAAATTTATCGGCAAATTGGCCAATCTCATCTCCAGTATTAGAATTCATTCGCACGGAAAGGTCACCTTCGGATACCTCATCCATAATTTCTGTCATTTCTTGTACTGGGTTGGCTATATAGCCTGCAAAGACCGAACCTACAAAAATAGTTAATCCAACAACGACTAGTGTCACAATAAGCTCAAAGATAACCGCGCTGTTTGCTTCTTCGTGTATTTGATCACGGATAAAGCCAACCTCTTCATTGATATAATTCATGTAGACGCCGGTGCCTATCATCCATCCCCATTTTTCAAGTCCCACTGAGTAAGACATTTTCGGTTCATCTTGATCATTGGCTGGATTAAACCAAATGTACTGATAGAAGTCGCCGCCTTTTTTGGCAATATCGATAAGATCTTTAATTAATAGTTTTCCATTGGCGTCCTTGAGGTCAATCAGATTACGCCCTTCTAGAGAGGGTTTTGGGCGCGTCGCTAGATTAACACCATCGTATTGATAGACAAAAATATAATTGCCGTTGTCAAAATCCATACTTCGAAGTATGGATAATACTTGTTTTTTTGCCTCTTCGTCATCAGCATCAGCCTTGTCATAAATGGGCTTAATAGCACTGACAGCCATATCGACATTATTTTTTACGGTTGCTTTAGTCGATTCCAGCATGGAAAAGCTAATCATTCCAGACGTTTCTTCCGCCACTGAGCGGGAGCTATTATAGACGATCCACATAAGTACGAGCGCCAATACAATGACTGGTGCTACAGAGGAAAACAGTATTTTTTGTCGAATGCTAAGGTTTTTCATAGTTCATCACATACCAAGTCCAATTACTATCAGTAAAAGCATAGTTGATTATAAAGACACTTCCAGTCTGAAATCGACTGTATGTTTGCGCCTTTATGGTAATTGCCCATGATAGAATGTTCAGTAATAAAAAGTCGTAAAAGAGTTGAAATCGTGAATAACAGTGTGATCAATAACAACGTAATAAAACTAGATGACAGCTGGCTTAAATATCTTGGAGAAGAGTTTGAGCAGTCTTATATGCAGGAACTTAAGCAGTTCTTGGCCAATGAAAAGGGTCAGGGTAAGGTGATTTTCCCCAAGGGCAGCCTTATTTTTAATGCTTTTAACAGTACACCTTTAAATAAAGTGAAAGTTGTTATTCTAGGGCAGGATCCGTATCACGGACCTAATCAGGCGCATGGACTTTGTTTTTCTGTGTTACCCGGCGTACGCTTTCCACCGTCATTGTTAAATATTTTTAAAGAAATTGAACGGGATTTGGGTATTGCCATGCCTAGTCATGGTTGTTTGCAGTCTTGGGCGGAGCAGGGCGTGCTGATGCTTAATGCTACGTTGACAGTAGAGCAAGCGGCAGCAGGCTCTCATCAAAAAAAGGGGTGGGAGCAGTTTACTGACAAGGCAATTCAGGTAGTTAATGAGCACTGTGATGGCGTGGTTTTTTTATTGTGGGGAAGTTACGCTCAGAAAAAAGGGCAGCTTATTGATGCAACAAAGCATTACATTCTGAAATCACCGCATCCATCACCCTTGTCAGCTCATAGGGGGTTTATTGGTAACCAGCATTTTTCATTAACGAATGAATGGTTGATAGCAAAAGGTCATCTGCCCATTGAATGGCAGCTTCCATCGGTGTAGCTATTAATACTAGTTTAATTATGATGTCAGCATTTGAGATGCAGCTTCCATATCTTCACTAAGGTCGGTGGAATGAATATGGCTATCTGCTTCAAGGCCAAGTCGTTCAAACGCTGTTACATGTTGGTAGTCAATGTCACCCATATCAGTTTCGCTACCCATATGACTTTGTAGCATGGCAACAGTCACAATATCAGCGTAATCGGCTATTGGAATATCACGATCAAATTTCAGGTGGTCAATAGGAACTCTTTGTAATTCTTTTGGGAAATCCCACTTTTTGAGGATGGCATTACCAATGGCGGGGTGCAGTTTTTTGATAACAGCATCGAGTGAAAAACTGTCTTTAAGTAAAACAGGATGTTCTTCCGCAAAAGTTAAGATAGGTAGCACACCAATTTGATGGGTCAGTCCGCCGAGTGTTGCTTGATCTGGGTGTAAAGAAGTCCTGTGCCGACATAGTACATGGCAAATACCGGCAATTTCACTGGAACGTTGCCATACTTCACGCATCCGTCGGTCAACAATACTGGATGTCGCTTGGAACATTTGCTCCATGGCTAAGCCTGTAGCGATATTGGCCGTGTATTCCATCCCAAGGCGCATAAGAGCCATCTTAAGGTCTTTAATTTCCTGGGATGCTCTAAATAGAGGGCTGTTAGATACTTTAACGATACGGGCAGATAGAGCAGGATCATTGCTAATCTCTTTACCTAGATCATCTAGATTGGACTCTGAATCTTCTGCGACATCGCGTACTCTTAGCGCGACTTCTGGTAGCGTTGGTAAAACAAGGGAATCCCCTTTGATTGCAGCGACAATTTCTTGGCTGACTTGTTCAACAACCCCGCTCATGGGTTTGCTCCATCTAAAGTGAGTTATTCTTTAGTTATAGCATAGGGGAGCGTAAGCACTTGTACTTTTTTTTGACAATCTTCATCAATGTAGACTGCGTCAGCTTCTATTGCCTCTTGTGTGGTGACAGCTAGAAACTCATAGCTATCATCAATAATCTGACATATCACCACATTGCCGATGCTTTGACGACTGGTAGGGCTGTATAGCGGCATGCCCGGCACGACATTACTATCAGCTGAACAGCTTAGGCGATACATATGACGCTTAAGTTTACCTAAATACTCCATACGTGCGACAACTTCCTGACCTGTGTAACAGCCTTTATTAAAGCTGATAGCCTGCCCTACAACTTGGAAGTTAAGCATTTGCGGGATAAAGTCTTCAACGGTTTCAGGCCGTACTTCACCTATGCCTGCTGCTATAGTCAGTGCAGTCCAAATTTGAGGGTCACCGAGCTCATTGGTCTTAGCGGTCAGTTGTTCTACTGCCTCAGGTGTTAGCCAACATTCGTATTGATCATTAGCTGTTTTAATTACTATTCCCTTGTCATGATGTAAGGCTTGATTCACTTCAAGTGTGTCGATTTGTGAGGTATCTATGAACAGGTTTTCAGTATCAGTACCGACATAACCGATATGACGATACTGTTTACTAGCATCGCTTATATCCACTTTAGAGAAGACACTGTATTTTTTGAGAGCGGCCAATGAATCATTTATAAGCGGTTTGCAGATACTGAGCAGCAGGCTATCCTCGCCCAGCGCGCATATGCGAAAACTGAAAAGCATTCTGCCTTTGTGAGTACAGTGAGCGCCAAGTACAGAGAGGCTAACTACCTGTTCAATAGTCAATTGATCAATATCACAGGTTACTTGACCTTGAAGGAATTTTTTAGCATCAGGCCCCTTGATTAGCAGGAACCCACGATCATTAATATCGACAAAGCCAGTGAAATTGGAGCTAACAGACATATTCTTTCCAGAAAGTACTCGTGATTTTAAGTCAGGCTATTATAATGGGGTTTAATTAATAGAAAGCAAATAGATATAATGGAAAAAAATCGTTTATTATGGGCCAGTCGCCGAGGTATGTTAGAGTTAGATTTAATACTGGCACCTTTCGTTGAGGATGTTTACCCTACATTAGACGCTGGTGATCAGAAGCTCTATGAGCAATTACTAGAAGAGCAGGATCAGGACTTGTTTACTTGGTTTTTAAAACGGCAAGATCCTGAAAATACAGATTTACTAAGGATAGTTAATATCATTCGTGAAGCCACCACTAAAAACGCAAAAAATATTACCCACTAGCTTACTGACAGGCTCGATTAAAATACAATCATCCCGTATTTTAATTCTATTGAATAGTCTACTGCATATCGCTGCTGTGATATCGATTCTTTTGACCCGTTTTCCACTCTGGTTACAATCGATTGTTATTGTTGGTTTATTTATTCACTTTGGCATACTCTGTCATCGATGGCGCCGTTTTCCTGCGTACCAATTTAAGTTGCATCAAGGAGAGTGGTGTTTATCTGACCCAATAGCGCCTAGCCAACACTTAAATGTTGATCACTGTTACTATTGGTCACGGTATATGGTTATTTTACAAGTAAGTAATGTTTTCGATCGGTCGATTTACTTTCCCATAATGTATGATTGTTGTGATGCAGATGATTTTCATCGTATTCGTATTATTACCAAGTCTACATTAAACTCTATAAAATCAAATAAATAGATTTTGCTGTTCAGGTAGTTGATAGTGTTTTACCTGCGTTTTGCTTTCGTCAAAAAAGAGAGTCAAGGAATAGGCTCTTAATAAGATATCGTCATCTGTGGTTTTTCCATACAGACGATCACCGATAATAGGGTAGCCATATTGGCTAAGATGAATGCGGATTTGATGTTTGCGGCCAGTATCAATTTTTACATCAAGCAGTGATTGGTTTTTTTCTTCATTGAAGCTAATACACCTTGCCCAAGTTTTTGCAGCTTTATTATCGATGGGGTTATCAAGGAGGATTTCATTTTCTGTGAATCTTCCACTGACAACGGCATGATAATATTTTTCAAGCCATCTTTTTTTAAACAGTGAGGCGAGCTCAGCCGCTTTGCTTTTAGTGTGAGCTACTAGCATGAGCCCGCTGGTGGCTTTATCGAGTCGATGTACAATAAAACAGTTGCGCTGACTGTTTTGGGAAAAATGAAAGTTTTGTTCTATCCAACGATTAATCGTACAGTGATCTCCCCATTTTGAGCCTTGGCACAGAATGCCGCTAGGTTTAAACCAAACGCTGTAGTCTAATTCATCTGCGATTAATTTAGGGCTTGGGGGTATTTGTTCGAGTAATTTTTCATTGTAGTAACAGTGAATGATTGCGTCTTTATTGGCTTGTTTATTGGCTCTCCTTATTCGGTGTACGCCTTGATGATTTTCAAGCCAGACAGCGCCTTTGTTCATTATTTGCTTGATTTTCTGCTTTGAAAAATTGGTTTCTTCTGCGAGGCAATTAACCACAGAGGTTTTATCAGTAACAACATTAATATGAAATTCTTGTTTCATATTATTTAGTATTAAACGCTTTCTGCTTTATCGACAATAACATTTTGGGCGGCAAAGTTAGTTGGCACTAATACCGTATCGCGTGCCACTCGCCCTAATTCTGGAAAATCGAGGGAGTAGTGCAGGCCGCGACTTTCTTTTCTTTCCATTGCTGAACGAATAATTAACTGGGCAACCGTTGCTAAGTTACGCAGTTCAATCAGGTCATTCCCAACTTTATAATTACTGTAATATTCGGCGATTTCCCTTTGTAAAAGCTTGATACGATGTTGGGCTCTTTCTAAACGTTTTTGTGTTCGTACAATGCCAACATAGTCCCACATAAAACGACGTAATTCGTCCCAGTTATGGGAAATAACCACATCTTCATCAGAATTGGTTACACGTGATTCATCCCATGGGTTGGGGGTGTCCATCTCCGGGATAGCATTAATATTCTTTTGAATATGTTCAGCCGCTGAACGAGCATAAACAACACATTCTAAAAGTGAGTTACTGGCCATACGGTTTGCACCGTGTAAGCCAGTAAACGATGTTTCTCCAATGGCATACAAATTAAGCAAATCAGTGTGCCCATTTTTGTCTACTATAATGCCGCCGCAGGTATAGTGAGCTGCAGGCACGACCGGTATTGGGTCTTGAGTAATATCGATACCATATTCAAGGCAACTTTTACTCACATTGGGAAAATGTTCATGAATAAAGTCAGCGGGTTTGTGGCTGATATCTAAATAAAGGTGATCACAGCCTAAGCGTTTCATTTCATGGTCAATAGCGCGAGCGACAATATCCCTTGGAGCCAATTCCTTTTGTTCATCGAAGCGATGCATAAAGCGCTGACCGTCGGGTAATTTTAAGTGGGCGCCTTCACCTCTTAGTGCCTCAGTGATCAGTACTGTTTTCGCCTTGGGGTGAAATAAACAGGTTGGATGAAATTGATTAAATTCCATATTGGCAACCCGGCACCCTGCGCGCCAAGCCATGGCGATACCATCACCACTGGCACCATCAGGATTGCTGGTATAAAGGTAAGCTTTGCTGGCGCCACCCGTTGCTAAAATAACCACTTTTGCTTGGAAGGTGCACACGCTGTCATTTTCTCTATCGTAAACATAGGCACCGCTACAGCGTAAACGACGACTATCAGCATCGGCCTGTTGTATAAGATCAATTGCAATATGTTGTTCATAGAGGCCAACATTTTTGGCTTCACGAATTCGTTCAATTAATGTCTTATGAACGGCTTTTCCTGTGGCATCAGCACTGTGAATGATACGGCGATGACTGTGGCCGCCTTCTTTGGTAAGGTGGTAATCATCATTACCTTCGTTGCGAGTAAAATCGACCCCTTGATCAATTAACCAACGAATGGCATCGGCACTGTTTTCTACAGTGAAGCGAACTGAGTCTTGGTGACAAAGTCCTGCTCCCGCATTAAGTGTATCTTTGACGTGAGCATCGATTGAATCTTGATCATCTAATACTGCAGCAATACCGCCCTGAGCATACCAAGTTGAACCATCTTTAAGCCTGTTTTTGCTGAGAATGGCAATGCGACCAAAATCAGATAGATTGAGTGCAAGCGCAAGTCCTGCGGCTCCGCTGCCAATAATAAGAATGTCGTGACTATATAAGTGGTTCATTGATACACTATTTCATTGAATTTTAAAGAAAATATAGGGTGACTGAGTATACCACCTTGGAACTTATTCGGAGAAACTGTGTCCGAATGATCTTGAAATTGCCATATAAATCATTTCTGAAGTAAGGTGCAGTAAAAAGCACTAGGGAGTTGAACATGACCGCGCAAACAGCGTCGGGTGATAAACAACAATCAAGTGACCAGCAGCTAGTTGAACGTGTTCAGCAAGGTGACAAGCGGGCATTTGATCTTTTGGTGTTGAAATACCAACATAAAATTATATCGGTTGTTCACCGTTATGTTCGCGATTCCGCTGATGTTCATGATGTGGTGCAAGAGGCGTTTATTAAGGCTTATAGGGCGTTGGAAAATTTTCGTGGTGATAGTGCCTTCTATACGTGGATGTATCGAATCGCAATTAATACCGCTAAAAATCACCTTATCTCTAGAGGCCGCCGACCACCTGCAACGGATGTTGATATTGACGATGCGGAGCACTTTGTGGGCAATGATAGCCTTCAGGATATCGATACCCCTGAAAGCAGCTTGTTTTGTGATCAACTACAGGCTGCTGTAGAAAATGCCATCAGTCAGTTACCTGAAGATTTACGAACTGCCGTTACCTTGCGGGAAATGGAAGGCCTAAGTTATGAGGAGATTGCCGATATTATGGAATGTCCCGTGGGTACTGTTCGTTCAAGAATATTTAGGGCTCGGGAAGCGATTGATAAGGTCGTTCAGCCATTAATGGCTTAAAGTTTTTTTAAGTCTTTGATTTTTAATGAAAATATTTTTTTTAGATTTTTTTGATTTTTTGTGAACTTTGTCAAAAAAGCTCGGTCTGAATATTAACTTTGTAGAATTTGTATTTGGTAAAACTTATGTCAACAAAAGAACAGTCTGCACAACAGCAATTGAATGAATCACTCTCAGCCTTTATGGATGGAGAGGCATCAGAACTTGAAATAAGACGTTTGCTTAAAAGTGAAGATACAGAATTAAACAGCCGTTGGCACCGATACCAATTAGCAGGCTCAGCTATGCGAAAAGAAGTTGAGCTTAATTCAGCGATTGATTTATCAGCTGGCATCTCGGCTGCTATAGCAGAAGAGCCAGCTCTTTCTATGAAAGCAGCAAAATCAACTAAGAGCGGCTTTTGGGGAAATATTGGACGTTTTGGTATTGCCGCCTCGGTTGCCGGTGCAGTTGTTGTTGGTGTCCAGCTAACATCACTCAATACAGCAGTTAATATTGCCGAAGTACCGACTAAGAGTGTCCCAGCGCCTGCAACAGGTAGCCCGACTTTACCTGATGCGTCTGTTAGCGTTGTAGGTAATCAGCAAAACTCCCAAGAGAAACCCATCATCATTAACGAAGCGACTCGTGAACAGCTTCAGCAAATGGAAGGTGAAGTGAATCGCCTTATGTTGGAGCATGCGCAAAATGCCTCACAAAATACACAACAAGGTGTTTTGCCATTTGTTAGAGTGCCTGACGCTGAGTCAAAGTAATCGACTTTTATCGCTTTATTCATTAGTGATTATTATTATTCGATAGTATTATGCCCATCTTGTCATTGTCTAAAGGTGGGCTCCCCCTAGTGCCTCATTTTGTTTTATTTTTAACCCTCTTTTTAGGAGCGTCGTTTCTATCTTTAGCTGAATCCTCGGCTGTTGGTGAGGGTATAGATCAAGACTCTTCCCAAAATATAGAACAAGAGGCACAACAAGAAATCGTCATTGACTCTATTCAGAGTCTATTTAGTGTCTTATCTTCTGCCAATAAATTTTATCAATACCATAGCTTGTTAACCTATGAAGCTAATGGCTATATAACAACGTTTAAATTAAAACACCGTGTTGAAAATGAAGTCGCTTACCAGCAGTTGATGTTTATGGATGGGCCTGATCGACAAGTATTTCGTCGGCAAGGTTTGTCCGGTTGTCTCAATGGAGCAACTCGTTGGGGACTTTGGCCAACGGCAGTACCTACATCTTCTCTAAGTGCTTATGATTTCCGAGCAGTGGGTTTCGAGCGTGTGGCCAATAGGCAGGCTATTATGTTTGATATTTTGCCAAAAGATGAGCTGCGCTACGGTTATCGATATAGTATTGATCGAGAAACTGGTCTTATATTGAAAGTCATTACTTATGATAATGGTAAGATTATAGAGCGTTTACAAGCGGTATCTTTGGAACTCGGTAAGTTAGATGAATCACTTGTTGATGAAGAGTCGGGTTATGTATGGCGCGTGCCAGAAGTAGAACCTTGCCATACAGAACAATTTCAATCTGGTTGGACGGTTGACTGGTTGCCAGAAGGTTTTGAGTCAGTTGGTAATAGAGTAACAGCTCAGGGCGAGCAGGTGCTTATTTTTGCCGATGGCTTAGTCTCTGTATCTGTCTTTATTATCAATGATAATTCAAAACCCTTGAATAAGGCGACGGCTCGTCATGGCGCTACAGTTGTTGTCGTTGCACCTGTTTCATCTCAAGCGAATAGAAGCATAGCGGTTGTCGGTGAGGTTCCTACGATAACAGCTCGTAGAATAGCTGTTTCTGTTAAGCCTCAATAATATAAAGTACTTTCATTCATCTATTTTTGTCTTGGGTACGTAAACTTTTTTGATATTCCATGTCTAAAACCTAGGTAATAAAAAGTGATTAAAGAAGCAGGGCGTATAGTTGCTGTTGATACAGATGCTGTGTGGGTGGAAACCATACAAAAATCGACTTGTGGCTCTTGTGTCGCACAAAAAGGCTGTGGTCAAAGTTTATTATCGCGTATCGGAATACAACCATCTTATATAAGGGTTTTGTTGGAAGGGCGCTCTCCAGATAATTATAAAGTGAATGATAATATTGTATTGGGTATTCCTGACGATATTGTTGTTAAGGCATCAATATTTATTTACTTGTTACCCTTGATTTTGATACTTGTTTTTGCAGGAGTTGCCCACACATATTTTGTTCAGGAGAGTACGGTAGTGCTTTCTGGTTTGATTGGTTTTATTTTAGGTGGTTTTATTGTACGTTTACATTCAAATTATTATCGTAATGATAAACGTTATCAGCCTATTATAGTCTCTGCTGATATTGTAGAGCCGAAGCCAATCGACCTTAAAATAAAAGAATTAATAAATAATTAGAGTTAAATAAATAGAGTTAAATAGATATGAGGAAAAGTAATATGCGTTTGCCCCAGTTGTATCAGCTAATTATTGGCGCATTAGGGATTATGTTAATGTCTTCGCTAAGCCATGCTCGCTCGCTGCCAGAGTTTACTGACCTAATTGAAGCCAAATCACCGGCGGTAGTAAAAATTACTACCGTGACAAAAACCCAGAAGAGTAGTCGGCCAAATGTCGAAATTCCAGAAAATGTACCTGAGATATTTCGACATTTTTTTGACCCAAGACAAATGCCAGAACGTAATGCGAGCTCTATGGGCTCCGGTTTTTTCATTTCAGCTGATGGCTACGTGTTAACCAATAACCATGTGGTTGAAGGGGCAACGGATATCACGGTTCGTTTAATTGATCGACGGGAATATTCCGCTAAAATTGTGGGTTTGGACCCACAATCGGATTTAGCGGTATTAAAAATTGAAGAGCAAGGACTACCCTATCTTAAGCTTGCCGATTCAGATGGCGCTAAAGTTGGCGAATGGGTATTGGCTATTGGCTCTCCTTTTGGTTTAGATTACTCAGTAAGTGCCGGTATTATCAGTGCTATTGGTCGCAGTATTCCATCCGAAGGCCGTCAAAATTATGTTCCCTTTATTCAGACAGACGTAGCAATCAATCCAGGTAACTCAGGTGGTCCACTATTTAATCTTGATGGTGATGTCGTCGGTATTAATTCGCAAATCTATACTCGTTCAGGTGGCTCAATTGGCTTGTCTTTTGCCATTCCGTCCAACTTAGCCAAAGATGTTGTTGAGCAACTTAAAGATAAAGGGAAAGTGGATAGAGGCTGGTTGGGTGTCGTCATCCAAGATGTTGATAAAGACCTTGCTTTATCTTTTGGTCTTAAAAAACCTCAAGGCGCATTAATTGCTCAAATGGAGCCTAAAGGACCTGCAGAAAAAAGTGGTTTAAAAGTGGGTGATATTATTCTTACCTTTAATGGTCGTGATATAGCCACGTCGTCTGACTTGCCTTATGTTGTAGGTCCCACTCGAGCGGGCTCAACAGTTCCTGTTGTCATTATGCGCAAAGGTAAAAAGATCACTCAAGATGTGACAGTAGGGTCGCGTGGAAATACCGGTGAAGTTGCTTCATCTACACCAACAGTAAAAAACTCCCGCCTAGGTATTGTAGTAGAGGATATGACAGCAGAGATGCGAGATGCCACCGGTATAGAGGGTGTTGTTATTACGCAAGTATCAGCCGATAGCCCTGCAGCAACTGCAGGTTTGGCGCCTGGTGATGTATTGGTACAGTTAGGTTTTGATGAAGTCAGTTCTGTAAAAAGCTTTAAGAAAATAGAAAAATCTTTACCGGCTAACAAACCTCAACCAATAAGAGTGATTAGAAAAGGTTCGCCTATCTTTCGTAGTGTAGTGATTGAAGAATAGTGCGATACTTTTACTTATAATTAAAAGGCGGCTTATTAAGTCGCCTTTTTTATTTTAACAATCTAAAGTAAAACTGATGCCGTGTTGTTTAAAGCCTAGTGATTGATAAAACTTATGTGCTGATTCCCCATTTATATTAGAGCTAAGTAATAATTTATAACAACCTTGTTTTTTAGCAATGTCCTGTGCTTTGTGGGAGATTCACCGGTGACAAATCAAATTAATATCCTTTTTTACAAAACGCCTTATGGTGAATTAATTATTGGATCCTTAGATGATCAGCTTTGTCTATGTGATTGGCGTTACCGCAACAAACGACAGGCGGTTGATCGTCGGCTTCAGCGTTTATTAAAAGCAGAGTTTGTAGAAAGTGGAAGTCAGCTTATCGATGAAATGGTTGAACAGTTGGAGCAATTCTTTATTGCAAAACGTACCGTATTTGATATTCCTTTGTTATTCGCAGGTACGCCTTTTCAGAAAGCGGTATGGCAGCATTTGCTTAAGATTCCTTATGGTCAAACGACGACCTATGCCGAGCTATCCGAATCGTTGGGTAATCGAAACGCCATTAGAGCTGTTGCCAGTGCCAATGGGGCAAATGCACTTTCTATTATTGTGCCCTGTCATCGTGTTATTGGCAGCAGTGGCGAATTAACAGGCTACGCTGGTGGGCTCAAAGCAAAGGAAGGCTTGTTAAGGCTTGAAAACCCGGAATACCAAAATAACGTCGCTAAGCAACAACTCAACCTTCTTTAGCTTATCTACGGAGCGCATCTTTATGGTCTATTGGTAAGTCTCTCATAGAACATATCTGACTAATAAGGTAAAATCCGCGCTCTTTTGACTTTCCCCTTTGTATTCATGGTGTTAATCCAGCAGTGACCGATCTTAGCCACATTCGTAATTTTTCCATTATTGCCCATATCGACCACGGTAAATCTACCTTGGCGGACCGATTTATTCAGGATTGTGGTGGTTTGTCTGCTCGTGAAATGGAGGCCCAGGTATTGGACTCAATGGATATTGAGCGTGAGCGGGGCATTACTATTAAAGCCCAGAGCGTCACCTTGGACTATAAAGCCCGTAACGGTAAGGTTTATCAGCTTAATTTTATTGATACTCCTGGTCATGTGGACTTCTCCTATGAAGTTTCCCGTTCTTTGGCCGCTTGCGAGGGTGCATTATTGGTTGTTGATGCTGCTCAAGGTGTTGAAGCGCAGTCGGTAGCTAATTGCTATACCGCAATAGAGCAGGGCCTAGAAGTCATCCCTGTTTTGAACAAAATGGACCTGCCTCAAGCCGAACCCGATCGCGTGGCTCAGGAAATAGAAGATATTATTGGCATTGAGGCCACTGATGCGGTTCAGTGCAGTGCTAAATCCGGTTTGGGTGTTGAAGATGTGCTGGAGGAACTAGTCAATAATGTGCCAGCGCCGGTAGGTGATGTTGATGCACCTTTACAAGCTTTAATTATCGATTCTTGGTTTGATAACTATTTAGGTGTTGTTTCTCTTGTCCGTGTGACTCAAGGTACCTTGAAAGTCAAAGATAAAATTGTGACTAAATCTATTGGCAAAGCCCATGTTGTCGATAGTGTTGGTGTATTTACGCCTAAGCGTCTACCGTTGAAAGAACTCAAAGCGGGTGAAGTAGGCTTTGTTGTTGCGGGCATTAAAGATATTCATGGTGCGCCCGTTGGCGATACACTAACACATGCGGCGACTGATGAGACGGTTGAGTCTTTACCCGGCTTCCAGAAGGTTAAGCCGCAGGTATATGCCGGTCTTTTTCCTGTCAGCTCTGATGATTACGAATCCTTCCGGGAAGCTCTTGCCAAGCTGACATTGAATGATGCCTCATTATTCTATGAGCCAGAGAGTTCCGATGCCTTGGGCTTCGGTTTTCGCTGCGGATTTTTAGGTATGCTGCATATGGAAATTATTCAGGAACGATTAGAGCGTGAATATGACCTTGATCTGATTACCACTGCACCCACCGTAGTTTTTGAAGTATTGAAAAATGACGGTGAGGTTATTTCGGTCGATAATCCCTCTAAACTGCCAGATCCCGCTTATATTGATGAAATGCGGGAACCGATTGTTGAAGCTAATATCTTGGTTCCTCAGGCACACTTAGGTGCGGTGATTACGCTTTGTGTGGAAAAACGCGGCGTACAAAAAGATATGCAATACATGGGGGCGCAGGTATCGTTACGCTATGAATTACCGATGAATGAAGTCGTTATGGACTTTTTTGATCGTTTAAAATCGGTCAGCCGAGGCTTTGCTTCGCTCGATTACAGTTTTGTCCGTTTTGAGAAAGCGCCATTAACACGTCTTGATGTGCTTATTAATGGCGATAAAGTTGATGCCCTAGCCGTTATTATACATAGAGAAAATGCTCAGGGTCGTGGCCGTGCACTTACGGAAAAAATGAAGGAATTGATTCCTCGTCAAATGTTCGATGTGGCTATTCAGGCGGCAATTGGGGGGCAAGTTATTGCTCGTACTACGGTTAAAGCCTTGAGAAAAAATGTTACTGCTAAATGTTATGGTGGTGATATTACTCGTAAGAAAAAATTGTTAGAAAAGCAGAAAGCGGGCAAAAAACGCATGAAGCAAGTGGGTAGCGTTGAAATTCCACAAGAAGCTTTTTTGGCTGTTCTTAAAGTCGATAGTTAATAATTAAATAGGCAGAGTATGGATATTAATTTTCCTTTAATTTTAGTGATTTTAGTGTTTGTCTCAGGCTTAATTGCGCTGATAGACAAATTATTCTTAGCTAAAAAACGGGAAGAAAATAAAGCAGAACCGGCAGTTGTTGAGTATTCCAAGTCTTTTTTTCCTGTATTACTGATTGTTTTAGTCTTGCGCTCTTTTATTGTCGAGCCGTTTCAGATTCCATCAACCTCTATGGTACCGACTTTAGAAGTAGGTGACTTTATTTTAGTGAACAAGTTCACTTACGGCATTCGCTTACCTGTCATCAGAACCAAAGTTTTAGATATTAATAAACCGAAACGTGGTGATGTAATGGTATTTTTCCCGCCACATGAAAAACGTTATTTTATTAAACGTGTTATTGGTTTACCCGGCGATAGAATTGACTATATTGATAATCAGTTGTTTGTGAATGGTGAAAAAGTGACGGAAGAGTTACAAGCTCGTTTACCTGCAAATCGACCTTTCTTTGAAATTTACCAAGAAACTATAGGTGATGCCGTACACCAGACAAGGAAAGAATTACAGCCGAGAATGAATATTCAAAAGCGTGATGTTGTCGTGCCTGAAGGCCACTATTATATGATGGGTGATAATCGTAATAACAGTTCCGATAGTCGCGTATGGGGACCTGTTCCTGAAGCTAATATTGTAGGTAAGGCGTTTGCGATTTGGATGCATTGGGAAGGTTTGAATGGCCTACCTAGTTTTTCTCGTGTTGGCGGTATAGACTGATACCATTGTTTTACAATAAAGACGATCACAGAGGAGCATGTTATGAGTAGTATTAAACAACAACAAGGTATGTCTGCTTTAGCGTGGTTGGTTGTTATTACAATATTTGGCTTCTTATTGCTCTCCATATCTAAATTAGGCCCTCACTATTTAGATAATCGATTTGTAGTTGCAACATTAAAATCCTTAGGTGAAGATCCAGATTTCTCTCGAAAGTCTGTCAGTGATGTTCGTGAGCAGCTAAGCCGTATATTTCAGATCAACAATATTCGCGGAAAACCAACGGAATCTGTAAAGGTTTTTAAAAATTCTAATGGTACGATTGTCACTATTGCTTACGAAGAACGTATTGAATTTTTATATAATATCGATGTGGTTTTAACCTTTAATAGCGTTCTCGATAGCAGTCAGCCTGATAAGTGCTGCACCCCTCCTAAGGAATAATGTATGCTAAATTATGACCGGCTGCAGCGGCAGTTGGGCTATGATTTTTCTGATTTATCATTATTAAAGCTAGCGCTGACTCATCGTAGTTACGGTAGTAATAATAATGAACGCCTAGAGTTTTTAGGTGATGCTTTACTTAATTCAACTATTGCTCAGTGTCTTTTTAATCAATTCCCCGATGAGAAAGAAGGTGTTTTATCACGTTTACGAGCCAGCTTAGTTAAAGGCGATACACTGGCTGATATAGCGCGTGAGTTTTCTTTAAGTGACTACCTTATTATGGGTGAAGGAGAACTCAAGAGCGGGGGGTTTCGGCGTGATTCGATTCTTGCTGATGTGGTTGAAGCAATTATAGGCGCCATCTTTATAGACTCTGATATGGAGCAATGTCAGCTTTTTATTAAACGAATATTTAAGCAGCGTTTAGACACTTTATCAGTTAATAAACATTTAAAAGACCCCAAAACTCGTTTGCAAGAATTATTACAGGCCCGGCAATTACCATTGCCTGATTATACCGTGGTGAATATCGAAGGGGAGTCTCACCAACAGGAGTTTATTGTCCGCTGTGATACGGTATTGCTGAAGGAAAGTCCAGTCGCATCTGCGCCAAGTCGTCGACAGGCTGAAAAGTTAGCAGCTGCTAAAGTCTTGGAATGTGTTGAAGAAAGTTAAAACAGAGGTTTAATCGAGTGGTAGATCAAGTAACAAAGCGATGTGGCTATGTGGCCATTGTAGGTCGACCCAATGTGGGTAAATCGACTTTACTTAACCATATTTTAGGTCAAAAGCTCAGTATTACCTCGCGTAAACCGCAAACAACAAGGCATAACTTATTAGGTATTAAGACCTTGGATGATACACAATATTTGTTTGTTGATACTCCGGGTTTACATCAGGGACATAAAAAAGCGTTAAATCGCTATATGAACCATGCGGTAACAACAGCAATAAAGGATGTTGATGCCATCATTTTTGTTGTCGATAAATTACAGTGGTTCGCTGAAGATGACTTAGTTGCTAAGCGATTAAAAAACAGTGAAATCCCTGTCATTGTTGCCCTTAATAAAGTCGATCAAGTCGAGGATAAACAAACAATACTGCCGCATTTACAGCGTCTATTGGATACCTTGAATGTGCAAGATGTGGTTCCAGTCTCTGCATTACAGAATCAAAATCTTGATCGCTTATTATCTGTTGTGCGTGGATATTTACCTGAAAATGATCACTTCTTCCCTGAAGACCAACTTACGGATAAAAGCTCTCGCTTCTTGGCCGCAGAATTAATTCGTGAAAAAATCACTCGCCAGTTAGGTGATGAGCTGCCTTATCAAATGACGGTTGAGATTGAAAACTTTAAAGAAACAGAAAAAATTATTCATATTGATGCCTTAATTTTAGTTGAAAGGGAAGGTCAGAAACGTATATTAATTGGTGATAAAGGTGCCCGGATTAAACAAATAGGCCAGCAATCGCGAGAAGAAATGGAAACATTGTTTGATAATAAAGTCATGTTGAAGACTTGGGTCAAAGTTAAATCGGGCTGGTCTGACGATGAACGTGCACTTCGCAGTTTAGGTTATAACGATTCTAAATAACTCATTAGCATACTGACTATGCGTGTTGAATTAGAGCCAATATTTGTTTTACATACACGTCCCTATAGGGATACCAGTTTACTGGTCGATATCTTTTCTCAAAACTATGGTTGTTTAACGTTAGTTGCTAAAGGAGCTCGGAAGCCTAAACAAAATCAGCGTCATTTGTTACAGCCTTTCATTCCTTTATTAGCGTCATGGCAAGGTAAAAGCCAACTAAAAACACTCATTGCTATAGAAGCTGTAGCTGATCGTTATAATTTGCAAGGTAAATTCCTCTATAGTGGCATGTATGCTAATGAGTTGCTTAGTTATTTACTGACCAGTGGCGATGCTGCCCCTGATATTTTCAAGCTATACCATTCTCTTCTTCAGTACTTAAATGAAAAAAACGAGCTAGAACCCGGCCTCCGTAGGTTCGAGTTATTATTGCTGTCTGAATTAGGCTACGGTATCGACTTTACATCGGAAGCGATAAATGGCGATAGTATTCAAGCAAGTCAACACTATGGATTGATTGTTGATAGAGGTTTTGTTGCGGAAGAGTATTGTAGTGATCAAAATCCTGCCTGTTATTCAGGTGAACAATTGTTACATATTGCCAAAGATCAGTATGAAAGTGATGAAGTTCGCAGAGCGGCTAAAAAAATAACCCGTTTAGCTTTGCAGGCTCACTTAAAGGGTAAGCAGTTAAAAAGCCGTGAATTATTTCGATAATATTTATACGTTCGTTAAATATCAAATATCACCTCAACGTCATATTCATTGTTCCACTGAATTAAAGCATCTATAGACTTTATTAAACCAGCAAAGTGGTTTTCTACCACGGCGGTTCTATTACTTTGGAGTGCTTTATCTATTAGTTCAGCATGCTCTTGTAGTTCTGGTACTCCACAATAACAACTACCGCCATTTAATTTATGTACAATTTGCTCTAACTTATCCCATTCTTGTTTATCAAAGTAAGATTGAATGTTCTCTCTTTCTTCGATGATTAAATTGATTAGCATAACAAGCATGTCTTTTGCTAATTCGGGGTCATTATGGCTATAGTTAAGCGACTGTTTAATATCAACCACCTTGTTGATCGTTTTCCCCTGTGCTATGGGAAGATCTTGGTCGATTTTTTCAATCGATGAGGGTGGTAGAGCTTGAGTTTTATTGTCTATTTTCTTGATAGGTAACGTATTTAAGTTGGCTATATTTAACCAACGATTAATGGTTTCTTTTAGATTTTCATCATCGACAGGCTTTGTCAAAAAATCATCAAAGCCAGCGCTCAATGCAGAATGAATTTTTTCTTTACGGTTATGGGCACTGATTGCAATAATTGGAATTCTGTTATTATTTTTTTCACTTTTGCGAATATGTTGGGTTGTCTCTATTCCGTTCATATTGTCCATTTCAAGGTCCATTAGAATAAGTTCAAACTTGCCTTTGTTATAGGCATTTATAGCCTGCTTTCCATTGGCTGCTTCGTGTGAATAAATATTAAGATTTTTAAGTGTTTGCGTAATAATCCTACGGTTAGCTTTATTATCATCAACCACTAATATCTTGGCAGAAAAAGGTTGTTGTCGATTGTTTTCAATTGCAGTCGATAATAAGCCGTTCGTGTTCTTTTTTGGTAAAAGTCGAAATACAGTCAGTATAATAGCGAGAGTGCAAATTGCAGAAAAAAGCAGCAATTGAGCCAGTTCCCCGAGTTGTGTAAAGACATAAACGAGTATACCTGTCGTTATTATCAACGAGGTTATTAAAAATAGAGTAGGTTTGTTATGAATAGGCATGAATAAGTTGTTTTTTGCTTTCTCTGGCTCCTCAGGAAGATCAAGGTTAAAATAACCGACTTTGATTCGCAAGCTGAATGATTTTATGATCGACTTCCCCACCATTGAAAGCTGTATTGGCGATACACCATTAGTGAAATTACAACGCTTATCTGGTAATACATCAAATACAATTTTGGCTAAGCTGGAAGGCAATAATCCTGCCGGATCGGTCAAAGATCGACCAGCAATGTCGATGATCAACCGCGCAGAAAGGCGTGGTGATATTACATCTGGTGATACGCTTATAGAAGCTACCAGTGGTAATACAGGTATTGCACTGGCAATGGCTGCTGCGATTAAAGGTTATCGAATGATTTTAATTATGCCTGCTAATGCAACTGATGAGCGTAAAGCTGCGATGACGGCTTATGGTGCAGAGTTAATATTGGTGACAAAAGAAGAAGGTATGGAAGGTGCACGTGATTTAGCACTGCAAATGCAAGCTGAAGGAAAGGGACGTGTTCTTGATCAATTTGGTAATGCCGATAACCCTTTGGCACACTATGAAGGAACTGGCCCGGAAATTTGGCGGCAGACGCAAGGTAGCGTGACACATTTTGTAAGCTCTATGGGCACAACTGGTACTATTACTGGAACTTCCCGCTTCCTTAAGGAGCAGAACCCTAATATCCAAATTGTTGGCTTGCAGCCTGAAGACGGCGCTAGTATTCCGGGTATTCGCCGCTGGCCACAAGAATATATTCCTTCCATATATGATGCGACTCGAGTCGACCAAGTGATTAATATGGGGCAAGCAGAGGCAGAACAAACCATGAGGGCGCTTGCACGCGAAGAAGGTATCTTCTCTGGTGTATCATCCGGTGGATCTATTGCGGGCGCGTTACGTTTAAGTGCTGAAGTTGAAAATGCAGTAATTGTAGCAATTGTTTGTGATCGCGGTGATCGATACCTTTCTTCTGGCGTATTCAATTCGTGACAACAAGTCAGGGCGCGATGATCCCTTTAATCCAATAATGGCTCGTTTTTATAAGCCGAAAAAGAAACGTGAGCATAAAAATGTCCCACGTTCTCAGAAAACCATTAACAACGTCGTTATTGAACGTTTAAGTGATGATGGGCGAGGCATTACTCAGGTTAATGGTAAAACAACATTTGTTGACGGCGCCTTAGTGGATGAATGTGTCAATATTTCTATACGATCTGAAACGGCACGATTCAGTGAGGCTGTGATAACAGAGATCGTCAGTTCTTCACCATCACGCATTCTTCCGCTATGCAAACACTATGCGACTTGTGGTGGTTGTAACTTGCAGCATATGACGCTAGAAGAACAACGTCTTTTAAAACAAAGCACACTGGAAAATAAATTAAAGCATTGGGCTGAGATTAAACATTTTTCAATATTGCCGGCTATTACAAGTGACGGTTTTGCCTACCGTCAGCGAGTACGTTTTGGTGTGCAAAAAAAATCAAATAAGAGAATGTTTGGCTTTAGACAAAAAAATAGCAAAGCGCTGATTGATATCACCGAATGCCCGATTATGGTCACCGAGTTTTCACCGGTGCTTACCTTGATTAGGTCTTGGCTTGATCAATACTCTCCTGACATTGGTCATATTGAGTTAATTAGTAGCGTTGATAAAATCGGCGTCGTTATTCGTCATACTCAACCTATCCTTACAAATATTCGCCAGTCATTACAGGAAAAATTATTCCCATTAAAGGGAGTATGTTGGTTTCAATCGAGTAAAGGAGGCACATTAGAGTCAGCTGATGGCCAAACTAGCGACCCTCGATTACAGTATGTATTGCCTGATTATGATTTATCTCTCGTTTATCATCCTCAAGATTTTATCCAATCGAATGTTAAGGTTAATCGAAATATGATTAATCAAGCAATCAGCTTATTAAAGCCTAAAGCGGATGAAACTATAGTTGATTTATTTTGTGGTATTGGTAATTTCTCTCTACCATTGTCGCGCCTTGCCAAACATGTTGTTGGTGTTGAAGGTGTCAATGCCATGGTAGAGCGAGCTAGCGAAAATGCGCGTATTAATAATTGTCACAATACTCAATTTATACAAGCGGATTTGTCCCATAGAGATTGTCTGAATGTTGATTTTGGTGACATTGATGGCCTTATTCTAGATCCTCCACGGTCTGGAGCAAAAGAAATATGCGAAAATATTAATAAACTTATGCCGAAACGCGTTGTCTATGTCTCTTGCGATTCTTCAACCTTTGCGAGAGATGCACAACTATTGTGCAAAAACGGCTACCAACTCCAACAAGTGGGAATTATGGATATGTTTCCACAAACCTCCCATAGTGAAGTGATGGGTTTATTTACTCACTCATCGTGGTCATAAAGTCTGCAGTTTAAGTGTTATACGTTCAGGGTTAAAAATAATAATGGTTCAAGTAAGACAAAGCTATTCAAATACCGAAACGGGTGAGCTTGATATTAACTATTGGGCTAATAAAGTTATTGATGCTGCTAAACTTGAAAAAACTGCATTACAGCCTTTGTTACATGTTGCCTCTACGGCTCAAATGGTAGAAGAGCAAGCCATTGCCAGTGATAACATTTGGGCTGATCACTCCAGTAGTTTGCTTACCGGTTTAGAAATGGCAGATATTCTAGCTGACCTACAATTAGATCAAGATGCTTTGATTGCCTCTGTTATATACCGTAGTGTGCGTGAGAAAAAAATTCCAATAGCCGATGTTACTGAGATGTATGGAGAGTCTGTCGCTAAATTAGTCGACGGTGTTTTGCGTATGGCAGCGATTCGTTCTCTCCGGAATGACTCGGATGAGGAGGTTTTTGGTAAACAATCTGCAGAGCAAGTTGAAACGGTTCGTAAGATGTTGGTAGCAATGGTTGATGATGTACGTATTGCGCTGATAAAACTGGCAGAAAGAACGTGTGCAATACGTGCAGTCAAAAATGCAGGTGAGAAAGCCAAGCGAAAAGTTGCCCGCGAAGTATCGGATATTTATGCTCCCTTAGCTCATCGTTTAGGCATCGGTCATATCAAGTGGGAGTTAGAAGATTTATCGTTTCGTTATTTAAAATCGACGGAATACAAAAATATTGCCAACTTACTTGATGAAAAACGATTAGCTCGACAAACCTATATCGACACAGTCGTTACTAACTTAAACAAACAAATTAAAAAGAGCAATATAGACGCCGATGTTTATGGCCGCGCCAAACACATCTATAGTATTTGGCGGAAAATGCAACGTAAGGGCATTAGCTTTTCTGAAGTTTATGATATTCGTGCGGTTAGGATTCTTGTGCCGAATGCGCGAGATTGTTATGAAGTGTTAGGCATTGTCCACACCATGTGGCGTAATATTCCTAATGAATTCGATGATTATATTGCTGCGCCTAAAGAGAACGGCTATCGCTCATTGCATACTGCCGTCTATGGCCCTGAAAATAAAGTGTTAGAGGTTCAGATTCGCTCTCACTCGATGCATGAAGAAGCTGAATATGGTGTTTGTTCTCATTGGCGTTATAAAGGTACCGATGCTGAACAAAATAACGATAGCTATGAGAAAAAAATCGAATGGCTACGACAAGTGCTCGAATGGCATGAGGAATTAGGCGTTAATCCTCTAGCTGATGATTTGGGCCAAGGCATTGAGCAAGATAGAATTTACCTATTTACACCTGATGGCCACATTGTTGACCTACCACAAAAAGCAACACCTTTGGATTTTGCGTACCGTATTCATACGGAAATAGGGCATCGTTGCCGCGGTGCTAAAGTCAATGGTCGTATTGTGCCTCTAAACTACATCCTAAAAACATCCGACCAAGTGGAAATTTTAACGGGCAAACAGGAAATACCCAGTCGCGATTGGTTAATAGAAAGCTTGGGATACTTAAATACCTCACGTGCGCGGGCAAAAGTAAGGCATTGGTTTGGTGCACAAGCACGTGATCAGAATATTGCTGATGGTAGAGCGGTTCTGGATCGTGAACTAAAACGTTTAGGTCTGCGAGAGCTTGATTTTGAATCGTTGGTAAAAAGCCTGAAACAAAATGATTTAGATGAGCTTTATGCTCATATCGGCTCTGGCGATTTAGGTGTGAGCCAAGTCATTAAAGCCGCTCAAAAGTTGGTTGCGCCTATTGAAGAGCCTAAGATTCATTTAGTTGAAAAAACACCGGCTACAACGGCAAATGATATTTATATCGATGGTGTAGGCAACTTAATGACGAACATTGCCAATTGCTGCCATCCATTACCCGGCGATGAAATCAGTGGTTATATCACCTTAGGTCGAGGTGTTTCTATTCATCGTAAAGATTGCCATAACTTTTTACAGTTACAAACCGATGAACCTGAACGTATTATGCAGGTCAGCTGGGGTGAAGCACCGAAGCAGAGATACGAAGTTGATATCATTATTGAGGCTTATGATCGTAAAGGTCTATTACGGGATATTACTGTACTATTGGATAATGCCCATATCAACGTAACCGCGATGCAAACACTCTCTGATCGAGGGCAACATACAGTGGATATGGTAATGACTGCAGAAATAAGAGATTTTACAGAATTAAGCCGTATACTGGCGCGTATTAACCAATTACCCAATATTGCATCCGCGCGTAGAAAAGATACATGAGTCAACAAACTTACACGATCAATGATTTATTAACATTGATGGCTCGCCTAAGAGAGCCAGATTTTGGTTGCCCGTGGGATCTTGATCAGAGTTATCGAACAATTGCCGCTTCAACTCTAGAAGAAGCATATGAAGTAGTTGATGCCATAGAGCAAGATAATGTTGAACAGTTAAAAGAAGAGCTGGGTGATTTACTGTTCCAAGTGGTTTTCTATAGTCAGCTAGGCAAAGAAGATCAACGCTTTTCTTTTGATGATATTACTTCGTCTATTACCGCAAAACTATTACGGCGACATCCGCATGTATTTCCGGATGGCACTCTCGATAGCCGCATTGATTTAGATTGTCTGGATGTCGACCGCCGACAAGCCTCTATAAAAGCTACTTGGGAAGCAACTAAGCGAGAAGAGAGAGAACAAAAAGGCTATCACGGCATTATGGACGATGTACCAACAGCCTTACCCGCCACAATAAGGTCAACCAAATTGCAAAAGAGGGCGGCTTCTGTCGGTTTCGATTGGGATAGTACCGATGGGGTTTACGAAAAAATTGCAGAGGAAATAGCAGAATTGAAAGAAGCAACAGAATCTGCATCCTCAGTCGCCATAGAAGAAGAACTGGGTGATCTACTGTTTAGCGTTATCAACCTCTCTCGGCATTTAAAAGTGGAGCCTGAAACAGCCCTCAGAAAAGCCAATAGCAAATTCGAGCAGCGTTTTAATAAAATGGAGTCTATCGCTGAAGCCAAGTCGACCTCCTTAGATGCGCAATCTATGCAGACGCTTAATGAATGGTGGCAACAAGCAAAAGAGTCATAGCTCTACCGCTGTTTTGGTTGAGATTAAGCTTGCCTACGTGTTATCTTAGCCAATTGGTCAAAATTGTTGTTTTGCCCATAAAATTCCCCAAAATAATAATAGCTAACCCCTCAAATCGAACATATTTACGTAGAGAATACACAGGAGCTTTAAAGTGCGAGTGATCTTATTAGGTGCCCCCGGTGCAGGCAAGGGTACCCAAGCAAAACATATTATGGAGCAGTTTGGGATACCCCAAATCTCCACAGGCGACATGCTAAGGGCGGCGGTACAAGAGGGTACGGATCTTGGTTTACAGGTGAAAGATATAATGGCATCTGGCGGCTTAGTATCCGATGATTTAATTATAGCCTTGGTTAAAGAGCGTATCAGTGCGGCTGATTGTGCTAACGGCTTCTTGTTTGATGGTTTTCCTCGTACGATTCCACAAGCTCAAGCTTTGCTTGAGGCCGGTGTTGCCATTGATCATGTGGTCGAAATTCATGTTGATGATGAAGAAATTGTCAGTCGCTTGAGTGGTCGACGGGTTCATTTAGCGTCGGGTCGTATTTATCATGTAACCTATAATCCACCTAAAACAGAAGGTGTGGATGATGAAACCGGTGAACCTATTATCCAGCGAGAAGATGATCAGGAAGAAACCATACGTAAGCGACTCTCCGTTTATCATGATCAAACAGAACCGCTAGTAGATTTTTATCAAAATATTACGGATCAACAAGGCTCGGCGCCACCCAAATACTGCCAGGTTAATGGTGTAGGTGATGTTGATGGCATCAAACAACAGTTGATCACTGCGTTAAAATAACTTCATTATTATTATGAATTGACTAAAAAGCCCTATAAGGGCTTTTTTTGTATCTAGGGGAAATACATAAGCTCACGCTATTAACGGGCTTATGATAATGGCTTTTTTGACTTTAATTTCTAGAATGACGCCATACTTTCAATATTTTTATATTTTACTTTTCTATATATAGTTTTATAGCAGACTCATTATGCTTTTATACGACTTCAGTATTGTTTATTTCATGAAATCATTCTGTGAGAACTATGAAATACAAACTTTTCATCCTTTACTTGCTTCTTTCTTATTTTTTGAAGTTCTTTAATCAGAAATGAAGAAATAAACTCGATAATAGGATTTTGTAGTTTTTTATTCTTTATTATCGAATGAATATCTCAGTGAAAACTTCTTAATTACGATAAATTTTTAGTGAAAAAAAGAGTTTGTTTGGTATTTTTTCAAAAAAATACCAATTTTTTTTACTTTTTTGCAAAAAAAACGATGAAAATGGTGCAAAAAAGCGTTTTTTCAAATACTATTTGTGGTGAACGTTGAATTGCGTACTATAATTTGCAGGTGTTGTACTGAAACTTCAACGTTTCATAACAATAATTGATCCATGACATTATCATCTTTTCCGAGGAGATTCCCATGGCTAGAGTTGCAAAAAAATCTACAACAAAACGTCGTGTTAAACGTAAGTCTGTTGCTAGAAAGCCCGCCGCCAAAAAAACCACCACCAAAAAAGTCGTATCACCCGCTGTTGCTAAAGCTGAAGCTGCATTAGCAAAATTACAAGGTGATATTAAAAAACAAGCTTCTTCAGTGAATGCTGCCCGTAAAAAAGCAGCTGCCGCTAAAAAGAAAGCTGCTAAAGCTAAAACAGCTGCCAGCAAACGCACTGCCGTAAGTGCGACAAATGCTGTCAAAAAGGCTGCTGCCAAGACGGCTCAACTAAAAGATAAGCTAAAAGCGGCTAATTTATCTGTTGCTAAAGTAAAAGCTGCAGATGCGGTTAAGCAAGCTGAGGCTGCGGCAAAAGAGCAAGTAGCAGCAGTTGCTGCTAGTCTGGAATCGAAATCAGAAGCTGATTTGAAAAAAGCAGCAGCTGCCTTTGAGAAAAAATGGAAAAAAGCGCGTGCTACTGCTAATGCTAAAAAAGTAAAAGCGGCAGCCAAAAAAGCTGCTAGCAAAGTTAAAGCCGCTAGTAAGAAAGCTGCTGCCAAGTTAAAAGCAGCTGAAAAGAAGGCTACAGCCAAGCCTAAAAAGCGTAAGGCAAAGAAAAAAGCCAAAGCAGCACCGGCTAAAAAGCCTGCGGCACGTAAACCTGCTAAGAAAAAAGCAGCAAAACGAGGTCGTAAAACTAAAAAATAAGCTTTTAGCTTAAATTACCAGTCAAAAGCCTCTATCCAATAAGATAGGGGCTTTTTTGTTTTCCTATACTTTCTAGCGGTCTTTAGCTGCTTTCTGCTTACCTTCTAGTGGCTTTGTCTATTGTTATTATCTTGATATTCGCTTCTGAGAAGATAAATAGCTGATTTGTTTTTAAGATAAGTCGTTTGTAGTGTTATTTATATTATAATGCCATCAAATTTATGAATGACGACTATGCCTACGATTCTAGCTGTTGATACTACGAGTGATGCCTGTTCTGTTGCATTGAAAACACATAACAGCACCAATCAATCCCTCATTATTGCCCCACGTGAACACACTCAGCGCCTTTTGCCTATGGTGGAATCAATACTCGCTGACACAGGTCTATCATTGCAACAATTGGATGCTATTGCCTATGGTTGTGGCCCGGGTTCATTTACTGGCTTACGTATTGCGTTGAGTGTTGTCCAAGGCTTAGCTTATGGTGCTGATTTACCATTAATTGCAGTCTCCAGTTTAGACACTATGGCAAAAAGTGCTGTTCGCTTACAACAGTTATCGAATACGCTTGTATTACCTATTATTGATGCACGGATGGATGAAGTTTACTGGTCAGCTTACACTGTTGACAAAAATGGGCAGTTAGAAAAAGTCATAGTAGAGCAAGTATCAAGTCCTGAGGACTGTTATAAAAACATTATTCAATTACCCTATGAGTATATCGCTGCAGTGGGTTCTGGTTGGCATTATCCGGTTTTTGATCAGTTAGAACCGGCTTATAAAAATCAACAATTCTATCCTGCTGCTTACGATGTTGCTGAATTGGGGGCTGATCTTTATAAGAAAGGTGAGCTGCTCAAACCAACTGATGCCAAATTGACTTATTTACGCAATGAAATTAGCTGGAAAAAGCGAGAACGTATTAGAGGGGTGTAAATTACTACAAACTATCTTGGTGAAGGCTGTTTGTTGGAATTTATTTGACGGATATTGACTTGATAGAACCTGCTTGATGGACCTGTTATTACTTTATTGGATTTAACTTAATGGAAACCTTACATATTATCGTTCTAGCCTTGATTCAAGGTATTACGGAATTTTTACCTATCTCCAGCTCGGGACATTTACTTTTACCCACTGGCGTATTAGGTTGGCCTGAACAAGGATTAGCATTTGATGTGGCGGTGCATGTCGGCACCTTAGCGGCTGTGGTTATTTATTTTAGGCAAGACATTATTGCCATCATTTCAGACTGGCTGGGAAGCTTGGCCGGTAAAGGGCACACCGATAATAGTCGCTTAGCATGGTATATCGCGTTGGCAACCATTCCAGCTAGCATTATTGGCTTGTTATTTGATGACTTTATTGAAGGGCACTTGCGCACGACTTTTGTTATTGCAATGACAACTATTAGTTTTGGTTTGCTCTTGGGATATGCCGATCGCGCTTCACATAAAGCGACTCATGATTTAACTAAAATGACAGTAACCATTGCATTGATTATTGGTTTTGCTCAAGCATTGGCATTAATACCGGGTACGTCTCGTTCAGGCATTACTATTACAGCGGCTCTATTGTGTGGATTAAGTCGGGATTCATCGGCACGCTTTTCCTTTTTATTGGCGATTCCAATTATTTTATTAAGTGGTGGTTATAAAACGGTACAGTTGTTGAGCTTACCGTCTGTCAACTGGGGTGATTTATTGTTAGGAGCCGTTTTATCTGCTGCCAGTGCATTCCTTTGTATCCATTATTTCCTAAAGTTTATTAATCGTATCGGTATGATGCCATTTGTTATTTATCGGTTAATATTAGGCGGTTTTTTATTACTTTGGACCTTTATGTAATCTCAAATCTGTATCTAATAATAGATAGACAGTTAAATAACATCACGGGCTATTTACAATAACAGTTTATAGTAACAGTTTATAGTAACAGCTTTATCAAAGGCAATAACATATGAGTCAAACAACAGGGTTTTCTAACCAAGGTTTTAATAAAGGCTTAATCACATTCTTAAACCAGTCGCCAAGTCCGTTTCATGCGGTAGAGTGTATGTCGAGTCAGCTATCTGCAGCAGGTTTTGAACAATTGCATGAAGCTGATGCATGGCAATTGAAGACGGGAAAAGGTTATTTTCTTACACGTAATGATTCATCCATTATTGCGTTTCGATACCATGCAGAAAAAATGAAAGAGCAAGGTATTCGTATGTTAGGCGCACATACCGATAGTCCTTGTTTAAAAGTGAAACCAAACCCTGAAATGCATGAAAAAGGCTATTTTCAGTTGGGTGTTGAACCTTATGGGGGCGTTTTATTAAACCCTTGGTTCGACCGTGATTTGTCCATTGCAGGTCGCGTTAACTATCTGAATACAAGCGGTGAGATTACATCAGGCTTAGTTAATTTTAATCGTCCTTTGGCCGTTATCCCTAGTTTGGCTATTCATCTGCATAGGGACGCGAATGAAGGCAATAAAATCAATAAGCAAAAGCATATTCCACCTGTACTGATGCAAGTAGAAGACACAAAGAAGATTAACTTTCGTGAGTTACTGCAACAACAGTTATCGCTCGAAGGTGTGAATGATTGTGAAAAAATACTTGATTACGAGTTATGCTTTTATGATACGCAAAGCGCGGATACTATTGGATTCAACCAAGAATTTATTGCATCGGCGCGACTGGATAACTTACTCAGTTGTTATATCGGCTTACAAGCCTTAATAAACATGAATGACGATAGTCCAGCGTTATTGGTTTGCAATGATCATGAAGAAGTGGGTAGTGCTTCTGCTTGTGGCGCTCAAGGACCCATGCTAGAACAGTGTTTACAAAGATTGTTACCTGATAACGAACAACGCTTGCGGGTTATTGACCGTTCAATGATGATATCAGCGGATAATGCCCACGGTATTCATCCCAACTACACGGATAAGCATGATAATAACCACGGGCCCTTATTGAATCAGGGACCTGTGATTAAGGTCAATGCTAACCAGCGCTATGCGACTAATAGTGAAACCAGTAGTATCTTTAAACACCTTTGTGCTTTGTCAGATGTGCCCGCGCAACAGTTTGTCACTCGCAGTGATTTAGGTTGCGGAAGTACTATTGGGCCAATTACTGCAACTGAAATTGGTGTGAAAACATTGGATGTTGGTTTACCCACGTTTGCCATGCATTCCATCCGCGAATTGGCTGGTGCAAAGGATGGCGTGATGCTGTTGTCAGTATTACAACGCTTTTTATCCTATAAGCTTACTCAATAAGGCAATCTAGCCGCTAAAGTAGAGGAGTAAAGCATATGTCAGATAAACCCTCGATTATCTTCCATAACTTCGATGATGGCCCTGATAAAATAGCACCCTTCTCACATGCTGTTGAAGTCAATGGCTGGATTGAGGTCACTGGCCAAATGCCAATGGATCCAGTTGATAATAGCTTACCAATGCCGGAAGGTATTGAAGCACAAACTCATCAAGTTATGAGCAATTTACATAATGTATTAACACGTATGGGGACAGGTTGGTCTGATGTTATTCGTGCACGTATTTATCTTACGCATTTTGAGCGAGATTATGAAAAGATGAATACGGTTTATAAAAGCTATTTTGATCAAGGCCGTTTACCTGCTCGAACTTGCGTGGGGACAACGGGGTTGGCAGGGAATGCATTAGTCGAAATTGATTTACAGGTTTACCGTCACCCATAAAAATATTAATCAGGTTGGCAGTGTTAGGGATAAATCGTTATTATTGCCCCCCTCGTTATTATTGTTCTCTCTATTTTTATTAGTCTTGAGTTTTATTTATGCAGCAAAAATCGTCAGCACAGCGTGTGTTAACTGGTATTACAACCACAGGAACCCCTCATTTAGGCAATTATGTGGGTGCTATTCGTCCGGCGATTGAAGCAAGTCGGCAAGAAGGAAATCAATCGTTTTACTTTTTAGCCGATTTTCATGCGCTCATTAAATCTCGAGACCCACAACAAGTGCATCAATCGGGTATGGAAATCGCCGCGACTTGGTTGGCTTTGGGGTTAAATACCGATAATGTCGTCTTCTACCGGCAATCCGATGTGCCCGAAATCCCTGAGTTATGTTGGTTGTTGACCTGTATGGCCGCCAAAGGCTTAATGAATCGAGCACATGCCTATAAAGCAGCGGTTGATGCTAACAAAGAAGCCAATGAAGACCCTGATTTTGGTGTCACAATGGGTTTATACAGCTACCCGGTATTGATGGCAGCGGATATTCTTATGTTTAATGCCACCCACGTTCCTGTTGGTAAAGACCAGATTCAACATGTTGAGATGGCCCGTGATATTGCGGCACGCTTTAATCATCATTACGGTGAGCACTTCGCTTTACCTGAGTCTGTGGTCGATGATCATGTTGCTGTATTACAGGGTTTAGATGGCCGTAAGATGAGCAAAAGCTATAACAATACCATCCCACTGTTTTTACCTGAAAAGAAATTAAAGAAGCACATCAATAAAATCAAAACCAACCTGCTTGAGCCCGGAGAGCCTAAAGATCCGGATAGCTCAACAGTTTTTCAAGTATGGCAAGCCTTTGCATCAAAAGAGCAGACGGAAGAAATGAGACAAGCATTTTTAGATGGCATTGCTTGGGGAGAGGCCAAAAAGCAGCTATTTGAGCTGGTGAATAATGAAGTGGGTGATGCTCGTGAGCGCTATAACGAATTATTGGCGAATCCAGCATATATTGAGAGCGTTTTGAAAGAAGGGGCTGAAAAGGCACGAGATTATGCTACGCCTTTCTTAGGTAAACTGCGTAAAGCGGTGGGCATCTATCCCTTTTCTTGATTTAGGTCCATATCAGCCAATTGATACATAATCAAAATTAATCGTCTGTATTAAAGCTTTTAATTTTATCTGGTACACAATTGCCCCCATAATAAGCGCATCTAATTGACATTATTATGTAATAGGAGCACAGCTATGCAACGTTTTACCGTCTTTGGTCGTCCTGATTGTGGTTTTTGTGTGCGAGCAAAGCAACTACTTGAAAATAAAGAGTTTGATTTTCGCTGGATTGATATCAACGCAGAAGGTATTAGTAAAGCAGATTTAGAGAAAACGATCGGTAAGCCCGTTGAAACGGTGCCACAAATTTTTCATGGCCAAGAACATATTGGTGGGTTTACTGAATTAAACGATTACGTCAAAGAACTCGAAGTCGCTTAACTCTAAAGCTAAATCTTATTTATAAAAAAACCGGGAATTTCCCGGTTTTTTTATAGCTTGAAATTAATCAGTCGGTGGTTAGCGATTGGGTAATACTGCTTTGAGTTTTTCATGCATGGTACGAATACATGATTCCGTTGTTTCCCAATCAATACATTTATCCGTTACTGAAACGCCGTATTCCATTTTGGAACGGTCTTCATTAATTTTCTGATTGCCTGCACCAATATTGCTTTCTACCATTAAACCAATAATAGATTGATTACCCTCTATTATTTGATTCGTAATATTTTCTAATACCAGTGGTTGTAATTCATGGTTTTTATTCGAATTCTCATGACTACAATCAACCATGACATTCTCAACCATACCGTGCTTACGTATTTCTTGTTCACATAATGCGATATTGACAGAATCATAATTGGGTTTACCGCCACCACCACGTAAAACGACATGGGCGTATGGGTTACCATTCGTTCTTACAACAGAAACTTGGCCTTTGGAATTAATGCCGAGAAAATGGTGTGAGCTGGATACTGACTGCATTGCATTCATGGCAACAGTTAAACTACCATCAGTGCCATTTTTGAAACCTACTGCACAGGATAAACCACTTGCCATTTCACGGTGAGTCTGTGATTCAGTGGTACGGGCGCCAATTGCTGACCATGAAATTAAATCATGTAGATACTGAGGAGAAATAGGGTCCAGTGCTTCTGTTGCTGTAGGCAGGCCCAATTCTGAGATATCCAATAAAAGCTTACGCCCGATATGCAGGCCTTTTTCAATATCAAATGATCCATTGAGGTGAGGATCATTGATAAGGCCTTTCCAGCCAACCGTTGTTCGTGGCTTTTCAAAATAAACTCGCATAACAATAGCGATAGAGTCTTTGACTTCATCTGCCAGTGTTTTCAGACGACGGGCATAATCCATCGCGGCATCGACATCATGGATGGAGCAAGGTCCAATCACCATCATGAGACGTTTGTCTTTGCGGTCAAGGATGTTATTAACAGCTTCTCTTCCTGCCAATATAGTCGCTTGGGCAGATTCGCTTACAGGTAGATCAGATTTTAGTTGTTCCGGTGAGATCAGAACGTCCTGAGAAGCAAGATTCAGGTTTTCAATTGCAGAATGTGACATGGTTCGAGTTCTAATTAGTGGGATTAAAATTTACAATAATGACATTGTACTGTAATTTTGTCCTTGAAGGGGATTGAATTACGTTATGGATTCTATAGTTTACAGGTGAATATAGAATGACTGGATTGTCAAAAGCCCGAATATAAAATACTAACAACAGAGAGATAATCAAACAGTGGGTGAAATAAGTCAGTGGTTGCCAATTATAGGCGGTTTAGTGGTTGCGGGCATGCTTGCAGGAACACTTGCGGGTTTGCTTGGCGTGGGTGGCGGTATTATCAATGTGCCAGTGCTGTACTTTCTCTTCCAGCACTTTGGGGTTGAAGCAGGCAATGCAATGGTGATTGCTACGGGTACGTCTTTGGCGACAATTATACCGACATCACTATCGTCTATTCGCTCTCATCATCAGCGAGGCAATATCGACTGGCAACTGATTAAGCGCTGGCTAGTATTTATGGTTGCGGGTGTTTTTTTAGGCAGTTGGCTAGTGACTCAATTTGATGGACGTTACTTTACAATATTGTTTGCTTTTATTGCCTTGTTTATGGCCTTTAATTTGTATTTTCGTAGCGAAAGTGCGGCTTTCTTTGATAATTTGCCTCCGATGCCATATCAAGGTTTATTGGGTTCGATTATAGGTTTCTTCTCTGTCATGGTGGGAATTGGCGGTGGTACTTTAGGCGTCTCTATTTTGACTGCTTGTAACTACGCCATGCATCGCGCTGTCGGGACTTCAGCGGCTTTTGGTTTACTAATTTCTCTGCCAGGTGCAATCGTATTATTATTATTTGCGACTACACCGATTGATTCGCCTGCAGGTACATGGGGCTATATCAACTTTTTGGCTTTGCTGGTATTAATCCCCTTGAGTGTTGCTTTCGCACCTGTAGGGGTATGGTTAGGGTCTAAATTAGATGGCAACAAGCTTAAAAAAGTATTTTCCATTTTACTTGCTGTCACTGCACTTAGGATGTTGATTCAAGCTTTTCTCTGAGAATTGTTTATAGCGTTGAGTTGACTACTACTATTTAGGGAATGGTCTATCTAAAGGGAGTTAGCGTAAAAACTAATGTAAAAAGTGCAGTTAATGAGAGAGTATTGATATGTCTTTACTTCCGTCGTTTATGGAACAAAGAGACCATCAGCCGCTGACTGTTGCTATTGTGGGCGCATCAGGCGGCATAGGCCAAGCAATCCTGAATGAATTAATAGGCTCAGGTATAGTGGATACTATTTATGCTTGCGGGCGTTCTCAGCTACAAACATCTGAACACGACAATGATACAGTCCATATTACCAATATATCGCTAGATTTTGCTGATGAAAAAAGTATTGAGCAGGCGGCCAACAAAATTAAGGCACAAGATAAGCTCCTTGATATCGTTTTGCTTACAACGGGTGTTTTACATACAGACGCAGGGCTTAAGCCTGAAAAAAGTCTAAGTCAATTATCACTAGAGAATTTTGTAGAAAGTATGTTGGTGAATGCTTTGGGACCAGCGTTGGTGGCCAAGTATTTTTTATCGCTAATGAATAAAGAGCAGCTGACATTTTTTGGTGCTTTGTCTGCTCGAGTTGGTAGTATTAGTGATAATAGTTTAGGTGGCTGGCATAGTTACAGAGCCAGTAAAGCGGCACTTAATATGCTTATAAAAAATGTGTCTATAGAGTATAAACGTAAGCTACCGAAGATGATTGTTGCGGGTTTACATCCTGGCACTGTAGCAACAGATTTATCGGCTCCTTTTCAAAAAAACGTCCCAGAGCATAAATTATTTACACCACTATTTTCAGCTACACAATTATTGGCAGTGATAGATAAGTTATCTTATGATGATTCAGGTCAATGTTTTGCATGGGATGGGCAAGTGATTCTGCCTTAACAGCCATTATTCATCTGTTTTAATGGCTTCGTCACTATTAGTTTGTTTTTTTATCGGTGTCTTTTCATCTTTATTATCTTCAACCGTCTTTTTGTCTTTACCTTCTATCTGGGCAATGGCTTTTCTAACATCAGCTCGAAGACAAAAATATTGAATTTGCTTCCATATATTACTACTTGCAATCTTTTTTAGTGTGGGTAGTGCACGAGGGTCGTTGAGTCTCTTCAGCTCTCTAACGGCAATTTTTTTAAGTTTACATTCATTGAGCTCTTTCAAGTCCCATATGTTTAACCCAACAGTATCAACCTTTTTAAGGTTTCCCGAGTCTTTTAATAAATAAAATGCATCGTAACGAGCCCGTAGACCTGATTTCCCTGTTCTTGCCGAAAGTGCATTGACCATCGCTGGGCTCAGATGTTGAGCGAGTAGACGGTTTGCTTTAATGCGTTGGTAATCCAGTAATTTAACCAAATTTTTTGATAGTTGCACATCCCTTGCGAGCGACGAATTCTCTTTTAAAGCAGCTTCATATTGATTTATTGCAGGTTCATAATTTTCATAATAAATACTGATATGACCTTTTAGCATTGATAAATACGGATTATCCGGGTAATCCGTTGTATATTCATCGACTAAGGTTTTTAAGGAAACGTAGTTTTTACTTTCTACTAGGGGCTCAGCTTTGTTACGAATTTCAGTCGTAATGTCAGGCATAAAGCTAATAACATCATATTCATTAATTTGGCTTGGGTCTTTATATGCAACTTCTAATTTATCTAATTCTATTGTGCCTGTTGATGGCATATAAGTGATTGTTAGCCACCAACTAAAGAAAGCGGCAATAATTGCGGTTGAAATACCGACAAAAAGTTTACCAACACTGAACAGCGAACGACTAGCTGGTTTTAATCGTTTATGTGAGCCACCGTAAGGATAGTCTTTAAATTCTACAGATTGTTCCTTGTCAGCTTTATTGTTGGCTTGGTATATCGTGATTGCTTGCGGTATACCTTTAAAGTCTTTTTTTCCAACCTCCTCAAGATGAACTTCATTTTTATTCATTGAGAGGTAAACGGTCTCAGTCAGATAAATATCACCGGCAGGTGTTTCTCCTTCCAAACGAGCAGCAATATTTACAGCTTCGCCAAATACATCACCATGAGTCAATCTAACTTCGCCTGCATTTAAAGCGACACGAATAATGATGTCATGTTGATTGTCGTCTGCTTGATTTTGCTCCCACAAAGTGTCCTGCATTGCCATTGAACAAAGCACCGCATCTGTTGGTGAGCGAAAGATCACCAAAAAAGAATCGCCTACAGATTTTATAATGGTCCCACCGAAGCGCTTGATTTGCTTTTGCAAGAGCTTATCGTGGGTTTGTAAAATCTGTTCACTTTCTGTTCGTGGAAGTGACGATACCATATTTGAGAAACCGACAATGTCGGTAAACATAATGGTCAGATTTTCAATGTCAGACATAAGATTCTAGTAAGTTAACGATATATATACTGGGAAGCGCATTCTACCCTAGAATCAGTAAGGTGAATATGGGTGTTACGCTTATCTGTCTCTATTAACCGAAAAATGTGAGTAGGGCATATTGCGAATCTATAGGTAAATTATGTGATCTCATAAAAATGATTGATCAGAGGGAAGTATAAAGCAGTGCGAACATTCTGCTCATGCCTGAAAAGGGAAGCATAATTCAGTAATTGTTGTCGATATAAACTATGTTCCTTTTGAGAAAAGTTAGCCAAGGCTTCAGCTGATGAACTATCAGGCTCGCTACTCTTATAATCGATAATCCAGCGAGTGTTTGTTTTTGTGTCAATAAATGTCCTATCAATAATCATTTCTTGCTGGGTATGCTTTATTCTTGCCCATAACGATAATTCACAGGCGCTATCTTGATGTTGATTATCCAGTAACCAACACCCGGTTTCTGTTGCTAGCATTTGCTTTACAGCAGTAGCAATTTTATTGGCTGAGGTTTTAGCATAACCTGTATTCATCCCCAGTTGTTGTAACTGCTTTTGCCAAATAATGGTGTGGTTTTCTATTTTTTGATCATTCCATGATAAATAACCACTTTCAGTAATATCTTGTAGAGCAGAATGGAGGATGGTTCCTATATAGCGAGCGTCACGCTGGTGTAGTTCACTTGGACTGACTCTATTATCAATAGCAATGTCTTCGCTATAGTGATTCAGCCGGTATGCTTTTAATTGTTGATTAACTGGGTACTCTTTCTTTTCCCAATCTTCATTTTGTCTTATTAAGCTATTAGGGTGTGCTTTCCTAGGTAAATGTTCAGTTGTATGCTGAGAATCACTGCTTAATGATATTTTAGCTGTATCTTTAATATGCTGCCAGATGCTGGCCAGTATAGAGTTTTCTGCTGGCTTGTAGCTATTTAAATTTTTTAATGAAGTGATTTCTGTATTAATATCCTCAGGGATATTTTTGGTTTTTACATAAGCTAATAAATGTAAATTTTTAATAGCCCTGGTACATCCTACATAAAATAAACGATCCGCCTCTAGTTGCTGTCTGATTTTTTGTTGTTGCCGAATATAATCATGAATGCTATCTCTGTCATTGCCAGATGCATGAACAGGGCTAATTACTAATTGCGATTGCTGTTGGCTATCCAGCCATTCTAACCATGCCAGTAACTGTTGTTTATCTGAAGCAGAAGATTGGTCCAAGCCAGGTATGATGACAGTATCAAATTCCAAACCTTTGGATTTATGAATCGTCATAATTTCGACAGTGCTATTGCTTTTATCCATTTCTTTTGAATAAGAAGGGTTTGCATACAGTTGACTCACTGCGTGACTAAAAACATTCCAGTCCGGTAATGTTGAACCTATTTGATGTTTCTCCAAAAGTTGAAAAAATTGATCGGCAATTTGTTGTTCATCAATGTCGATAAATAATGCGCTTCCACCTAGTTGAAGCCAGGCACCTTCGATCCATTGGCGTAAATTACAGCGGCCTTGTTGTTTTAACACTTGTTGTAGTGTTGTACTAAAACGTTGTAGAAGTTTATTCCCTGTTTGTGAAAGCACTATTTTTTTAGTGTTGTAGATGATATTGAAGAAAAGGTTTTTCTCTGAATTTTCTAACTGTATATTCGCAATAGCATGTAGATCTTCCATATTGAGTCCACACCACGGTGCGCGTAGTAATGCCAACCATGCAATACGATCATTTGGGTAGAGTAGGGCGCGAGTCAAATTCATTAGGTCCATCACCAGCATATTAGTCTCTAACCTATCAATATCCGTTGCGCGATATTCAATATTGGCATTGTTTAATGCGACAGTAATTTCGTTTACTTGACTTCTTTTTCTAACAAGAATGGCAACGGTACCATTAGTTTGTTCTTGTTGTGTTTTTAAAATAATATCAGCTATCTCTTTTGCTTCATCTGTTCGATGACTAATGCTCTCTTCATGCAGGAAGCACTCGATAGAGACAGCAGTATTGTTTGCTTTTTGTGTTACTTGAGAGTTGGCCGTTTGAGACTGATGAAAAGCGATAGCTTGTTGATATTTAACCGCACCATGGTTAATTTTATTTTCTTTTGGAAAAACATCAGCAAAGACAGTATTGCACCAGTGTACAATATTTTCTTCTGACCGAAAATTAACAGATAAGTCGAGAGGGGTTAGTTTTATATCCCCCAAACCTTGTTGACGTATATCAAGAAAAATACCCACATTAGCATCTCTGAACCCATAGCAAGATTGCATGGCGTCACCAACGACAAATAATGTGCGACCATCATCCGCTTGCCAGCCCGCTGTCAATTTTTTTAATAAATTAAGTTGAGGGCTAGAGGTATCCTGAAATTCATCAACAAGGATATGCTGAATGCGGTAGTCCATTGCTAGTGCTAAATCTGTCGGTTGATCACTATGACCGAGCGCATTTAGAGCGGCCAAAGTAATCTCTATAAAATCAGTCTTTCCTATTTGCTGAAACACAAGATTTAATTGAGCCACTAAACGTGTTAACACACGCGTTAAACTATCTAATAGTTCCCACTGATCATCTGTATAGTGATTTTCAGGTAAACCACGGCTATTATGAAGCAAGCTAACAAGGTCGGGTTGATTTTTTAATTCTACAAGTAAATCCAGCATGCGTTGTTTTTGCGCTTTGGCATAATCTTTTTCTTCCTTGCTCATATCTTTATCAGCTGCGGGGAATCCCCAGCGCTTATCAATAGTATTTCTAACGCCCCCTTGCTTGGTTAGCAATAATTCACACAAACCCAACCATTGGCTGAGACCTTGATGGCTTGTGTCAGGTAATGTGGTTAAGCCAAGGCACTGGCATATAATAGATTCTTTATTACTCTTTTCTAGCATTGAGGCAGCGTAATCTGCCAATGTGAGCAACTCTCCTGATATAGACTTTAAGGCATGTTGGCACGCTTGCAAATGCTCTGTTGTGACCGTTTGTAGAATAGACTCCAGTGAATGTCGTTGGTCTTTTGATTCAAGTAAAGGGCCTAGCCATTGATCTCGGCGTCCCAATAAATTAATGAGCAAGGATTCAATGTTCGGTAACTGATTGTTAAAGTGTTTAATTAGACGTATTAAATCAGTTTGAAGTGGGTGTGTTTGCTCTAGTAAGCTGAGAGTCTCTCTTACCGCTAATTCGTAAGCATTTTTTATTTCTGCGGTATCTAGAACCTCTGGCGTATTACCAAGAGTATTACTAAGTGGCATTTGTTGGCTGAGTTGCCGACAAAAACTATCAATTGTGGTAATTCGTAGTCGGTTGGGTAAGTCTAATAAATGCCACTGTTGTTCTGCGTCGCGTTTAATGACTTGTCTTGCTAGTTGCCAGGTTTTGTTAGAGAAGTGATCATCCGGGCCTTTAGACTCATCTTTTGCGTTTTGCAATGCTGCAATAATGCGCCCCTGCATTTCAGCAGCCGCTTTTTTGGTAAAGGTAATTGCAAGAATATTTTCGGGGTATTCACACTGAGCTAACAACGACAATACTCGTTGTGTTAATAGCCCAGTTTTTCCTGAACCTGCCGGTGCGCTAACGGCAAATGAATAGCGAGTATCAAGGGCTTGTTGCCGAATATCGGCATCAATGGGTTGATTCATATCAGTTCGTACAATAATTTAATTGCGAACTCTAGCAGATAGCTGTTCGTAGGTTAAGTGTTAACAGGGTCTAGCTGAAATGAGTTGACGAAAAGCTGAGTAAGGGTGATGTATGTGGTATGTACAGCAAGGTAAAATAAGAAGGGGCTATAATTATATGGTGTGAAAACCTAGAAAAGGTCAACGTCACCTTGATCCATATTGGTTTGTTGTACGGCCTTAGCGATAGTGGCTAAGCGATGTTTCCCCGAGTTAAATTCTGCGATAAGTGCTTCTTGAAGCTCTTCTTGAGTTTGTTCGCTATGGCTTTCATTCAATTTAAGGTAGCCACCTAGAAGGCTTTCAATGAATTCATTGGTCATAATAATGCGTTCATTAACATGCTCGATCAGTTGCCTTGCGATATCTTCAAACTGTAGTGAAAGCATGCCTTCCATTACCAGTTTTTGTATGCGGTGGGACAGGTCTTCGATATGCTGTGATTGATTTGTCACTAAATTATGCATATGCGATAAATCCTTCCAGAGTATATCCATAGCTGCTTTAGCATCTTGGCATTCTTCTAGATCAATATTAGTGGCTGCTTCAAGCGAAGACATAGAGTCAGTAATTTTACTCTCAGTAGCTTCTATTTTTTGTTTAATTCGCTGATTAAACTCTTCTGTTCGTACTGAAAGTGCACGGACTTCATCTGCAACAACACTAAATCCTCTACCTGCCTCTCCGGCTCTTGCTGCTTCGATTGCGGCATTGAGTGCTAATAAGTTGGTTTGTGAGTTGATATCATTGATATCCCCTAAATAGGACATCACTTCTTTAAAGTCTTCATTAATGCCACTGAAATTAGTGGATAAAACCACTGATGCCGAGCGAATATCCTTTAGTTGTACTAGTAAACCGTCTACGGTTGAACTTGCCATATTAGCGAAACGGGTAATACTGGATTCTTCCTGTTTGGAGGCTTCTAATTCCATGCTGGTGGCATCCATTAGCTCTTTAATCAACTTTTCCAGAGCGTGCCGTTGGTTACTAGTATCGCTTTCTACGCTTAATACCGTGCTGGATAGTGATCCAGTCGCATCACATAAAATGCTTTGAAGTTGTGATAGGTCGCTATCAATAATATTTGTCTGATCATTTATTTCAGCGACAAAATCATTGAGAAATTGATGCTCAAATGGGTGAGGCTTATCGCTAATATTTTTACTTTTTTTCTGGTGATTGGATGGTTTAACGACAGTTTGGCTATTTTTTTGTTTAAAACACTGCCATATGCAGATACCCATAGCAACTGTGACAAATACTGGCGTAATAGTAGGCATTAACCAATAGCTTAGTAGAGCGCCGAAAAGAGTCGCTAACACTGAGAGGGGTAATACCATATCCTAGAGCCTTTGGTCATTTACTGCACTTATAAATTTTAGTGTAGACCAAATCTATTAAAGTAAAGGGGATGTTGGCGATTTAATTACGCTTTTTAGACGTTCTTTATCATAGTAGCGATTGAGGGGTAAGAGGGCTTTGTAGTGGTTGATACTACTTTTGTCGCGATAATCAACGATGGTGTTGCCAGATAGGTAATTTTGTAAAAGTAACTCGATGCTTTGCTGCCAATTTTCCTTCGCGGCTTCCCAGGTTTCAGGGAGTCCGCTGCGGTTATCGCCAATTGCACTCAAGCCCGGAGTCGGGTGTTCGCCATTCTGTAAGCCAACCAATGTCTGTTTACGTACATTAATTTGCGCAAAAGCAATACCACTGACGGGTATTTGATGAGCAAGTAAATACAGCGGGAGCTGTGGTTCTTTGGGGCGTTCGCCTTGCCAGTCATTACTCGTATTAGTACCCGTTTTATAATCCAAAATAAGGTAACTGCCGTCTTCTAGTTGGTCAACACGATCCATCCGTAATTGTAATTTAATCCCATTAATGACAAGTTCGCAGTTATCTTCTATGGAAACCACGGTAAAAGGTGGGCGTGCTTTTTCAAACTCCAGCCATTTCAATATAAGCGAGGTTTGGCGCTCTATTTCTATCTGACATAAAGCCTCTCCCAAATGCTGATATTTACGATTCCGGCAGCGTTTGACTTCTGCACTGACATTGTCATGAACCAGTGTAAATAATGTATCAGTCGCTATTGCGATTAAGCTAGAGTGTTGTTTGATTTGATCCCATACCGTTGCCAGTACTTGGTGAAGAATATTACCTTGTTCTATGGGTGAAAACCCCATAACAGGCGGTAATGGGCCTTTTGCTTTTAGGCGGTAAATCGAGAAAGCATCAAATGGATTGATAGATTGCGCTTTAACAACACTTGCTCCACCTTTTAACTCACTATGTTCTCCCATCTCACTTGCAGAGACGGCGGGGGCGCTTGAACAATCGACCCACTCTATTTGACGGCTTTGAAAAACCTTGGAGAGATAATGCGAAAAGTCATGGCTTTGGCCGCTTATTTCAAGAGAGCTTAAAGGGATATCTTGAATCAAAGTGCTAACTAATAAAGCTTGTTCGCTGTCGGTTTCGTATTCAGGTGAACTGAAAATAATATGTTTGGCGCAATGACGATAGTGTTGAGTCAGAGATTCCGCAAAGGTTAATTCTCGTAAACTCGTTGCATGGGGCATATTATGTTTACGCTGTAATTGAACGGGCAGCAATGTGTTAGGTGAAGGAGCAGGTGGCCAATTATTTTGGTGTAAACCCATGACCCAACAATGCGTAAAATGCAGACCAGCACCCTCTAAAATACCTAAGACTTGAATGGGCGAGTCTGGTACTTGCGCTTGAAAGGGTTGGTGGTTTGCCATCTGTTGTAATTGCTGAAGGGCAGATGAAATTGTAATAAGCCCTAATGTTGAATCAAGTCCCGAAAAACGTTCTAAGAGCCGATACCACAATTGGGTTTGCTGGTACTCATGGCTATCGGGCTGTCTTTCACCGGGCCAGTGCATGGTATCTAATTGATGTAGAAAAAAAGTCACCCAGTCGGAGGGCAATTTTGCCCCTTTATTTTCAAGTTGATACTGATGAATAGTCGAAAAATAGCGAAATAAACAGGTATCCTCTTCTGCTATTTTTTCCATTTGATAACGTAATTCACTGAGGCCAATATCGAAGACCCCTTTAGCTTGTAACCAATCAACCAGTTGGCAACGTTGCTTTATTTCTTCAGATAATTTTCCCCAAAAGGGTGAAAATAAAAGCTGGCAAAGTTGATCAACTTTCCAATAGTGCTGACTTAACTTCAGTATTTTTAAGGTATCACTAATCAGCGGTGTATTACCTAAAGGTATACCTGCCGAAATATTAAAAGGCAGTGTGTAGCGCGGTGTTTCTGCCAATAAACTATGGCCTTCAAAACTATTAATTAAGGCGCGCTCTATTAAATTACGGCACTGTCCAAGGTTGGGAACAATAATACCGATTCTTACGGGTGAACCTTCTTCCGCAGATTGTTTTTCAATAATAGACTTTGCCCATTCTGCAGCAGCAGCCATTTCCAGCTCGGTATCGTTATAGTTGACGCGTACTAATGATTCAGGTTGGTAATCGTGTAAATTGGAATGAGTCAGTGTATTTGTTGCCTTATTGAGCTGAGTGTTGATGAGAGGCGGGATATCATCAAACCCAACTAAATGAATATTTTCTTCTACAGAAAGAACACTTTTTTCAAATGCATTACCGATAATAGCGTAACTTTTTTCCCGGCAAATCATTCCTTGTTTTTTTAAGTGGGTATGAAATGTGGAACACCATTCAAGGTAGGTGTCTATGCCGCTGTCCGCTGAATACTCTTTGAGGCTATCCAGTCCTAGTTCCCACTTTTCTAGTATTTGTAAACCACTTGCAGCCTGTTTGGCTAATACTTCAGGTTGCATAAGCCCGCAGTCTGCCGTTACCTTTTCCCATAGCACTCGTTCCTGTTCGGGTGTTGCTATTAATGTGTTGCTATCGGGATAAGTTAGGCTCTGTAGTTTTTTCCAGCACTCGTCAAACCATTGTTCAAGAGTAAGGATTCGTGGTGCTTGCCAAACGTCTTTCCCTAAAGATTGTTGATAAATGCCCCACGCCTGAATGGCTTTGCTACGTAAGCGTTGGTTGGGCGTCAGAATAAGATGGTTATCTTGACAGGCTTGTAGGATTGGCTCTATGCGAAAAAGTGGCGGCAACATTAGCAAGGATTTCCTAATAACTTAAAACTACAAAACACTGACAAACTGAATATTGCCCAGTTGTCGCTCAGTCAGAGTTTGGGTAAGTTGTTTTACCTCATTGGTTTGCGCAGTAAAGACGCTACTGTGTATTGGTTTTTCACTGTTTTCAGTGGGCAAACTTAATTCACTTAACCAATAACCGGTACGTCGAGCAATCGCATCTCCTGAATCTACCCAATGGCTTACCTTGGGTAAAATAGGTATTAATTCTTTTTTTAGTAGAGGGAAGTGGGTGCAGGCCAGCACAACGGTATCTAATTTTGGTTGAGCAAGTAAAGGCGAGACAATCTGTTTTAATTGTTCTATGTCTATTGGTTTGCCGCGTAGTTTATCCTCCGCTATCGAGACTAATTCGCTGGAGCCTACGGAAACAATATGGCAATCGCTGGCAAATTTATTAATCAGTTCATGAGTATAAGAGCGCTCAATTGTCCCCGGTGTTGCCAGTAAACCGATGATTTTATTGGGGCTGACTTTTGCTGCGGGTTTAATGGCAGGTACGACACCAATAATAGGTAAAGAGAACCGTTCTCGGATCTTAGGTAATACCACCGTGCTGGCTGTATTACAGGCGACCACAATAATATCGGCACGGCTAATTGACTGTAGTTGGTGAAGTACTCGATCAACTCGGTCAACTAAAACGCTTTCTTTCTTGATGCCGTAGGGGAATGCCTCGTTATCTGATGCGTAGATTACAGAGCAGTTAGGGTGTTGCTGCATGATCGCTTCTACAATACTGAGTCCTCCGACGCCTGAATCGAAGATTAAAATACGCGGGGCTTGTTGAGACACACTATTGGCCTTGGTCTTAGAGTTGGATCATTATTATAGGAAAAACATAAAGAAGTGATTTTACGATAGAGCACTTTAAAAAGACATGCTTGGATAGGCTAATGACTTGAGGTGCAAGCTTAAATGACAATATCGTCAATGACTTCTCTGTATTTGGGGTGTTCATCTTTAAAGGCTTGATCACCGCATAGCCTGTAGGCTCGATGTAGGTAAATTTTGCCTTGTAACTCTTGACCCGCGTTGATCAAAGACTGTCCTAATCTCATCAGAATGAGCGACTGTTCGTCGGTATCCGGGCAGGCAAGGGCTGAGCGAAGCGCCTCAATAGCGGGGTCATACTTACCTAAACGATAGTAAGTATCGCCAATGCCTGAAAGGATGGTCGCAGCAGCAGGGTGCTCGTTTTGAGGTTTAGGTACTTTCAGCCAAGCTTGGTAGAATAGGCGTAATGCCGCTTCATAATCTTTTTGAGAGTAATGCTGGTAGCCTTTGGCACAAATCGCCTGTATGGTTGAAAGAACGTCGGAACCCATTGTTATAACACTAATTTTTACTAAAAAGTTTAATAAACGTCTATTTACAGAACATTAAAGATCCAAGATATTAGTCATCAGAGACCCATTGAGTTATGCAAGCAGTTATCAATTTTATTCTAGCCAATCAATTACTTTTTGTAAGTGGAGGCATTGGTTTTTTGCTAGGTGCATCACTCTTTGGGGGATGGACATATTGGCTGGCAAAGCGTCGCTTGCACTGGGCATCCCAAGACTATACTGCCTTGCAGGGGCAAATGTACCGTGCCAGAGAGGAATTGGCAAACTTAAAAGGTCAGCATGGACAAATGCAGCACCAATTGGGTGAGCAAACACAATTGCTAAAAGAAGCCCGATTACAGCTGGGGCAAGAGTTTGAGAATCTGGCAAATCGTATTTTTGATCATAAACAACAACAATTTGATCAGCAGAATCAAAAGACGTTGAATCAGTCTTTAAATCCATTGAAGCAACAAATTGATGATTTTAAGAAACAAGTCGCCGATGTGTATCAAAAGGAAAGCGCTGAGCGTAATCAGCTGATTGGTAAGATAGGTGAGCTACAGCAGCAAACTCACAAAATAGGCCAAGATGCGGTTAACCTTGCCTTAGCCCTAAAAGGTGATAATAAGACACAGGGTAATTGGGGTGAGGTAGTCTTAGAACGTTTACTGGAAGAGTCCGGCCTACAGAAAGGGCGAGAATACGATACGCAAGTCTCGCTGGATGATGACAATGGTAAGCGCCGTAACCCGGATGTGATTATTTACCTCCCTGAAAATAAACAATTGGTGATTGATGCAAAAGTATCTCTGGTCGATTATGAACGCTATATCAATGAAGAGGATGAGGGTTTAAAGAAAGAAGCACTGCAGGCCCATGTTAATTCTGTGCGTAATCATATTAAAACCTTAAGTAAAAAGAATTATGAGTCTCTAAACGGTCTTCAAAGCCTTGATTTTGTGTTTATTTTTATGCCGATAGAAGCCGCTTTTATGTTGGCTTTGCAACAAGAACCTGCCTTATTTCGCGAAGCCTATGATAGACAGATTGTACTGGTAAGCCCGACAACATTACTGGCGACGTTACGCACAGTATCAAATATTTGGCGTTATCATAAACAGCATAAGTATGCTGAGAAAATTGCCCAGCAGGCTGGTGGCCTTTATGATCAGTTTGTATTAGTGATCGAGTCACTCGATGACTTGGGTGCACAGCTAACTAAAACACAAAATAGCTATGATGTAACGCGTAAACGTTTGGTTGAAGGTAAAGGCAATTTAGTGAAACGTATTGAAGGTTTACGTCAGTTAGGGGCAAAAACGAAAAGAACCTTACCCGTTGATCAGCTACTGGACGAAGACCTCACATCAAGTGAACTGTTTGAATCCACTATGTCGAATAATGCAATACCAACAATGGACAACGCTAATCAAACAGGATTAGATAAAGAAAAAAGAGTAGAAAAAACTACATCACAAAAAACAGTGCAAGAAACGGTGCAAGAAACAATAGGGGCGGAAAAGTAATGCTTGTATTTTTGAGTATAGTAGGAGCAATCATTGTTTTAGTATTGGCAGTTATTGCTTGGCGCTTACAAAGTCGGGTGCATAAGATGGAACGGGCTAAAAAGCAACAAGTAGAAGAATTGGACGAGTTAAAAGATAATCACCAGCAATACCTCAATAATAGTATTCAGGTATTGGCTCAGGGTTTGGTTGATGATCAATTAAGTTTAACAGAGGGTGCGATTCGTATTAGTGTACTGCTTGATAACTTAAAAATAACAGAAAACACTAAAGAAGATTATAGCGCTTTCTTTCAGTTGGCCGATGCAACCGCGCATATTCCTATTTTGAATGCGTGGAAGAAATTGCCTAAAAAAGAAAAATTTCGATTCGAAAATGAACGGCTTGAAATAGAAGAAAAGTACCGAGAGTTTGTTGTTGATGCTGCGACAAGAATTAGAGGTAAGGTATTTTAAGCTATGATCAATAATGCGATACATATTAAAGGCTATCACGCCCATGTTTATTATGATGAGCAGACTTTTGAGCAGGCTCAAGTTTTATGTGGACAGGCGGGTGAACTGTTTAATGTATCAGTAGGTCATATGCATAAACAAGCGGTTGGGCCTCATCCTATGTGGAGCTGTCAGCTGGCATTTAAAACAGACCTATTGTCCGAAATGATTCCTTGGCTTTCAACTAATCGCAAAGGCTTGACCGTTTTTATCCATGGTATATCGGGTAATGATCTTTTGGATCATACAGACTATGCGGTATGGATGGGATCAATAGAAAATTTGGATTTATCTATTTTTGAGTAATATGCGCCATTATGGTGGCGGTAATAAAATACGCCGAGTAGCGGTAAATTGATTACTAAATCGTTTTATTCCATCGGCTCTCATTTCGTCAGCTTTATTTTTAAAATACTCTTCAAGTCTTGCTCGTGATTCAACTTTATAGTGACTGGTCAGTTGTATTTTTGCATCCTCTTGTTCGCTTTCTAATTCATATATTATTGCATCATTAAAATAACCAGTATTTAGCATATCGTTAAGATGCTGCTTAAGCCATAGACGAAATTCGTTTTCTATTGATTTTTCTGCTGTAAGATTGACTTCATATATAATCATATATTTATCTCGATGATAAAATAACACCCGTTTCCAAGTGATCGGTGTAGGGAAATTGATCAAATGCTGCTAATGCATCTATTTTATGGGTTTGGCAAAGCGCTTTTAAATTATCGATCAGTGTTGTTGGATTGCAGGAAATATAAATAATATTGTCAAAGCGTTGCACCATCTTTACGGTATCGAGGTCAAGCCCTGCACGTGGAGGGTCAACGAAAACCGTTGAGAAATGATAATCATCGAGAGTGATATCTTTTAAGCGCCTAAATTCGCGGACTTTATCGATAGCTTGTACAAATTCTTCACTAGACATCCGTGCAATTTTAACATTGTCGATATTATTCAATTGTAAATTATCGTGAGCAGCGTTGACTGATGTTTTGGCGATTTCTGTCGCAATGACCTGATTAAAGTTCTTGGATAAGGGAATGGTAAAATTACCATTACCACAGTAAAGCTCTAATAAATCTCCACTAATGGATTGACTTTTATCTACTGCCCACGACAACATTTTTTCACACACACGTCCATTAGGTTGAGTAAAGCCTCCTTCAATTTGTTTGTAGTGGTACTGTTGTTTGTTGACAGAAAGAGTTTCGGTAACATAATCTCTATCTAAAACAATTTTCTGTTTTCGACTGCGACCAATAATATTAATGTTAAGTTTTTCTTTAACGCTCTGTATCGCTTCTATCCAGTCCTCGTTAAGGGCTTTATGATAAATAAGAGTAACCACAGTATCTTCAGTGAGCGTTGTTAAAAATTCTGCCTGAAAGCATTTTTTACGGAGAATTTCATTGCTATTAATGGCTTCTAGCAATGGTGCCATCAATGTGTTGATGTTCTTTGCAGCAACAGGAAAGTCGTCAATAAAAACCGGCTTTTTCGTCTCTGGGTCAGTCATCGCATAACAGGCGCGATTGCCCTCATGCCAAATTTTGAACTCTGCCCTTAAGCGATAATGAGTTAGGGGGGATGTCAATATATCGAGCGAGCAAGAAGGCGCCTGTGGCCCTAATTGCTCTAGTGCATCTGTGAAGCGTAGGACTTTTTCATCGAGCTGTTGTTGGTATTGCTCAGGGAGGACATAAGGGTAAGGCATAAGACTTATAAAGTGATATTTAATTCGCTATTATAACCTTAACCCTGTGTTTAAGCAGCCCTCAAATAATATAGGTGCTTTTTATATAAATACTTTTATATAAGTACTTTTTATTTTCACCTTTATCTGTTGTTAAGATCTAGGCATAATCGCTCTCTTTAAGTGAATTGCACCATCAATGAATGAACAAGTTTCCCCTTTGTTTTCGACTGATTTTCCTTCTCTCTATCCATCACTGAATATTTCCGGCTTGTTTCGTTACTGTCCTGATGATTTTATTGTGTTTGAGAATTTGGGTTTTATACCTTCGGGTGAAGGTGAGCACCATTTACTGCATATCGAGAAAATAGGGCAGAATACCCATTGGGTTGCACAACAAATCGCACGGTCTTTGGGTATGGATAAAAAAGCGGTCGGTTATTGTGGTCGTAAAGACCGACATGCGGTCACCCGTCAATGGCTAAGTATCTATGACCCAAAGCGTGAGGTAAGGCCGGAAACAATAAGCGTCGAAGGTGTCACTATTTTAGACGATACC
>JBOEHG010000021.1:0-10216 GCA_050633825.1 Cellvibrionaceae bacterium | reverse complement strand
AGCACAGCTATATTTCATGGTTTAATTACTTTGATTGATCTAATATCTCGCCCAGCGAGAAGTTTCTTATACCTATACATCGAGCCAAGATTTTTCGATTCTATACTTTTCAATTTGTTTGCTAACTCGCAGTAAACTTATGTTTTCAAACTAGTGTATCAATCAACAATACTTTAGTATTGAAAGATCTATTTAGACAAGAGTAAACCACTATGGAGAATATAAGCGTCACGCTCAGCTATTTGATTAATGATAATAAGCTGGTTGCTTCCATATTGCTAATTATCTCTTTGTTGATCCTTCGTCTACTGTTGATGCGCTTGATCCGGAGAAAAGAAGCCCTAGATGACGAGTCACCACGGCGATGGGCGAATACTGTTACCAACATCACCACGTTTTTTATTGTGGTCGGCCTTATCATCATTTGGTTATCCGAGATACGTTTAGTGGCATTGTCTATTGCTGCTTTTGCTGTGGCGATTGTGATTGCTACCCGAGAGTTTATACAGTGCTTAATCGGTTCCTTGTATTTAACCAGCACCCGAACATTTTCTGTGGGAGACTGGATCAAAGTGGGTACGCACTATGGTGAGGTCGTCCAAAGTGACTGGTTAAGTACCACTTTACTTGAGATTGATATTGAAACAGGCAGTTATGAATATACCGGCAAGACATTGGTGATTCCCAATAGTCAGTTTGCAGGTAATACAATTCATAACCTTAATTTTATGCGGCGCTATGTTGCCCATACCTTTTCTATTGTCAGGGACGCAGACAATGTGAATGTTGTAGAAGCAAAAGATTTAATGTTAGAGAAAGCGAAAGAGTATTGCAGTGCTTTTTCGGATGTGGCTGAACGCTACAATAGCTTAATTGAAAAACGATTAGGAATAGGTTTAAGTCATAATGAACCTAGTATTAGAGTGACCACTACTAATTTAGGTAAAAATCAGTTTTCTATCTCAATTTTTTGCCCAACAAAAGAAGCCGTTACCATTGAGCAAAAGTTAACGACAGACTTTATGGACTATTGGTATACAGCGCTTAAGCAAGCCAAAAAAAGTAAAGAGAAAGATAACGATACTATAAATGAAACACCGTTAGAGAGTATTTAATATGACTGATAATGAAAAAATTATTATTGGTAGTGAAGAGTGGTGTGCTTTTCCCACATTAGGTGTACCCGCTATTAAGGCTAGAGTGGATTCAGGTGCTAAAACATCTTCTATTCACGCGTTTAATATTCAACCGTTTAAACGCAATAATCAGTCTTGGGTTAGTTTTGAAGTACACCCACTACAACAGGATCGGGATACAGTTGTTCGTTGTGAAGCTATTGTCGTTGACAAACGAAGTGTTAAAAGTTCTTCTGGCGAATCTGAACGACGTTTTGTCATACGTGTACCTATGGTCATGGGTGAACAAGAATGGGAAGTAGAGCTAACGCTGACCAATCGGGATTCAATGGGCTACCGTATGTTATTGGGTCGTGAAGCGATGCTGCATCGTCTACTGGTTGATCCGGCGGCTAGCTTTAATTTGAGTGATAAGTCTCAGCAAGAAATAGAAGAGCACTATGGAAAAGCCATTGAGAAAGCATCGGGGCTACGGCTAGGGCTTTTAGCGAGTAACCCTGAACTTTACAGCAACCAACGTATCATACAGGCTGCTCAATTCCGAGGGCATGAGATTCGCTTTCTCGATATTAAACAGTGTTATATGAAACTTGATGCGAGCAACCCTGAAATTCATTATCGCGGGGGTAGTTTACTCAATGATCTAGATGCCATTATTCCCCGGATTCGGCCTAGTATGACCTTTTATGGTTGTGCGTTAATTCGCCACTTTGAAAGCCTTGGTGTCTTTTCGCTGAATGGAGCAGCCGCAATCACACAGTCCAGAGATAAACTTTTTTCGTTGCAACTTTTGCAACGCAGTGGCTTGGATATTCCCACATCGGGTTTTGCCAATTCCCCTGTGGATACCAGTGATTTGATTGATATGGTAGGCGGCGCTCCCCTGATTGTTAAATTACTAGAAGGCACACAGGGGCGTGGTGTTGTGCTGGCAGAGACGCGCAAAGCGGCGGAGTCTGTTATTAACGCCTTTAAAACATTAAAAGCCAATTTATTGGTACAGGAATTTATCAAAGAAGCGCGAGGTAAAGACTTACGTTGCTTCGTTATTGATGGCAAGGTCGTTGCGTCCATTGAGCGTACGGCTGCACCCGGTGAATTTAGAGCAAATATCCATCAAGGTGGAACCGCAGCGCTAGTTAAGATTACGAAAGAAGAGCGTGCTGTTGCAATCAAAGCAGCTAAAGTATTGGGCTTAAGTGTAGCCGGTGTTGATATTATTCGTTCAGAAAAAGGGCCTTTGTTGCTCGAAGTTAACTCATCCCCCGGATTAGAGGGGATTGAGTCAGCAACAGAAAAAGATATTGCAGGTATGTTGATATCGGCTATTGAGAAAAAGCTTAATTGGCAAGCCTCAGAGTAATAAGTAGAATATTCTGATTCCCAATAGGATAGTTTTCAGAGGTTTTTATGAAAAAGCAAAAAATAACCAAAGAGCTAGTTGGAAAACTTAGAGACAAAATGCTAAGAGAGGGAGAAGAGCCTTCGGTTGATGCTATTTATTCGATACTGTCTCATTTGGGGTCAAAAGAGCAGGTCTCTCGATACTATAATGAGTTGGATAGTGATAGCAGAAAAACGGGCAACAACCAATATTCTCTTGATGACCGCTATGAATAACTATCAGAAAGTTATCTAAGCAATATATAAAATAGTAATAGGGTTTCTGTTTATGCTATCTGATAAATTTAGACAATTATTCAATAAAATAGTCGATATTGTATTTGCTATTATCCTCTTATTTATTATGTTGGGTATTGCAGTAGGTGCATTACAACTATTTAGTACCTTATGGGAATTGCTAAGATTTGAAGGCATAACAGGTAAATATATCGACCTTATTGCAGATGTGTTAACGCTGTATATTCTTGTTGAATTATCTCGTTCATTGGTTGAATACTTTAGCTCTCACAAGTTAAGATTAACATTTATTGTTGATGCAGCTATTGTTTTTGTTATTCGAGAAATACTGATTGGCTTGTTTAAGCATAACTTAAAGCCTGAAATGATCTATGCGCTTACAGCACTGATTCTCGTCTTAGGCGTGCTTCGCATAGCATCGATAATTGTTTATCAAAGAGAGCAAGCACTATCGGATTAAGGGTATATGATGGCGATTAAAAAATACTTTGAAAACTTGGCTAAGGCATTATTGAATCAATCTTATAATAAGTTGAGTGATACAGAGCAGAGGGTCATCGAGAGTATTGCTGAGCAAACGACTGTATCTGAGAACGTAAATACAACATTCTCAGAGCATTTAACTTTTGGTGAAAGGGTCGCAGATAGAATAGCCAGTTTTGGCGGATCGTGGACATTTATCGGTATCTTCTTTGCATTTATTATATCTTGGATTTTAATCAATACGATTTGGTTAGTATCAGAAAGCATCTTTGATCCTTACCCCTTTATTTTGCTCAATCTTGGCCTTTCGACACTTGCAGCTTTTCAAGCGCCTATCATTATGATGTCACAAAATCGACAAGCGGCTAAAGAGCGAGTTAAGCAAGATGCAGCCTACGAAATTAATCTTAAGATAGAGCTAGAAATTATGCGTTTGCATGATGAACTAGCCAAAATAAAAACCGAACTTCATAAAAGTGAATAATAATTAAAAATGGTCCCCCGCACAGAATGAAAGTTCGTGTTGAGGCCAAGCTCTGATATATTGGTAATCTGCTTTTTTCTTCTGTCGTCAGTATTAAGTTTATCGTAAGTGTTTTTAAAGAGGTGGTTTTGGATTTCTCTCAAGGAAAAAAGATAAGAACGGTGAATCAAAATAAATGTATATTTTTTCTGATTGCTTAAAATTTTGTGAAATTTTAGAGGGTTTAATAGTTTTAGTCGCTACTTTTAATTATATAATTTTCGATTTTCACTTCGTAGAATACGGTTTTCTGCTTCTCCTCAGTTATTTTTTATTTTTATAAAACGGTTATATGAATAGAAAAAATTTTTATAAAAACCAGTCTTGAAAACCGTTTATCAAACCCTACCTATATAAGTGTCAGATGATAGGTCTATTACAGAATATCACTGGCATTCACTTATTTTTGTTTTTATTTTGTATTGCTTCTAGGAGGATATATCATGAATGCAATTGATCTAACCCCATTATACCGTAACAGTATTGGTTTCGACCGTCTTGCATCCCTGTTTGATAACACCTTGGGTGCGGAGACTGTTTCGGCTACCTACCCACCCTATAATATTGAAGTGCTGGAAGAAAACCGCTATGCCATTACCTTGGCTGTTGCTGGTTTTACAGAAAGTGACATTGATATTACGGTGGAAAAAAGTGTTCTTAAAGTCTCTGGCCAGAAAGCCAAAGAAAAGGAACACGACTCTCTTAAACACAAATACCTCCATCAAGGTATCGCCAGTCGTTCGTTTGAGCGCAAGTTTAGCCTTGCTGATTATGTGGAAGTGACCAGCGCTAGTTTAAGCAATGGTTTACTGACCATCGAATTAGCAAGGGAAATACCCGAGGCAATGAAACCAAGAACCATTGCCATTAATCAGGGTAAGTCAGTACTGGAACACAGTGCTGATAATGCGCAAACAAACGGCGATAAAAAGGCGGCATAAACCTAGCGGAGCTGTCATTGATTGGCAGCTCCATTTATGTAACTACCTATACAGCCACTTAACAATCATAGCTATTTGACACCAGAGACTATTGGAGGTTATCTCATGAATTTAGAAAAGTTAAAACCCTGGAATTGGTTCAAACATGAGGATGAGCATTCGTCTAATGCCAGTTCCATTCCTGTGACACGTCAACAGGTTAATCATCTACCCGCTCAATCCACAGGGTCGCAATCCTTGCTGGATTTTCATCGAGAAGTGGATCGCCTGTTTGATAATGTCTTTGCCAATGTTGGTTTGCCTTCGTTGCGTTCGGGTCTATCACTGGGAACACCGCTGAGTACCAGTCGGCTTTATCAACCGCAATTGGATATCGCTGGCGACAATCAACATTATGAGATTGTGCTGGATGTGCCGGGTTTGTCGGAGCCGGATTTATCCATCGATATCTCAGGCGACGTGTTAACCATTCGTGGTCAGAAAGAAGAAAGCCATGAACAAAAGGATAAACAATTTTATCGGGTAGAACGCCACTATGGTTCGTTTCAACGTACCTTGGCTTTACCCGATGATGCGAATGTGGGAGGGATTCAAGCAAACTTAAAAGAGGGAGTGCTAACACTCATTGTGCCGAGAAAAGAAGGTCTCCCCAACAATAGCAAACGCATTCCCATTATGTCGTCATAACGCTGTTGCTGGCTGCTTAGAGCAGCCAGCACTTTTATTGATTATTAACTAATGAAATTATGGAGTAAAAGCAATGAATAATGCAGTATCTCGATTCGGTTTATTGATTTTTTTTGTATTGTTTGCTCAACTGAGTTTTGCTACTTTGCCTGCTGTGGATGAGGATGGTAAACCCTTTCCCTCATTGGCCCCCATGTTAAAAGAGGTGAATCCTGCGGTAGTCAATATATCTACCTACTCAACTCAACAGTATCGTCATAATCCATTATTAAATGATCCTTTTTTTCGACACTTTTTCAACCTTCCTCAACCACAACAAAGACAACCGCAAAAACGCCAGCAGAGTGCCGGTTCAGGTGTTATTGTGAATGCAAAAAAAGGCATTGTTATGACCAACTACCATGTCATTAAAGATGCAGATGAAGTCCAAGTCTCTTTAGTGGATGGTCGCAGCTTTAAAGCAAAAGTGGTGGGTTCTGATCCTGATCTCGATATTGGCATACTGACCATTAAAGCCAATGACTTGGTCGATATTCCTTTGGCGGATTCTGATCAGTTAGACGTTGGTGACTATGTGGTTGCCATCGGTAACCCCTTTGGCTTGGGGCAAACCGTTACCACCGGCATTGTCAGCGCACTGGGTCGTACGGGCTTAGGGATTCACGGTTACGAAAATTTTATTCAAACCGATGCCTCGATCAACCCTGGCAACTCAGGCGGGGCACTAGTCAATCTAAAGGGCGAATTAGTGGGCATCAATACCGCGATTATTGCCCCCTCTGGTGGTAATGTCGGTATTGGTTTTGCCATTCCTACCAATATGGCGGAAGCCAGTATGGAACAGATACTGGATCATGGTGAGGTAAGGCGAGGTCAGCTAGGTATCTCCATTCAAGATATTACGCCTGATTTACGCAGAGCATTTCAGTTAGAAAATGGTCAGAAAGGAGTATTAATCAGCAGTGTTGCCGAAGGCTCACCGGCTGATAAAGCGGGTATAAAAGCCGGTGACATTGTGATTGCTGTGAATGGTCAAGCAACGCCCTCAACGGGTCAGCTTCGCAGCCAAATTGGGATGCGTACTATCGGTGAAAAAATAAAGCTGACCTATATCAGAGAAGGTAAAGAAGCCACAGCCTCTGTCAAAGTGGGTAAACCAGAGCAATACGCAACCCGTAGCAACAAACTTCACCCGCTGTTGAAAGGGGCAACCGTTGAGAATTATTCCGATGGTGGTGTTGTGATTAGCTCTCTTGCGCCTAATTCACCTGCTGCCTACAGTGGTTTACGCTCTGGCGATATTATAACGGGCGCTAACCAACAACGGGTTTTTGATGTGAACTCCTTTAAAAAAGCGCTGAGTAAAAACTCTCGTTCTATTTTATTGCATATCCATCGTAATGGTGGTTCTTTGTATCTTGTTATTCGTTAGTGAAGTAGAGATGAAACTATTACCGTTATCATCTGATAATACTCGGAAAAACTAGATAATGCTTTACCAAATTTATTTTCGATACCCAGGATAAGCGCAGGAAGCGCATTTCTGGGAAGAATGAATTATTTTAGAATTTTCTGATTTAGTATTCTCGTCATTTACTCTGGCCGCTCACCTAGCGACTGCCCGTTTTTTGTCAGTATCAGCGATTCTATTGGTGATGTAATCCCTTGTGACAGCTTAATGTCGTTTATGGATTATGGCGACTTTTGAACTATTATTAATTGGATATCTCTCCATTTAAAAAATGGCCCGCCAATTAAATTACGGAACTAAATGACGTCAATATGACCAGCCATAATATGCCTGTTGGCTTAACCTTATTAAAAATAGTGGGGCTTGCTCTAAGCTATTTTATATTTGGTCAAGTTGGGCTATTACTAACAACGTCCCATGAAATTGCCAGTATTGTCTGGCCTGCGGCAGGGGTTGCTTTAGGCGGGATATTGGCGTTTGGTTATCGGGTATGGCCGGGTATTTTACTGGGTGCCATTGCAACCAATGCCTACATTGCCATTAACGCAGGCAATGCCCCTTTATCGTGGACAGGTATTTTGACAACAGGCACTATTGCGATGGGTGCCACCTTACAGGCGCTATTAGGCGCGTTCCTTATCCGTCGTTTTGTTGAAGCCCCAACATTGCTTGAGCAAGAAAAAGATATCGTAAAGTTTTTATTATTGGCGGGACCCGCCAGTTGCACTGTCTCGGCGACACTGGGCGTTACCACGTTATTTTTGATGGGGTTTATCCTGCCTGAGCATTACTTATCCAGTTGGGCCAGTTGGTGGATAGGCGATACGGTGGGTGCATTGGTATTAGCGCCAGTCATTGTGATTGGCTTTAACTACCGCGATAAGATAAGTACGGCTCGTCGGCTCTCAGTGATTTTACCCTTAGTGGTGGTTTTTTTATTCGTGGTTATTTTGTTCTCGGTTGTGCGGCAATCGGGCCAAGAATCCACCCAACTGCGTTTTGAGCAGCGCACCTCTATTCTGGTAAATGCCGTTCAGCGGCAACTGGATGATGTCTTTAATACCCTGTATTCCATAAGAGGGTTTTATGCGGCATCCAGTTTTGTTGATCGAGAGGAATTTGAACAGTTTGCGCAACACCCCTTAGAACATGTACCGGGCATTTATGCATTAGCCTTTAGTCAATATGTACCATACCCTGAGAGCAATCTATTTATTCAGTCTTTAAAAGAAGAAGGCTTTACCGACTATAGGATTAAGTTTATTAATGATAAACAGGCATTGTTGGAGAGTCGTCAGGATTATGTGCTGGTTAATTATGTTATCCCCTTCGAGGAAAACAAAGCGGCGTTCGGCCTTAACCTGATGAGTGAGCAGCATCGACGAGAAGCGTTGATAAGGGCGAGAGATATCAACCAAATGATTGTCACGCCACAAATTGAGCTTGTGCATGACGGTGAGCCAATTAAAGGTTTCATCGCATTCTTACCCATTTACCATAATGGGAAGTCTACTGAGACACGTCAAGATCGCCGTAACCATATTTATGGTTTTGTCTCTGTTGTTTTCCGTGTAGACGATATTATCCATGCGGCCCTGGAAGGGCTGGAGCGTTCAGGGATACGATTGGCCATTCATGATATGAGCGATCAAGGGGAAGGCACCGTTTTATATGAAGAAACAGATTACTTAACGCTTTTGAAAAAAGACTATTATTTTAATGTAGGCGGCAAAAAGTGGGCGATGTCCTTCTACCCAACAAAAGCGTACTTGGAGGCAGAACAGGATTGGAGTGTTTGGATTATTCTTATCGGTGGATTACTCTTTAGTGCTTTACTTTGTGCCTTTCTACTTTTAATTACAGGCCGTACTGTTGCTGTACAAAAGCTCGTCAATGAAAAAACCTGCGAATTGATTGGGGCTAAAAAACAAGCAGAAGAAGCCAATATGGCCAAATCAGAATTTTTAGCCAATATGAGTCATGAGATTCGGACCCCTATGAATGGGGTTATTGGTGCGGCCAGTTTGATGGAAAACTCGGACTTATCTGACAAACAAAAAATCTACTTAACGACCATTAAAAAATCGTCAGAGTCACTGTTGCAGATTATCAATGACATTTTAGATTTTTCTAAAATTGAGTCAGGCAAGCTTGATTTTGAGGTCATTCCTTTTAACTTAAAATCGTTGTTCGATGACATTAAAAATACCATGTCGATACAGATTGAAGACGGCGTAGCTTTTCGGCTTGATTGGGATAAAGAGGTGCCGTGTTATGTAAAAGGAGACCCTGTAAGGATCAAGCAGGTTCTATTTAATCTCGTCAGTAATGCCAGCAAGTTTACCAGCCAAGGAGCTATTACTATCCATGTGCGTTTAACTAATATTAAGGCGGAAAAACAGGGATTTATCGTCTCGGTAGAGGATACTGGCATTGGTATTCCCGCCGATAAACTGGCCTGTGTGTTTAAAAAGTTCAGTCAGGCGGAAGAAAATACCACACGGCGTTTTGGTGGTACGGGACTTGGCTTAGCCATCTGCGAAAAATTAGTCGATATTATGGAAGGCGATATCACGGTAGACAGTGTATTGGGTGAGGGTTCAACTTTTACATTTAGTATGTACTTGCCTTTGTCCTCTGCTGAAGAAGTGCAAGAAAACCACCGTAGTGAGAGTGCGGAGGGTACAAGTATCAATGCTAATTTTAATGGTGCTAAGGTATTGTTGGTCGAGGATAATGTTGTTAACCAAATGATTGCAGCGGAAATGTTAGGGATGGTGGGATGTCAGGTTACCACTGCAGAAAATGGACGCGAGGGGGTTGATCTATTTAAACAGCAGTCGTTTGACTTGGTGTTTATGGACTGCCGAATGCCAGAAATGGATGGTTATGAGGCGACAAAGCATATCAGACAGTATGAAAGTGAAAATACACTACCTGTGACACCCATTTTGGCTTTAACCGCCAATGCTATGAAAGATGATATTCAAGCGTGTATCAGTGCTGGCATGAATGATCATGTGGCTAAACCCATCCACGTCGAACAAGTGATTGCAGCTTTGGATAAATGGCTGCGGAATAATAGAAAATATCCAAACTAAGCCAGATTGCCTTTCCGACACTTTTCCGACATCAGTACGACTTTGTAGTACTTCTTCCGACAAAATGAGCAACGAACGTACCCAATAGGGTTAATAAAATCAATAACTTACAAAAAATAGTGTGGCTTTTAACCAATTGGTCGCTGGTTCGAATCCAGCACGACCCACCATATAAAAAACCTCGCCCAACGGGCGGGGTTTTTTTATGCCCGCAAAATACACTTCTTGCAAAG
>JBOEHG010000020.1:0-146126 GCA_050633825.1 Cellvibrionaceae bacterium | reverse complement strand
GAAGGCCACTATGTTAAAAGGGACCAACTGGTATGGGTATCTGCTAGTGAACACTTCTCCCACGACACTGACTCGATCCCCTTAATCGTTGCTCCTGAAGGCTGCATTTATAGAAACAGGGCTATAAAACACCTCAAAAATGCCAATATCCCTTGGCAAATTATCTACACCATCATGGATGTATCCGGTATCAAAGCAGCGATTGAGGAAGGCTTGGGGGTCACGGTGCTTGCCGAAAGCACGATACCAGAATCATTACGCGTTATCGCACCACCGGCTAATTCACAACCACTCGGCGATATTGGCATTACACTGATCCCAGCAGATGAAGATATGCCGGAAGCTACTCGGATTCTAGCCGACTATATCAAGCTAAACCTTCAATAAAGGCAGCTCACAAGCACCACTCTTCATTATCGTATTTCAAAACCTTTCGATTTTAAAAACATATCGAGAGATTAAAACTATTCATTTTACAAATCGATACAAATCCCAATAATAGAGGTATGACCACTGACTCGATAAAAGGCTAGACCATGAACAATTCTCTTAGCACGGTAGATACTGACATCTGGCAAGCAATAAAAAGTGAGCAAACAAGACAGGAAGAACATATAGAGCTTATTGCTTCCGAGAACCATACCAGTAAAGCAGTTATGGAAGCACAAGGCAGCGAACTCACCAATAAATATGCCGAGGGTTACCCGGGAAAACGTTACTATGGTGGCTGTGAATACGCTGATGTTGTCGAGTCACTGGCCATTGAGAGAGCGAAAACCTTATTTGGTGCGGGCTATGCCAATGTCCAACCCCATTCAGGCTCTCAAGCCAACGCCGCAGTGTATATGGCATTGATCAATCCCGGCGATACGGTACTTGGCCTTTCCCTTGATCACGGTGGCCATCTTACCCATGGCGCCAAGCCTAACTTCTCTGGAAAAATATATAAAGCCGTTCAATACGGCATAGATACCACTACCGGCGAACTGGACTACGATCAAATCCAGTCCCTTGCCAACGAACACCAACCCAAATTACTGGTGGCAGGTTTTTCGGCTTATTCACGCACAATGGATTGGGCAAAATTTCGGGCTATCGCCGATAGTGTTGGTGCCTACCTACTTGTTGATATGGCCCATGTTGCGGGCTTAATTGCAGCGGGGCTTTATCCAAACCCGGTGCCTCATGCCCATGCGGTTACCACAACCACACATAAAACCTTACGCGGGCCTCGTGGCGGTATGATATTGGCCGCAGAAGAAAATGATCTCACCAAAAAATTTAACTCCCTTATTTTTCCTGGCATACAGGGCGGCCCATTAATGCATGTGATTGCAGCAAAAGCCGTTGCCTTTAAAGAAGCCATGCAACCGGAGTTTAAAACCTACCAGCAACAAGTGATTAACAATGCTCAGGCGATGGCAGCGACGTTTATCAAGCACGGTTATGATGTTGTCTCTCAGGGCACAGACAATCATTTATTCTTAGTAAGTTTGATCAAACAAGGCATCACCGGCAAAGTTGCTGACGCAGCATTAGGTGAAGCCAATATTACAGTCAATAAAAATACTGTTCCTAACGACCCTCAATCACCATTTGTCACCAGTGGTATTCGTATCGGCACACCGGCGATAACCACTAGAGGAATGAAAGAACAAGAAGCTTCACAACTGGCTGAATGGATGTGTTACGTGCTCGACAATCATGAAGATGCTGCTGTGATTGCGGATGTAAAAATGAAAGTACTTAAATTATGTAAATCATTTCCCGTCTATTCTTAAAGAGTTTATGCCATGTCGATCAGCACATTTGATTTATTTAAAATCGGAATTGGGCCTTCAAGCTCGCATACGGTTGGCCCCATGGTTGCTGCTAAGCAATTTTTGAGTGCTCTTGAAGAGCAATATGAATTAGCGTCTGTTAGCCGCATTTATGCAGAAATGTTTGGTTCCTTAGGTTCAACCGGAAAGGGGCATGGTACATTTAAAGCGGTTATTTTAGGCTTAGAAGGCGAGGCCCCCGATACCGTTGACGTCACCAATATTAATCAACGTATTGACGATATTAAACACAAGCAATCAATTCAACTATTAGCAAAACATACGATAGATTTTAACGACAAAAAAGATTTAGTTTTTCATCGCAAAGAAAGCTTACCTTATCACGCAAATGGTATGCGCTTTCGTGCATTCACTAGTGATGGCGAATGCATCACTGATAGCTGCTATTACTCCGTTGGTGGCGGATTTATTGTTGATGATAAACGTGCAAAAGAAGGCAGCCCTATTGTCGAAGATAAACGGCAATTAACTTACCCCTTCACCACGGGAGAAACCTTACTCCAGCTGTGCCAAGAACATAATAAATCAATTGCCGAGATTATGCTGGCAAATGAAAAGGCTTGGCGAAGCGAGAAAGAAATCGCTCAAAAAATGGATGACTTATGGAACGTCATGCAAGCCTGCGTAAAAAGAGGTTGTAATGAAGAAGGGATATTACCCGGGGGCTTAAAAGTAGAGCGTCGTGCGAAAAAACTACATCAACGATTATTAGACAAGCAAGCATTAAGCAAACAAGAAAAAAATAATAGCAGCACCAATGACCCTTTAGATGTACTTGACTGGGTCACACTCTACGCGCTCGCCGTAAATGAAGAGAACGCAAGTGGCGGCCGTGTTGTCACTGCACCCACCAACGGCGCTGCTGGTATTATTCCTGCCGTGCTTCATTACTATGCCAACTTTGTTGAAGGGGCAAATAATAAAGGCATTCATCAATTCCTTCTCACCGCCGCTGCCGTGGGTATTTTATTTAAAGAAAATGCATCCATTAGTGGCGCAGAAGTCGGCTGCCAAGGTGAAGTTGGCTCAGCGTGCTCAATGGCAGCCGCTGGACTGACAGCGGTACTCGGCGGCACCCCAGAACAAATTGAAAATGCTGCCGAGATTGCTATGGAACATCACTTAGGACTCACTTGCGATCCTATTGGTGGCTTAGTACAAGTCCCCTGTATTGAGCGCAATGCCGTAGCATCAGTTAAAGCGATTCATGCCTCCAGAATGGCTCTCTCAAATGATGGTTCTCACTTTGTCTCACTCGACAAAGTCATTAACACCATGAGAGAAACCGGCAAAGACATGTTAGAAAAATATAAAGAAACTGCTCGTGGTGGATTAGCGACCAATGTCGTCGAAGTCCCCGTAAATATTATTGAATGCTAGGAAAATAAACATTATGTCTACTACTTACTATACAAGTGATCACGAATGGTTGGCTATTGACGATAACATTGCTACTGTTGGCATTACTGATCATGCACAGCAAGCATTGGGCGAAATTGTTTTTGTGGACTTACCCGAGCTAGAACAAAACTGCCAAAAAGGTGAAGTCGTTGCTGTTGTAGAATCAGTAAAAGCTGCCAGCGATGTCTACGCACCAATAAGTGGCGAAGTCGTCGAAATCAACACCGATCTGGACGAATCCCCGGAAATTGTCAATGATGCCGCTGAAAGCGATGGCTGGTTTATGAAAGTTCGTCTTGATGAAACATTTGATACGAGTGAGTACATGAACCACGAAACATATCTCAACTCATTAAATGATTGATTAAGGAATCAAGATGTCCGACCTTTCGTTGTTAAAAACACCGCTGTACGAAGAACATAAAGCCCTTGGGGCTCGCATTGTTGACTTTGGTGGCTGGGCGCTACCTGTTAACTATTCATCACAAGTAGAAGAACATCATGCGGTTCGCAATGATGTCGGAATGTTTGATGTTTCACACATGACTGTTTCCGATATTACCGGCGCGGATGTACTGCCTTTTTTATCAAATCTCTTAGCAAATGACATTAATAAAATCACCTCATCGGCAGGTAAAGCACTGTATAGCTGTATGTTAAATGAGAAAGGCGGGGTTATTGACGACCTTATTGTTTACTACTTAAACGATACCCATTGCCGCATGGTGACTAACGCCGCCACCAATGCAAAAGATATGGCTTGGCTACAAAAACAAGCACAAACATTTAACGATGTTATTGTTACCGAAAAACCCGAACTCGCACTTATCGCCGTTCAAGGGCCCAATGCAATTAGTAAACTACAAGATATTTTTTCAGGTGAGATTGCAGACTTAATCAATGGCTTAAAACGCTTTCAAGGTGGGTTCGATACCGAGAATTCCTTGACTGACGGCGGTATTTTTATTGGCCGTACCGGCTATACCGGCGAAGACGGTGTAGAAATGATTATTCCAGCCAGCCAAGCTTCTTCGCTTTGGAATCAACTTGTCAAAGCCGGCGTTCAACCTTGCGGCCTCGGCGCTCGAGACACTTTAAGACTGGAAGCAGGCATGGCTTTATATGGCTCGGATTTAGATGAAGAACATACGCCTTTAGACTCCGGCTTATCTTGGGCAGTAGCAATAAAAGATGATCGAGATTTTATTGGTCGACAAGCATTAAAAACGCCACCCGACTACAAAATGATTGGCTTGATATTAGAAGGCAAAGGTGTGCTCCGTGGTCATCAATCAGTTCTACAAAATGGTGAAGTGATTGGTGAAGTCACCAGCGGCACTTTTTCACCCACACTCGGGGAGTCCATTGCTTTAGCGCGGGTTAAAAATGGTTTTGATACCAATATAGATTCCTTGCTACAAGTTGAAATTAGGCAAAAGCATATTGATGCACGCATTGTTAAATATCCTTTTGTAAAAAAGTAAGCCACTAATATAAACCCGTACAGGTTCCTAGCGATAGATAACCCAAGACAGAAGATTAAAGAAATAGAGAGTTACCACTATGAGTTCGTTTGAGCGTCGCCATATCGGTCCCAGGCCAGCAGACATTGAGTCAATGTTAACCACTCTAGGCTATCAAAACCTAGATGATTTAACCCAAGCCATTGTTCCTACAAGCATCGCAGAAAATCTTCCACTGGCATTATCAACTGCGCTTAGCGAAGAGGAAGCCCTAAACGAACTGCACAACATTGCACAACAAAATACTGTCTGTAAATCACTGATAGGGCAAGGGTACTACGGAACCCACACACCCAAGGTAATTCAACGTAACGTATTGGAAAATCCAGCATGGTACACCGCCTATACGCCTTACCAACCAGAAATATCCCAAGGGCGATTGGAAGTATTATTTTATTTCCAGACACTTATTACAGAATTAACTGGAATGGATATTGCCAATGCTTCATTACTTGATGAAGGCACGGCGGCGGCAGAAGCAATGGCTTTATGCCACCGATCAGCACGCGGCAAAAAGAATACTTTTTTATTATCAAAATTTTGTCATCCACAAACCAAAGATATTTTATACACTCGCGCAAAGCCTTTAGATATTACCCTTGTTGAATTTGATGAAACCAAGCCAGTGGAAAATTGGGATGACGTCTGCGGTATGCTTTTACAATACCCGACAACCTATGGTGATATTTATCCATTAAAGAGTGTGATAGAACAAGCGCATCAACATAAAGCCATGGTTGCACTGGCCTCTGATTTACTGGCACTAACCCTACTTCAATCACCGGGTGAATTAGGTGCAGATATTGTTGTGGGTAACTCTCAACGCTTTGGTGTTCCCATGGGTTTTGGTGGACCTCACGCTGGCTTTTTTGCCACAACAGAAAAATACAAGCGCTCGATACCCGGGCGTTTAGTCGGCCAGTCTATTGATGCATTGGGACAACCTGCATACCGTTTGGCTTTACAAACACGAGAGCAACATATTCGCCGTGAAAAGGCCACATCCAATATTTGTACCGCACAAGCTTTGCTAGCAATGATGGCAACCTTTTATGCCTGTTATCACGGCCCGTCCGGTTTAAAAGACATTGCTAAAAACGTTCATGGCTTAACATCAACGCTAGCAAATCAATTGAAACTCAATGGTATTCAGGTATTAAATACGCACTACTTTGATACACTCCATCTCGCCGTAGAAAATCCTGCTGAATTAATTAAAAAGGCCGAGCAAGACAATTACAACCTTAATCAACGCGGCTTGCACCTCACTTTATCTTTAGACGAAACAACGTCAATCAATGATATTAAAATTATTTTGAGTTGGTTTGATATCGATATTGAAGTCGAAAACTTTGATATCAAACAACATTTATCATCCGCGCTATTACGCCAAGATGATTTTCTTACCCAAGCGGTTTTCAATCAGTATCATTCCGAAACAGAAATGATGCGCTACTTGCGTCGTTTATCCGATAAGGATATTGCTCTGGATCGTGCCATGATTCCTCTGGGTTCCTGTACGATGAAATTAAATGCAGCCAGCGAAATGACTCCCGTTACCTGGCCTGAATTCGCCAACATTCACCCTTTTGCTCCGGCACATCAAACCAAGGGCTATCAAATTATGATCGCCCAATTGGAAGAAATGTTGTGTGAAGCAACAGGCTACGATGCTATTTCATTACAACCCAATGCGGGCTCTCAAGGTGAGTATGCAGGCTTATTGGCCATTAAGGCATACCATGAATCAAAAGGTGAACCCGATAGAAATATTTGCCTGATCCCAAGCTCTGCCCACGGGACCAATCCAGCCAGTGCACAAATGGCCAATATGCGTGTTGTGGTTATCGATTGCGACGCAAAAGGTAACGTTGATCTTCAAGACTTAAACGCAAAAATTGCAGAACACCCCGATCGTATCGCCGCTCTTATGATTACCTATCCATCGACGCATGGTGTCTTTGAAGAAGATATTACCGATGTATGCCAACGTGTTCATCAAGCGGGCGGACAAGTGTATATTGATGGTGCCAATATGAACGCACTTGTTGGTGTTGCCAAACCGGGACAATTTGGTGGTGATGTATCCCACTTAAATTTACACAAAACATTTTGCATTCCACACGGCGGCGGCGGCCCCGGTGTTGGCCCTGTTGCGGTAGGCAAACACTTAGAACCATTTTTACCAAAAGACGGTATCAATACAGAGCGGGGTGGCGACATTGTGAGTTCGGCTCCCTTTGGTAGCGCGGCCATCTTGCCTATCTCGTGGATGTATATGCGTATGATGGGTGCAGAAGGTCTGCGTCGTGCAACACAAGTGGCCATACTCAGCGCAAATTATATGGCCCACAAATTAAAAGAAAAGTATCCCATTTTATATACCGGGGATCACGGTTTTGTTGCTCACGAATGTATTATTGATACACGGCCACTGAAAGAACATGGCATCAGTGTTGATGATATTGCAAAACGCCTGATTGATTTTGGTTTTCATGCACCCACAATGAGCTTTCCTGTTGCCGGCACGCTAATGATAGAACCCACAGAGAGCGAAAGCCTTGAGGAACTCGAACGCTTCTGTCGGGCAATGTTAATTATTTATGATGAATGCATGCAAGTTGCTTCAGGACAGTTACCCGCAGACAACAACCCACTGAGTAATGCCCCGCATACAGCAGAGTTTTTATTACAAAGTGATTCAGCATTAAGCTATAGCCGACAACAGGCTATTTTTCCTGATGAGTCATCCGATAAAAGTTATAAGTACTGGCCTCCCGTTGGCCGTATTGATAATGTCTATGGTGATAAAAATTTATTATGCTCTTGCCCTAGCCTAGAATCATATAGAGATGAAGCTGACGAAGTAGCATAAAAAAACTGCATTAAAAAAAGACCAAAAAAATGGGCAGATAGTTATTTATACGTTCTGCCCTACAATTCTTTATTATGCTAATGAATGTTAAGCAGCTATTTTGTATTCAACCTGTTCATTCATCAATGCTTTCTGATAGGATGACCGAGAACTAACATCTTCTAATAAACGCTTTACATGACTTCCCATTCTAATAGGCACTGGAAAATAGTTATTCCAATTAGCATAAGTTGCTATCATAAAATCAGCAGCTGACAATGTATCACCTGTAACATAAAGTGTTTTTGATAGCTGCTGATCGATTCCTTTCCACAATTTTTCTATTACTTTTGATTGCTGCTCTAGCATAGTGAGCTTTAGTGTCTCATCATTAATCTTTTTAGTGATAAAAAATAACTTCCCATATTCTGGGTGCAAGGTAGCATTCGCCATCATTAACCATTGTATTGCAAGATCACGCTTTGATTTATCAACAGGAAGCATTTCACTATTATGCCTTTCCAAAAGGTGCAACATAATTGCAGCCCCTTCACGAAAAATAACACCATTGTCATCTAAAATAGGTACCACCCCTGCTGGGCTGATCTTATCAAAATCGTTAACATCGGATGCGTTAATTAGTTCGACTTGCTGGCCTAATTCATTAAGCACTGCATGCACCGCTAAAGAGCAAGCACCGGGGGAATAGTAAAGTTTATATATCATAGTGGTATCCTTTATCAATATTAATTGGATTTCAAATTATTCATTCCCTCTATGAAGGAATTCATTAAATCAGTAACATTTTCATGTGATAGCTTTGGCGCCCCTTGCCCTGCATAGTAAGAACCAAATTTTTTAATAAATGATTCTGCGGAAGCTTTCTTTAAAGGTGCGGTAAAAAAACTCTGTATAGGAAAAGGAAGAGGTAAGTTTACTGAGTTATTAACAATCTCAATAAATTCATTTTGAATAAAACGTGCTAACCGACCTGTGAATGCACGGCTGAGAACAGTATTTTTTGCATCATCACTCAAAATCATTTGGCGGTGCATAGCACTCGCTCCCGACTCTTGACAAGCCAAAAAAGCAGTACCAATTTGAACACCTTCGGCGCCCAATGACAGTACCGCATCAATATCGTCAACTGTAGAGATTCCCCCTGCGGCAACCACTGGAGTGCTTACCTTCTTAAGCGTCTGTTGTAACAAGGGCGTTATTTCCATTAAAGAATCTTCAGCTTTTTTTAGAAACGAAACACGATGCCCTCCCGCCTCTAAACCTGTTACAAGTACAACATCAACCCCGGCCTCTTCAATAGCAAGGGCCTCATCTACCGTTGTCGCAGCACCCATTGTGATAATATTTTTTCTACGACACTCCTTAAGAATAAGCTGTGACGGGATACCAAAAACAAAACTAAACACCGGTGGAGGCGTTTCTAATAAAGCCTCAACTTGCTCCTCATAACGTTCCGCATACTTTTGGGGATAGGTAGGATAAGTAAGGTCCAACTCATCATAAAAGGGCTTAAAATATTCTAAATAATCCACAAACTCAGTTTCACTCATTTCAAGTCCATCAGGATCGTGATCTGATACCCATAAATTAATAGCAAACGGTTTATTTGTTTTTTTCTGAATAGATAAAGTTAAGTTATTAATTTCATTTGGCGATAATATGTGGGCGCCATAGGAACCTAAGCCACCCATATTAGAAACCTTTTCAACTAATGTAACTGTTGATAAGCCGCCACCAAAGGGCCCTTGAATAATGGGGTAAGCCATTCCAATAGTGTCGGTAAATCTGTTTTGATTCCAAGCCATTAATAACCCCTAATCAATATATCTAAAGTGGAGTTATAATATGCGCATTAAATTACTTTTGTATAGCTAATTACTAAAAGTAACTTCATTTATGGCTTTCTTTTTGGTAACTTACTATCCTATTTTCCGTCAGCTTGTCGGAAAACGATGAAAAAAACAGGTTAACTGTACGATGATTAAACAGCGGAAAAACAAGGTTGCTCCTCCTCCAGAAAAATGTGCCTTAACCGAATGCTTGAGTGTAATTGGTGGCGCATGGACACCCAATATTATTTGGTACTTAAGCGAACACCCACGACGCTTTAGCGAATTAAAAAAGGATGTACAGGGTATCTCCCCTAAGGTGTTAACAGATCGATTAAAGAAGCTAGAATTAGAAGGCGTTATCAACCGCAAGGTCATGCCGACTTCTCCGCCAACCGTAGAGTACTCATTGACCGAACTGGGAAAAGAGTTAAAGCCCGCAATAGAAGCTATTGCCAGTGTGGGACATCGGCTCAAAGCACTAAAGCAATAGTGCTTTCGATTGTATTTATCAATACCCATCAATGAAATTTCAATCGATAGAGGCTTATTAATTTGTATAATAAGCACCCAATGGTGCTAGTCGGTGCTACCCGCTAAAAGACGTTATAAGTGAAGGATTCAATGCAAAACGATTTTTGTTTAAACCTACGATTATTGTGCAGTTACTATCGATCGATAGCCGATGTGTGTCGCAGGCTGGATTTTAATCGCTCCCAATTTAATCGGTATTTAAATGGGCGCAGCCGCCCATCACCCAACACGCTTCGCCAAATATGTAGTTTTTTTGGTGTATCTGAACAGGAAATCCATTGCTCTCATGAAGAGTTTAAACACTTAGTGCAGCCGGTCAGCGAGAATACAACACCAGATACCCATAGCACTTCATTAGAACAGACTCATTTATCAACATTAGAACAACAAAACAGCCAACAAGTAGAAAAATATCTTGGCTACTATTATGAATATTACTATTCAATGACCTTTCCAGGGAAGATTCTCAAGACTTTAATATGTATCGAACAAAAAGACGGAAAAGTTTACTACCAACGAACCGAAAGAGTCGGTGAGAAAAACCAGAAAGCGACTTTTTATTGTAAATATTTTGGCATGATGCACTGCTTAAGCGATCGAATCTTTATGAATGATTTCGAATCCATGGTGGGTAATGAAATTACGCAAACTATTTTATACCCTTCATTCAACAATAAAGTTAATTATTTAACAGGCCTTCGCTTAGGAGTATCATCGAACAGCGAAAGGGTTCCATGCTGCACACGTGTTGTATTGGAATATTTAGGGAAGTCGATCGAGATATTGCGAGCATTAAAGAATTGCCACTTGTATGAAACTGACGACCCATTAATTAGCAATGACATCCTTGGCCTCATTGACAATAAGAACGAGGCTACCCACCTACACTTTAGAGCAAGAATGTAAAAGGTACAGCGCTTACTTACCAGCAACAATTTGACAAGATACCTGCCATAAAGGGTGCTCACTGAGCTGATACTTTCGTTCGAATGCTGTAATAGCAGTATCACTGAAGTACTGATTGAACATCGCTTGGTACCCCGCTATTTTTAAAGCAACAACAAACTCCTCAGCATAAAGCCGCCAATTTGTTCTTAACTCTATTTTCTGACTAATCGCAAGCAAACTAGGAAACGCAGGGTGGCCATGCCAACGCCGCTGAAAATGTGGCGGCTTGGGATATGGGTTTGGATAAAGCAAATAATGTTTTTCAAATAACCACTTAGTTTGCTGAGCTAAACGCCAAAAGTCTGTGCAGTCACAACGTAGTAAGATTGCATTTTCCGCTAAGCTTTCATTTTGACTATTCGCTAAACGCTTAGCTGATTGGTCCAAGCCAATAACCAATGAATCTTTATATTGAGTAGAGAGAAATCGCGTACTTTCTGCTGTACCACAGGCACTATCAAGGATAACACTGGGCTGCTCAAGCTTATTCCAATAGTCGCGCGCCTTATCAAAAGCGTGTTGATTATAGTCCGTAATAGGTTTGCGATAGCTATGGGTAAGGTGTTTGCCAACAACCTGTTCGAGGTTACTGTGAATACCTTGCTGTGATGATGTGATAATTTTAGATGGGGTAAAGCTCATGAGGCGCATTGAAGCATAAGTTATTGTCTTATGCCATCAATGCGTTCATATTTGAGCTAGCACTTAGTGAGGTAGTGCTTAGTGATCCAGTATCTGGCTCAAGAATAATTGCAGGCGATCAGTTTGTGGGTTATTAAATAACTCTTCAGGTGTATTTTGCTCAACAATTTCACCCGCATCCATAAAGATAACGCGGTCAGCGACTTTCTTGGCAAAACCCATTTCATGAGTTACACACAACATCGTCATACCTTCCTGAGCAAGTTCGACCATAACGTCCAGCACTTCTTTAATCATTTCAGGGTCAAGTGCAGATGTTGGCTCATCGAACAACATAATTTCTGGAGACATACAAAGTGAACGTGCAATAGCAACACGCTGTTGCTGCCCACCTGATAGCTGTCCCGGAAATTTAAGAGCTTGATCAGGAATTTTTACCCTTTCAAGGTATTTCATTGCCGTCGCTTCAGCCTCAGCTTTTGGTTTTTTCTGCACCCAAATCGGCCCCAAGGTTAGATTATCCAAAATCGTTAGGTGCGGAAATAAATTAAAGTGCTGGAATACCATACCGACTTCACGGCGAATAGTTTCAATATTCTTCACATCGTCAATCATTTCTACGCCATTGACAACTAAAGAGCCGCGCTGAAACTCTTCCAATCGGTTAATGCAACGAATCATCGTTGATTTACCAGAACCCGAAGGCCCACAGATAACGATTTTTTCACCCTTCTTAACTGTCAGGTTAATATCTTTTAGCACATGAAAGTTACCGTACCACTTATTGAGGTCTTTAATAACGATAACGTCTTTATCATTTTCGGATGCAGCTGATTGATTTTCTAAACTCACAAGATAATCCTCTTCAAACTATTTCTATTTATTTTTTATGGCCGGTATCGAGTTTACGCTCGATAGAAGAACTGAGCATGGACATGCTAAAACAACAAATCCAAAATACTGCAGCCACCAAAATATAACCTTCTGTTGCATGACCACCCAGCCAACTGGAATTAGTCAAAGCCGTTTGCACCGACAACAACATCTCAGGGATGGAGATAATCAACAAGAAAGTGGTATTTTTAAACAACATTACAAAGGTCGCTAAAATATTAGGCATAGAGACCTTAATAACTTGCGGAAAGATAATGAGCATCGTTTTTTGCCAATAGCTCAAACCTAAAGAATCCGCCGCCTCATACTGTCCTTGAGGAATCGCTTGGAATCCACCACGAAATACCTCTGCCATATAGCCTGACATAAACAATGTTAATACAATCCATACTCTTAACAATTTATCAGGGTTTATTCCTTGAGGGAAAAACAACGGCAGCATAACCGAGCCCATAAAGAACAAAGCCAACACCGGAACTCCACGGAAGAATTCAATAAGCAATACACAAATACTTCTGGCAAAAGCCATATCAGAACGTCTACCCAACGCCCACAAGAAGCTCAAAGGAAAAGCAACGATAATACTAATTGCAGCAAGAAAAATATTAAGTGAAAATCCACCCCAAGCATCTGTACTGACATACTCTAAACCGAGTAAACGGCCATCAAGAATAGCAATACCAATCAAAGGATAAATTAACAGTAAAGGGACACCCAGTTTATTTCTTGATTCTTTTGGCAATAAATTAGGCGCTGCGATCACAGCAAACAACAATAGTAAAACTAAATTAACGCGCCACAAACTTCCATCTGGATAGGTATTATAGAAAAATGATTTCATCCAAACTTTAGCAAATACCCAACAAGCTCCGTCTTTAACACAGGCTGCTTGTTCAGCCCCCGCCCAATTGGCAGAGAAAAACATCCAGTCAAGTAAGGGAGGAACTAAGCTAATTAACAACCATGCGATAACAATAGTGACTATCGAATTGGGTATAGATGAAAACAAATTGCCCTTTATCCAGGCTACTGGCCCAACAGTTTCAATAGGGGCTGGCTGTGCAGGTAATGGTTTAAACTCTCTCATAATAGGCTCCTATTTCCTTTCCGTTAAGGCGACACCGCTATTAAAGCGGTTCATCACAAACGATATAATCATGTTGACCAACAGGTAAACTGCCATAGTCGTAAAAATGATTTCAATCGCTTGGCCTGTTTGATTGAGAGATGTTCCTACAAATACATTAAACAAGTCTGGATAACCTATTGCTGTTGCCAAGGTAGAATTTTTCACCAAACTTTGGTATTCACTATTCAACAAAGGGACGATAACTCGCATCGCTTGCGGAACAATAATTAAGGTCATTATTCGGTTTTCTCTTAAACCGACACTTCTTGCCGCTTCAGTTTGGCCATGGGGAACAGACTGAACACCGGCTCTTACCGCTTCAGCAATAAATGCCCCAGTATAGATTGTCAGCGCCAATGCCAGCGCCATTAACTCAGGGATAACACTAATGCCACCTTTAAAATTGAAACCTTTTAACGCGGGCATATCCCATACAAAAGGAAAACCGGTAACCAATAATGCCAATAACGGTAAACCAAACAATAAACCTAAACTGGCATAGAGCACAGGGAACTGCTCACCTGTCAAATCTTGACGTTTTCTGGCCCAACGTTTTAAAAATATAATGGCGCCAATGGCAACAGCAATAGAGCCATAGACAATACCCGAGCCGGATTCGCCGATAAGCCCCGGAAAAAATAGTCCTTTGATATTGAGGAAAACAACATCCCCCAAACTCATGCTCTCGCGCGCACTTGGAAGAGCAGCCAATACCGCCCCATACCAAAAGAACACTTGCAGTAATAACGGGATATTCCGAAAAATTTCTACATAAATAATGGATAATTTTTTGATGAGCCAATTTTGAGAAAAATAGGCAATACCAACAATAAAGCCAACAATAGTCGCTAGAATAATACCAACTATAGATACCAAAATGGTATTTAATAGCCCCACTAAAAAGGTGTGCGCGTAAGTATACGTTGCATCATAGGGGACCAAAGACATTAAGATGTCAAAACCAGATGTCGTGGATAAAAAGCCAAAACCGCTTTTAATCCCTCGTTCATCCATATTAATTAAGGTATTGTTGACTATCGTATAGAAAAAATAACCCAAACCAATAAATAACAATATCTGATAGATAATGGATCTATTTCTGGGGTTATTAAAGAAAGAGGGTGATGATTTTTTTAATTGTTCTTCCGACATAAGCTCAGTACTTCGTAACTTTTTATAACAATTTATAACAACTTTATATAGCAATAACGTAATTAGTGTGACTTCCTATACATCTGCACCCTTATATTATTGCTTTCATAACGTTGTTCTACATCTACTATTGCGATAACCCAACTACTTTAACAATCAAACATAGCAGTAAAGCTACAGCAACAATCGGACCGAAAAAAATGAGGGGCAAGCCCCTCATTTTACAGCCTGATTAACGAACCGGTGAAGAGTACAAGATTCCACCTTTGTTCCACTGAGCGTTTAAGCCACGTGAAATTTTCAAAGGTGAACCTGAACCAACATTACGTTCGAAAGACTCACTGTAGTTACCTACTTGCTTAACAATGTTGTATGCCCAATCAGCAGAGATACCAAGTTTTTCACCTGCATCACCTTCACTACCCATCAAACGTTTCTGTGATGGGCTACCACCTGATTTAGCTTTACCTGCGCTTGCACTGTCAATACCTAAGAATTCAGCTTCAACCATTGCCATTAATGACCAACGAACAATGTTGAACCAAGCATCATCACCTTGACGAACAACAGGACCTAGAGGCTCTTTAGAAATAACTTCTGGTAATACAACGGCAGCACTTGGATCTTTCAAACCAATACGTAGTGCATATAATTGAGATTGGTCAGATGTTAATACATCACAACGGCCACTTTCGAAGCCAGAACGTGTCTGGTCAGACGTATCAAAGGTAATCGCTTTATAGCTCATGTTATTTGCTCGGAAATAATCAGCTAAGTTTAACTCTGTTGTTGTACCCGCCTGAATACAAACAGCTGCGCCATCTAATTCAAGAGCACTTTTAACACCAAGTTTTTTAGATACCATGAAGCCTTGGCCATCATAATAGATAACACCAGCAAAATTTAAACCAAGTGAGGTATCACGAGTGTGAGTCCACGTAGTGTTACGTGAAAGTACATCGATCTCGCCTGACTGTAACGCGGTAAAACGCTCTTTAGCAGTCAAAGGCTTGTATTGTACTTTAGAGGCATCACCTAGTACGGCAGCAGCAACTGCACGACAGACGTCCACGTCAAGGCCACTCCAAGTACCCTTTTCATCTTTCTGTGAGAAGCCCGCTAAACCGGTGCTAACACCACAAGAAAGTGTGCCACGCTTTTTAACATCTTCAAGTGTACCGGCTTGTGCCGCAACAGTTAAACCAACAGCTAAGCCGCCAGCGATTAGGGAAGAGAGTTTGATCATGTGTTTTCTCCTGGTTTATATATTTTAATTAATTTATTTTATAACTTATAACTTATAACCAAGCCCGAGCCATTTTAACAATGCAGTGATCAACGCTGAAGAATAAATCCCCATTGTCTTTCGACACGTTACAACAGGCAAAGCAATCGAATAATGCTGGATAGACCAGCTCAACACTATTTGGCGATATGGTGCTGGTAGATGCTATTCAAGAATCACATAGAACCAGAAACATATTTAAACAGCATTAAGCTACTTCGAAATACTTCGCCCGTTAATCACCTGCACCGTTTCAGAGCAAGTTATATTTATTAGCCTCAACACCGAAGTGATTAGCAAGCAAATTCATCTTAATGACATCAACGACCGATTGATAGAGGTCGGATATAACAAATAAGAATTTTAAAATTATTTTCTTATGAAAAATAATAGCAAAAAACGCTTACTTATCGATCACATCAAATTTATTCTTTTTGTTATAGCCTTTCTTTAAATTTTATTTGCGAACGACAAAAAGATAGAGTTATTGCTGGAAAAACAACCAGATTTTCATTATTTTTTAGGTTGAAAATAGTGACAAAGACTTAATGAGAATAATATTGCTCAATTAAGTATCAGCACGTGTCAGCCAACAGGCTCAATATAACACAAGTTATAACAATTTAATTTTAAAAAAAAAATTTTTTACTTGATGCAAAATATTTAAAACAAAAATGTGACGCACCACAATTTGTCATCGCGCGTTACAATGTGGCACAGTGATTTTATTTATGACCAAGCTTTATAAAGACCTAATGTACTCGTTAACAATAAAGCTGAGCCGAGTACCTTATAAAATTTGACGCTATCGGTAGATAATAAGTAATCATGCAGTTTTAACCCTATGTAATGACCCACAGCAGCACAGGGCAGTAACCATAGATGGTGTATCAACTGAAGATCGACCTCAAAGTAAATAAACGATGCCATTTTTATGGTCACTAAAACAAACCATAAAACAAATAGAGTATCGCGTAATTGATACCGGGGGACATATTTGGAGAAGACCGCAACAATTACCGGTGCACCAATAAGAGAGGTTCCACTAATATAGCCTCCCAACATAAGAAATAGCGCATCTGCGCCTTTATTTTTACTCATAAAGGGGCGGTTAAGAATATAAGACAAGGCATACACACTAATAATACAAAAGATAATGGTACTCATGATGTATGCGGGAAGGGTAATTAAACCAAAGACACCAATAAGCTTAGGGATCAGCATAATTAAAAATGCCTTCCATAAATAAGTCCAAGCGACTGTTGATTCAGACGACTCAGATTTAGCACGCCGATTATTAGTGTAAACTGTTAACGACGAGAAGATGAGTAAATGAACAGCGATAATAGGTAGGTATACCAATGGTTGATTGTCTATTAACAGCAAGAAAGGCAATGCGAGCACAGCCCCCCCGAAGCCCAACCCTGAACGAACAATACCACTCCAAATGAAAACAATCCCTATCAATACATATTGATAGATCTCCAAACCAGACACAACAACTCCTTACCACAATAGCGAAATTAAAAATTATTTGCTCAATGAGAAAAATTTACTTATTTTCAACGATAATGCGATTTTGCTCTTGCTGCCATTCAAGCAAATCCTTTCGCCAATGGCTGAGTTGCTGCCTAATGGCTTTTGGCTTAAATATAAGTGGATTGGAATAATCAAAGCCATCTTTTGCTTCTCGGCCTCGCACAATATCTCTAGCAAGATCAAAGGCATCAGCAAAGCTTGTCGATTGATCTAAAGCATCCTTAAAGAAGGCTTCTCCAAAATAAGTCATCTCAGAAGCATCTGTACAACCGAAAGATGTTTTATCCGCTGATGCTGCCACAATCACCATCGTATTATCATCTTTTACGGGTTGCACGTAGCCTCCAGAATAACATGCAGAGACAACTACAACCTTAAAACGGATAGGCAGTGACTGTATTATTTCACCCATACGTTTACTGTTTAAAAAAGAGAGCTCCAAGCCTTGTTGAGCTAATTGAAATTGAAAATCAGACGAACCATGGCTGGTAAAATAGATAAACAGAATATCATTTTCTGCATCCATTTTTTCTGCTACACCTTTTAGTGTCTTCTCAATACTTGCTAACGTTGCTAGAGGTATTTCTTTATAAGACACATTGCCATTGATGAGTATTGCCGATTTATTTTTGGTGCCATAGTCTTGATCGAAAAGATCTCGAATATAATTAAGCTCTCGCCGGAAAACACCTTGCCCGCCATCACCAGCAACCCCGACAAAATATAACTCTGTTCGATTAGGGTCATTAGCTTCAATCGAGCTAAGTTGCTGCTCAACCCGTTCTACTTGGTTATAGAGTACATCCTCGACAATAACACCTGTATTGTATTCAGCTAAGGGGTTATCAGAGTCGATTAATTTACCATACTCCCACAAACCTTTAATTTGAGAAATATTATCCAGCGGTTTAGCATAGACCAGTTTTCCTGCACCGTGCTGCATGCCATATTCAAATCCACCTTCATAGCGATCACCCTCGTATTCCATAATACCCTCGCCATGATAAAGGCCATTTTTAAAACTGCCTTTATAAACCACACCTTCTTTCTCAGTGTAGATACCAACGCCGTGATAATTGCCCTCAATAAAACTACCACGGTAGACACCTTTCTCATCAGTATATTCGCCTTCCCCGTGAAACAGCCAGTCTTTGAATGAACCGGTATAGCTTACTTCTCCATCACGATAGTCTCCAGCACCAGTAAAACTACCCTTTAAAAATTCACCTTGAAAAATTTCCTCATCAGTAGACGTAAACACACCCTTGCCATGAAAGAGACTATCTAAAAACTCACCTTCATAGATACCACCATCAGCTTGTATTAATTTTCCTTCGCCATAAAATTGGTTATCTTTAAACTCTCCAATATATTCAGATTCACCTGATTTCATAATGCCTTGGCCGTTGGCACGAGAAAAATCGATATCACCTTCATAACGGCTGCCATCAGCAAAAGTAATACTACCTTTACCTCTTCCGAGGCCGCGAACAAACTCTCCCTCATAAACATAACCACGTGTTTCATAACGCCCTAAACCATGAAACAATCCATTTTTAAATTCACCGTCGTAACTATCACCATTAGGCCAAACAATTCGACCGCTATCGCTGAGCTCTCCCCTCAACAATTCGCCATCGTATTGCCCACCATCAGGTAAGAAAGCAACGGGGATCGCAACCGTATCTGAAAAATATTGCTTATTCTCTATCACTAAAGCGCCAATAATAAAACCGCACATTAAGACGAAAAAAAATCTCACCATTTTATTTAGACCGAATTAATTCAACTCTTACTTAAAACACTATTATTTAACTTAATACTAATGACTGCAGACAATCTTTACAGCGGTATTCTTGAAGACCTCGCTGTATTTTTTTATGGCGGTAAGCCGTTAATTCAACCTCTCTGCATTGACATGAGTAACTATAACGCTGAACACGTTTGATTGGTATGCCGCTTAGGTCGTAATCTGCTCTTACAATAGGTTCGGCACCTAAATCCCTCATCGTTTGCTTCCACTCGACACCGTGCGGTCTAATTTTACTCAAACCATAACGGCAATCAGTGATGTAGTGAGCAACTTCGTGCGGAATAGTATTATCCCAACTATCTTCTGGGTATTTTGCGAACAACCAAGGGTTAAAGCGTATTTGTTGTTTTTGAGGAGATTGTTTTTGAGAGAGCAGCTTTTTTAGAAATCTGCCTTTAGTGCTGTGATTATCATAGTAACAGCGATAAATTCCCGCTGCGCGTCCACGCAGGTTAAAAACAATACTAATTGGTGAGAAATTAGCTTGATACAACTTAGAAGCCAACCCAATATAGCGGTGAGTCTCAGCGATAACACGCTGTTGCTGTTGCTCATCTATCGGTTCAATTATCGATTTAATCGTTACCATTACTGCCGATCATTCTTGTATCTTAATGATTACATATAGTAGTGCTTAGGCAAACGCCCTTTTTCAGTAAATAGTATACCCTCCGCCTCGAGCAAACGCTTCTGCTTTTTCGCATTAGCAAAATCAGCTAACTTTCCTTGTGCACTAACAATACGATGCCACGGTAACTCAGAATTACGGGGTAATTCACGTAACCAACGACAACTTTGCCTGGCATTACCCAACTGCGCTAATTCGGCAAGGCGGCCATAGCTACAGACCTTGCCCTCTGGCACCTGTGATAGCACTAAACAAAAGCGCTCAAATGGAGAGGAATCATTCTCATCAAAACTCATTGGTACACACCCTAACGCACACGCTTTTTCATTATCCAGTAAACACGATCACCCAATAAGACCACCAATACCAAACCATAAATTAAAGGCTCCAAGATATCGGCTTTGACCAACCATAAATAATGAATGATACCTAAAATACCCACCACATACACACTACGATGCAGCATTAACCAACGCTTACCCATCATTCGTTGAAAATACTGAAGCGATGTTACTGCGAGCGGCAACATAAAAATAAAAGCGGCGAAACCAACCGTAATATAAGGTCGCTCTATGATATCCTCAACAATGGACCACCAATCAAAAAAGTGATCGAATAAAATAAAAGTAAAGAAGTGAAGGAAGATAAACGTAAAACTCCACAGCCCCAGAAAACGTCGAAAACGCTGTAGACTATTCCACTGAAAATGTCGTCGAAGCGGCGTAACAGCTAAAGCAGCAAATAAAAAATATAATCCCCACTCACCGGTTTTATGGGTAACGACTTCAACAGGGTTCGAGCCTAAATAATCCTGAAAAAGCCCCAAAATAAAATAGCCTATATAGGCAAGAGCAACAATACTGATTAAAATTTTTATTAAGGCAATAATAATTGCTTTATTCAAGTCAACCAACCCTTTAATTTTTTATAGATTTTGACAAAAACGCTAGAAATTCTTTTTTAAACTCATGCCAGCATATAGATCCTGAACTTGTTCCTGATAGCCATTAAACATCAGGGTTTTTTGCTTAAACAATTTACCAATGACACGTTCACGTCTTTGACTCCAGCGAGGGTGATTCACATTGGGGTTTACATTGGAATAAAAACCATATTCCCTAGGTGCTGACAAATTCCAACTGGTATCTGGCTGCTCTTCAGTAAAGCGAATTCTGACAATAGACTTAATACTCTTAAAGCCGTACTTCCAAGGGACCACCAATCGTAAAGGTGCGCCATTTTGATTAGGCAAAGGCTTACCATATAAACCTACCGCTAACATGGCCAAAGGATTCATTGCCTCATCCATTCGCAAACCTTCACGATAAGGCCATGCTAATACATTACGTTTTTGGCCCGGCAAAGGGTTTTCTTTGTCATAAATGGTTTCAAAAGCAACATATTTTGCTTTTGAGGTAGGTTCAAAGCGCTTAATTAAGTCACCCAAGGAGAATCCCACCCACGGAATCACCATCGACCAAGCCTCAACACAACGAAAGCGATAAATTCGTTCTTCGAAATGATGAGGCTTAAGGATATCCTCTAAAGTGTAATTACCCGGTTTATTACACTCACCATCAATTTTTACTGACCAAGGGTCGGTGATCAATTTGCTCGCATTACGTACCGGATCCCCTTTACTGTAACCCAGCTCATAGAAGTTATTGTAGGTTGTAATATCTTCATAGCTGTGCAACTCTGCATCTAAATCAACGGTTTTTTTCGCATGGGTAAAGCGGTTAGCAAAATTTTTCAAGCCCCCTTCTCCTGAGGCCAATGCCAATTGAGGGAAATAAGCCATCGCCGATAAAGCCATACTGGATTTGATAAACGTCCGCCGACTATTAAAAAGAGACTCTTCTGTCACATCATTTTCGGTTAAGCCTGAGGATAAAATATTTGATCTGGGGATAATTACAGTCATTAAGATGTCTCTTTCAGTAAGTATGAGCGATAAGTGGCCTTCAGTGACTTGGCAGCCCAGCTGCATCTGTCTGGTTTTTAGATAACCTTATAACAATATAGTTCAAGCAAATGAGGATCACATCAGTCTATGAAAAAAAGAAAGATTATTATCATTGGCGGAGGGTTTGGAGGCGCATTTGCTGCGAAGGAACTATCCAAACAAGGTGGCAAACAATTTGATATAGAGTTGATTAGTGATCGTAATTACTTTGTATTTCAGCCCTTACTACCGGAAGTCGCAGCAGGAACCATCAATGCTCAAGATGCCGTTACCCCTCTGCGCTTACTACTCCCCAATATTAAAATCCGCCTCGCAGACGTTAAAGCCATCGATCATAAAAAACAGACCGTGACTATTTTGCAGGGACGAAAGCGGATTTTACAAGAACTTGACTATGATGATTTGATCATTGGCTCCGGCCAAGTCACCGACCTCAGCTTATTTCCAGGTTTTTTGCAGCATAGCCTGACAATGAAAGACCTGTCCGATGCTTATAAATTACGCAACCATGTTATTCAGTGTATGGAGCTGGCCGATGTTACCCGCTTCGAAGATATCAAAAAAATGGCACTAACATTTGTCGTTGCTGGCGGTGGATTTTCTGGTGTTGAAACGCTCGGTGAAGTATTAGAAATGGTTCACCGAGTACGCAAGTACTACCCCAATATCAAAAAAGAAGATATCAAAGCCATTATTATTCAGAGAGGCAGCGGCCTACTGCAAGAAATGCCTGAAAAACTAGGTCAATATGCAAGCGAGCAACTTAAAAAACGCGGTGCAACGGTTATGCTAAATACTGGAATAGAATCCGCCAGCGCAACAACAGTATGCACCGATAAGGGAGATATTATTCCCACAATGACCATTGTCACCACAATAGGTAATGGTCCATCAGACTTCATTAAAGCCTTACCTTTTGAGCAAAGTCGAGGCAAATTAATCACCAACTCTTACTTGCAGGTTAAAGCCCATGACAATATCTGGGCCTTAGGTGATACCGCAGCCATCCCACTCGAAACAGATGCTAAGGGCAACACTCGCTACGCACCCCCAACTGCACAATTTGCGGTTCAAGAAGCAAAACTACTAGCACGTAACCTTATCGCATTCTCCAAGGGGAAAGAGCCTCTGCCCTTTAACTATAAACCTAAAGGTATGATGGCCTCACTCGGTGCTTATAAAGGCGTCGTACAAATGGGAAGCATCCGGATTACCGGCTTGCTTGCATGGCTACTCTGGAGAGCACTTTATATTGGCATGCTGCCACATTTCTCGACACGCTTACGCGTCGCATTAAACTGGCTATTTGATTACTTTATGCCTAGAACGATTGTTCAAATGGCCCATGCCGAAAGCTCTGCACTTATTCGTCGTCACTATAGAGATGGTGAAGTAGTCTACGAACGTGACGAATTAATCCCCGGCTTTTTTATTGTAATGAGCGGGCAATTTAAATTGTCATTACAAACCAAAGAAGGTGAAATGCTTGAAAAAATTCTAAACAAAGGCGATCACGGTGGCGACCAAGTGATTCAAGCCAGCAGTCTCACATTAGGTAAATTAGAAAACGTTAAAAAAGGTGAATTACTCTTTATTAACCGAGACGATTTCACACAACTTTGCGAAGTTATTCCGGTAATGAGCGCTCACCTTAACGTGAATGCCGATCAAAACATTAAGACATTACTCGCAGAAAGAACAAAGGAAGAAGTTTAAGTAATGATTAAAAATCGAGATAAACATCATTGGCATCAAAGGTGTAATTGCCCGCATTCTTATTACGAATAATTTGTTGACGATTACTGACACCTTGAGCCACTAGCGACCAAACTGGCACTAAATCACGCTCAATTTGATAGCCCTGATCATATAATTGCGCCACTATTGCACTGGTCATACCTGATATTTGTTCAGCGTGATGATAAGGGCCCTGAGATTTTTTCTTATCGGGCAATTGATCAGAATAGCCTGAAAACGCTATTAAAGTGTAGGTTTGGTCATCATTACTCTTCCGATAAAACTCGATTCTATGGCGCCTAGAGTCAATTAGAACCATAGGGAAACGAATATTTTCACTTTGGTATCTTAAAGTTGTCATAAGAATACTGTATACTTTCCGGCTTAAACAAATAACGGTAAAACATACCTGTTTATTGAATATTATAGACCAGTCTCAAACAATCAAGAGACTTTGGGCCATAATATCGATCTCGCACTTGATAATCATATCGATTGCTCTTCTTTGACCAACGAAGGTCAACCTGAACTTAGTTTTAGCCAAAAGCGAAACACTTATTTTATCGCTCAACCTTTTCTTGAGAAGAAAATTTCTCAAAAGTAATCCGCATAAGGTTGTTGCAAGAATTTATTAACGCATTAATCTTATCATGTTGTAATTTACTATGAATAAAAGACCATTATATTTACCTCTTGCTGGACCCGCATTATTAGAAACACCTTTACTCAATAAGGGTAACGCGTACTCAAAAGAAGAACGTAGAGACTTCAACTTAACAGGCCTGCTGCCAGACGTTATTGAAACAATCGACGAGCAAGAACAACGCGCCTATCAACAGTTGACCGCTTTCCACAGCAACATGGAAAAACATATTTACTTGCGCAATATTCAAGATACTAACGAAACCTTATATTATCGTTTGATCACAGCGCACCTTGAAGAAATTATGCCGCTTATCTATACACCGACAGTCGGTGAGGCATGCCAACAATTTTCACGTATTTATCGTCGTCATCGTGGTTTGTTTATCTCCTACACTGACCGTGAAAACATTGACGATATGTTACAAAATGCTACTAAGCAAAATGTCAAAGTTATTGTCGTCACTGATGGTGAACGCATTCTAGGTTTAGGCGATCAAGGTATTGGTGGTATGGGTATTCCCATTGGTAAACTTGCTCTTTACTCTTCTTGCGGCGGTATCAGTCCCGCTTATACCTTACCGATCACGTTGGATGTTGGTACCAACAATAAAGAATTAATCGATGACCCTATGTATATGGGTTGGAAGCAAGAACGTATTACTGGTCAAGAATATGATGATTTTATTGATACTTTTATCACCGCGATAAAAGATCGTTGGCCTAATGCCTTACTCCAATTTGAAGATTTTGCTGGTCATAATGCAAACCGATTACTTGATCGTTATCGTGATCAACTGTGCTGCTTTAATGATGATATTCAAGGTACAGCAGCGGTTACGGTCGGGACCTTATTAGCCGCATGTAGAGCTAAAGGGGAAGAGTTAAAAGATCAAACTATTACTTTCTGTGGTGCAGGATCAGCGGGGTGTGGTATCGCAGAACAAATTGCTGCACAAATGGTCGCTGAAGGGCTAACTGACGCTGAAGCGCGCCAACGTATTTTTATGATCAACAGCCGCGGCATGGTCGTTAATAGCATGTCTGGCTTAAAGGATTTCCAGCAAGTCTTGGCTCAAAGCGATAACATCTTAAGTGACTGGGGCATCGATAAAGATGCGCCTAACGGAACAGCAACGCTGGAACAAACGGTTATCAATTCTAAATCAACTGTGCTTGTCGGTGTTTCTGCTGTGGGTAATTTATTTACTCAATCGATTGTTGAGCAAATGGGAGCCAATACGGATAAGCCTATTATACTGCCATTGTCTAACCCAACATCGAAAGTAGAAGCTTTACCATCGGATATTATTGAATGGACCGATGGCCGCGCCATCGTCGCCACAGGTAGTCCGTTTGATCCGGTAGAATATAAAGGCAAGTCATACCCTATTGCACAGTGTAACAACAGCTACATATTCCCCGGTGTTGGCTTAGGCGTGGTCGCCAGTAAGGCAAGACGTGTCACCGAAAATATGCTGATGGAATCTAGTCATGCTTTGGCTGAATACTCAAACACTCACAATAAAGGCTCTGGGGCTTTATTGCCTAACCTCAATGATATTCGTGATGTCAGTAAATTTATTGCCAAAAAAGTCTTTAAACAAGCTATTAAAGACGGTGTCGCATTAAATACGACCGATGAACGCATTGATGAAAAAGTCGAAAGCAATTGCTGGTTACCTGAATATCGAGATTACAAACGTACAGCCTTCTAATACTTTTCTTTTAAATCGCTAAAAACAGTGGCTCAAAGCATTGAGTCACTGTTTTCTCATGCTACAATCCCTCCGCAATTATTTTTCATTTTTTAGAACAACATTAACCACACCATGTCATCCAGTGATCATTTTACGGATAGCTACCAGCAACGTTTTGGCGGCATTATACGCTTGTATGGAACACAAGCCGCATCCACTTTACTGAAAAGCCATATATTAATCATTGGTATTGGTGGCGTCGGCTCATGGGTGGCCGAGGCATTAGCCCGCTCAGGCATTGGCACCATCACTTTAATGGACCTCGATGATATTTGTGTCACCAACACCAATCGCCAAGTACATACAAACTGTAATACGGTCGGTCATCCTAAAAGTGAAACCATGCGAGAACGATTAAACGATATTAACCCAGAGATCAACTCGCACATTATTAACGATTTTATCGATAAACATAATGTAACTGATTATGTAAAAAATGATTTCTCTCTGGTCATTGATGCAATTGACAACGCCATTGAAAAAACCGAATTAATTGCCTACTGCACAAAAAATAATATACCTATTATTAGTATTGGTTCGTCCGGCGGCAAAAAGGACCCCTCTCAAATTACCTACGGTGACTTAAAGAAAACAACGGGAGATATTCTATTTGCTAAAATCCGAAATAATCTTCGACGTCATCATGGTTTTAGCCGCGACACCAAAAAATCATTTGGTGTCGAAACAATTTATTCCGCAGAACAAATGACTTACCCAGACAATCAAGGCGAAACTTGTCAAAGTAGAGAGTTTTTAGGTGAAGGTGAAAAACTCGATTGCAGTGGCGGCTATGGCGCAGCTACAATGGTGACTGCAAGCTTTGGCTTCCTTGCGGCAACTAGAGCGATTGAACATATTATTAAGAAACAAAAAAATAAGTGATGCTATAGAGGACTGCTAAATAAAACCTTATTCAATTTGTACAGAAAGCCACGCTCTTTCATTTGGCTCCAATGTGATAACATCATCCAAGGCATTGGCAGTTTCAATACATACCATTGTCTTATAATCATCGTCCGCAAATTGAGAGAGACGCTTTGCTTTATCTTTCCATGGATTCCATACAACCGTACTTTTACTACCGCCATTGGTTAGCTTGATTTTTCGTTGACCATCAATCAATGTAATGATTTTAGGGGATGATTGATAGATACGGTCAACCTCTTGATCAAAATCAATATCACCTTCCTGCTGACTGGCTTCCCAATTATTTAAAGCATCAACATAACTCAGCCCATCAAAGCCGTTAACAAATGTATTGTTAATGCTATCAACTACAAAATAACTGTGTAATGCACCAGAAAATGTGAACGCTTGTTGACTGATATTATTTACACTTAAACTTGTTGATAAGTGCTGCCCAACTTCAATGGTATAAACAAGCTCCGTAGCAAATGGCCACAAAGGTTCAGCACCCTCTGAAATAATATAACTCAGCTCAATAATAGTTAAATTATCACTAGGGATAGAAATATTTTTCACATCCCATACTTGATTGCGAACAAAACCATGAGCTGGCGCTGTGGTGACAAACGCTGGTGTAAATTGTTTTTGCAAATATTCAGGGTTTTTATCTAGATCTCCAAACCAAGGCCAGCAGATAGGAATCCCCCCTCTCAAAGGAGTGCCTTCTTTATAGTCACATTGCTGGCTTAGCCATATTATGGGTCTCTCACCTTTTCGCTGATACCGTGATACTTGCGCGCCTTGTAAAAAGACTTCCGCTCTGGCCGCTTTATTTTCTACACCAATTGCAATTAATTCTTTTTGGCACTCAATGGTAATACCCGGCAATTGCCCATAAGATTGAAACAGGGCTTGTATTGTTTCTGCAAACGTCATAAATAAACCTTAATACTTTATAGCTAGTGGTGCTTCTCATTATTCGACAATCATTTTCCATAATTGTTTAAACACTGTTTGATCCCGATCACGACCAAAGACATAATTAACATGTTGATTACTATTGGCCCTCTCATCGAGTTGTATCCCCCATAAGCCTCGAATCTCATTAGGGATCATGGAATAGCGAACATCGATAATCTGTGTCGGGTCTTGTGGTGATACTGCAAGATAACGATTAGAGAACCAGCGAAAGCGTTCAATATCTTTACGTTGTTGGGAATGCTCATCCAACCAAGGAAAAGCCGTTTCAACATTTAACTTTGGAACCGATGCCCCTTCATAAATACGCTGCCCTAACCCTACCTTTACCGCATCCACATAAAATGCATCATCAGTTGAGTAAACAGTTTTCCAGACAACAATATTGGCAAAACTTGGCTTTGCTTCAAGTCTTAGCGGCGTATGCCCTCGCGATGCAGCTAATTCCAAGCCCACTGATTCAGCTCGTTCACGCTGTATAATGCCCATAGCGGTATAAGCAACAACCCACACCAAAGCGATATGAGCAAAGCGTTTACTCTTTTTAAGCGCAGCAATAACAATAAATGTTAACAAAGGTAAGGTGAAGATAGGGTCAATAATAGAAATAGTATTCCAAGCCACCCGCATATCGGATAAAGGCCATAGCAACTGCGTACCGTAAGTAGTACAAGCATCCAGTAAACCATGAGTCGCATAGCCTAAAGTGCAATATAACCAGACCCGCTTAAAGGTGAACCCTTGCGCCTGCATTGAAGGCCTACGAAATATCAGCGCATAAAACACAAGAGCGCAAAGCAAACCACCAACAGGAATAAAGAAAAGGGAATGGGTAAAGTGCCGGTGATATTCTAAAGCCAATAATGGATCAACATCAGATTTAATCAAAACATCTAAATCAGGCGTCATACCAGAAAAAAAGCCCAACAATGTGGCATAAGCAATATGTTTTCTCTGCGATACCTGTTGAGATGCGACAGCAGCAACAACACCCTGAGTCAGTGGATCCATTATTTTTCCTTCAAGTAATTATTTGAATTGGCAATTGAGCGGCTATAGTTTACGCTATAGATCATTACCGTAAAATCAGTACTTTCATCAATTGAGCATACAACCATAGAATATGAAAACAGAAACTGTCAAAAAGCCAGATTCCATTCACGAAGAAACATGGGCAGACAATAAACGCTGGCTTAAGTTAATGACAGATCAAGCCAGTCAAAACCAAAACAACAAAGATCCTAACTTATATCGTCAGTCTTCTCGTAATCGCCTTATCATTCCTCCCACATTCGATGAAGAGTGATACGCTGATACTCGATACATTTATACCGTTCACATTGATTATAGTATTCATTATATTAGTAACGTGCCATCGGCGACACGGATAGAGCATGCCCACATACCCCGTCTATCTTATCCTTTATGTAGGAATCATTCTTTTAAGTACTAACGGCTTATTCGCAAAAGGCATACCTTTGGATGCGACCAGTATTACTCAAATACGCAGCGTGATCGCTGCTATTGGCATAATAGTTTATCTACTTATTTTCAAACGCGCATTTTGGATCAGTGACAATAAAAAACTAATGGGCGTTTATGGCCTGGGCATCCTTATGGGTTTACACTGGGTGACATTCTTTCACGCAATGCAAGTTGCTACCATTGCCATTGGCATGATAGCCCTGTACACCTTCCCTGTAATGGTTGTCTTTATGGAAGCACTGGTTCATCGCTCCATTCCTCATTGGAAGGACCTACTATCAGCAGTGCTGGTATTACTGGGGATCGTTCTAATGGCGGGAGGTGATTCGGTATCACTGGACTCCACACGCTTACAAGGTGTTTTTTGGGGTGTCATCTCAGCATTTTTATTTGCCAGCCGCAATATTATTCAAAAGTATTACTTTGCCGATGTTGCCAGTGAAAAACTTATGCTGCACCAAGTTATCGCTATTTCAGTGATGTTATTGCTCTTTGTCGATACCACCGCAGTCAGCGAACTAGCATCTATTTCATGGATAAAGCTTATCGTACTGGGTTTATTAACCACAGCTGGCGCACATACGCTACTGGTAATGAGCTACAAAAATCTGCCAGCAAAAACAGTCGCTATGATCAGCTGTTTACAACCTGTTATAGGCGCCCTACTGGCATGGCTTTTTATCAAAGAACAACCGACACTATTTATTGTGATCGGCGGCGCTATTATTCTTAGCGTTGCGGTGTACGAGTCTGTCAATAATAACAAATAGAAAACTCAACAATGAACTGGGCTATACGTTATTTTAGCCGAACCTGCTTTCATTGTTTGTAAAGCCAAGGCTTGATATTATTAAGGTATAAATATGGATTTATATAATGGAAAAACAAAAATTTAATATTTTTGCAGAGCGATATTTAATCCTTTTAGGCGCAGGGTTTGGAATATTGCTCTATTCCTTCCTTACCTTTCTTGATGGTTTGGCATCTGGCTATGCCACAATATCTGCCTTTATCTTTATATTATTTTTCTTTGCTTGTAGTATTCATCTAAAAATGGCTGTAGAAGACAGTAGCTTAACAATAAAAATTTATTGCTATACTATTTCAACTATTCTTTTACTATTACTTTTAGTGTGCTTTTGGTTCTCACAGAGTTATTTTGGATTCTTTTTAACTACGGCAACCGCCATCATTTTATTTTGGTTTTACCAGATATCCACAAATAAGCCTATCGACGATAACGCAGTCATTGACCATAAAGTTAACACCATAACTGATTACACCTACCAAACACCCGTCAAATTTCCGCTAGAAGCCATAGGAATTTCCCTTATCTTTTTATTATTACTTAGCTTGCACCTTGCTGACTGGAATATCCGCGCGCTACCTCTTCAACTACCCCAAAGTGGCACCTTTATTATCATTTCTCTTGCGTTAAGTATTCCAATAGCATTTACTATATGGCTAAAAAGGAAACAGAATTTCTTGGATGACCTTTTCGCGACGATACGCTTTCTGTGCATGATCTCTGTTCCACTAATCATTTTGTATATTTACGGTGACCTTTACTCCGGATCCTTTCAAACAAACGGATAAACCATTAACACTTTATGTTAACCAGTTATCATTATTTTATGCCGTTTACGCCTTTATTCCCATAAATTACAGACAAATGTATATAATAATCGTGTCAAATTATTATTGAGGGATTATGTCAATGACTCACCAAACAGAAGATAAGTTGGATGTACGCGAAGGTGAAGTAAATAAATTCTGGTTCCGCAGCGACCGTTTCTTTTCCGTCGAAAATAATTGGTATTTCACTACAAGAGAAAAGCGCGATGTCGGCCCTTTTCCTAACCGTGATGACGCCGCTCAGGGCCTATCGCTTTTTATCGATTGCCGTAAAGATCCAAACAATGATATTGATCATGCCGTATCAGTAGCAATCGATGGAAGCTGGGCTGTTGCAGGCTTTCAATAAACACATCCAACAGCCGAGCCATACCTTAAACCAATAAGCAGTGTATTCGGGTTAATAATTCACTCGGAGGCGTTTCTTTAGGGTCATTTAAATACTCTTCAAAAGGAGGGAAGTCTTCGGCTTCATGGCCACTATTAGGCAACCATTCGCCAAACAGCCAATCGTAAGGCTTCTCTAACTCAGCATAAGGTCCTTTAAATAATAAGGTGGCACATTTACCACTGGGAATGGATATTTTTTCAGGGGCATCGGCACCTTCGAATGCTGCACCATCGTTTATAGTGATACAGGCCATAGAACGCAGTTGATTAACATCCACTGATTTGGGGTCATCAAAATACAGACCAATTGATCGTGTGCTTTCATTTAACAACCCCTGACTAGCACCTGAAATAAATAGCCGCTCAAATACATTACCTATATCCATATAATCACCTTGATGATGGTAGCCAACTAAATCTATTGTCTTGTTTTCAATAATTTCTACTGTATACATATCACTTACCTTTTTAATTTCGCTTGGCAAAACAGCAACAAAGGGTTCCAGAGGCATCTGGAGATAATCATTCGCCCGCGTTTCTCGATAAGCAGCCGGTGCAACACCTAAGGATTTGGTAAACGCACGAGTAAATGCTTCAAGGCTACTGTAACAAACCTTCTTCGCTATTTTTGAAATCGGCAAATCAGTTCTTAACAAATCTACCGCTGCACGTTGAAGGCGTAATCGTCTCACTGTTGCATTGACCGTTTCTTGCGCCAGCTCACGATAAATACGATGGAAATGATAAGGTGACATAAGAGCAACGTCAGCTAGTGTATTCACATCCAGCTCGTCCTCAAGATGATCATGAATATAATCAATCACCTTAATCAAACGCTGCCGATAATTTTCACTGGTGCTTTTTTTCATCATAATTCCTGTATCGATATATAAGTGGCAATACTAGGTTTCAACGCAATACCTTTAACACAATACTTTTAACGTAATGCCTTCAACACAAACCATACTAGGCCATTGCATTTGATAATGTTTGCGCTTTTATTCCCATTGTGACACTGCTATTTTATTTTATAGTTTAAGAGGAATGGGGTGCGTGATGACAATTTCATTAGCCGATATCTGAGCTCGGTAGGCAATAACTTCAACCCCCTGTTTTATCGCTTCTCGTAATATTTCGCCATAATCAGGATCAATCTCATCCGCTGGAGAAACCACATCGATACCCGTGTGCTGAACACAAAAAACCAGTACCGCTCGATACCCTTGGTTCACCATGCCAATCAATTCGCGTAAATGCTTAGCCCCTCGTGTACTGACCGCATCAGGAAAAAGCCCCTGACCACTCCCTACGCCGAGCGTTACACTTTTAACCTCCACATAACAATCCGCTTTACCGGAAGAGGATAAAAGAAAGTCGATACGGCTTTTTTCTTCCCCGTATTTCACTTCAGGCTTAATAGTGTCATAACCTTGCAGCTCAGTGATAACACCTAATTCAATCGCCTCCTGAATCAGGCCATTCGCCCGGCCAGTATTAATGCCGGCTAGATGACCGGTCGCGGTTGTGGCAATTTCCCAAGTAAAAGGGTACTTGCGCTTAGGGTTATCAGATACCGAGTACCAACACTGACTATTGTCTACAATACATTGCTTCATTGAACCGGTATTGGGGCAGTGAATTGTGGTCTGCTCGCCTGACGGTAACGCAATATCTGTTAAAAATCGCTTATAGCGCTTTAACAATGTGGCAGGCTGAAATGGCGGGTCAAATTTCATACAAAATATAAATCTAAGAGGAAAAAAGTGGCCCATTATGCCAAACTATGGGGATAATCGAGGTGTAATTAGAACAATTTGATCTCGCGCAAAGATTGTTTTCCGAAAAACTAACACCATAATGGTTAGTCCAGTATTATCGGGGCGGTATAAAGATCAATAGAGAGATAAACTGCTGGAAACCTAGCGCAATATCTGGTAATTTGCCCGCCGGTTGAAATTTGCCCCTCTATTTAGGGTGCTTACTAGGACTCCGTAGTAGTATAGCTGGGCACCAACACCGCTTTAATAAACGCATTAACAAGAGATACAGCACATGCCGAATAGCAATGAAACGCTGACTTTACATGGATTCGAGCCTTATAAAGAAAAGAAAGGCGAAGAATACATGAATGCAGACCAGCGAGAGCATTTTAAAAACCTGCTACTTGCCTGGAAAAATGAATTAATGGAAGAAGTGGATCGCACCATGACCTATATGCGTGACGAAGCCGCTAACTTCCCTGACCCCGCTGACCGTGCCAGCCAAGAAGAAGAATTCAGCCTTGAATTACGAACACGTGACCGTGAACGTAAACTTATCAAAAAAATTGATAAGACTATCGAGCAGATTGATGCCGACGATTATGGCTTCTGTGAAGCTTGCGGTGTCGAAATTGGCATTCGTCGTCTTGAAGCCCGTCCAACAGCGACCCAGTGTGTTGACTGCAAGACACTTGCCGAGATCAAAGAAAAGCAAGTAGGCACCTAGTCACTGAATTGATGTGCTGGCTACGGTCAGCACACTATCTTCCTGCTGACATCACCCCATCAAAATAGTATGCGACTCACTGCTAGCTCGCCCACCTCATCCCGATCAAGTGGTTACATTGGCCGCTTTGCGCCATCGCCTAGTGGCAAATTGCATTTTGGCTCCTTAGTCTCTGCGGTTTCCAGTTATCTCGATGCCAAAACACAGCATGGCAAATGGCTAGTCCGTATGGAAGACTTAGACCCCCCCAGAGAAGAAGCTGGTGCTGCCGACAGTATTATCCGCTCTCTGGAAGCTCATCACCTACTCTGGGATGGAGAGGTGCTCTACCAAAGTTCCCGACTTGATGCCTATGAGGCAGCGCTTGAGCACCTGCAAGATCGCATTTACCCTTGCAGCTGTATACGCCAGCGGATTATTTCTCTCGAAGGTCAATACGATGGTCACTGTCGAAGCCGTCAGCCCAATGACGATGCCCCAACTGCTATCCGCTTAAAAACAGATCAATTATCATCGAAGCAAACACAAATAGCAGAAACATTTGAGGACCTAATACTCGGCCCACAATCTATTCCTCTGTCACTCACCGGTGATTACATTCTTCGTAGAAAGGATGGTTTATTCGCTTACCAGTTGGCCGTTGCGGTCGACGATCATTTTCAAGGGATTACTCATGTGGTTCGCGGCTATGACTTGTTAGATTCCACTAGTCGCCAGCGTTATCTGTTTTTATTACTCGGTATGAACGTGCCCCAATACGGCCATACACCACTGGCGCTGGGACAAGATGGCCATAAACTCAGTAAGCAAACAAAAGCTGCACCGATTATTGATCAAGATGCCGTAAATAACCTTACTACTGCCTTAGGTTTTCTAGGTCATCCACCCCCAAATGAATTAATAGAAGAAAATAACTGCTCCACGCTACTAGCCTGGGCCACAGAGAACTGGCAACGAGAACGTATTCCACAGCATTCATCGGTTGCGCCGCCACTAAGGTCTGCGTAATATCAAAACCTGTTTTTATTGATCGATCATTATGAGCAACCAGCGTTTTTTACTTTTTACGGTCCTTATTGCCTATATATTTACACCCACCTTATTTAATTGGGTGATTTCGCCTGCGGGCAGTTGGTATAAACCGTTTATTGTCTGGATATTAATTATTGTCGGCGCATACTTACTCCAAAAATATAATAAACCTTCATGATCTTTGAACTGACTCATATCGCCTTATTGGGTATCAGCTATCTTATTATGCTGTTTGTAATTGCCTATGCCGCAAACAATGGCTGGATTCCCAAGAAGATTACCAATCACCCTGCAACCTATGTATTGTCACTGGGTATCTTTTTTAGTGCGTGGTCATTTTATGGCGTGATTGATCTCGCCTTTCAATTTGGTTACGGCGCACTAGCCTATTATATGGGTACTGGTGCATTCTTTTTATTCGCACCCATTATCCAAGCGCCCTTGGCAGAACTTTGCCAACGCTTTCAACTTCGTTCTATTGCTGACTTATTGGTTTTTCGTTATCAAAGCCAACTGGCCGGTAGCTTGGCAACCTTATTTATTACGCTAGCAGTGGTTCCCTTATTGGTCTTACAAGTACAAGCGGTTGCCGACACGCTTTTATTACTGACCCAAACCTTGCCAGAAAAAACAGCTAACACCGAAGAGTGGGATCAAAAACGCGATACCTTTGCCTTATTTTACTGCTTACTGATTACCGCTTTTTGTATGATTTTTGGCGCGGGCTACAGTCAATATAAAGCATTAATTACCACAATGGCTTTCGAGTCGATGATAAAAATTATTGCTTTAATGACCGTCGGACTATTCGCAGTCTATGTTGTTTTTGGTGGCTTTAATGAACTTGATCAATGGCTCTTAGATAATGCAGAGCATTTAGCTCGCTTAAACAGCCCAGCACAAGGTTCATCGTCTCACACCTTATTATTGGTCTTTATCGCGACCGGCGTACTGATGCCTCATGTGTTTCATATGAGCCAAATGGATCAATCCATTAATCAAGTGGCCCGCATGGTGACATGGGCCTTCCCTTTATTTTTATTGCTAATGGCCTTGCCGGTTTTTCCTATTTTATGGGCCGGTTTTGAACTGGATGTTCCCGTTCCCATTTCTTATTTCGCCTTAGGCGTACCGCAATATGCAAACGCACCAGTGATTACCTTAATTGCATGGCTTGGTGGTTTATCAGCAGCTTCCGGCGCATTGGTGATTTCTATTTTGTCATTATCAACGATGATATTAAATCAATGGTTGCTGCCACTATTAAGCCTGCAAACACAAAAAGATATTTACGCTCAGTTGCGCTGGCTACGTCGTTTATTAATTATTGCTATAGCCCTATCGAGTTATTTTTTATACCTTTGGCTGAATAACCGTTACTCTTTAATGGATTTAGCATTACTGGCTTTTATTCAAGCATTACAATTTGTTCCCGGTGTCGTGGCTATTAATTACTGGTCAAGAGCCAATCGCTTTGGTTTTTATGCGGGCATTATTTCCGGCTCGATCATTTGGATTATTGGCATGGCATTGCCCGTTGTCTTCGGCTGGGACACACTACACCTTCCTTTTGTTAGTGAAGCAATTGCTACAGGTATTCCTGCGTGGGAACCCATCACGCTGATTTCTATCGGTGTCAATATCACCATGTTTATTCTTGTTTCATATTGCACACCCATGAGCGATGAAGAACTTTATCACGCCGATGTCTGTGCTGAGGACGAACTCAGCCAACCTTTTCGGCGCACATTAGAAGTCAGATCAGCAAAAGAATTTAAAGAAAAACTGACCAGCAGTATTGGCCACAGCGCCGCAGAAAAAGAAGTGGATCGCGCACTTTATTTTCTGGGAATGAACGAAGAAGAAACCCGCCCTTACGCACTACGCCGACTAAGAACGAGAGTTCGCACTAACCTTTCAGGTTTATTAGGTCACACCATGGCCTCAGAAATTATTGACCGAAGCTTTCCGTACCGCTCACCGTCATCATCATCAACGGAAGCCATTGATATTAATTTAATGGAAAGCCGTTTAGAACGTATGGGCAGCAAAATGCAAGGCTTAACCGCTGACGTTAATCAACTACGCCTGCATCACCGCAACACTCTACAAGAATTACCCATTGCGATTTGCTCTATTGGTCTCGATGATGAAGTACTACTATGGAACAACACCATGGCGGAAATCTCCGGCATCAGTGTATCGGAAGTAACCGGTTCTAACCTGCAAGATATCCCCAACCCTTGGGGGAAATTAATTCGCGACTTTGCTAACGACTGGCATACACATATTAATAAACAATCCGTTGACCATAGTGGCAATACCCACTGGTATCGCTTGCATAAATCAGCCATACAGGAGCAATCACCAGAACGTACCGAAGGCCAAGTGATTTTGATCGAAGATATCACTGACCTGCAATTACTGGAGCAAGAGCTGGTCCACAATACCCGTTTAGCGTCCATCGGACGCTTAGCCGCCGGTGTCGCCCATGAAATTGGCAACCCTGTTACCGGTATTGCCTGTCTTGCGCAAAACCTACGTTACGATGAAGAGGAAGAAGCCCGCGGCGAAACCGCTGACGCCATCCTGTCGCAAACCGATCGCATCAGCCGGATTGTGCAATCGCTGGTGACCTTTGCTCATACCGGCAAACAATCATCGAAAGACTTCCACAAGGTCAATATTTACGATTGCGCCAATGAAGCCATTCACTTGTTATCACTACAGAGAGATCGTAAACCCATTGAGTACAGTAATAACATCGATAAAGATGCCATTATCTGGGGTGACAGTCAGCGCTTTATTCAGGTCTTTATCAATTTATTAGGCAATGCCAATGATGCCAGCCCAGAATACAGCTCCATCACATTGCTCAGCAGAATAGAGGAAGATCGCCTGGAAGTTGATCTCACCGATGAAGGTAGCGGTATCCCCAAAGAATTTATCAAACAGGTGATGGAACCCTTCTTTACCACCAAGGATACCGGCAAAGGCACAGGGCTAGGCTTATCCGTGGTTTTTAGTATTGTTGAGGAGCACCAAGGTAATATCCATATCACCAGTCCGGTAGCGCAAGGGAAAGGGACCCGCTTTACCATCCAACTACCTCTATATAATGAACCTTTACAGGGAAATAACGAATAAGTCCGCAGAAGGCTTGAAACCAAAGCAAACCCACGTCACACTTGGCGGCTATGAGTAAAATTCTGATTGTTGAAGATGAAGCCATCATCCGCATGGCTTTACGCAAGTTGCTACAGCGTCACGACTATGATGTGCGTGAAGCTGGCTCAGTAAAAGAAGCGACGACCAAGCATACCCTAGATAACTATGACCTGATCATCAGTGATCTACGCTTGCCCGGTGCACTGGGTACCGACCTGATCAAACTGGCTACGAGCACACCGGTCCTAATTATGACCAGTTATGCCAGCCTGCGGTCCGCCGTGGACGCCATGCGCATGGGAGCCGTGGATTATATTGCCAAACCCTTCGATCACGACGAAATGGTGGCGACCGTTGAGCGCGTCCTGCAAGAAACACCCAAAGCCGTATCCGTGGAAAAAACACCGCAAAATCAATCCTCCGGGGAAATGCTGGGCAATAGCGCCATTATGCAAGACTTGTATAAGCGTATCGAACAAGTCTCACCCACCGATGCCACCGTGCTTATTCATGGCGAAACCGGCACCGGTAAAGAACTCACCGCCCGCGCCATTCACCAATCCAGTCAACGGGCCAAAAACCCATTAATTTGTATTAATTGTGCGGCCATTCCTGAAACACTCATCGAATCAGAACTCTTTGGTCATGAAAAAGGCGCTTTTACCGGTGCCGCCAGTAGCCGTGAAGGCTTGGTGGTTGCCGCAGACGGCGGCACACTGTTTTTAGATGAGATTGGCGAGCTACCCATGGAAGCGCAAGCGCGCTTACTGCGTGTACTCCAGGAAGGTGAAGTCAGGCCAGTCGGTTCGATCGAAACGCGCAAGGTAAACATTCGCCTACTAGCAGCAACCCACAGAGATTTAGGGCAACGCTGCCGCGAAGGCCTGTTCCGCGAAGATTTATTCTTTCGACTGAATGTGATTCAACTGCATATCCCACCACTGCGCAGCCGAGGCTCAGACATCATTACACTGGCTGAAGCACTGATCAGCCGTTACTGCGAAACCTATAACAAACCAGCGCTGACACTTTCGCCCGAATCCACCCAAGCCATTAGCGCCTACCCATGGCCGGGGAACGTCAGGGAATTGGAAAATGCTATCCAGCGTGCAGTGATACTGTGTGAAAATACTCGAGAGATACATCACGACTTATTAGGGTTAGAACTTAACCAAATGAGTACTAGCAACAACTTACATACAGACAGAAACACTTCAAACCAAAACGTTAGCAGCCTTCATCACCGCAACGACATCCCCAATAATAACGACGCCGCACAAGACCTATCATTAGAAGACTACTTCCAACGCTTCGTATTAGAAAATCAAGACGTCATGAGCGAAACCGAACTCGCGAAAAAATTAGGCGTCAGCCGAAAATGTTTGTGGGAACGCAGACAAAAACTGGGGATACCGCGGAAAAAGCGACAATAAAAAATTAAAGGGCTTTGACTCCTTTAATTTGATTGGGCGGTGCGAATGCCGTCGACGTTGTACTCATAGGTGGTGACATCCACGCTATCGTTAACGCTGATCATTTCGTTCTGGTTATTGTAGATGTAGGTTTTATCAACACCATCCAATGTTTCGATCAGGGTATCGTCGTAGCTATAAACAGTGGTTACACCATCGATTACTTAAAGCTTTTCACTTTACCCACTACTCATTCATGAATTATTATTTTATAAAAATAAAATCAGAAAAATGAAACGTTATTGATATAAGCAAGAAAGGATTACCCGAAAAGAATGCAGGCTAAAATGATCAAAAAAATATTATAAAAAATTGCTGCCACTTTTATTCCCCCTTTCGATAAAAATGACAGCAACAAGCTCGCAAATAATCGACAATTGCTAGTGGTTGATAATCGCACTCAAAACAACACCGGTAACAAACGCATCGTAGTGCCAGTCTGGACAGTCATCACCGTGTCTGTGACCGTGGTGAATATGCCCTCGGCCCGGAAAATAAAAGCCAATATGGTTATAGTAATAGTGGCGTTTCTTATAGTAGCGGTGGCGATAGCCATGGCGATGGTGGTCAGCCCAATAACCGGAGTAATGGCGTTTGTGTTTATGCTTATACTTGTGCCCATGATAATGATGACTACCGTGATGCCGTTTGTAGTGCTTGTATTTTTTCTGGTAGCGACGGTTATCATGATAAAAACGCCGATCGTTAAAACTTCTATGGTATTTCTTACGATCGTGCCCACTGTAAGACCGCTCATGCTTGTGCTGACGATGCTTCTCTTTAACAACCTTATGGGAACGATGGTGATGTTTATCGTCACGTTCAGACCGCGCTTGCGCCCCGCTTGCCATGACAAACGACAATATAATCAAGGCTATAAAAGTAAACTGAATGGATTTCATTTTCTATTTCCCCCGTTAGAGAAGGTGATATGGCCTATCTCTGGATACGATGGAAGCATTTTATATTCGCCAAACTGAATGGAGACTGAATAGAAATAACAGGGCCAGACGCAGCCATCAGCATCAATACAATATAAATATGTTTAATCAAGCGACAAGATAAGAAATAGCCAAAATACCCACCTTGACACGATGTCGCCAAAAACAACAAAAGTGTTACCTACACCACAAAACCGTTACACAAAAGGTAACTTTAGGTAACAAATGACTTATTTCAATTTGTAATAAAAAAACACCAAAAAAGATAAACCTTTGAAAAATATAAGTTTTTCAAAGGTGGCATACAGAATGCTATATAGGAATCAATAATAAAAACAATAAAGAATAAAAATAAATAAATAAGACATAACAACAATAAATAATAATAAAAAAAGCGTTTTTGACTGACCATAATGGGAGGAGTTTCGGCAATAGCTGAAACGAGCAAGGAAGCCCAATTATAAAAATAACTGACTCTGTGGTAACTTGTTTCGACAAAGTATAATCACAACAACGGGAAAGACTTTAAAGTGCTTTCCCGTTTTGCTATCTGGGATTTGAGTTTTTAGTCAATTTGCCCTTTCCAGCCTCATAAAGTGCTATTCAAATTATTGAAATAGCGCTCAGCATGATAGAATCGCCGCTTTTATCGGGACGATACGCCCCATAATTCCTATGATAAAACGGCTGTTTACTTTATTTTCACCCTCAAAACCTGATTCCGCAGTAGTCAATAATGTAAAAGTGATCCCTCGGGATGAACACATTATCTCTCGCCGCAGTATCAGCCCCAATGCACTCAAAGTGATGAATAGGCTGAATCAAGCCAATTTTCAGGGCTACTTGGTGGGCGGAGGTGTACGCGATTTATTGCTGGGAGGCTCCCCTAAAGACTTCGATGTTGCCACCGACGCAACCCCCGAACAGGTTAAAACCCTTTTTCGTAACTCACGTATCATTGGCCGCCGCTTTAAGATTGTCCATGTCCGCTTTGGCAGAGAAATTATCGAAGTCACTACGTTTAGGGGGCAAAATAGCGATTCCAACCAACAGGTAGAATCCGATACTGGGCAATTATTACGGGATAATGTTTATGGCGATATGGAGAGCGATGCTTTGCGCCGGGATTTTACGGCTAATGCGCTTTATTACTCAGCCAAGGACTTTTCCCTCTATGAATACACTAGCGGCTTAGAAGATATTGAAAACCGCCAGTTGCGTATGATTGGCGACCCTTCGACACGCTACAAAGAAGACCCGGTGCGCTTGCTTCGAGCCATTCGATTTGCCGCTAAACTCGGCTTTCAAATCGAAGAGTCCACCGCAGAGCCCATTCGAACTCAAGCACACTTACTTGGCCACGTGCCTGCTGCTCGGCTCTTCGAAGAGATACTCAAACTATTCCTGGGGGGCTATGCCACTGCCACTTATGGCTTACTAAAAGAATATAAATTGTTAGACCAGCTGTTTCCAGGGAGCTGTAAGGTTATCGATCAAGATCCCACTTACAGTAAGCTGATCGATGAAGTGATGCTAAGCACTGATAAACGCATTCGCTCCGATAAGCGTGTTACTCCTGCCTTTATCTATGCTGCCCTTCTCTGGCCAGCCTTGCACGCAGAAATCGCTAAACTGCAGGATAAAGGGCTATCAGTACTGGAGTCGTTTCACCAAGCCAATCAAAAGATAACCAGCCAGCAATTACAGCGTATCATGATCCCAAAGCGTTTCCTGATACCAATGAAGCAAATCTGGGAGCTACAGTGGCGCCTGCCTAACCGCCAAGGGAAAAGGGCGCATCGCTTACTGGAACACCCCAAATTTCGTGCAGGCTACGACTTTATGCTCTTACGCGAAGCCGCAGGTGAAAACCTAGATGAACTAGGCCAATGGTGGACACAATTCCAGGACGCCAATGAAGATGAACGCGAATCCATGGTTAATCAACTCAACCCCAAGGGTAATAAAAATCGCCGGCGTCGTAAGCCCAAAAAGAAAAAGACAAATGACAATGAGGGTAGTGAATAAGTGTTAATAGAAGGAACAGCAAGGAAGTGAGTACCCACTCCACTGCTTTTATAGGGCTTGGCAGTAACCTGGATTCACCGTCTCAGCAAATTAGCAGAGGGCTGGATTTACTGACAGAGATAGAAGGCTGCAAAAATCTACTATGCGCTAAATGGTACAGCAGCAAAGCGATTGGACCGGGTGAACAACCCGATTATGTTAATACGGTCGCCAAACTGGAAACCAAACTCTCTCCCCATGCACTGTTAAAGCAGTTGCACATAATTGAAAACCAGCGAGGCCGACAGCGTGAAGTACGTTGGGGGGCACGCACACTCGACTTAGACTTGCTCCTGTATGACAATATCCAACTTGAGGACGAAATACTAAGCGTGCCTCACCCGGAAATACAACATAGAGCGTTTGTACTCCTACCGCTTTATGATTTGGCACCATCATTGGTATTGCCTACTGGGGAAGTACTACAAGACTTAATTAAACGCTGCGATACAAACGATCTTCGGGTCATCGAAGAGCCAGTAATCAACATATAACCACAGGAAAGTATTAGTGGAGCAAACAACCACACTCTACGACAGTGCAGACCTACCGCGTTTTGTCGCTATTGAAGGCGCCATTGGCGTTGGTAAAACAACTCTGGCAAAGCAATTAGCGGCAACCTTTAACTATGACACTTTATTAGAAGAAGCCGAAAAGAATCCTTTTTTAGAGCGCTTTTATGAAGATAGAGTCAGCCATGCGCTACCGACTCAACTTTTCTTTTTATTCCAGCGTGCACAACAAATTCAAGCACTGAGACAAGACGATTTATTTCAACCTGTCCGTGTCGCTGACTTCCTTATTGATAAAGACCCTTTGTTTGCACAAGTTACGCTTGATGAAGACGAGCTCAAAATATATCAACAGGTGTACGATCAAATTACTATCGATGCACCCAAACCGGACTTGGTTATTTATTTACAAGCGCCTGCTGATGTATTACTTCGTCGAATAAAACAACGGGGTATTTCTTCTGAACAAAGTATTGATGAGGAATATCTTGATACTCTCAATGATGCCTATACGCGCTTTTTTCATTTTTATGATGAATCTCCCTTACTCATCGTAAATGCCAGTGAGATTGACTGGGTGAACAATGAGGAGTCATACCAAAAACTGGTTGATTACTTATTAAATATTAAACAAGGGCGCCACTACTACAACCCAACATCAACTCTTCTATAATTCAGCAAGTCTTGAGAAAACATCAGAGACAGCAGCCCTATTAAGCAGTCCCATAAAGAGATATCGTAATATGAGTACTTACAATACCGAGCTAACAAAAGCGGTGACCTTAAATACGCTACGCAAGCTCAAAGCAGATAGCGATAAATTTACCTGTGTTGCACTTTACGATGCACCTATGGCCGCACTTGCCGAAAAAAGTGGGGTAGAAATTGTACTAGTAGGTGATAGCCTTGGGATGACGGTGCAAGGACATGACAGCACCCTACCAGTAACCATTAACGATATGGTCTACCACACCGCAGCGGTTAAACGAGGCAATCAAAAGTCACTGATTATTGCCGACATGCCCTTTATGACTTACAGCTCACCAGAGCAAGCAGCAACCAATGCTGGCTTACTGATGCAGGCGGGTGCTCATATGGTAAAACTTGAGGGTGGCGACTGGCTTTGCGAAACAGTCACCAAGTTAAATGACTGTGGTATACCTGTGTGTGCCCATTTAGGATTAACCCCGCAGTCAGTCAATAAGTTGGGCGGCTACCGCGTGCAAGGTCGCGAGCAAGAACAAGCCGAAAAAATATTACAGGACACCCAAGCTTTAGCTGACGCGGGGGCTGACTTAGTGGTACTGGAATGTGTGCCAGCACACTTGGGTAAACTGATTACCGAAAAAGTCGATATTATGACAATTGGTATTGGCGCAGGGGCAGACACTCATGCACAAGTCCTCGTCATTAACGATATGATCGGCATTACCGAACACCCACCAAAATTTAGCAAAAACTTTTTGACGGCAAACAATTCTATTGCCGATGCGATTGCACAGTATGTTAGCGATGTTAAATCATCTACCTTTCCAACAGAAGAACACAGTTTCTAAGACAAGAGAAAGATGAAAAGAGCTAAGACTATATCCATTAATGACCCAGAAATCGCTGATCACTTATCTAAAATAACACGCTATATTGAAGCGAAAGATAGCAACAGACCTTATTTAATGGCATCTGTTTTTTCAGAAACTGCGATTTTAAAAATGGCAGTTAATAGCGATAGCATTTCCTTCCCTTCGGATACCCTTGGGCTAACGGCCATTAGCGATTTATTATCCAGAAAATTCAACCAACAATATGAAAACATTTATACTTTTTGTTTAACTGACTCTTTTGTAAAAGAGAACAATACATTATCTTGCCAATGGTGGGTTGGCATGACTGACAAGGAAAGCAAAGATATAAAAGTAGGCTATGGGCAATATGATTGGATCTTTGATAGTGCTGAGTCTGATAACATTGTTTCCAGTAAAAAAGTGACTCAACTGACTATCACTATCGACAATATGATTGTTTTATCACCCAATTTTACTCACAAGGTAATTGATTGGCTAAAAGAGTTGCCTTACCCTTTTTGTGAATCAGATATATTCTTGAAAACAATGCCCGCCATAAATGAATTAGAAGCCATAAGAAAACTTGCGTTTAAAGATTAAAGACAATTAAATTTCTTTACCTTTTTTCTTCAAGCGTTCGATAAGGTCTCGCTGCAGAATAGATTGGCTATCACCACCCCGAAAACTTAACAAACCAGAAGAATAGCTAGAACCATAAGTAATTACTGCATTTACGGTTTGCCCCAAAGCAATCAAAAAAGCTTCATCATCCAATGATTCTAAAGGGTGTATAAAGGTACTCCATAAAATACCATTGGCAATGGCATAACGGACATCCAAAGCAGTATCAAAATTAGCTTGCATTAAACGATACAGTGTTGCCTCATCCAAATTTTCAGTTTTTAAAATAGGTGAGACTATTCTCATACGATTGGCATTTTCATCAGTAACAACTTGCAAACCGACATTTTCGATTGTTAAAGACCAAAAACCTGGTCGCCCTTCTGCATTCTCATCCAAATGGCGTACAATTTCGTCTAAGCGTTTATTGCTCATCTTATCCTGTGCAACAGAGACTTCAGACAATAGCATCATTGTCGCGGCCAGTAATAACGCACATATATTCAATTTTTTCATCATCATTCCTATTTAACAGGTGAATTTCAATAGGTGAAATTTTACAGAAGCATTATTTGCTGATCGATAATTTTTTCAAAGCTATCATCAAGAAAAACCAAAATGCTATCGGCGATAGGTTTTAGCTGTTTATCAATATAATGTTGATAATCGACAAGGCTTGCCTGATATTCCAGTGGCTCTGGGCCATTCGTCGTGATCAGATAATCAATTCTATCACCTCGCCCTAGCGCCTTACCCGTCATACTATATAACTTTTTTGCTGCTTTTACGTGAGGAGGGTTACTTTTCTCATAACCTTGTAAGGGACGGCGCAACTTTTTCTTGTAAATCAGTTGCTGATCAAGCTTGCCCGCAAGCAAATCCTCTACCGTCTGACAAATATAGTCACGATAAGGTTCCCCTTTAAACACTTTATAATACAATTCCTGCTGAAAAACCTTGGCAATGCCTGTCCAATCAGTACGGACTGTTTCCAAGCCCTTAAATATCAATTCTTCCGTAACACGATTACCTACGGTTTTTTTAACGATACCTGCATAGCGTTTTTTACTGCCTTCACTGGAACCACGAATCGTTGGCATTAAAAAATCGCTGTAGTGAGTCTCAAACTCAATTTCCAGACCACTCGCCAAATTCATCTCATCTGCCAGTACAGATGTCCACCACTGATTGAGCCCCTCTGCTAGTTGTTTACCTATTGCTTCAGCTTGATCGGCATCAATTTCATTGCCTAACCATACAAAGACCGAATCGGTATCTCCATAAATAACATCATATTCTTGCTGTTGGATCCAGCCTCGACTTTTTTGAATAATGTCATGGCCTCGCAAGGTGATCGAACTGCAAACACGAGGATCGAAAAAACGACAGCCCGTAGAACCCAAAACACCATAAAAAGAATTCATAATAATTTTTATCGCTTGGGATAAAGGTTGGTTATTATCACTTTTCGCTTTATCTCTTGCCTTCCATAAACTTTCTATAATATCTGGTAGGATATATTCATCGCGAGAAAAACGTGCACCATTAAAACCATCGACAACCTTTTCCGGCGACAACTGCTTATGCTCTGCAATCCAAAAAGCATAGGGGTCAATATTAAAGGTACGAATAATACTGGGGTACAAGCTTTTAAAATCCAACACAAGGACATTGCGATATAAACCGGGCTTAGATTTCATCACATAACCGCCAGGGCTTACCACGTCAGACTCTAACTCACCTAAATTAGGTGCAACATAACCAGAACGATGCAACTGAGGCAAATAGGCATATTCAAAGCTGGCAACAGAACCTCCCATTCTATCCATTGCAAGCCCAGTCAAACGAGCACGCTCAACAGCAAACTCTAGCAATTTAGTTTTTTCAAAAATATCCCAAACCAATTTACAGTCTTGTAAATTGTAGGCTGCCAAAGCAGTTTTATTTGTTTTAAATAAATCACTAATTGCCGCCGCTCTATTGTGGCTTTCGATTAATTTACCCTTTCCCAACAACTCACTAGCGACATTTTGTAATGAAAAGCTTTCAAAGTTATAAAAGGCTGTTCGCAGAAGTTCTATACCATCAAGCACAATGCGACCGGGGACTTGCAAATAATGTCGTTGATTACTTAATTCACTACTACCACTATCCTCTCTGCTATCTTGTCTCCAATGGAGTTTCTGCTTGCCCCGTGCTATTGAAAAATCAACATCCCAACGTTGACATATTTTTTGCAAAACCCACAAATCAAACTGAACTACATGCCAGCCGATAATAATATCAGGATCATTTTTTTGAAACCAACTAAGAAACTGATGCAAACATTCCTTAACCGATGGACACCATACTATATGAAATACCTCATCATATTTACTTTCTTTACTGTCATTTTTATCATCATTACTGTTGCTCTCATTATTAGCATATTGGCTAGGCTTCAGCTCTGTACTACTAACCACACCTTTAGTTGGATCCACCATAAACACAATAGAGCTATTGTTGCCATAAACCGCAATTGAATAAAGGTCTTTAGCATCGAGGGACGTTTCAATATCTAAAGAGACAAGTTTCAGCATCGGCTGATAGTTTGTTGGTTTGATGCGCACATTATGCAAACGAGTATAGGCTTTATTTTTTTGTAATGGCTTAGCTACTTCAAATTCCAAATCAGCCGTTATAAACCGCTCCATCAAATAACGATCTGCAGGTTTTATATCACTTTCCCAAACAATAATATTATTAGACTCTAACAATCCAATCAGCGTATTCATTTGTGATCGTTGCGAAAAATACATTCCCATGACAGCTTCACCATGGAAATTTTTAAGTTCGAGAGGTTTATAGGAAAGTGTTAAGGATTGATTTGACGCTTGTATTTTTTTGATTGCATCAAGGTCAGCTACCCGACAAAAACAAATTGCTGATTGTTGGGTGATGATAAGTTGAACTGGCTGACTTTCTGTAGCCAGCCATAACTCAATTTGAATACCATTAGGCGTATCCCGCCATTGACGAGTGAGTATAAAACCTTTCATTAAGTATCAAATTGACTAAAGGGCACCTAAGTACGCTAATGATTATCCTTGTATAAGCAATTCGCGCAAATCAATAATCGCGGCATGGGCACGAGAGATATAAGACGCCATAACAAGAGAGTGATTCGCCAGCATACCAAAACCACTGCCATTTAAAATCATAGGGCTAAATAATGGCTCTTGCGTGGCTTCCAGTTCGCGGATAATTTGCTGCAAACTGACTTTGGCATTTTTCTTTTGCAAGACATCATCAAAATCAACTTCAACGCCTTTTAGAAAATGAATCAAGGCCCAAGTGGTTCCTCGCGCTTCGTAAAAAACATCATCAATTTCGTACCAAGGTGTTTTAACTTCTAACTCTTTTGGCGCAGGCGTTGATTGAGCGGCATTGGATTCGCCAGCTAAATCAGTATTGAGTCGACGCTGACCGACACTGGCACTGAGGCGCTGCGATAAACTACCAAGACGCTTTTCAACACTGCCTAGCCAAAACTCAAGGTTATCTGCACGGGCATAAAACTGCGCCGTCGGCTGGCTAGAGTCCACCAAACGGTCATGATAAGAGTTCAGTATTTCAATACCTTCTTCATAAATAGACTCGCTTGAAGGCAAAATCCAGCTTTCACTATCAAAGTTAAAACGAGGTTCAGCAATCGCTAAATCACGGTCTTCGATAGACTGTGATTGCGAACGGCTAAACACTTCTCTCAAGGCTTTACTAAGGTCACGAACTTGAACAAGTACGCCATATTCCCAATTAGGGATATTATCCAACAATAATCCCGGAGGCAGAATATCATTACTGAGATAGCCACCCGGTTTTGACAAGAGCTGGTCAGCCACAATAATCAAACTGGAGGTTGTCACACTGCCGGTAATATCACGGGAAATTGATGAATTCACAGCACTTGATGATTGCATATCACCGTGAAGCACAATGACATCGGGTTCACGGCTCCAGTAAACACCTAAAATGATGATAAGAAGAATATAGACAGCGAGACAAGCAACAATAATGCGCATCCAGATAGAGCCCTGAGTGATATCATCACGTAAGTCGGCATAACCATCCGTCACTGTTTTTCCGGTACGTTTAAACAGGCCTGAAAACCAGGTTTTAATTGTTGTCAGATTCATAACAGAAGCATCTCGGCACTAAAAAAGTAATATAAGCCATATACTACCCTTTATTGCCGCCCAAGTTAACCAATGACCGGTGTAACTTGAGGCTTACCTAGCCAATAACCTTGCCCACCTTGAATACCCAATTTAACTAATTGCTCCCACTGGGCTTCTGTTTCGACACCTTCAGCCAAGACCATCACATCACAACTCTGCGCAATCGTTACTAAAGAACGCACGAAAAATTGTGCATCAACATCGTCAACAATATTTTGAATGAAGCAGCGATCTATTTTTAAATAATCTAAAGGTAGGGTTTGCATATAAGCAAATTCTGCGGTGCCGCGACCAAAATGATGCAGTGATAATTCAGCACCAAAACGTTTAACCAATGTAGCAAAGTCTCTCACTGATTGCTCAGCAAAAGATAAACTATTGGCTGGCAACTCAAAAACTAAGCGGGAAGCAACAGCAGGGTTCGCTTGCAACTTTTGTTCAACAGAAGCGATAAAGGCTTCATCCTCAAGCGCTGCGGCTGATATATTTAAACACAGGTGCTCTGGCAATACTTCCGGGTTGGAAAATAGACTCTCCATGACATGCCGATCAAACGCAGGCATTAGCTGTAAGCGCATGGCCATAGGCATAAACACACTGGCAGAGTAATCATTATCCTCAAAGGTAAGGTGGGTTAATAACTCATTAAATAAAAGTTGATTTTGACCATGTACAAGTTTCCATACTGGCTGATAGCGAAAACTAAAATTATGCTTATCCAAAGCCGTAGTAATTAGACTCAACCATTCATTGGCATTTAGCATGGCGTGAACCGAATCGCTCTCGAGCGGCTCCCAATGTGTACCACCCTGCTGATCTGTTCGTGCTTTATTTAAAGCAGCATCTGCTGCTGCCAATAAACTAAATTCTTTCTGTTGCAGTTGCTCACTTAAGTTTGCAGCATAAACAACACCAATATAAATAGGCTGCACTTTTTCACCACTCCACTCAAGTGCCTGTAGCTCAGAGTAAAATCGTTCCATAATCTGCTGGCTTTCATCTTCAGTAATCGCGGGGATAAAAATAGCAAAATCAGCCCCGCTATGACGAGAATAAAGTACTTCTGGGTATTCATCCAAGTGGTCAACCAGTTGCTGAGCAACCGCCTGTAAATAACTATCACCCTCATGGCGACCACCATGGCGATTGATATGCTGTAAATCACCTATTTGCATTAACATTAAGGCGCCGACATTAGCGGTACGTTCCGACGCTAAATAGGCTTGTAGGCGCTCGTCAAAATCTCTTCGGTTAGATAAACCGGTAACATCATCGGTTCGTAGTTGCTGGTGCAGGCGATCATTGAGTTCAACTTGATGACCAAACATGGTTTTAAGCTTATCGACCATTCGATTCATGGCAAAGACAACTCTGCGCAACTCAGGAATCGACGGGAGAGGCTGTACTTTAAATTCACGCCGACAAATAGCTTCTGCCTGCTCTTCAACTTGGCGCAATGGTCGCAGTATAAATTTTAACCCTATCCCCAACAAACCATAGCTAAGAACAATTGTCACCAAGAACAACCACAATTGTTCAGTAAATGAGCGCCACAAATCTTGATAGGCAAAGCCTTGATTGCTCACCACCACGATTTCCCCCAGCTGAAACCAGCCAGAAGAGACCACCGACTGACCAGAAGGCTCAGGTAAACGGACTAAGTGAGCAAACCAAGAAGGAACACTGTGTGATTTACCTGATAATGCTCTTTTTACAATATCAGTACCGTCAAGATCTCGATAGACGATACTGCTGTAATAACCTCGATCAAATATCACGTCGATCATCGAGGATACTTGCACATTATCTTTAGCTGATGCTGCTTGAGTGATACTAAAGCCAAGGGATGTTGCCGTATCCTGTGCATGCACAGCTAACTGCTCGTAAATATTGACGCGGGCATTGTGAACCGTCACGATCAAATTAGCTGTTAGTAAACAAAATAGCAGCAGTGTGATCGCTATAATTAGTCGGCGTTGAAGGCTCATAAATGACGATTAGTAGAATATTTCTTTAACTATAGCAAAGACTTGCGACATAGCATGGTCCACATTCATACAAATTAAGGGGTTAAATTGACCAAATATCCGGCATGTGTCACGAAATAACCATTGAAAACCCACTGTAAGAAAAGAATCACTGCAAGCACGGCATAATTCCGTTTAGAATAGCTAGATAAATTACCCCTGCGAGCGTATTTAGCTAATCACACAGGAAAACAATAATGAATCTTAAAAAAGCCCTGATTGTCGACGACTCTCGATTAGCACAGTTCGTCTTAAAGAAGATGCTAGTAGAACACGATTTAGAGGTAGATACTTCTGAGTCAGCAGAAGACGCACTCGGTTATTTATCTCGCCAAAAGCCCGATATGATCTTCCTTGATCATACCATGCCCGGGATGAATGGCTTGGAAGTACTGAAGGTCATTAAAGACAACCCCGACACTTCTGCTATTCCTGTCATGATGTATACCTCCCAAGAAGACAGTACCTATATGAGCAAAGCCCGTGAATTGGGTGCCATTGATGTACTACCAAAACAGCTCAAGCCCATCGAACTTAAGCAAGCATTAACGCGTTTGGATACTGAAGCCACCGTTGATGAAACGATACCGCAACAAGCAGCTAATGAACCCGTTAAGAACAATGACAAAGAAGAGCTGGAACAACTGGTCATTCACGCAGAAGCAGCGCTAGAACAAGAAACAATCGAACAACAGCTACGATTGAGAATTAATGAGCAAAAAACACAATTTGATGAAGAAATAGCTGAGCTACATCAAAAAATGGATTTACTTATTCCTGCGGCAGAAAATGCCAACAACAAACAAAGTTTTTGGAATAATCTTTTTTGGGGAGCAATCTATCTTGTTACCGTCACTATTTTTACAACGGTTTATTTTCAGCAACAAAGCAAAATCAATTTATTATCAAGTGCGCAAAACAATGTCGCACCAACTAAAGTAACCAAAGACACAGTGGCGCCAACACCTGTAAGCACTGCCATTGTTAGCGAACAAAGTGCTCGACAAACCAACAACAACCAAACACTAGCTGCGGCAAGTCCACCAAGGGCTAGAATCAGCAGTAACGCTCAAGATGTCTCCTCTTTGGAGCAGCTTTTTAATACCAACAACCAAATTCCTTACGACGAGCTGTTACTTGGGGATACAGTACAAGCAAGCTTGAACGAATTAATTCCTGCCTTACAAGCCTTAGAGTTTAGCGGGCGCGTTAACATTCTTGCTCATGATGGTAGTTTTTGCGTTAGTACTGGCGCTAGCGGCCAATTTGAGCTTGCAGCAGATGACATTGCTGTAACTCAATGTCAAATAACCGAGGCCAGCGGCCGCCTTGCAGATATTGCAAGCATTGACTTACTACAACTGATTACCGCGAGTAATCAATCCGCTGAAAGTGATTTTGTAATTACCATTAACCCTCTCAGCACCACTCAGCCAATAGAGAGCTACCCTCCCGTACAAGAAGAAACATCTGCAGGGGATTGGAATACTACGGCATTAAAAAACCGACGCGTCGACATACAACTTATCAAGGAAGGATAATATTTTACAGTAACAGCAATTCTATCAATTGCTGTTATTTTATTACTTAGTGGGTTTCTTTTTTGGTTTTTTTTGCGAAACATACTTACCCGCATAGTCACGAATAAATGCCTCTTCATCTTCTTTCTGAATTCTTTTTAGCTCTTTTTCAGCCTGTGGCTTTTTAAAGCGTGACAATGCTCTTATTACAAACTTCCTCACATGGGGGGACGGATCACCCTTCAAGTCCAAAACACCGTCTAAAGCGTTAGTAGAACCTAAACGACCCAAAGCATCAACAGCAGTGACCCGTTCCAATTCATTTAATGTCGGAATAATATCAACAATAGGCTTTATTGCAGATTCATCACCCCAGCGCCCAAGTGCATATAAGGCTTTTACTTTAGAGTAGGACCCATCGGCATCGCGTTTAAGTAAAGCCAGCAAGTCAGAAAAATCCTGACTACGCTTAGACTTCATAAGTTGCTCCATTGAATGTGCGCAATCTGATTCAACGGCATTGGTTAATTCGATTGAAAAATTTTTCATTATGACCTCCGGTTCATTATAAACGTTAGCAACTTTCCATATCTGGATCGTCCAAGATATCATCACATTGAGAGTTAGTTAAATCAGCAGGCAAATTGGTAATATTATTTGTTCCTCCGCCAAACATTAAATTATCGGTATTTGAAACATGGTCATTATCACCTACGATATGAGACAATTCATGCCCCCAGGTTCTTGTTGTTGCATTATTTCCAACCCAGAAACCGCGGCGGCCGGGGGGATGGGCGGCACAACCAAAGCCACCAACAGTAGAGCTCTGAATATAATAACAAACAATGCTGGCACCTAAGTTCCGGCCAATATCAAAAAGTTCATCTTCTTCATCACTCACACTATGACTATTCGGGCCATTACAGTCATCCTGATCTAAAACCAATAAATCATTACGTGTGACAGTGACGCTATCTACAGGGTAAATCCAAGCATCACATTCACGTTGATAAATCTCATTAGCGGTATCTAAATCTATTTGCGGTGTTGGTACGGCACCTTGGATGGTCACAAGTGCTACTTTCACGAAGGGCTTATTTTGAATTAAATCCAATCGTTCTTTAAGCGAACGTGACTGTGGGTTATCCGCCCCATAAACACCCAGTATATCTTCACGAATTGATAAGGTTGGTGTTTTATCTAAACAATTTTGTGCAACTGTTTTAACGCTGGTCATATCTATTCTCCTTACACCGATGCTCTCTACATCACCGGCAACATTTAATAACAAAAATTATTTTTATTATTATTGTAAAGCGACTAAAACATTGACTGTGCCAATGCCTTTTTCAAGCGATGTCAGCGCTTTACCAATCACTGCTCCAAATGCTTTTTGGGGGTCATCGGCCTTCATCGCATGACCAGGAATATGAGATGTCGTTAATAAATCACCCACTTTTATCGGTGAGTGTTCTGCTATCACTTTACACGTTACTTTACCCATCATGGCAATAGGGCTTCGATTAGCAACATCTACTTGTTTATCTAAAATTAAGCCGGGTTTATAGTCACCTGCGCCCGAAACAACCCCGACAACTCGCTTGTCATATGCGTCATCACTGAGTTGTAATAAGCCGTCTTCGTTTAACACCATGACACTTCCGGGAAGGGCATCGACAGTATCAACAACTGAAAATTCTTCAGCGCAATCCGCATTACGCAAGGTAATATCACCGGCATTTGCATCAAGATGAATGGTTGACTGCGAAGTGTCGTGGTTATTCGTTGCCGTACTAGGGAACAATACTAGATCGCCATCCGTACCGTTGCCACCCATCCATAAATTACCGCCATTACCATCGAAATGAAACGTCGACTTACCTGTATTGTGGTTATCGCTAGCGCCACTCGGAAAAATAACAAGATCGCCATCCTTGCCATTGCCGCCCATCCACAAGTTGCCGCCATCACCATCAAAGTGAAAAGTTGCCTTACTGGTATTATGATTATCGTTGGCATTACTAGGGAAAATAGCTAAATCACCATCTTTGCCATTACCACCCAACCAGACATTACCGCCATTGCCATCAACATGAAATGTCGCTTTACTGGTTTTGTGGTTATCACTGGTATTACTAGGGAAAATAGCAAGGTCACCATCTTTACCATTGCCGCCCATCCATAGGTTGCCGCCGTTACCATCAAAATGAAATGTCGCTTTAGATGTATTGTGGTTATCACTGGTATCGCTTGGAAAAATAGCTAAGTCACCGTCTTTACCATTACCACCTAACCAAACATTACCGCCGTTACCATCAACATGAAACGTCGATTTACTGGTTTTATGATTATCCGTCGTATCACCTGCAAACACGACAAGATCACCGTCTTTACCATTGCCCCCCAACCATAAATTCCCACCGTTACCATCGAAATGAAACGTTGATTTAGCCGTATCATGATTGTTGCTTGCATCACTGGGGAAAATCACTAGGTCTCCATCCTTACCGTTACCCCCCATCCATAAGTTGCCACCATCACCATCAAAGTGAAATGTTGCCTTATTGAGATTATAAATATCACTGGTAGCACTGGGGTGAATCACAAGGTCACCATCCTTACCATTACCACCCATCCACAAGTTGCCGCCATTAGCATCTAAATGGAAGGTTGCGGAAGCATTCACATTTAAATCACCTTCTGCCGGAAAAAGAAGAACATCGCCATCGACATCGTCACCACCTAGGCGCAAATTACCACTAGTACCGCTTAGCGATGCTTTAGTTGCATCATCATCAATAATTACATCGTCAATACGTATAGTCATGATCACATCCTTCGATTTAATATTTATTAGCATTTAGCTATATGAATGTGTATTAAAGGATTTACTTTTAATACAATAAATAAAAAACTTTATTTATAAGTTAAATAAATCATACAAGGTAAAAACCAAAAAATAATCACTAATAGTAGTAGGTAGGCATAGCTAACATTAGTGATAGTGGAAAGATGAAAATGGATAAACAGAGATAAAGAAGATAGAGGAAAGAAATACAGGAAAGAAAAATAGAGAGAATAAATATTTTTCAAATTAACAAGGTGATGACAATAAGTGATCCAAGCTTTCTAATCGGTCAACGGTACCTATATCGAACCACTGCCCTGAATAATGTTCAGCCGTTAATTTTTTTTGCGATAAAAAATAACGAAAGACCTCGCCCAAAGGGAAACGAATCCGGCTTTCAGGGTAGTCGGCCAGCAATGAAGGATGCAACAAACTCACACCTGCAAAGGTATAGGCCTGTTCATTTTTATTCGCAAGTAAACCATGATCAATAGAGAAATCACCGCCGGGATGATGTTCAGGATTATTGACTAAAACAAGGTGCCCCAATGCATTATCAAGCTCTTTGGATAATAAGGACGTAAAGGGAAAGTCAGTCCATACATCCCCATTCACTAACAAAAAAGGCGACTCACCAAGCAAAGGCAAAGCATGAACGATAGCACCAGCGGTTTCTAAAGGTTCAGGTTCGACTGAATATTGAATCGATAATTGCCAACGTTCACCACTACCTAAAACTTTTTTTATTTGATCACCGAGATGGGCAACATTAATAATCACATCCCGAACCCCTACAGAAGATAAACGCTCAAGGTGGTACTCTATCAATGACTTACCCCCAACCTTTAACAATGGCTTAGGGGTATGCTCTGTTAATGGCCGCATCCGCTCGCCAAAGCCAGCAGCAAGAATCATTGCTTTCAAAGAGGAGACACCTTCTTGTGATCTGTGACTTGATCATCACTTGTAATCTCTCGATACCAACTCTGCTGTTTGACTAAAGGCAATAAGGTTTCCTGGCACCAATAAGAAAAAGCCATCGTTTCAGGGAAATTACCCGCCGCTTCGGTAACGTAGTGCCAAACCAAAGGCATATCATCCAAATAGCCTGACTTACCATCACGAATAGAGAGACGAGAGAAGATACCCAACACTTTTATGTGCCGCTGCAAACCCATGGTATCAAACCACTTCAGCCATTGAGCTTCACTTACTGGGGGGATCACCCCCAATTCAATAGCGAGATTACCATAGGTGATTAACCAGCGTTTTACTTGCTCTGGTGACCAGTGGATATAACAATCTTTTAGTAAAGAGACAACATCGTAAGTAATAGGGCCGAGCACCGCATCCTGAAAATCGATCACCCCCGGCGCTTCACCTTCACGATAAATTAAATTACGTGAGTGGTAATCTTTATGAACAACTACTTTAGGCTGAGAGAGTGCTTGTTCTTCCAAAAATCGAAAGGTTTCATCTAACAATTGCCGCTCCGCATCATTCAGTTGATAGTCGAGCAATTGAGACACAAACCACTCACTAAATAGGCTCATCTCCTGCCGGAGCATATTGCGATCATAATGAGGGAGGTCGATTTCTGTCTCTGAGATTTGTTGCAGACGCAGCAATACCATCAAAGCCTCGCTGTATAACAAGTCGGCGCTCTCTGCACTCAAAACATCCAGAAAAGCTTGTTCACCAAAATCTTCTATCAATAAGAAATTTTGCTGCTCATCAACCGCTATAACCTGAGGTGTTGGGACCCCCTGTTTGCGCAAGGCCACTGCACAAGTAGCAAAATAGGATGCTGACTCGCTATTGCCCTCGGTTTTCGGCGCACATACTGCAAGCAATGACGGTTGAGTATTGAGGCGAAAATATTGCCGGAAGCCCGCATCACCCCGAAGTGAAGACAACTGTATTTGCTCAGCACAAGTAATATCTGCGTGTTGCGCTAATGATTGCTGAATCCATGCGAGTAACGATTGCTCTACTGACTGTTCTGCTGATTGCTCCATTGCCTCTAGACCCATCGATTCCATAGTAAACCTTGTTTATTATTTATAATAAGTATCAGCCTCATCAAATCAATTGAATAAGACCTATTTAAGTATACTAAGACCTATTTAAGTATACTAAGACATTGTGCGTGCAGAATGACAAACCCCACCACTTTTGTCACGTTTTACAGTAGAATTGCCAGCACAAAAAACAATAGTGCCAACCTTTTCTCCTCTTGCAGCGGACCCACTCTAACTTATGCGTAAACTGACCGTTCTATCCACCGCAATCACCTGTATGCTCGCGGGGGTATCCACAGCCAGTCAAGCGGAAAATACAGTAGAGGATATAGCCTACAAACAACTCTCTAAAGTGCTGGATTGGGTGCCGCTCAAAGCATTGAATGAATCCCAACGACAAGCTCTGCCACCCGGCAGCTGTGGTGCCTACATTGCGCCAATGCGCAATGATGCAGAAGCCAAGCTACAACCGCAAGAGGCACCCATAAGAGCTAGCGCTGACAGATCTACCGTATCGCAAATTAACGATCAAAGTGACAGTAATCAAGTAGTACTAGTCGGTGATGTCGTTGTAACCCAAGGTTATCGACAAGCGCAAGCACAACAAGCCCAATTGGATCAGACGACCGGGACATTGGTGATGCAAGGCGAACTGGAGCTGAGAGAACCCGGCTTATTAGTATTAGGCGACGCAACTGTTATCGAACAACAGCAAGACACCTTAAGCGTTGATAATGCGACCTATGTTTTGCACAAGCAATCTATTCGTGGGCAAGCCAAAAAGATCACCAAAACACCGGATAATACCCTCAACTTAGACCAAGCCAGTTTTACGCAATGTGAACCAGAAAATAATACTTGGGTACTCAAAGGCAGCCAGATTATTTTGGATACAGACGCCAGACAAGGCCATGCAAAGCATGTTCGCTTAGTCGTCAAAGGGGTTCCTGTGTTTTACTTTCCTTATCTCCGCTTCCCTCTTGGAAGTGAGCGTTTATCAGGCTTTCTGGCCCCCTCTTTTTCTTTCAGTAGGGATGGTAACGACGCTTCTGTCCCTTACTATTTTAATCTGGCGCCAAATTATGACCTGTTATTTACCACCCACATCATACGTCAGCACGGTTTACTCTATGAAGGTAACTTCCGCCATTTAAGCCGCGCTTTCTACACACGTTTTAATACAAGCTATCTCAAGGATGATAAAGGCAAAATTGATGAAAGTGATCGATCTTTAATTAATAGGGGGCTCATTACCGAAGAGCAAGCGGTTCCTTTTAAAGATCAAGATCGTTGGATGATCAACCTCAATCAAACCGGTGGTCAAGGTCGCCGATGGTCTACCACTATCGACTATACTAAAGTCAGTGATATCGACTATTTTAGGGACTTTGAGACAAGTAGCTTTGATGGTAGCGCTATTGGGGATGATGATGACACCAATCTTGACCAAAAGATATTAACTAGTTATGCACTCAACAACTGGTCAATTGGGCTTGACCTGATTCGCTATCAAACCCTATCTGAAAGCCTAACACTCCCCTATGAACAACTCCCGGCTATTAGCTTTGATGGCAACTATCGTTTTGGCAAAACCAGCTGGAGCGACTGGTCTCTGGAGTTGGGTCATGAATGGATACAATTCGATCACCCAGATGCCGATGATGCAAGCCCGATATTAACGGGAAATCGACTCCGTACTGATTATAGCTTTGGCTGGAATGCAGAGCCTGAATGGGGCTTTTTCAAACCTACAATTCAACTTAAACACCTACAGTATGAGCTGGATGATAATAATTTCGTGGCCGATGCAGATACCTCGCCATCCCTTACTGTGCCTCAAGCAACAATTGATTCAGGCCTATACTTCGAACGCGATGGCAATGGCTACCTGCAAACCTTTGAGCCAAGGTTATTCTACTTCTATAGCGATTTTGAAGATCACAGCAGGCTTTTCGACTTAACCACAGATAACCAAGACATTGATTTTGACACATCGGAGCTGACCTTTAGCTATAGCCAACTGTTCCGAGATACCCGCTTCTCAGGAGGAGATAGGATTGATGATGCCAACCAACTTGCTATTGGCTTAACCACTCGCTTTTTCGGTAATAAATCTGGCAGGGAGTGGTTTAGTGCTAGTGTAGGCCAAATCAAATATTTCGATGACCGTAGAGTTACCTTAAACAATACCGCTCAAACAGAGGGAGACTCAGCCATCGCAGCTCAAATTGCCTCTCGACCAAGCGATGACTGGCGCATTGGTAGTGATTTGCTCTATGACGATACTCTAAACAAGCTCAGTCGCGGAAACCTAAAATTCGAATACCAGAATGACAAAAAACACCTCTTCAACCTCAATTATCGCTTTGTCCGAGGCACCACAGAAGATAACTTCACTAAACAGGTCGACTCGTCCATAATTACGCCCCTATTCAGTGACCGCTGGCACCTTTTACTTTATGGTGCCTATGACCTTGAACGTAGTAGGGAACTGGAAACGCTAAGCGCTATCGAATATAGAGGCTGTTGTTACCGAATACGTGCCGGTTATCGCGTAGAACTGGATAATGACTTAGCTGACACGATCCCTGATAGTGAATTAGAATACGAATATAGTACGTTTCTGGAGTTTCACTTTATCGGCTTAGGCGGTACTGGAAAGCAGCTAGATTCAATACTGGATGAAAATATTGATGGCTATGCAGAATGGCAAGCTATCTACCACCAATAAGATGTAAGACTAACGATTATATGTACCATTTGACCACAATAAAAAAACTGATATTGCTTAGTACATTAGTACTTAAAATATTGCTACTTAAGCTATTCTTTTTAAGCTCAAGCGCACATGCCTATGAAAAACTAGATAAAGCCGTCGCCATTGTCGAAGATTCTGTAATTCTAGAGAGTGAACTAAAAAGAAGAATTCTACAACTCAGTATTCAACGCCCGGGTATTACCATCAACGAGAATACACGCAAGCAAATGCTCGACCAGCTTGTTTCAGAACAGCTACAATTGCGCATTGCCGATAGAATTAAATTATCCGTTAACGAAACTGAAATCGACAGTGCCATCGCCAATATCAAAAATGGTATTCGCCAACAAAATAGTCAACAGCAGCGCTCACAAAAAAATACAGAACAACAAGGTACGCCAGAAAAACCGCAGCAACAAAGTCTACAAAAACCGAGTACACAACAAGTACCCGCTGACTTTGCGTCTTATCTTGCCGCACAACAACTGACCGAACAACAATTACGTCAATCGATTGCCAAAGAACTCAAAATACAAAAAGTACAAGAAGGTAATATTAATCGTCGTATTCGAATCACCGAGCGCGAAATAGATAACTTCTTAGAATCAAAGGCAGGCCAGGAATGGCTACAAATACGCTTTCGTATCAGCCATATATTATTACCCTTTGATGGTAATGATGACGGTAAAGCAATCGCCATGGCCCAGACTCTTACTCAAAAATTACGACAAGGGACTGCCGATTTTTCCCAAATGGCCATTGAATATTCCAAAGGTCCTAATGCACCCAAAGGGGGCGACCTTGGTTGGAGAGAAAAAGAAAAACTCCCTGCACTGTTTGTTGAACAAATAACACCGCTAAAACCCGGGCAAATTACTCAGCCATTCCGCAGTAATGCCGGTATACATATATTAAAGTTAAATCAACGTACTGGCGCAGAGCCAATTATGGTCGAGCGACATAAGGTAAGGCATATATTAATCAAACCAACGGTTTTATTTACAGAAAAAGAAGCCAAAGAAAAAATTGATAAACTTTACCAGCAACTTCAAAATGGTGAAGATTTTATCGAAATGGCAAAAGAACAAACCGAAGATACTGGCTCTAAATTTAATGGTGGTGAATTAGGTTGGTCAACACCCGGGCAATTTGTACCCGAATTTGAAAAAATGATGAAATCAACACCCATCGGCTCTATCAGCAAACCGTTTCGCTCTCAATTTGGCTGGCATGTTCTCAAGGTAGAAGATACTAAAGTGGAAGACATGTTTGATCGTGTGAAACGCAATCAAGTGGTTAGTATTTTACGTAAGCGCCGATTCCAAGATGAACTGCAACTCTGGCTACAAGAAATCAGGGAAGATGCTTATGTGGAAATTCTCATTTGACAAACAGTGCAGCTCGAAAAAACAATTCAACTCATAGAATTGCATACACGCCTGGAGAGCCTGCAGGCATAGGTCCAGATTTAGCAATTTTATATGCACAAAAAGCAACACCATTTGAAATGGTCGCTTTTGCTGACCCTGAATTATTAATGCAGCGCGCACAAGAATTAAACTTACCTTTGAGTCTGCGTGTCACCGATTTATCGGAAGCACCACAAACATCAGCCGCATCTGAACTAAGCGTATTTCCTATTACGTTGAACCAGAAAACGCTAACATCGCAACTGAATAGTGCCAACGCACCCTATGTACTTAGCTGTCTTGATCACGCAATAGACGCCTGCCAAACTGCAAAATGCCAAGCCATGGTCACGGGACCCATCCAAAAAAGCGTGATCAATGATGCAGGCATTCCTTTCAGCGGCCATACAGAATATCTAGAGGAAAAATGCCACTCCAATAAAGTCGTTATGATGCTGGCAACTGAAGGTTTAAAAGTAGCGCTCGCAACAACACACCTACCATTAAAAGAAGTATCAACTGCCATTACTCATGAACTACTGATAGAAGTGGTCAGTATTCTCCATAAAGATTTACAAGAAAAATTTGGTATCGCCAACCCAACCATTTTAGTCTGCGGTTTAAACCCCCATGCAGGAGAAGGTGGACATTTAGGCACAGAAGAAATTGATATTATTATTCCTGCATTACACCAGCTACAACAACAGAAAATAAATTGCATTGGTCCATTACCTGCAGATACATTATTTACCCCAAAATACCTAGACCATGCCGATGCGGTACTTGCTATGTATCATGATCAAGGTTTACCTGTTTTAAAATATAAAGGCTTTGGACAAGCAGCTAATATTACTTTGGGTTTACCCATCATCCGCACCTCAGTAGACCACGGGACGGCTCTTGATTTAGCGGGAACTCATAATATTGACACCGGTAGTTTAGACACAGCGATTCAATATGCGGTTCGCATGTCTGAAGCCCAAGTACAGTAACAAAAAGATGACAAAAAAATCAGCATCAGATTCCTCACCCTTTCAACATCGTGCTCGCAAACGTTTTGGACAAAACTTCTTAAATGACCCCGGTATTGTTAGCCGCATTGTACGTAGTATCGCACCAAAACCTGACGATAACATTGTAGAAATTGGTCCCGGGCAAGGTGCTATTACCGCGCCATTGTTAGAGGCTTGCCCGAAATTACAGGTCATTGAAATTGATAACGACCTTGTTCCCATATTACTGGCGCAATTTGCAAAATATAACGATTTTAAAATTCATCAACAAGATGCACTTAAATTTGACTTCTCAAGCTTGGCGAATGACAAACCACTGCGCATTGTTGGCAACCTACCCTACAATATTTCAACACCGCTTATTTTTCACTTACTTTCTTTCCAACAAAAAATAAGCGATATGCACTTTATGCTTCAAAAAGAAGTCGTTGAACGTTTAGCCGCCTCAGCAGGCGAAAAACACTACGGCCGTCTTAGCATAATGACTCAATATTACTGCCAAGTAGACCACTTATTTGGTGTCCCACCGGAATGCTTTAGCCCTCGGCCAAAAGTTGATTCAGCGATTGTCAGATTGGCACCGTTTAATACATTACCATTTGTAGCAAATGATAAAGAACACTTTAGCCACCTAGTAAACATTGCCTTTCAACAACGCAGAAAAACTTTGCGGAACACCTTAAAACAAATATTAAGCAAGGAGCAGATAGACTTACTGCCTATCGACACCAGCTTAAGGCCAGAAAAACTTTCCGTTGAAGACTACGTTAATTTAAGCAACAATATTCTTGAATTAGTGTAGAAGCCGGCAGAAAATTGAGAGACAATAAAATCCCTTTACGCTAACTACTGCATATAAGATGAATATTCGTTACACTGAGACCTTTCTCTACAACAGTTTTTGATATTATGGTCGAAACCGTTACCATCGAAGTTAAAGTAAAAAGCGCCTATCTAGATGATCAATCGCAACCTGACAAACAGCGCTTCACTTTTGCCTATACCGTCACTATAGAAAATCACAGTGATGAACCCGCTCAACTACTGAGTCGTCACTGGGTCATTACTGATGCCAATAATATTGTACAAGAGGTTCAGGGAATGGGAGTAGTAGGCCAACAACCACGTATCCTACCCGGTGATAGCTACACCTATAGCAGCGGTGCCGTACTGGAAACGCAAGCCGGTACAATGGAAGGCACATATCAAATGCAAACCGATGACGGTGGTACTTTTAATGTACCGATTCCAGCATTTTCTCTTACCCGACCGCAATCCTTACATTAATATTTAGGAGTATTTTGTGGCAAGCTATGCGGTCGGCGATATTCAAGGGTGCCTAAAGCCACTTCAGGCACTATTGATTCACACTGAATTCAATCCTCAAAAAGACACTCTCTGGGTTGCGGGCGATATGATTAATCGTGGCCCGCAATCACTCCAAACATTACGTTTTCTATACCACCTACGCAACAGCATTAAAGTTGTTTTAGGGAATCATGATTTACACTTGCTCGCTGTCGCAGCAGGCTACCGCCAAGCCTCATACTCGGATACCCTTGATGAAATATTAACTGCAGCGGATAGAGACACCTTACTCGAATGGGTTCGCCAACAACCGTTAATTCATCATGATAAAGACCTCGGTTATACAATGGTGCATGCAGGCATACCACCACAGTGGTCACTCAAAAAAACGCTGCAATATGCAAAAGAAATCGAACAGGTTTTACAAAGTAAAAAAATAAATGGCTTTTTAGCATCTATGTATGGCAACCAGCCAGATACATGGAATAAGCATTTAAAAGGGAAAGATCGCTGGAGACTTATTACTAACTATTTGACACGGATGCGTTTTTGCACCCCAAGTGGCCGACTAGAACTTAATATGAAAGCTGGCGTCAATACTGCACCACCGGGTTATTTACCTTGGTATGCTCATGAAAACCGCAAGACTCAAAATGATAAAATTATTTTTGGTCATTGGGCTGCACTAGAAGGTAAAACCGATCATCAAAATGTTTTTGCCCTTGATACTGGCTGCGTTTGGGGAGGAAAATTAACAATGATGCGCTTAGAAGACGAGGTTCTTTTCTCAGCTGAAAATTAGCTCATAGACAAGCAATTTATAAAAAGCTCATTCAGGAAAATGTTAATTTACAAAAATTAAACTGAAAAAATCAACTATAACCATTGGGATTACTGGATTGCCATTTCCAAGTATCTGCAACCATAAGCTCTAAATCCATTTCCGTTTTCCAGCCCAGCTCTTTTAAAGCCAGTGATGCATCTGCATAATATTCTGCCAAATCACCTTCACGACGAGGTGAAATCGTATAAGGTATTTTTTTACCGCTAGCCTTCTCAAACGCCTGCACAACTTCTAAAACACTGTAGCCTTTACCTGCACCCAAGTTATAGATATAACAACCCGAATCGCTTTGAAGCATTTTTTGAAGCGCCTTAACATGGCCGCGCGCCAGATCTACTACATGGATATAATCCCTTACGCCAGTACCATCAACGGTTGGGTAATCATCACCAAATACTTGTAATTGCTTCAATTTCCCAACAGCGACTTGAGCTACATAAGGTAATAAATTATTGGGGACCCCTTGAGGATCTTCACCAATTAAACCAGATTCATGGGCACCAATAGGGTTAAAGTAACGTAATAGACTCACCTGCCACTGACTATCAGGTTTATTACACGTATCTTGTAATGCCTCTTCTACCATCAACTTGGTTCTACCATAGACATTACAGGCAGCCGTAGGCAAGGTTTCAACATAAGGAATAGGAGCATCTTCACCATAAACTGTTGCTGAGGAGCTAAAAACTAAGCGATGGCAATCAAACTCTTCCATCACTTCAGCTAAAGCAATACTGCCGCCCACATTAACATCATAATAATGCAAAGGAATTTGCGACGACTCACCCACTGCTTTTAAACCCGCAAAATGAATAACCGCCTCGAGCTTGTGCTCCCTAAATACCTTACGCAATTGATCACGGTTACGAACATCGCCTTCAATAAAAGTCAGTGATTCGCCACTAATCGATTCAACTCGACACAGTGCTTCCGGCTTACTATTACTCAGGTCATCAAAAACAACTAAATCAAAGCCCGCGGCCAATAATTCAACACAAGTATGACTACCAATATAACCGGCTCCGCCTGTTACCAAAACTTTCATATTACGCCTTTCCAATCTTGTTTTTTTAACTTTATTTATTTAAAGCTGTTTTTAACACTGACTTTATCTGCATCAAGTACAGAGAGCGTACATGATATAACGCAAGCCCGACTAACACCATGACCGCCCCCAAAATTAATCGTGCACCGAGCGTCTCATTAGCAATTACAGCACCGATCATTAACGCAAAAACTGGACTGATCATACCAACAGTAGATACCACATAAGCAGACAATCTCTGTAATAAAAAATAATAGAGAAAAAAGCCAATCAAGGACCCAACAATACCTAAGTAAATAATAGATAAGGTACTTCTAACCCCGATATCAAAAGGCAAGATGCCATCTACCCACCACCAAACAAGCGCCAAAGGGGGGACAGAGAAACATAAACTACCGGTCGTTGTCTGCAAAGCCGGCACTTGTCCTCCGACCCGCTGCAACCACGTACTACTCACCGCAAAGGTAATCACCGAAAGCAACATACCAGCAATACCATAGGCGCCCTGTGTCCCAACGACTAACAATTGGTCATAAAAAATTACAATAATGCCAAGCATAGCAATCATCAAGGCAATAACACGCTGAAAAGTAAACACATTTTTGCCTAACCAATAATAAGACAGCACCCCCATCAAAAATGGAACCGCACTAAAAATAACAGAAATCAGCCCTGAAGGAATCCACTGAGAAGACCAATAAACCAGCAAGAAGTTGGGTGCAATCCCCATAGCGCCAATCGCATAAAATCGCCAAATTTTCGGGCGAATAAAGAGACTTCCCCCTTTAACCCTAAGAATGATCAACGCCAAACTGGCAGATAACAAAATCCGCCAAAAGATGCCTCCAGCAAACGATATATCAACTGCACTCCATTTGATGGCAAGTGGCGTTGTCGACCAAATTGCGATCAATATAATATAAGCGGTTATATTAGCCATTATCCTTTCCTACACTTACTCTATCTATTAATATTTTTTTACCCCAGAAACGACAAAGGCCGCAGTAGTTAGCTGCGGCCTTTGCGAATAACAAAACTACTTCACATCACAACCGCATCATAATCATGGCCCAGCGCAGCACGCGCACAGCTACGGCCAAGCGTTTGACTGGCAGGCTCGGGTAAATAGCGGATAAATGAATAGCTTGTGTTAACATACTTTCTATCAGTATCAATTGTATCGGTTTCAAAATTTGAGACTAGTGTGAGCTATAAGCTCACTCTGGTCAATCAGCATTATTACCTTTTATGAAAATATTTTTAGTCGGCGGCGCTGTTCGTGATCAACTACTCCATTTTCCTTTTAAAGAAAGGGATTGGGTTGTAGTAGGTTCAACACCAGAGGAAATGATAAAAGAAGGGTTTAAAGCTGTAGGCAAGGACTTCCCTGTATTTCTTCACCCTAAAACAGGCGAGGAATATGCCTTAGCCAGAACGGAGAGAAAAACCGCTCCGGGATATAAAGGCTTTACATTTCATACCGACAAATCAGTCACTCTGGAAGAGGACTTAGAGCGCCGAGACTTGACCATTAATGCAATAGCACAAGACTCAGATGGTAATATTATTGATCCTTACAAGGGGCAAGATGACCTTAAACACAAAAAGCTGCAGCATGTTTCCGACGCATTCGCTGAAGACCCTGTCCGCATATTAAGAGTTGCTCGTTTTAAGTCTCGCTATCATCATTTAGGCTTTACTATTGCCGAAAATACTTTGTTATTAATGAAAACCATTGTTGCGGCAGGCGAAACAAAACATTTAGTTGCCGAGCGCGTTTGGCAGGAGTGTCATAAGGCTTTAGGGGAGCAAAACCCAGATCAGTTTTTTATTACTTTAGACCAATGTCATGCACTAAAAGATATTTTATCTGAACTCAATCATAACGAACGACTAGCACTAAGCATCAAATATTTAACAAAAACCTGTGAGCACGCATCAACAACAACTCAACGCTTTGCCGCACTATGCTATCCGCTTGCTGAAGATGAAATAAAAAATCTATGCAAACGGCTTGGAGTACCCAATCACTTTCGTGACTTAGCTCGCTTAATCCAACAAGAGAAAAATAACGTAGAAGCTTACTCATTAGCTTCACAAAGTTTACACGAAAACAATACATCCTTAATTGCAGAAAGAATAGCCAACACGCTACATTCTTTAGATGCCAACCGTAAACCCCAACGATTTTATGAATCGTTAGAACTTATTGCATGGCTTTCACAAACAGAAAAAGCTGATAACATTATCAGCTTTTGGAAGACCGCTCTAAAATATTATGAACAGGTTGAGCCCAAAATGTTAATCGAACAAGGCTATAAAAAATCAGCTTTGGGTGAAGCCATTAAACAAGAACGCATTAAACAATTGGAATTTTTTTTAAATAATGGCAAATAACCCTGTTGCAATCATCACCGGTGGTGGCCGACGTATTGGTGCAGAAACTGCAAAGCAGCTGCATTCAAATGGCTATAATATTATTTTACATTATCGTCGCTCTATAGAAGAAGCCAAACAACTGACAGAACAGTTCAATAATCAACGAAAGAATTCAGCAGTCGCCATTAGCGCTGATCTCAATAAAATTGATGATATTAACCATTTGGTAACAGAAGCCTTAGTGTGCTGGGGGAAAATTGACGTACTGATCAATAATGCCTCTAGCTATTATCCAACACCTTTCGGAAGCGTCACCGAGACACAATGGGAAGATTTGTTAGCCAGCAACACCAAAGCACCGTTCTTTTTATCTCAAGCACTGGCCGTGGAACTAAAAAAACAAAACGGCTGCATTGTTAATATCGTTGATATCCATGCTGACATTCCTTTAACAGAATACAGTCCTTATACCATTGCAAAAGCGGGTAATGCCATGTTAACCAAATCACTGGCAAGAGAGTTGGCGCCAGATGTACGCGTTAATGGAGTCGCTCCCGGCGTTATTATTTGGCCAGAAAATGCTGCTGAACACAGCGAAGAAGAAAAACAGCGTATTTTAAATCAGGTCCCGCTAGGGCGAGAAGGCTCGGCAAATGATATCGCAAGAACCGTATTATTTTTTGTCAAAGATGCGCCCTATATTACAGGGCAAATTCTCGCAGTAGATGGTGGTCGCAGTATTTACTTATAACAAGAGTTATTGACCACACAAATTAAACACCGACCTTAGCATTTGCCTGCATATTGAGTTTGAACAAACTCATCAAATAAGATGGTCACACCATTATCCCGGCGATGTTTTTCAAGAAAACTGTAAAAGTCTCGCAAAAAAGACTCAACAGGAAGCGCTCTAATACAATTAACTTTATGGGAATCCAACGTTTGAAATGCTTTATTTTCAAAGGCATTTTTTGCTTTTAACCAATACTTCACCTTAAGGTCGCCCGCTGGGGCAACATCACCATCCAAGGCATAATAGAGCGCCGCACGGTCAGTTGCTTTTTTATCACCGGCAAGGTAGCCATTACGCAAACCAATAAAATAAAGAAAACAAGCATTATTTGAAACAAGGTCGCTCTTAATATAAGGAGCGCACATTTCAAGAAACTCTGACTTAATAGGCCCGTAGGGGCTGGACAATGATTTATCGACAGATTCTGCCTGAGCAGAAGTCATATTAATGGCTAGAAAAATCGATAATATTATCTTAATTTGTAATAGCGTTGGTGTTTTTATAATCATCGTTACCTCCTCTTAACATTGATATTTGAATGTTTCTAATATATCAAATGGGCTGCAAACATGCTGATACAGAAATCACATTATCTTTCCAGACAAAATCAATTGGATATAAAACCGTATCGGTGACAAACGCCTTCCATAAATCAGAATAACTTTTCTTATAGACAGGGTGAGAATGTTCTGGCAACAAATCAGCTAAAGGACGAAGTACATAAGCGCACTGACTAATATCATGATGCGGTATAGCACTATTATCGACTTCTCCGACCCAATCATCGTAGAGCAATAAATCAAGATCCAAAGTCACCCTCTCACCACGCCTTTCTCGGTCACATTCTGTTTCTATTTTACGCAAAGATTGCTTTAAATCTAAAACGGAACTGTCTGTAGAAAAACAAACGACTAAATTATAATAAGGCTTCTCTACCGCATTAGGTTCGCAGGCTTTTTTGGCTTCACTTTCATACACCGGCGAAATTAACAAATCACCGTACTTTGCCGCCAAGCTATCAAGGGAATAACTTATATGCTTTTCGCGATCACTGTTACTGCCGATTGCAATAACAACCTCAGACATTGCTGACCTCTATTTTATTTTTATTTGCACTACGCTCAATTTCAATACCTACACTCGCGACCTGTGTAACCGCATCTGTTTTACGCACATAAACTTTCACCCAGGAAACATCAAAATTAGTTAATACCAATTCAGCGATACGCTCGACAAACGTTTCAATTAATTTGAATTTTCCATCATCAGCAAGAGAAGCGACTTGATCACAAACATCTGCATAATTCACAACATACTGAAAGTCATCTGTCGCTGCAGCTTGTTCTATATTGACCTGCATTTCCAAATCAACAAACAAGCGCTGTCTCACTTCCCGCTCCCATGGGAACAAACCGATAATGGTTTCTAATGTTAAATCCTTGATAATAATTTTATCCACGGGACAACTACCTTATGCCTTATTTTTCTTAATTCTATTAATAAGTGATTACAGCGGCGCCAATTGATCCAAGGGCCAACGCGGAGTCACCTTAACGGCCATCTCTGCGTGCTGATCGGCCAATAATCGTTGGCAGCCTGCATAGGCGATCATTGCACCATTATCCGTACAGAACTCATGCCGTGCATAGAACACCTCTGCACCTATTTTTTTCAAGGCTGCTTCAAGACGCTCTCGCAAGCGCGTATTCGCTGAAACGCCACCCGCAATAATCAGGGTCTTTAACTGTTCTTGCTCCAATGCCCGACGACACTTTATCACTAAAGTATCGACAACTGCCTCTTGAAAAGCATAGGCAATATCTGCACAGGTTTGCTCATCGGGTAAACCATTACCCTGAGCATATTTGGCAACAGTATTCAGTGTAAAGGTTTTTAAACCACTAAAACTGAAATCCAGACCTGGGCGATCCACCATAGGACGAGGAAAAGTAAAGCGGCCGGGCTCGCCTTGCTCTGCGTAACGCGCAATATGTGGCCCCCCAGGGTAGTCAAGATCAAGCATTTTAGCCGCTTTATCAAAGGCTTCTCCGGCCGCATCATCAAGCGACTCACCCAACAAAGTATACTCGCCAATGGCATCTACTCTCACGAGTTGCGTGTGTCCACCGGAAACCAATAAGGCAATAAAAGGAAATTCGGGCGGGTTATCTTCCAGCATCGGTGCCAATAGATGACCTTCCATATGATGCACTCCTATTGAAGGTACTCCCAAACTAAAGGCCAAGGCCCGTCCAGTACAAGCGCCCACCATAAGCGCGCCCACAAGCCCCGGGCCATTAGTAAAAGCAACCGCATCGATATGTTCTTTTTGTAATTGGCAACGCTTCAACAGGGTATCTACCAAAGGCAGTAACTTACGGACATGGTCCCTAGAAGCCAATTCCGGCACCACCCCACCATACTCTCCGTGTAGCTCTATTTGACTGTAAAGCTCATGCCCTAACAATCCTTCTTCACTGCTATAGAGAGCCACGCCAGTTTCGTCACAAGAGGTTTCTATACCCAATACACGCATACTTTGCATTTTCCTACTATTTCAACCCAATCCCCACAACTAAGGGAGCATTTATAAACCCGCGCAATGATACCAGAAGTACACAAAAGGCCTATTATCTGTCTACACTAAGACCTGTTCACACTAATTGAACCGTCGGTTGAGGCCAAAAAAGCGCTAATGAAGGCGCGAGGAACGAGTCTAGTGGGTCTAAATGAGCGACGAGCAACACAGAGTAGCGCTTTTTTGGCCCAACCCGAAGGGCTAGGACTATTTTTTCACTCAACATCGTTATTAGCCGCTTATATACATTTAGTGCACTGCGCGATTTCTGCATTACTGAGTAAAAAAATAACCTCTAGCAATGATGATTCAATGAGTGTGAACAGGCCCTAATAAAATTATGCAGTATCTGAGGCTCAAATCACTTGTTGTTAGCGGCCTGAATGTGTAAAATCTGCGCCCCTTAGAAGAAGCCCCTTGATAAGCACGTGCTTGGGCTGAAAATGTTAACTATTACAGGACGATCCATGCCTTCTGTTAAACTGAAAGAAAACGAGCCATTTGATATTGCTCTACGTCGTTTTAAGCGCTCTTGCGAAAAAGCAGGTGTTTTATCTGAAGTTCGCCGTCGTGAACACTATGAAAAGCCTACTACTGTTCGTAAGCGTAAAGCTGCCGCTGCTGTTAAGCGTCACGCAAAAAAGGTTTCTCGCGAATCACGCAAGTTTAATCGTCTTTATTAATAGCATAATGGCAGGAAAGGCTTCTCTTTCCTGATCACAATGAATTAGCTGACTAACACGCTGATAATAAAAGATGAGTTCAGAACTCCAAAGCACTATTCATAACGAGATGAAATTGGCCATGAAAGCCAAGGACAAGCCTCGTTTGGGCACTATTCGCCTTATCCAGTCGGAATTTAAACGCATAGAAGTCGACGAGCGCATCGAACTGGATGATGCACGAGTATTGGCCGTTTTGGACAAGATGGTCAAACAACGTCGAGACTCTGCTAAGCAATATGAAGATGCTGGGCGCCAAGAACTGGCGGATCAAGAGCATCTCGAAATCAAGATTATCACTGAATTCCTACCCCAACCCTTAACAGATGATGAGATCGCCACTCTTATTGATGACGCCATCAGTCAAACCGGTGCCAGCAATATGCAAGGCATGGGTCAAGTAATGGGGATACTCAAGCCCAAGCTACAGGGCCGTGCGGATATGGGCAAAGTCAGCGGGCTGATTAAAGCTAAACTGAGCTAGATCCACCATTCTTAACATCCTACCTAGGATGACCTCTCAAAATCACCGATAATAATTGTCGCGAATATTTGATATTTGCTAACATCTGCCTTGTGTAAGTTTTACACCACTAAAAATAACACCATACACAAGGAGATTTCCATGGATCCCAGTATTTATCAAACCCCTGAAGCAGACTTAACGCCCGCAGACGATAACATCAGTGATGCTCCACTTGCTTCCCGCTGGAGTCGACTCGGCGCATCCCTACTGGATACAATTATACTCTTCGCTATCCTCTTTCCACTACTCTTTCTGATCGGTTGGTTCTCTATGTTTGAGAATGGCAATGAGCCGCCATTACTGCACTCCATCATTCTTGGGTTTGTAGGCATTATTATTTTCTTTGCTGTCAATTACCGTTTTTTGAGCACCAATGGACAAACCATTGGCAAGAAAGCCCTGAATATTAAAATTGTTGCTACAGATGGCTCCAAAGCAATATTGGGTGACCATATTATTAAACGTTATTTAGTTTACTTTATTCCCAACCACATACCCGTAATAGGCTCTTTCTTATCAATGGCGAATGTCTTATTTATCTTTAGGAAGAACAAACAATGCCTTCATGACGATATCGCCAAAACCAAAGTCATAAAAAACCAATAATCCCTCCTAAATCACATCAGGATGTTACAAGCTGTTACATCCTGATGCAGTACCGCAAAGAGTTTATCGCCTTACACACTTAAACTGCTCCTGTACATTCAAACACCTCAGGAGAAAAACCATGAAAAGATCCACTAAAATTATCACGATTGCCACATTAACCTTAGGACTTATTGGTGGAGCTTTTGCCTATGGCAAACACAAATTCAGAGATCCCGCCGCTGTTGCTGAGCACGTAATGGAGCATATTAGTGACGAGCTGCAACTTGATAATTCCCAACAACAAGCACTGGTTACACTCAAAGATACTGTATTGGAAAACAGGGCCAAGATGCGCGCTCAAATGAACCCTTTTTCCGATGAAGTGATCGCAATGATATCTGCTGAACGCTTTGATCAAGATAAGGCTTTAGAGCTGATCAATGCAAAAACCCAAGCAATAAATACATCTGCACCGGAATTAGCAAATGCATTTGGCAGTTTTTTAGATAGCCTTAACGCTGAACAAAAAGGGGAAGTGGTTGCTTTTATTAAGCACAAGATAGAGCATAAACGATCACATCATCAATATCGTTAAGCACATCATTCATTAAAATACTTTAATTCAACCATTCACTCAGGCTCAACCATAAAGGTTGAGCCTTAAATACGCACACTGAAACTACTCAATGAAAATATGGTGGTGGTGACTATTTTTCAGTACACTCACCCTAGCCCTTCAATAGGGGCCGACATAATCACTTAGCTGAAATCGCGATTAGAACTATGCTAAAAACCTTGTTAATAGACGATGATGAAAAACTAGGCCCCATCCTCACCGAGTATTGTCAACGCTACGACATTGATATTGACTGCGCAATAAAACCCTCTATTGGTATTAAAAAGCTTAACTCAACACACTATGACGCCATTATTCTCGATATTATGTTACCCGAGATGGACGGTTTTGAAACCTGCCGTATCATTCGTCAGCAACATGATACTCCCATCATTATGCTAACAGCACGAGGAGAACTCACCGACAAAGTCATAGGACTTGAGATGGGTGCTGATGACTACTTGGCCAAACCCTTTGAACCACGAGAATTAGTCGCTCGCATTCGTACCATCACTAAACGCAAGCAAAGCAATGAAAAAACAGCTAAATTAGCATTCGAAAATATCACCATAGACTTATCTAAACGCGAAGTCTCCATCCAAAACAAACCCATTAACTTAACCACCATGGAATATAAACTCCTTGTTTTATTGGCCGAATCACCGGGAGAAAATTTTTCCCGAGACGATCTTCTCAATCATCTTAAAGGCACGGAAACAGAACTTTTTAGTCGTTCAATTGACATATTAGTCAGCAGATTACGCAGCAAACTTAAGCCTGCCGCCCCAATAAAAACAGTCTACGGCTCTGGCTATGCTTTTGTAGGCTCTCGCTTGTGAAAAAAATTCTGCTCTTTTTAAAAAGATCGTTACCCGCAAGATTAGTTCTAGTTTTCACTATTATTAGCATTATCATCATTGCATTGGTAGTGAGCGCACTTTTCCATGGTTTTTCGTCCCAGTGGCGCACCAATATGCAACCTCACCTCTTTCAATATCTAAATTATGTGAATACTGATATAGGTAGTCCTCCAGATATAAACAAGGCTGATGAGCTGTCAAAAGAACTATCAATTAATATTTATATTTACGGCCAAGACATTAATTATTCATCCACAGGGATACCTTTAGACTTAGACGAAGTTGATCTCTATAGAGATCATCATAAAGACCACCATTACAATAAGAAAAGAAAACCTTTCAATAAAACACGAAAAAGTGAAATGTGGGGGAATAATAATATCAGCTTCGGAGAACATGATGATCGATCAATATTATTAAGCGAAGTAGGAGGTTATAAAATTTACTATGAACTTCCTCGCAGAGATTCACGAAAACTTGAAATTATTAGAAATACGATTTTATTATTATTACTCATCATCATTGTTAGCTACCTGATCCTTCGACATATGTTAAAACCGATTCAGGATATCAAAAAAGGTGTCATCAATATGAGTAAAGGTGATTTAGCTTATCGCGTTCCACTGCGCAAGCAAAATGACTTAGGTGAACTAGCAAGTAACATCAATACCATGGCGCAAGATATAGAGCAGATGCTCGATGCCAAGCGACAATTATTATTAGCACTCAGCCATGAACTACGCTCACCGCTCACTCGCGCCAAAATTGCCACAGAAATGCTGGACACTTCAAATAATCGAGACAGAATTATTGAAGACTTACAAGAAATGGAAAGCCTTATCACTGAAATTTTAGATGCAGAAAAAATTAACAGCCCTCACACCGCACTCAATAAGACAACCCTTGAAATAAAATCACTAACCCAATCGATACTGGATGAATTATCCGCAGACTCAATAACCATTAATGCACCAGAGAAATTACCTCTCATTAATGCCGACGAAACACGCATCCGCTTATTACTGCGCAATCTTATTAATAATGCTCTCGCATATTCCGCTAAAACAGACAAAGCACCACTCATTACTATCAACAAAAAGGGGCGCTTAATCGCAATACAAGTGATCGATTATGGTCAAGGCATTCCAAGCACAGAGATCAATAAAGTAACCGAACCTTTTTATCGCTTAGACCCATCAAGAACACGATCAACTGGTGGCTTTGGCCTTGGTCTATACCTCTGCAAGCTCATTACGGAAGCCCACAAGGGAACATTATCTATCGACAGCGAACTGGGTAACGGAACAACGATTACGATTACTTTACCCTATTGATATCTAAACCCCATCAACATAAAAAATAAACACTATGCGATACAAACGGATTGTTATTGTAGTATGCCTGATCATTATTGGTGGGTTTTTACTACCGGAACCACGGGTTATACCGGTTGTCGGTGCAACAAAGAATGACTGGAATAAAGATACCTTTTGGTTTGAGCCATGGGGCTCATCAGGGACACATAAAGGCATTGATATTTTTAGCGATAACGGCCGCCCTGTTATTGCATCCACACATTTATTAATACTGTATACCGGCACTTTTACAAAAGGCGGTAAGGTTGTTGTGGGCTTAGGTCCAAAATGGCGTATTCATTATTTTGCTCACTTCGCTTCATTGTCAGTCAACGGTGGAACATGGGCAAACGCAGGGCAAATCCTAGGCTCGGTAGGCGATACCGGTAATGCAATCGGCAAGCCACCCCACTTACACTATTCTTTAGTCACCCTCCTTCCTTACCCATGGCGCATAGATGGTGACAGCCAAGGTTATAAGAAAGCATTCTATCTAGACCCGAGTCACTATTTTTCTAACAATTATTAAGTGTCTATTCGCTGGCAAATCTCATTATCGGTCTATACTAAAAAGAGTCGCTATCAGTACAGAAAACCTTGATCTATGACCCAATATGAATAGTTTTATAAGACAAATCACCGTGGACCAACTTCAAGTCGGGATGTTTATTACCGAAGGGAATAATAACTGGGTCCCCGATAAGAATTTCTCACGTCAAGGGCTCGTCACCCGCAGCGAAGTCATCGAGCAAATACGGGCTCTCGGCGTGGAAAGCCTTTATATTGATACCAGCAAAGGCAAAGACTGCGAACCACAAACTCAATCGAATACCAGTGATCAGCAAAACGGCAAAAAAGCATCAAGCAAGCAACAGCAAACCAGCCAGTTACCAGCACCGAAAGTCTCCGTTAGTCAGGAAATGGAGAATGCTAAGAAAATCCAGCAGGAAGCTACTGCCTTGATCGGCCGCTGCATGGCTGATATTAAAGTGGGAAAAGTCATTGATGTAGCTCCTGTCACTGATATGGCCAGCGATATGGTGGAATCACTCACTCAAAACCATAATGCACTGACCTGCGTGACCCAGTTACGTGAAAAAGACCGTTACCTGATGGAGCACTCGTTTAATGTCAGTGTACTAATGGGCATTCTTGCTTCGTCAATGGGCTACAAAGGTAACACCTTGGAAGAAATCGTTACCGGCGCCTTACTCCATGATATTGGTAAAATTCGTATTGATGACAAAGTACTCCACAAGCCCGGAAAACTGACAGACGATGAATGGGTAGAAATGAAAAACCATGTCACTTATGGTGAGGACGTTCTCTCAAACTCAAAAGGCATTAGTCAGATTATTATCGATATTTGCGCCCAACACCATGAACGCTTAGATGGCAGTGGCTATCCTCGCGGCCTGTCCGCTGATGAGATACCCATCCATAGTCGTATGGCCGCTATTGTCGATGTTTATGATGCCATAACCGCTGACCGTGTATATCACAAAGGAATGGCTCCAACACAGGCATTAAAAAAACTCATGGAATGGAGTTCCGAGGGACAATTAGATCAACAATTAATTTATCAATTTATCCAAGCCATAGGGGTCTATCCCGCCGGTACTGTTGTTGAACTAGACAACCAAAAATTGGCCATTGTGACCGAAGCGAATCCATCCGAGCAAAATAAGCCCAAGGTTTTGCAAATGTATGACCTACGCCTACGTCGCTACGATAATCGATACGCCATCGACTTAGCCGATGAACGCTGTGGACGGCATATTGTTAAGGCTGTCTACCCCAGTACGTATAAAATTAAATTAAGTGATTTCGTTTAATATTTTATAATCACTACTGAAACTGAAAAAGTTATTGGTAGCCTTTTGCTTGCAAATAAAATAATTTGGCATATATACCCTGATGCTGAATAAGTTCTTGATGCGATCCCTTTTCAATCATTTCCCCTTTATCCATCACCATAATTTCTTTGGCTGTACGTACAGTAGAAAAACGATGAGAAATTAGAATTGTCATCTTATCGCTCATAGTCGAACTAAATTCATTAAAAATATCCGCTTCCGCTTGCGCATCCATAGCTGCTGTCGGTTCATCGAGTATTAATACACGGGAGTCTTCTCGCATAAACGCGCGCGACAAGGCCATTTTCTGCCATTGCCCACCTGACAATTCTTGTCCATTTTTAAACCATTTACCTAACTGTGTTTGATACTGATCAGGTAATTGAGAAATAAAATCATCTGCCTGCCCTTTTGTTGCCGCCTGCTGCCACAAATTTTCTTGATCAATGCTATCTACACGACCTACGCCAATATTTTCACCGGCCAATAATTGGTACCGAATAAAATCTTGAAATATCACTCCTATCTGTTGGTGTAAGGCTTCAGCATCCCACTCAGACAAATCAGTACCGTCGAATAAAATACGTCCTTCCGTGGGCTGATAGAGCCGAGTTAATAACTTTATCAAGGTCGTTTTCCCTGATCCATTTTCACCAACGATTGCCAGACTATCACCGGGGCGAATATGGAATGATATGTTTTTAAGTGCCGGTAATGTTGAGCCTTCATAATAAAAAGAAACCTTATCAAAGCGAATACCATCATTCGGAGTAATACCCTGGCTAACACCACCATGTAATTCAAAACCCGGCTGATCCAAATATTCATATAAATTAGATAAATATAAATTATCTTCATACATCCCACTGATTGAACTTAAACTGGCTTTAATTGCACTTTGCCCTTGTTTAAAGACCATCAGATACATGGTCATTTGTCCTAAGGTAATTTCCCCTTTAATCGTCGCAATAATAACCCACGCAAAAGCCAGATAAAAAATAACACTGGCGACAATATCCATGAGTAGACCCCAGGTATCACGGCGCAAAGTTAATGCCCTATCTTCTTTGTATAACTTTTTAAAAATCCGGCTATAACGATCTAAAAACAACTCACCCAGACCAAATAACTTAACCTCTTTAGCATTATCTTCTCTTGCCAATAAAGTTTCTAAATAATTTTGCTCGCGGGCTTCTGGTGAACGCCAACGAAATAAAGTAAACGCCTTACCTGAAAAATAGGTTTCAGCAAAAAAACCGGGCAAAGCCGCAATTAGTAGCATTAACAATATCCATGGCGAAAACTGAATCAACAATACCGAAAAGCCAGCGAGCGCAATACCGTTTTGCATTAAACCAAAGGTTTTATTAACCAGCCCTAAAGGTCGGGTCGATGCTTCACGCCTTGCTCTAACTAATTTATCGTAGAATTCAGAATCTTCAAATTGAGCCAAACTGATTGTTTGCGCCTTTTTTAAAATCAACCAATTCACTCGATGCCCCAGAAGCCCGCGAAACAGTGACTGAATCACTGAAATGCCTCGCTGAGACACCATCAAAGCAATTACCAAAATCGCTTCGATAACAAAGAAAAAAATTAAATCATTGGGGATTATTGCTGACAACCCAGCAATTAACGATGCGTCTTCATCGAGAGACTGTTTAGCTGATGAAAAAATTTCTGACGTTGCTAACACACCATCAACAATAAGCTGGCCAATATATGCAATTGCAGAAGGCAACAGGCCTGCAATTAAGGTAAACACCGCAAGTAACAGGGTATAACGAGGTGAAGTTTCCCAAACCAGAGCGATTGCTTGACGTGTATAGGAAAAGACCCCTAAAAAGCGCGTAACCATTTCTTTAATACTGACCATTGTTAACCTATTTTTACTACTTTCATAAGAGAAATAAACCGAAGGGCATTTGCATAAACCACTATAATGTCAGAAAGGGTATATACAAAGACTATTAAAGCAATTTAAGTAATCTTTTTTACTTTTAAAGCCGTAAACCTCAGAATACAGGACTGTTCTAACAAGCTAAAACCCTAAACAAATATTAGTCCCTTTATTCTAATGAGGCGGCAAGAATGACTCTTCACTATAAAATACTTGGTTTTTTCGCGATTGGATTAGCTATTATTGGTCTATTTTTACCGCTTATGCCGACAACCTGTTTTGTTTTATTGGCCGCTTGGAGTTTTGCAAAGTCATCGCCCAAGTATTATCAACGCTTATTGCAACATCGATTATTTGGGCAAATGATTCAACAATGGGAAGATAAACGCTGCATCTCAACTAAGGTTCGCATGATAGCCATTGGCTCTATGCTGCTATCGGGTGGAATATCCTTATTGTTGATTGATCATTATGCGCTAAGCATTATTTTGGCATTACTTATTGCAGCCGGCGTTTATAGCATTCAATCGATAAAACACTGCACTTTATAAGGCAATCTTACCGGGAAGCCGCTCCAACAGGCTTTCTACAGACGCTAAAGCGCCCTCAAGATAACCTGCCTCATCATTTGCATATTCTGCACCGATAAAACTGAGTTTCTTGTCAGTTAATGTCGCCTCATAGGGAGACAAATCGATAGCAGGGTGCTGAGGCGTTTCGCTTATATCCAAGGCAGTACAAACTGTCGTGTCGTTAGCCCAATCTTTTAAATGCATGCTTTCTGTCTGCAAAGCCTCACTGCCAAACAAAGTAACAAGCTGCTGTAAGCAGCGTTGTTTTAATTCATTTGCAGACAATAATTTTCTTGAATTTATTGGCATACCCAAAAAACCAAATAAGGCATAGCCATTTTGAATATCTGCCGATGCATCGTGAATTTCCATCATAGGCCCTGTTCGACTAAAAACATCCCCTGCTAAGCCTTGCTCTCGCCAAAATGGCTTCTTATAGTTGGCAACAAACTTTGCCTGTGTCGCCATCCATGTGGGCGTTTTCAACAACAATTGTGTTAACTTTTCCGGCAACAAATCAGCACACGCAATATTATGGGTAAATATTCGTGGCGGTGTGGCGATAATAAGGTAGTCGGCAAGATAGGTTTTTTCACTGTTCTCGGATTTTACTTTAAGCACCCAATCCTGATCGTTTTTATCAACAGATACAACCGGCGAAGAGAGGTATATTTTTTCTGTGGTAATACGTTTAGACAATTCCCGTATGATTGAAGACATTCCTCCTTTTACACGATAGGACAAAGGCACACCTAAACCATTGACTTGTTCCGGTTCGGCATTAGGAAAAAGCTGATAAAGTGCTCTGCCTTCTGAATACTGCTGGAAGAAATCTACCTTTAATTGATTCAATAACCGTTGTATTTTTTTTTGATGAGGCCAAAACCATGTTGGTCCTAAATCCACAGTTAACGACGATTCATTTGATACCGAATCAGTTTCTGAGGCATTTACTGCTGACTCACCTCTTATACGCCCACCTAATACATCCTTCGCTTCAAATAATTGGTAATCGATGTATTTATTCTTCTCTAATAAATACGCCAGATAGGTTCCGGCAAGACCACCACCAACAATTACTACTTTAACTTTCTTCATCAAAAATTCTCTGTAGCAGGACGAAGGTCAAGTTCGTGTGTCCATACGCTTTTTGTCTGATTTATTATTTGCCAATAAACATTGGCTATATCATTGGGCTGCATCATTTTATCGCTACTCATTTGATGCAATTCACGACTGTTATCGGTATTGATAATGCCATCCAATAAAACATGAGCAACATGAATACCTTTCTGCTGATAGCTTCTTGCAAGGCTTTGAGTTAAACCGCGCAATGCAAATTTAGCAGAACTAAAAGCAGAAAAATTAGCACCACCTCTAATACTGGCTGTTGCACCGGATACAATTAAAGAACCACAGCCTCTTTTAGCCATTTCAGGTAAAAACGTTTGTGAAAATAAAAAAGCGCTTAATACTATAGAGCGCCAACACGCCTCAAACTGAATAGCACTCGTCTTTTCAAATTCAGCTATCACTAATTGCTGGGTATTGTGAATAAGGACTTCCGGAATACCGTATTTCGAAAAAATTAAAGAAGCGACTTTATTTACGGCTACCTCATCATTTAAATCAACAATGTATTCGATAATAGTATTTTCATCAGCACCAATAGTATTTCGGTTTAAACCGATCACGCGATAACCTTTATTCACAAAAAAGACTGCCAGCTCTAGACCTAAACCTTTACCTAAACCGGCAATGACAACCAAAGGCTTTTTTTCTTTTATATTCATATGCTATCCATCAATACACTGTTTTAATCAATAAACGAGCATCTCCAATCGCGCTCATCTCGCTCATATTGTTATTACGTTTCGAAGGTAATCGTAACCAATGACCGGCATCAAAGGTATCTTCACCCGTTTTTAGTCCGCCTGATAAAATCAATACCTCAACATTTTCATTAAGCAAATCGAAAGGCAAAGTGACACCATCACTTCCATGATAAATACTGACTTTTTCATAATCATCAAACAATATCTCCTGACTCCAGTGACCCTCATTGTCAGACGGAGCAGTATCGCTAATTGGCGTAACTATATGCTGATTATCCGTATCAGAAAATTGTTGTAACTTTACAAAAATCAAACAGCCGTCACGACTGTAGGGCTGATGCGACGAACCTGGAGGATTCCTAACATATGTTCCTGCTGGATAGTCGCCATGCTCATCAGAAAAGGTCCCTGCCAATACGAGAAACTCCTCTCCTTTTGGGTGTATATGCGGTGAAAACTCACTATTGGGTTTATAGGCCACCAAACTTGTCGCCCGCGTCGTTTGCTCGCCTCCATTGCGCTCCAATAAAATACGCACAACGCCTGCAGCAGGTGAGGCAAGCCAATTTGCTTGTGCTGTATTAACATGTGCAAATGCAGTCAAGTCATGATTTAACTGGATCGCGGTTAAGGCCTTTTCGTTGATCTCACTACGCTGACTTTGTTGGTACAACTCAGCCCAAAAAGGACTGAGTGCAGGGAAAGTATCTGGCATTGTTTTCTCCCATATTGTTAAATAGTTACATCAATAACCGCATCAATAGTCACTTCTATAGTAACTCAGCAATACTTCAAGATTTTTAAATTCGCCCTAACAAACACCTAATTACGGCCAGCCATTACGCCACCATCAACATCTAATACGGTTCCTGTAATCCAGCCTGCTTTCTCTGACAATAAAAATTCAATTGCATCAGCAACATCATCGACAGAACCAATGCGGCCAATGGGATGAAAATCATTAAAGCCTTGCAGCGTTTCTTCAATCTTATCTTCATCGATAAATGATTTATAGACAGTAGATAAAACTACCGCCGGCGCGACTGCATTGGCACGAATACCATAGTCAGACAACTCCATAGCCAAATGCTGAGTTAAGGCATGCAGGCCTGCTTTCTGCATAGAATAAGCAGACGAAGGCGTTGCTTTAACGGCTTGATGTGCCCACATCGAACCTATATTAACAATGGAGCCACCACCATTAGCCTTCATATTGTTAGCGACGGCCTGAGTGATAAAAAAGAAGGACTTATTAATATCCATTTGCAAATTGTAATCTTCCTCACTGTGTTCCAGAAAACTCACTGGCTTAAAATAACCGGCGGCATTGACCAAGTATTTAAGATGACGCTTTTCTGCGGCGACCCTTTTGATGACTTGCTCAACCTGCGCTTTATCGTATAAGTCGGCTTGTAATGTTTCCACTTGCCCACCTGTAGATTCTTCCAGATCTGCTTTCGCTTGCGCTAGCGATGACGCCTGCCTTGAAACAATAATAACGCTGTGACCTTCACGTAATAAACGTTTTGCGGTTTCTTTACCCATACCGGTAGAACCACCAAGTATTAATGCAACTGACGGACTCATAATATTTTCTCCAATTCACTATTTCGGTAAACACCCAACAGCTAAATTGTTGGGCAATAAAATAATTAAACATCGCTTATCTACCTATCGGTAGATAGTTAAATTTGAGCCAGAGTAGAGAAAAGAAGAGTATCTGTCAACACCTATCTTCTGATAGGTAGATTTTTATGTTAATCTAAAACCCTTAGCAAGACTTATTGAGAACCCAGCATGTCAACAACAGAGACGATTAATCGAATTATTGAATCTGCAGAAAATCAAGCAAGATCAGGGGGTTATAATGCCTTCAGTTTCCGAGAGATCGCCAAAGATATTGGTATCAAAAGCGCGAGTATTCACTACCACTTCCCCACCAAAGCTGATTTAGCCGCAGCATTAGCCAAGCGCTATACAGAAAAATTCTCTGGCCATTTAAGCAGTATCGAAAATACCACGAAGGACCTTCACGGTAAGTTATCGGACTATGCCGACCTCTTTTATTTTGCCCTAAAAACAGACCAAAAAATGTGCCTTTGCGGCTTATTTGCAGCGGAGATGGATGTTTTACCGAGCGATGTTAAAACAGAAACCCGGCAGTTCTTTGAAACCAATCTTAGTTGGCTAGAGCAGTTGTTTGCAGATAATCAGATTGACTCCCCAAAAACCGAAGCCATGAAGCTGCTAGCCAATATGGAAGGCGCAATGTTACTTGCAAAGGCCTTTGAATCGGAGGAACACTTCAAGCAATCGATCGATTTATCAATCTACAAATAAAAGCGAAATAAGCGGCAAAACAACAACAAATAACAATTGCTGTTAGTGTTAGCCGCTCTCAAGTTGTAAACTCTCCCCCATGGCAGGCAATATACCCAGACCCTTTATCGATGATTTGATAGACCGCGTAGACATCGTGGAGGTCATTGATCATCGTGTAAAACTTAAGAAAGCGGGTAAAAACTATTCAGCCTGCTGCCCTTTTCATGATGAAAAAACCCCCTCTTTCAGTGTCAGTCCTGATAAGCAGTTTTATTATTGCTTTGGCTGCGGCGCGACTGGTAATGCCATCGGTTTTTTAATGGATTATGAAAGGATTACCTTTCCTGAAGCAGTCGATAATCTGGCAAAGCTGGCAGGGCTAGAAGTTCCCAGAGAAGAAAGTAGCGACCCCAAACAGCGAGAACGAGAACAAGCACAAGAAAAAGCCCGAAAATCGCTCTATGATCTTTTGGATACGGCCAATCAGTATTACCAACAACAATTACGTGAGCATTCCAGTAAACATAAACCGGTCGATTATTTAAAACGCCGCGGCCTTACTGGGCATATCGCCAAAGATTTCGGCATCGGTTATGCGCCACCCGGCTGGGACAACGTCTCCAGTACTATCGGCACCTCCAACGAAAAACAAGACCGCTTGTTAGAAGCGGGAATGCTTATCCACAATGAAGACAAAGACAGTCTATACGATCGCTTTCGTGACCGTATCATGTTCCCTATTCGAGATACTCGCGGACGTGTTATTGGTTTTGGCGGTCGAGTACTTACGGATGAAAAACCTAAGTACCTGAATTCCCCTGAGACTCCGATCTTTCACAAAGGTAAAGAACTCTACGGCCTATTCGAAGCGCGCCAAGCTTACAAACAGCTACCTCGTTTATTAGTGGTTGAAGGCTATATGGATGTGGTGGCACTGGCCCAATACGGTATTCGCTATGGTGTTGCCACACTAGGCACCGCCTGTGGTGAAGATCACTTAGCAAGAGCCTTTCGCTTTACCAATGAAATTGTCTTTTGTTTCGATGGCGATGAAGCCGGGCGTAAAGCCGCACGAAGGGCAATGGAGAATTCACTAACAACCATGGAAGATGGCCGGCAAGTTAAATTTCTTTATCTACCGGAAGGCGAAGATCCGGATACCCTTATTCGTCAAATTGGTACCGACAAATTTAGCCGCTTAGTCGAAGGCGCTACCCCACTCGAAAGTTTTTTATTCGAAGAACTTGGGCAAAACATAAATACTCAAACCATGGAAGGCCGCGCAAGACTATGTAAACTCGCCGCCCCCCTTCTAGACCAATTACCCAGAGGCGTTTATCGGGAGCTCATGTTTAATCAATTAGCAAATCGTACTCAATTAAGTGTTGATGCGCTGATGACCTTACTCAACGAGCTACCTCTGGAAACTGCAGCCCATTCTGTAGCAACAACAGCAGCTAGTCACAAACAGCCCTCTGAGCAAGTACCTTATGCCGCCACGCCTTACCTTGCCCAAGAAGAACGCCCAAACCCTGCACCCAAAGCAGCAAGAACATCGGAGCCTAAACGCTACACTCAAACGCAGCTATCAAGTGATAGAGCTCAAAAAAGTAAGGCAACGGCCTCCAAGTTAGGCAGTGATGAGCTGGCACTGGCATTGCTCCTATTCCAGCCCAAATTAGCGCAAGCTGCTACTGATATTGAAGTATTACGGCACAGCGCCAATGCCAATATCCAATTATTAGTTGAACTGATCGAGTTACTACACCAACGCCCTGAGTATTCCAGCGGCCAAATTCTTGGGCATTGGCAGGGTACTTACGGCATGGAGAAAAGTGAGCACCTACAACAACTGCTAACGAAAGGCGCACTATTTCATCATATCAACGAGTTAGAGCAGGAACAGAAAGAACACCAATTCAATGCTGAACAAGAGTTTTTAGATGCCTTAATACATCTTCAAAAGCACCAGCAAACGCAAGATTGCCGATCAATAATTCAACAGCTTAATAGTAAACCCATAGAAAGCTGGACAGAGGCAGAAAAGCAACTCTATAGCCAAGCCATTGCTGCCCAAGCACAATAAAATTGTATCAATATCACCAAATTAACCTCAGTTTTAGCACCACGCCCACGAATATCAAAATAAAACTCCCTGAAAGCTTGAATTTTGCGGCATTACCACCATCTTGACCTAGAATCAAGCACCCGATATCGATTATAATGGTCGGTTCAGTACAAGAATTTCTTTTGGGCGAAAACAACAATATTTAATTGGATAATCCTTGAATCACTAACACCATCTTCCCCCTACATAATTGATACTCGCTAAAGACCTCACAGAATAATTATCTGTAGAAGGCTCAATCTTTAGGCGAACAGGGGTATTTTGTGATCAATAATCGACCTATGGTCTATCCGATAAATACTGAACGCCCGAATACCACCAGGAGCATGCATGTCCGAGACACAACAATCACGCATTAAAGAGCTTATTAGCCGCGGTAAAGAGCAAGGATACCTTACTTACGCAGAAGTAAACGATCACCTACCTGACGATATATCTGATCCAGATCAGATTGAAGAGATCATTCAAATGATCAACGACATGGGGATCAAGGTATACGAAACTGCTCCCGATGCTGAAGAGCTTTTAATGACCGATGGGGAATCATCCCCTGATGAAATCGCGGCTGCAGAAGCTGCGGCGGCACTCGCGGCAGTAGAAACTGAAGCTGGTCGTACAACTGACCCTGTTCGTATGTATATGCGCGAAATGGGTACTGTTGAACTTCTTACGAGAGAAGGTGAAATTGCCATTGCCAAGCGCATTGAAGAAGGGACTCGCGACCTGATGCATGCCTTAGCATACTGGCCAGAAACTGTCTCTGGTTTACTTAACGAATATGATCTTGTTGAAAAAGAAGAGCGTCGTCTACCTGATGTTATTACCGGCTGGCTTGATCCTACCGATGATGTTCCTGCAGCGGGCCCCTCTGCGGCACAAAAGGAAGACAATAAAGACAAGGATGATGACGACGATGAAGAAGAAACAAACAGCGGTGTCGATCCAGAAGAAGCAAAAGAGCGTTTCGGTCAACTGAGAAAACAATGGAATAAGACTGAGAAAGTCATCACTAAACATGGCCGCGAAAGCAAACAAGCGGACAAAGAATTAAGCACGCTTGGCGATATCATCAAGTTTTTCAAACTACCGCCACGCCAGTTTGACCCAATGTATATCAGTGCACGTGGTGTACTAGAGCGTATTCGCCGTGAAGAACGTTCTATCATGGCTTTATGCGTACGCGAAGCCAAAATGCCACGCAAAACATTTATCAAAGAGTTTCCGGGCAACGAAACCAATGAAGACTGGATTCCTGAAGTCATCAAAAAGAAACGTGATTACTCTGATGTATTACGTCAATTTCAGGAAGAAATCCTACGCTCACAACGTAAGTTAAATCAAATCGTTGAAGAAATAGGCCTTGATTTAGCCTCGATTAAAGAGATTAACCGTCGTATGTCCATTGGCGAAGCGCGCGCGCGTAGAGCCAAAAAGGAAATGGTAGAAGCCAACTTGCGTCTCGTTATTTCCATTGCGAAAAAATACACCAACCGTGGCTTACAGTTCTTGGATTTAATTCAGGAAGGCAACATTGGCCTAATGAAAGCCGTTGATAAATTTGAATATCGTCGTGGCTATAAGTTTTCAACCTACGCCACATGGTGGATTCGTCAGGCTATTACCCGCTCAATTGCTGACCAAGCACGCACTATTCGTATTCCGGTGCATATGATCGAAACGATCAATAAGTTAAACCGTATTTCTCGCCAAATGCTACAGGAAATGGGTCGTGAGCCCACACCTGAAGAATTAGGTGAACGTATGGAAATGCCAGAAGATAAAGTCCGTAAAGTGTTGAAAATCGCTAAAGAACCAATCTCTATGGAAACGCCCATTGGTGATGATGAAGACTCACATTTAGGTGACTTTATTGAAGATGTAACGATTGTATCACCAGTAGAAGCAGCAACCGATATTGGTTTAACCGAATCCACTCGTGATGTCTTATCAGGCCTAACCGCACGTGAAGCAAAAGTTTTACGTATGCGTTTCGGTATCGACATGAATACCGACCACACCTTGGAAGAGGTCGGTAAGCAGTTTGACGTAACCCGCGAACGTATTCGACAGATTGAAGCGAAAGCCTTACGCAAACTACGTCACCCAAGCCGCTCAGATCATTTAAGAAGCTTTTTAGACGAGTAGTTGGACGAATAAAAAAAAATCTGTATCATACCCGCCTCTCGACTCTTCAGTAGAGAACAGAGGCGTTTAAATCTACTGCAAAAACACACGGCAATGATCAATGCCGATTTCAGTAGCATGACATCATCATTGGAAATGGGCCTTTAGCTCAGTTGGTTAGAGCACCCGACTCATAATCGGTAGGTCCCCAGTTCAAGTCTGGGAAGGCCCACCATTTCCAAATTATTCTTGCCATAATTCATCATATTACATACCGTAAAAAATCACTTTGTTTTGATAACCTTGCTCAATTTAACTGCTAGGGGACATCATGCAAAAACAACTCGCTATTAAAATATTAGTTATCGTTGCCATTGGGATCGCAATTATTATCCCAATTAATTTGGTTAAACATAAAATCTACGAACGGCAAGGGTATTTAGAGCAAGCCAAGTATGCAGTTGCAGAAAGTTGGACAGGGGAACAACTACTTATGACCCCGATACTGGTTATACCCTATCAACTTAAAGCCCAACCTAAAACAGGCTTTTATACTCAAAATCAACAAGCAGTATCAACTGAAATTAATACAAAGAAATTAGAAACTATCGTGCCGACTAATATTACCGGCAGTATTAATGTATCAAATAAAAATGTATTTAAAGGCATTTATGAAGTCCCTGTATACAATAGTGAGATTAGTTTTTCTGGACAATTTTCAGCAGAGGAAATTAAGGGTAGGATTACACAAATAAAATCTCTGCCAAATTACAGCAATATGGAAAAGGCTTATATCAGCATCCATATATCCGATATGCGCGGCATTGATGAAAGACCAAAATTAACTATTAATAAAAAATTAACCGACCTTTATCCCGGCAGTCAATTATCAGGCTTATCAGCCGGACTTCATAGTGAATTGCAGGACGATCTCAGTAATATTGGGAGCATAGATTTTAATGTATTATTGTCTTTACGTGGTATGGGCAGCCTTTCCTTCATTACTTTGGCTGATGATTCACACATTAACATGCAATCCGACTGGCCTCACCCTAAATTTATCGGTTCATCCTTACCTAAAGACAGAAGCGTTTCTTCTTCTGGGTTTAACGCTCAGTGGCAATCAACACGCTATTCAAGCAATAGTTTTTCTTCTCTAAAACAATGCAACAATAACAACCAATGTCATGCCTTAATCAGCTCGTCTTCTGGTGTTAGTTTTATCGACCCTGTTGATATTTACTTACAATCTGAACGATCAACTAAATACGCTATGTTATTTATTGGTTTAAGCTTTATCACATTCTTTATTTTTGAGCACATTAAACAAGTAAGAATCCATCCCATACAATATGGGTTTGTGGGACTTTCTATTGCCACTTTTTATTTACTATTAATATCGTTGGCAGAACACATTGCTTTTCATTGGGCCTATCTTATTGGGGTTACTTGTTGCTCTTCACTGCTACTCTTCTATGTCCGTTATATGCTTAAAAAATTATCATCTGCTCTGCTATTCTGCGTGATGACAATCACACTTTACGGTTTGCTCTATGTGATTGTTCAGGCAGAAGATTTTGCTTTATTAATGGGCGCATTCTTGGTATTTATCGTTCTTGCCACATTGATGGTCGTGACAAGAAAAATTGATTGGTATAGTCTATCAAATACTAACGAATCCAATAATAAAGCCATTAAACACTTCTAAGCCTAAAACATGATATTTTAGCGTTCTAGGTAATTATCCAGCTAAGTTGATCAACCACACAAATTTTTGGCTGATCAACTCATACTAATGCCGGCGTTCTTAAGTGTATAAGAGCTATAACAAAGTTGAGTATTTGCAAGAATAGAGTTAATCTTTTAACTTTAATAGAATAAAAATAGTGCCACGCGCCAACAACCTAAACTATGCAACAGAAATTCTTTAATAAACAATTATTCTCTATACTAAAAAACTATATTTTCCTAGCCCACTTAGGTTTTATTTCTTTGTTTTACTCCTCACTAACAAAAGCTGAATTAGTGTTAACTATCGATTCACCGATACTATTAAACACTTTGGAAAGCACCTTAGCTATTGCCAATTGGCTAGGGGATGGGACAGAGCTAAACAATAAAGCATTAGCTCAGCATCCTTATTATCAATCCATTGTGCATTCTATTGCTAATGATCTTGATGCAGCCAAAAAAAATGACAATAAACTCAGTGTCACTATGGCAAAATCGCACCGCCTATTTAATAAAAAATGGTTGTATTCTAAAAGTGCTTACTATGAATTAGTCGGCATCATCAATCGGCTAGATCGTCGAGATTTCGCCACTAACACCTGTGGTGAAACTAGGCTTATTTATCGTTTATCTTATAAAACTAAAAAAGGTAACATCGTCATTTCATCACGCTTACCATTAACAATTAACGCTGTCTTTTGGGTTAAAGATGATCAACAGGCTTGCCAACATGCAGCTAAAGTATGGGATCTTAAAAAGCCACTATTAGCTGAAAAATTGATAGCTAAAAGCGGGCCATTGCATCCGTCAAAAATATCACTGACACAACTAAAATCAATTGAAGTAAATATGCAGGCTATTCGATGGCCATCGACCATTCGACCAGATATGGGCGGCTATGCAGAGTATTTTCTACGTGTATTCACATTAGATCCATCACACAAGGCATTTCAACTAAGCCCTTTAGAAAACACTCCTGCCGTCTCCACTATTAACAATAACTCTGTCATCAAAAAAAGTTTACTCAACTATATAAAGCAGCCAGAAAATATTGCAAAATTAGATCAAGGTTTATTAGTTATACCAGAAAAGTATTTAGCAAAAAAAGTAAGCTCTCATGCACTACATGGCTTATCACGATTAGCGAATCGACCTTTTGATCAGCTATTTTCTGAGAGCGACTTTTCTGACGTAAGCTTTACTCGCTATAAAAGCATTAAAACACCTTACGCACTATTAAGACGGTTAAATGATATGAGTTGCGCTGGTTGTCATCAAGCACGAAGTATCGCCGGCTTTCATTTTGTTGGCAAAGACGCTGATTCAACCCCAATTGCAAATAGTATTCACACTGCCACATCGCCGCATTTTATTGGCGACATTCCTCGACGCCGCCAATATAATTATAATCTGCTTAATGCCAAGATACCGAACCCCTCTCGCCCTTTTTCCGAACGTGCTATCAACAATGAAGGCGGAAGAGGGGCTCACTGCTCTCTAAATAGGGACCCATCGTTTACAAAATGGCAATGCAACCAAGGCCTGCATTGTGAAAACATTAATGGCCATAGGCACCAGCCAATTGGTCGCTGTGTCACTACTAAACCCACCGCCGGAGCAGCTTGTCAGCTAGGTGTTTTAAAACAACACCCAGACCCACTAAAAGATCGATTAACATTCACCCGTAAAAAAAGCTGCAGCAACAATCATCACTGTGAACAAAGTAAAGTTGGCTTTCCCAATGGTATGTGCTCTTCTGACTGCAGTAATTTAAAAGAGGGGGAAACCTGCGGCTCAATTGCTATTTTATATGGTTTTAACCGCTGCCTAGCAGCAAATCAGCCTTTTATTGATTGTTTGAGCAATAATGTTCGACCAGCTGCACTAATGCAGTGTGACCTTAACACTCCCTGCCACGATGATTATATTTGCACTAAAACAAAAACCGGTGCAGGTGCTTGCATCCCACCGTATTTTTTATTTCAGCTAAGAGTAGATGGTCACCCTAAACCATGAGCCTAGGCCGTAACCCAAAGGTAAAAAAATATTGCTTAATATAGTCGGACAATAAAAGTTTTGGATTTGCCTTAAACGCTCAGTTACATTATCTCGCAATATTACTTCTCTATATTCCTTACTTGCATCGCTTACCTGTATCACTTATCCATTATTACTTACCTACTATTACTTACCTATGCTTAGATTATTTGTTACTCTGACGTCTTAACGTCAGCACTCTCAACGAGTGCCAATTACGCCTTACCCAAACTATAGACAAATGACCGATATCAATAGCCAGCAGCAAGCAAACCCATCCAAACCACAACTTTTTAACTCTATTCATCTCAATAATTTACGTGGCGATATACTAGGAGGACTAACAGCCGCTGTCGTATCATTGCCCATGGCATTAGCATTTGGCGTAGCCTCTGGTGCCGGTGCAGAAGCGGGTTTATACGGGGCGATATTAGTTGGTCTTTTTGCAGCCTTATTTGGCGGAACCCCCACATTGATATCAGAACCTACCGGGCCAATGACCGTTGTCATGACAGCAGTATTGACCACGATGATGGCCAGCAACCCTGATAACGGCTTAGCAATGGCCTTTACGGTTGTGATGATTGCCGGTGTTTTTCAGATTTTTCTCGGCTTACTGAAACTGGGCAAATACATCACCCTAATGCCATACAGTGTTATTTCGGGGTTTATGTCCGGCATTGGCGTTATTCTGATTCTTCTACAAATTGCCCCCTTTTTAGGACAAGCCTCCCCCCCCGGCGGTGTGACTGGAACCCTCTCTTCCCTACCTGAATTATGGCAAAACATTAAGCCGCAAGAGACCCTACTAGGTGCCTTCACTCTCGCTATTTTATTTTTTATGCCAAAGTCATGGAGCCGTTACATCCCCCCCCAACTAGTCGCATTAGTATTGGGAACACTTGTGGCAATGACGTTTTTCGCTAATGCCGATATCCGTAAGATAGGCGAAATTTCTTTGGGCTTACCCAGCATTAATGTACCTACATTTACGCGAGAGCAATTAACCGCCATGATTTTAGATGGCATGGTACTAGGCACACTGGGCTGCATTGACTCTCTACTCACATCGGTTATTGCTGATAGCCTGACACGGCAAGAACACAAATCTGATAAAGAATTAATCGGCCAAGGTGTCGGCAATGTTGTATCGGGTTTATTGGGCGGCCTACCGGGCGCCGGCGCAACAATGGGTACCGTCGTCAACATTCAATCAGGCGCTCGCACTGCCTTATCCGGCATCATTCGCGCAGCCGCACTCCTTATTATCATTTTAGGTGCAGCACAACTGACCCAATCAATCCCCTTAGCTGTACTTGCAGGTATTGCCCTCAAAGTAGGGGTGAATATTCTTGACTGGAGTTTTGTTAAACGGGCACATAAAGTTTCTGGTCACGCTGCACTTATTATGTATGGCGTTATGCTATTAACGGTCTTCTTTGACTTAATTGTAGCCGTAGGGCTCGGTGTTTTTATTGCGAATATATTAACCATTGAACGACTCAGTACTTTGCAACAAAAAAACATTAAAGCGATTAGTGATGCTGATGACGGCGTACCTCTCTCTACAGAAGAAAAAGCATTACTGGATGAAGCCGGAGGTCGCGTACTCTTGGTGTATCTCAGCGGGCCGATGGTTTTTGGGGTATCAAAAGCCATTGCTCGCGAACACAGCACCATTCAGCAATATCAATCAGTGGTACTGGACTTAAGTGATGTCCCCCTAATTGATACCACAATTTCTCTCGCTATAGAAAATACAATAAGAGATGCTGTTGATTCACTGCGGCATGTATTTGTCATTAAACCTAAAGATCAAGCCAAAATGAGCCTAGAACGCTTAGGCGTATTTGAATTGATCCCAGGGGCACAACTTTGTGATACCAGAACCGAAGCCTTAAGCAAAGCAATAAAAAGGTTAGGGAGTAAAAGCTAGAAGGCAATATAACAAAACTTAAAACTTCATCTCTTAAACCATCATTGGTAGAAATAACTTATACCGCTGATTGGCGACACAGAAGATATTTGATAGCATGCCCACACGACATTAGTACTGAAAACGCCATTGACCGAGAGCTGAAAATTTGACCACTTTCACAGTGAGATACACGTAATATGTTTTCACACCTAACTAATTAACTCATCTAACCACTTTAATGAGGAATACCATGCCTACAGCAAGCGCAAGACATATTTTGGTTGATACCGAAGAACAATGTTTATCACTCAAAGAGCAAATTCAAAATGGCGCCGACTTTGCGGATATCGCCAAAGAACATTCCAGTTGCCCTTCCGGTGCTCAAGGGGGCGACTTAGGTCAATTCAGCCAAGGCCAAATGGTTCCGGAATTTGATAAAGTAGTCTTTAATGACGAACTCAATACTGTTCACGGCCCCGTACAAACACAATTTGGCTATCACTTATTGGAAACAACAAGTCGATCTGAATAGCTCTATATTATCATTGGCAGGCTTAGGTTTAACGTAGGCCTGTCATATTTTTTATCTAGAATTACTATTTTCCTAACATCATTATGAAGCTCGAAGAATTACTCAAAAAAATCAATGAATCTCCATTAACAGTAGCCTTTAATGAAGTGATGGATACCATCAGTGAATACTATCACTATACACCGACCCAATTTACTAACGGGGAAGATGGCGATATTGTCATCAATGAAGCTGGCAGCAATGAAGGATCATGTAAACTATTTGCTTTTGCAAAAGACCAAAGCTTAAGCAAGGAACAAACCCTGTCTTGTTTTGGCACTTACTATCGGGAAGATGTTTTAGAACATCCTAATGGCAGTGATCACACCAACATCCGTACCTTTATAAAATACGGCTGGGATGGCATTAGTTTTGATCAGTCGCCCCTATTAAAAAAATAATGTTGTTGGTTATTCTTCGGATGCCAGCATGATAAACAATACAAATGGTATCCAACCATTACATTTACCGATTATTTATCAAGATGATTTTTTAGTTGCCATTCACAAGCCTGCAGGTTTACTGGTTCATAAAAGTAATATTGATGCGCAGGAAACAGTAAATGCAATGCATTTACTGCGAGACCAACTTGGTCAATGGGTTTATCCCGTACACAGACTCGACAAACCTACATCCGGCATACTTTTATTTGCTCTCAGCTCTGACATTGCACAAAACATTAGTGAGCAATTTGAAAACCATAGTATACAAAAAACGTATCAGGCTATTACAAGAGGCTATATAGAGGAAAAAGGAATCATTGATCACGCCTTAAAACCTATTGCAGACTTTAAAAAAAACAAACAAAAATATGACGCAAAAGCAGCGCAACCGGCACAAACTTCTTTTAAGTGCCTAAGTACTTTGGAGCTTCCCTTCGCCGTCGACAAATTCCCTAGCACTCGCTACTCTTGGGTCGAACTTTATCCAAAAACAGGGCGGAAACACCAGCTACGTCGACATTTAAAACATATTAGCCACCCTATTATCGGTGACCCCAAATATGGAAAAAGTGTCCACAATCGTTTTTTTCAGTCACACTTCAACTGTAAACGATTATTACTTGCCGCAACTGCAATAGAGTTATTTCACCCTATCGAAAAAAAACCACTTGAAATTACGACAGAAATTGATGGCGTGTTTAGAGAAATAACAAAACACTTTAAAGAAGAGCAGGTTTAAAAATAATATTGCTAATAAAAAAAGAGGCATAAACATATGCCTCTTTTAGTCGAGCACTATCTGCTCAAGTACTATCGAGTCAAATACTATTGATCAACATCATCCATATCTGCCTGCCCGGATAACCGACGGCGAATATGTGACCAAGACATACCAATACCTAATACCGCAGCAAAAACAACTAATACAACATAGATAAAGGGCTGACTAGAGACCGAGAGCACATTAAAATCAACCGCCAACCAGACGAAACAACCAAACAGTGCTATCGCCAAAACGATACCTATAGGACCTAATGAACGTAGTGTTGCGCGCAAAAAAATCACCCAACCAATCAGCAAAGCAACACCTGCCAACACCAACAATGGTAGACTGGTATCACCTCGATTAATCATCCAGTGATAATAGGAATAGCCTGAAGGGTTAAATGTTGCAAACACCAAGGTTACGGCAACAATAAAACGCACCAGTAATCCGGAAAGTGAAAAATATGAAGCCATGGATTCCCCCTAAAGGCTAACGTTATTCTTGCCGGCAAGTCTGGCATTTTTTATTCGTTGAATCAATTGCTTATGCCAATAAATAATGACAATTTAAAATACTACTTATATTTATAAGACCCAATTAAACTCGTTATTATATGAGAAAAACATTCAATCAGCTTGTTATCGAACAACGACAACAAGCCACTAAAATTTTCAAGGCTAGAGGCAGTCAAGTATCTCGCTGCCATCATTGCCATATGGCGCTAACAGCTTGCTTTTGTGCTTGGAAAGTTAAACTCTCAAGCACGTTAAATTTCATTATATTATTACACCCTAAAGAGCTTTATAAGCCAACGAATACTGGTCGCTTAATCTGTGACTTATTCCCTCATTCAAGCACTGCTTTTACTTGGTCACGCACCAACACTGATGATGCCTTAATAAAGCAATTAAATGATGATTCTCGGCAATTACTACTGCTTTTTCCTGAAAATGATAACGACAAACAAAAAATGGATATTGAGCAAGAGCATGCCACTGAATCAGAAGAGATAAAACATAAACCACTAACCCTTATTGTGTTAGACGGCACATGGAAACAAGCGGCACGAATGGCCAAATTAACACCTTATTTACAAGGCATTCCACGCTTAAATATTGCCTCCGGCCCTAACGTAGACACTGATAATTCGATTAATTATGTGAGAAAGCCCTTATCTGACGCTCAATTATCAACCGCTCAAGCAGTTGCTGAGGCCTTACATTTATATGGCGAGACTGATAATGCAGAGGCATTGAAACATTATTTTTCTATCTTTAATCAACATTGTTTAGCGACGCGAGCCAATAAACCCCCTACAATCACCACCTCTCATCATTACTTACAAAACTTGATACCTAATGACGCAAACTGATTATTATGCCTTAACACCAGATGCTGTAATTAACGCTGTTGAAAGCTTAGGCTATTTAAGCGATTCACGTATTTTGGCACTTAACAGTTATGAAAATCGTGTTTATCAAGTTGGCATCGAGGATGAGCAACCCATTATCGCCAAATTTTATCGCCCTAATCGTTGGACTGATGAGCAAATTATTGAAGAACATCGCTTCACACTCCATTTAAGCGAGCTGGATATTCCCGTCGTCCCCCCCCTATTGTTTGATGGAAAGAGCTTATTGAACTATGAGGGTTATCGTTTTGCACTTTATACGCGCCGTGGAGGCCATGCGCCCGAACTGGATAATGGTGATCACCTGGAAGTCATTGGTCGCTTTATAGGGCGAATTCATAGTGTTGGCAAGCAGCAAACTTTCGAACATAGGCCGACCATCAGCAGTCAACACTACGCTAATGATAGCCGCGATTATTTACTGAATAACGATTTTATCCCTACTGACCTTATCCCCGCTTATGAAACTTTAGCGCGTGATTTAATTGCTCGTATCGATTCAGTGTTTTCACAGTCTGACTACAATAATATTCGCCTTCATGGCGATTGCCACCCTGGCAATATTCTATGGCGGGATGATCATGCGCATTTTGTCGACTTTGATGACTCTCGCAATGGTCCTGCGATTCAAGACTTGTGGATGTTATTATCCGGTGATTATCAACAACGCTGCTTGCAATTAGCTGATATTATGGAAGGCTATAGCGAGTTCTGTGATTTTGCGTCGAGAGAATTACAATTGATTGAGCCTCTCAGAGCAATGCGCTTAATGTATTATTCAGCTTGGCTTGCTCGCCGCTGGGAAGATCCAGCTTTTCCCCATAATTTTCCATGGTTTAATACGGAACGTTACTGGGCTGAACATATCTTATCTTTGCGAGAACAACTAGCCGCACTAGACGAACCTGTTTTAAAATTGATTTAGCATAACGACAATTTAGTATAACGACTATAGAGATGTAGACATGAGCACCAATGATCCCGTTTGGAACATGATCAAAAAAACAACGGCTGAACATGCCGAGCAAGAACCTATCCTTGCAAGTTTTTTACACGCAACTGTTTTAAACCATCACGCCCTAGAAGATGCTCTAAGCTTTCACCTAGCAAACAAGCTGGACAGCCCTGCCGCGTCTGCATTATTGATTCGTGAAATGATTGAAGAAGCCCTTACCGAATCATCTGACATTGGCGATGCTGTACGTGCCGATATTGTCGCAACCTATGAGCGTGATTCAGCCTGCGATTGTGTTTCAACACCGCTATTGTTTTATAAAGGCTTCCACGCACTACAAGCGTATCGCGTTGCACATTGGTTATGGGAAAATAAACGGCAACCCCTCGCACTGTTTTTACAAAACCATATTTCTACTGCATTCAGTGTTGATATTCACCCCGCTGCCCGCATAGGCAAAGGGATTATGCTCGACCATGGTACCGGGATTGTCATTGGGGAAACTGCTGTGGTAGAGGATAATGTTTCCATTATGCAATCCGTCACACTCGGAGGAACCGGGAAAGAAAGTGGCGATCGCCACCCTAAAATTCGCCAAGGGGTGCTGATCGGTGCTGGCTCAAAAATTTTGGGGAATATAGAAATAGGGGAAGGCGTACACGTTAGCTCTGGTAGCGTTGTCCTAAAAGATGTCCCGGCACACAAAGTAGTTGCCGGTGTACCCGCAACAATTATTGGTGATGCGGTAGCGCAACAGCCAGCATTGGATATGTGCCAGGATTTACGTTGTAAACGCCAATAAAACATATTTTTTGCAAATACGGCTTTTGACTAGATAAGTGCCTATAATTCATACAAAATTTGAAAAAACCTCTCTTTTTATTTGACACCTAAATCAACATAGACTATTAATTAGGGCTGAAGGCTCTTTACTCCATTGAAGGTTATAAATATCTCTTACATGGAGCCGCTGGATAAAACTATTGCCAAATAATGCAACACCAAGTCGACTAAGCGGATAGGCATTCACAATGAGCAGGAACGCTTATACTTCGCGTTTTATTATGGCATATTAATACAATAAACAACCTATGATCCGAGACCTATGAATTATCGCATCATATTGTTACATGACAATTCTCGTGATTACTCATCGCTGCTAATGCAATTGTCCAGTGAAGGCTCTCATCGCTATTTATTATCATTTTGCGACGTTGATAAAGAAGATTATTCCTCATATGTCTTTTCTCAACGTTACGATATATGTTTACTTGACGAAAAACACATCCATGCAATACCCGAGAACACTTTATTTAAAATAGCTGAATCACTGCCTATTATTTTATTAAGTCATCAACAACAAAAGTCATTTACTCCTGAATATTTTTCAGATGTTATTCTTGAAAGCACACTATCAACGGAACTAATGGATCGAAGTGTCCGCTATATTTTCGAACAAAAAAATTATCGCCGCCAATTAAAGGCGCTAACCCTTTACGACACACTCACACAATTACCTAACCGCAACCATTTTCAACATCGCCTTACAGCAACCATTGCTCAGCACGCTCGAAGTAAAAAGAGTTTTTCACTATTACTTATTGATCTTGATCGTTTTAAACTCATCAATGATTCTTTCGGCAATGAGACTGGGGATCAATTTTTAATTCATACTAGCAAAATTTTAAAAAAGAACCTACGTCATAACGACATGGCAGCACGCTTAGGCAATGATGAATTTGCCGTTATTCTTGACACAGATAATGTTCATCCTATGGCAGATCGCTTAATGCGTGAATTATCTGAAACCTTACAATACAATGACCATGAAATTCGCATTCATGCGAGCATCGGTATTGCAAAATTTCCGCAAGATGGAAAACGTCATCACGAACTAATAAAATCAGCCGACAATGCAATGCAGGATGCAAAGAAGCGCGGTGGCGGCAACTTTCGTTTTTTTGATGCAAACAAAAAAAATACTATTTATGAGCACTCTTGGATAGAATCTGAATTTTATCAAGCGCTTAACAAAGGACAATTATTTTTAGAATATCAACCGCTCGTTACAGCTTCAACTTTAGACTGCAAAAAACTAGAAGCACTATGCCGTTGGAATCACCCTAAAAAAGGGCTTATCCCCCCAGACACATTTATCCCTATTATAGAAAAAACGCCTATGATTATTGATCTTGGCCGCTGGGTATTAGAATCTGTTTGCAAAGAGTTATCATCATTACAGAACGATGATAATAATTTAAAAATAGCAGTGAATATTTCTATGATGCAGATTTGCCACACTAATTTTATAGATGATATCAAACAAATTTTAGCCGCCACTGGAGCGAATGCTGACAAATTGGAATTAGAATTGACCGAATCAGCATTAATGATAGATCCACTGCAAAGCATTAGCACACTGACTTCGCTTCGAGATTTAGGTATTCATATTGCCATCGATGATTTTGGCACAGGTCATAGCTCTTTAGCTTATCTTGTTGATTTACCTATTGATGTGCTAAAGATCGATCGTAGTTTTATTTTTGAATTCACGCAGAGTAAAAAACGAGAATCAGTGATCAAAGCTATTATTGCCTTGGCCCGCAGCCTTAACCTAACAACTGTCGCTGAAGGCGTAGAGGATGCTCATACCGCAGAGTATCTACTTTCACTCGGGTGCGACCTCTTACAAGGCTATCATATTAGTCGACCAATGACCTTAGACAAGGTGATTGAACAGTGGAGCCCATTACAACTTACTACTGAGCAAAGCTCATAACATCATCAATTGCATTGGTATTAGTCATTAACATTAACAAACGATCCACCCCCATAGCAACACCGGCACAGCTAGGGAGCCCATGCTCTAATGCTTTAACGACTTTTTCATCATAAGGCAATTCAGTAAGGCCGTTATTTTTTCTGTAAGCGCAGTCTTTTTCAAAACGTTTTTTTTGTTCTTTATCATCCGTTAATTCAAAATACCCATTCGCTAACTCCACTCCATTGACATAAACTTCAAAACGCCTAGCAATGGTTTGTTGTTGATCATTTTTGCCTAACTTCGCTAATGCACATTGAGAGGCAGGATAGTCATATATTGCAACTAACTCACCAGCTATTTTTGGCTCGATACAATGTGTCATCAGCAAATCTAACCAAATATCTTTTTGATCAGCGTCAAAGGCACTATCTATTTTTTCTTTGGCTATTGCTTTTATTTCAGAAAGGCTTATTTGATGTGGATCGAAATCGAGATAATCTAAAAATAACTGTCGATAGCTGACTTTACGACAAACGACTTTAGGCATACAACTCGTTAATAAGGTTATTACTTCGTCTATCAACTGTTGCTCATCCCAACCTAAGCGATACCATTCAAGCATGGTAAATTCAGGTTGATGTCGTCGCCCTTTTTCACCTTGGCGAAAAACTTTACCCAACGAATAAATATCACCACTACCCGCCGCCAATAAACGCTTTAAATAAAATTCAGGGGATGTTTGTAAATAATAAGATTTACTCATTACTTGTGTCGAAAGGCTATCAATATGCGGATCGATTGTTGCATACTCACTTAAAATAGGTGTTTCCACTTCGAGCACATTACGCTCATGGAAAAATGCACGAATATTTTGATAAAGCTGCGCGCGTTTTTTTAATAACGCAAGGCTCGCATTGGGTTGCCAATGTTGGGAAGAATCGACCATTTTTAAGTAAGCCTAATATAAAGGGCGGTCAAAACAGCAGAGGGAAGAAGTGCATAAAATAAAACATAGAGTAAGAGGGTAGATAAGGCGTTCCAAAAACGCCTTATCCATTAGAAAAGATTAATTTCTATGATTAATCTTTTCCGCCTCGGCTCAAATATTCCCCAGTTCGAGTATCCACTTTTACCACTTCACCTTCAGATAAAAATAGTGGTACTTTAATTACCGCACCCGTTGATAATGTAGCAGGTTTAGTACCGCCCTGAGCCGTATCACCTTTAATGCCAGGATCGGTTTCTGTAATTTCCAACTCAACATGATTGGGCGGAGTAATCGCAAGCGGGGAGTTGTTATAGAGAGTGACCATAACCACATCCTGCTCTTTCAACCATTTTGCGTTATCACCCACCGCCTTAGCATCCGCTTGAAACTGCTCGTAGTTCTCTGGATCCATAAAGTGCCAAAACTCACCATCGTTATAGAGATATTCCATATCGCGATCCATAACATCAGCACCCTCAAGAGACTCTCCCGATTTAAAAGTACGCTCCCAGCTTCGGCCTGTGTTAAGGTTGCGCAATTTAACCCGATTAAAGGCTTGGCCCTTGCCGGGTTTGACGAATTCATTTTCAAGGATAGCGCAAGGTTCGCCATCCAATAATACTTTTAAACCGCTACGGAATTCGTTGGTAGAATAATTAGCCATGTTTTCCTCTAGTGAGCTACTTGTAAAACGTAAAGGCCGCAATGATACCTCGATCCGCGCCTACATGGCAGAGTGAATCTTCACCAAATTGGCAAGAACAGCTACAACAGGCCATTAATGAGCCTCTAGAGCTCTTAAAAACCCTTAATTTGGATGAATCTCTACTTCCCGCAGCCCATATAGCCAGTCAACAATTCCCGTTACGAGTACCCCATGCCTTTGTTAAGAGAATGGAAGTAGGCAACCCCAAGGACCCACTTTTACGGCAAGTGCTACCCATTGAAGATGAACTTATTACTAGTACTGGATACTCAAGTGACCCAGTTCAAGAACAGGGAAATAGCCCCGCAGGGATGATTAATCAAAAAGGTCTCATTCAAAAATATCAAGGCCGTATTTTATTGTTGGTTAATGGCCATTGTGCCATTAACTGTCGCTACTGTTTTCGCCGCCATTTTCCCTATGAAGAGAACAAACTGAGTCGAGAACAATGGTTAATCGCAATAAGCCAGATAGCAGAAGATAACAGCATAGAAGAAGTCATCTATTCTGGGGGAGACCCTCTTGCCTCAAGTGACAAACAACTACAGTGGCTCACTGAGCAAATTGCCGCTATACCCCATGTAAAACGCCTGCGCATCCATAGCCGCTTACCGGTTGTCATCCCTGACAGAATCACCGACAACTGCCTCGATTGGCTCAGCAATCATCGGTTACAGACAATTTTCGTCTTGCATATTAATCACCCCAATGAGGTCGACTCAGCGCTAATACAATCAATACAACGACTCAAGTCAGCCGGTATCACTCTACTCAATCAAGCAGTGCTGCTGCGTGGGGTCAACGATAGTGTCGAGACACTCAAATCCTTGAGCGAGACACTATTCTCTATAGGCATTTTGCCCTATTACTTGCACCTATTAGACCCAGTCCAAGGTGCGGCACACTTTGATATATCACTCGCTGAAGCAGAAGATATACACAAAGGGCTACTTGACACACTTTCAGGCTATTTGGTGCCAAAACTAGTCAAAGAAGTCGGCGGCGCCACCTCCAAAACCCCTATCGACAGTTTGCGACTACAGCCTGTATAACTGGCATTTATGATCTATGCTTAAGAGATCATATGACGATTTAACAGGAACTGTACTAGTGGTATCAGCGGTCTCTGACAACAAATATCTGTTTGACGAATTCAAGCTTCCCGAGCAGAATCTAAAAAAGCTTTCCTTTTGCAGTCACAAACCTCGGCAATTTCAAGAATGGCTGGAAGAATTACCCGCCACTCAGACCAAGCATATGAGTGTCTTACTCTATAAGCTACTACCAGAAATAAATCACCTCAACATTAATGGCAGTCAACGCCTAGGCATCATGAACATGGTGCGACCTCATGTACACCGCTGTATAGAAGGCTTAGCTGAAGAGTTCTTAAAGCAACCTCTCAGTATGACGAATGATATAACCAAAGTGGCAGCCATTGCCCAAGCCTTACAACGCCATATTTGCGATGGCTATATGTTAGTCATTAAGCAATTATTGCAAAACAAGCTCTCCAGCACTACAAACCAAGAGTTATCTTTGGCACTCTATTATGGCATTCATGGCCTAGGGCAACTGCTATACAGAAGCTATCAACTCTATATCCCTCGACCCCCGAAATTATGGAAAAAGCTTAATGTACTCTATGAACTATCCACTCTTTACGAACACAGTACAAAGCAAATACCTGATACCTTACTAGAAACACAAGCAAGCATGTCAGCCCAACAGGCATATTTCAGGGTAATGATCTTAGGCTGCAGCCATACCAATCAGCTGCGACAACTGGACATCCATCACTTATACAATGCCCTTGAGCAATGGGCAGCACTGGTTGTATTAACGCCTGCACGAGATGATGAACAAGGCCTGTATTGGCTAAACATGGAAACCGATGACGGACCGTTTTACAAAACCCGCTACAACGGCCCACCAAGCAATAACCTTTACGCCATTAACATCCAAAATATTATTGACTTGTTAGGTAGCCATCAATCGCATTCAGAAGAAAGCAGCGTTATAGACATACCGTCATCTCTTCGCCAGTCATTGCTATCGCACTTATTCACCTGCTGGCAGGAACCACAGGAAAGGCAAAAGCCCCGCTATCAAAGTAATATCGAGCTGGAGATATGCATTGGTTTAAAAGCAGCTCACCGACAACTATTACACGGTCTATCATTCGATGAATTTATTGGAAAACATCAACGCCAATCGAGTAACGCTATTACCATGAGTGACTCACTCAATGGAGGCTTAAATAATAGTGATTACAAGGATCTACCCAGCAATGATGATTCAAGTAAGGATAACGACCATAAAGACTATGTAACGGCGACCGATATCAGCGATGATGGTTATTGTTTGCGCTGGTCCAAATCAGTACCACCCCAAGTCAAATCAGGCGAAATCGTATTACTGCGCAAACCTGATAGTCAGCAATGGCAAGCGGGTACAATACGCTGGACGCAACGCTTAAATCGCCACACTTACGTAGGCATACAGATATTACCCGGTTATGCAGAAGCTGCTGCTGCCAGTACAACGCTAGAAAACGGCACCTCTACACCTTTTTTCAGGACGCTATTACTTAAAGATGACAGGGAAAGTGAAACGATAGAGAAAGGCTCAAGTTTACTAACACCCACTATTCCCTTTGCAACCAAGCAGAATATACAACTGCAAGTAGAGGGCGATTGTAATCAGGCAACTTTAACTCACTTGTTACTAAGTTCTAGCACTATTAGTCAATATAGCTATCATAGTGTATGAATCTGTTGGCCATAACTATTAATGTGACGTAGGTCATAAAATTAATGTATGGGTACTACACGAATAGTCTATGTATTCTGTAAGAGGTTATTATATTAACCTGCTTAGATTTAGCACCTTAAACCGCAATGGCCACTCATATACGCGGCTACTTTTATTTATCACTGATGTATTAATGCATGAACGCAGCTATTGTTCCATTCCGACTGTTAATCATTAACGATTCTCAACAGGAAGCCCAAAGATTAACCAGCATGTTTCAAAATGCGGGCAAACCTTGTCGCGCTCAACATATTAATACTGAAGAAGCCTTTAATAAAATTATCGAAGAGCAGGGTTGGGACCTTGTCATTGCTCATGGCGATGCACAATCTCTCACACCTGCAGCTGCTATCCGTTCGATTCGGAAGTACAACCACGATCTACCGGTTATCCTTCTTACTGATGATGATAGTGACCGCTCTGTTGTTGACGGCATGAAATTAGGCGCCTGTGATGTTGTTCAGCTAGATGATGATCAACACTTATTATTAGTTGTCACCAGAGAATTAGCCAATCGGCAGCAGCGCAAAGACACACGCTCCGCTGAACGAAAGGTGCGCGAAATGGAGCGCCGCAATCGACAGCTCTTGGACAGTTCCAAAGACGGGATTGCCTTCGTACAAGATGGCATGTACACCTACGCCAACGATTCCTTTGCCGAGATGTGTGGTTATGAAGTGCGTGGCGATATTGAATATATGCCGATCATGGATATGATCGATGAAAAAGATCAAGAACATGTCAAATCATCCCTGAAGAGTTTTTCACTCCAAAATGAAAGAGAAGATGATTCCCGCCTGTCTTTTCATATTGAAACGGCATCGGGCGAACGCAAAAAAGTCGATATTGAATTACAACTCAGCCACTTTGAAGAAGAGCCATGTATACAATTTTTCTTACACGCCAGTTTAGGTGGCGACAGTGAATATTTAGAAGCTGAAATAGAAAGCATAAAATATACGGATAATGCTACCGGGCTGTATAACAAAGCACATTTTAATCAAGCCCTAACCCAAATAGTTGATGAATCTGCGGCTAAAGAAACAACCCATAGCTTATTTTATATTGATATTGATCAATTTGAAGAAAAAGTTTCCAGCGTTGCCGGTATGGACGGTGCCGATGAAGCACTGGCAACTGTTGCTGGTTTTTTACAAGCACACAGCAATACAGACGACTTATTAGCACGCTTTGGCGATCACTCATTTGCCATCATCAGTAATGAGAGCAATATTGAAAAACTATTGAATACTGGCAATGTATTATGCGAACTTATTCGCGAACACTTTTTTGAAATTAAAAATAAAACCATTCGATTAACAGCCAGCATCGGTATTGCCATTATCAATGAAACAAGTATTGATGCTCAGTCAATACTCAATCAATCAACTCAAGCAATAGAAACCCTACGAAACAAACAGATAAATGGGGTTGGCGATGGCGCCAATATTTTCCAAGAATCAGATAGTGAACAAACGGTTTTAGTCGGTTCATTGCAAAAAGCAATGAAAGAAGACCGCTTTAAATTATTATTCCAGCCGATAATCAGCTTGCGTGGTGACGAAACAGAGCGCTATGAAGTATTGTTACGAATGCTAGATGAAGACGATGAAGAAATTTCACCCAGCCACTTTATTCAAACGGCTGAAAGCATGCAGATTGTGACAAAGATTGATCGCTGGGTCATATTAGAAGCAATTAAACACTTAAGCAGCAACAAGGCTGGTCAAGCTCAACTATTAGTTCATATTAGTCATCATACATTGTGTGACGAATCTATGCTTGCTTGGCTTAAAGTGGCCTTTCAAGCAGCAAAAGTAGACCCCGCATCATTAGTATTACAAGCAAAAGAAATTGAAATCACACAACATTTAACCGCAGCCAAAAAATTTATTGAAGAGGCGGCCTTAATGGGCGTTGGCTGTTGCATCAGTCACTTTGGTTGCGAGCTGGAACCACTGAGTTTATTAGAGCATGTTGATATCGAATTAATCAAAATTGATGCATCCTTTTCTTTAGAGATTCAAGAAAATCCAGAAGACACCGAAGCAATGGAAAAACTGCTCAGCGCTCTTCAAGAAAAGAAAAAAATTGTTACAGTACCCATGGTTGAAAATGCCAGCATTTTATCAAAACTTTGGAAAATGGGTGTGCATTGTATTCAGGGAAATTATTTACAACCTCCAGGTGCCGCAATGGATTATGAGTTTGCTGTTGAGAATACAGGCTAGCATTCTCATAGTACACAAGCCCACACAGGTCGTTCTTAAACTTATTTCTACAAATCGTTTTTTATAAAAGATTTTTATAAAAAAATCATTAAATACGGTTTAATGACGCCATATCACGATCACTCAAACCCATTAAGTATAAAATAGCATCAAGCCCCAATTGACTAATTGATTGCTCTGCCGAAGCTTTGACCAAAGGCTTTGCCCTAAAAGCAATTCCTAAACCAGCAACACTCAACATAGGTAAGTCATTAGCGCCATCACCCACAGCGATAACTTGCTGTAAATTGATATTCTCTTTTTCAGCTAAATGCCGCAATAGCTTCGCTTTACGCTCGCCATTAACCACATCACCTACCACTTTACCGGAGAGCTTACCATCAACAATATCCAGCTGATTAGCATAGACGTAATCAACACCTAAGCGGCCTTGCAGGTAACGAGCAAAATAATCAAAACCACCCGATAGAATAGCCGTTTTATAGCCTAAAAACTTCAATATATTAAATAAACGTTCTGCCCCCTCAGTTAACTTTAAACGATTGGCAACAGACTGAAGCACCTCTTCACTCAAACCTTCAAGCAAGGCCATACGTTTTTCAAAGCTCTGATTAAAATCTAATTCACCGGCCATAGCTTGCTCAGTAATCTCGGCAACCTGATCACCAACACCAGCCTCTATCGCCAATTCATCAATGACTTCAGCCTCAATCAAAGTAGAATCCATATCGAAACACACTAAACGACGGTTGCGCCGATAGATAGATTCTTCCTGAACAGCAATATCAATATCATAAGAGGCTGACAATTCCATAAATGCAGCCCTTAAAGCGGTGATATCTTTCGGTGTACCACGAGCAGAAAACTCTACCGATGATTTTGTTTGGCTTGAAAGAGAGTCCATAGGAACGCGGCCCGATAAACGCGTAATATGGTCAAAGTTAAGGCCATGATCAACTGCTATCGTGGTGAGTGAAGCAATGTGCTCTGCGGTAATCTGCCTTGCCAATAGCGTTACAATATGACGGGCTTTACCCTGCTGATGAACCCAATCACTATAGCTGTCAGGATCTACCGACTCAAATTTTACCCGGTTATCAACGCTTTGGACTGCCGACTCAATTTCTGATTGTAAACAAGACCGATCACTGTTTTCTGGAATCGCGATCAGCATCCCCAAATTAAGATGATTATGAATAACAGCTTGGCCAATATCCAAAATAGTGACGCTATAACGTGTGAGTATGCGTGTAATAGAAGATGTTATTCCCGCTTGATCAACACCAAACACACTGACCAATACTATATCTCCATGTTGGGAACCCACTAAATCGGCGGTTTGTGAGGGTGCTTGAGTCATATTAATACCAGTAGATGAAGTAAGCTGACTATTATAGCGATAATGATTAGGTTAAAATAGCCAACCTATGGGAATTCAACAATCAAATCAGCCAGTGGGCAGCGGAATAACAGCAACATTTTTTGTGAAGAAACTACACGCCATAAAACTATTATTCATACCGTTACTTAACAATACGCACAGTAAATATTTTATTCTTACCAGCTTACTCCTTTTACTGCCTTTTGCTTTAGTTTTAGGTGCTGTGCTTAATAATGAAAAACACCACTGGAATACATTAGTTGAAGACTACGGCACTAATATCGCTGAAATATCAAGCAACCAGCTTACGATTTCACTATCCAAAAACAATCAAATCGGACTTCAATCGCTCTTAAATGACTTAACTGACCAAGGTAACATTGTTAACGCAGTCGTTTATGATGTCGATAACAACATCATCGTACAAGCCGGTGAAATTAATACGACGAGAGCAGCGGAAGGTGAAAAAACTATTACCACACCTATCACACTGGATAATTCAGTTCTTGGTTCATTAACCATTACCCTGAGTACCAGTTCACTTAACAATACTACAAATGCAATCATACTCAGCCTGATATTTATTCTTCTAATTGCAGCGGCTTTATTTTTTCTTTTTCAAAATATCACTCAAAAAGTAAAAGAAAGTAACAGCCATATTGGGCCCTTACCGGCAACAACTGCAGAAGTGAGTACTGATAAAACACCAACAGAAGAAAGCTCTGCCCTACTTATATTGCATATTCATACTATTGAAAAACTATACCGACAGCTCAATGCAGAAGCCAGACAGAAACAATTTAATCAACTACAAAGCTTGATCAAAAAGGTATTGACGCTCTATTCGGGCAACCAAATTGCAGCAACATCTGAAACTATACTGATAAAATTTAACGACTATGATCAAAGCACCTGTTTTTTTAATGCGTTATGTAGTGCATACTTATTAAACAAAGCCAATCAAAAACAACAGTCCTTATTGCATTTTTCATCTATTCTATACGATACAAATACCAATATTGATGCCTGCGAAACTTTATTTGATATCAAACAGCAACTCAATGATAGAGAAAACCAGATACTCGTTCAGAGAAAAATAATAGAAAACACCAATATAGAAGAAAGAGTTATATTTGATAACAACACAGAAGAGAGTAAAGGCTCTTTTATAAAAATTATTGACTTATCTGAAAGCTATTGTCAACTTCTGAAAAACCAGCTAGCTCATTTATCAAGTTAAACAATTAATTCTTAGATAATAAATGCTCAAAATCTGTTACCGATAAAGATTTTGAAAAAAGATAGCCCTGCCCAAAATCACACTGAGAGGATTGCAAAATAGCATATTGCTCTTCGGTTTCAATACCCTCAGCAACCACTCTCAACTTGAGGCGATGCGCCATAACGATAATCGCCTGACATAGCGCCTCTTCATTAGAACCGGGCTTTAAATTATCCACGAAAGATTTATCAATTTTTAAATAATCAATATCGAGTTTTTGCAAATAAGCCAAAGAAGAGTAGCCGGTGCCAAAATCGTCTAACGCAACCTGTATTCCAGCATCCCGAAGCATCAGTAATTTATTGGTGACATTAGGGCTATGATCCATAATCAAGCCCTCGGTAATCTCTATTAAAATAGCATCCCCTGACAAACCAACAGCGGTCATCTTCTCATGCCAGCTTTCAATTTGCTGATACCCCTCTCTAAACTGCAAAGGAGATGCATTAATACTAATTTGAAATGTTTCATCATAAACAGCTCGCCAGTGACGCACCGTTTTAATAACATTAGAGAAGACCCACTCACCAATACGATTAATAGTTCCATTTTCTTCAGCAATAGGAATAAACTCTGCCGAACTAATCAGCCCCCTTTCTGGATGCACCCAACGTAATAAGGCTTCGGCTTTATGTATCTTCCCATCAGTTAATGAAACAATGGGTTGATATTCAATATAAAACTGATCTTTTTGAAGGGCTGCATAAAGATCGCGACTCAATTGCATTCTATCCAGCGCTTCTTTTTGCATTGACTCAGTAAAATACTGAAAACAATTACGCCCTCTATTTTTGGCAAAGTACATTGCCTGATCGGAGTTCTTTAATAAGCCATCAACATCTTCGGAGTCATCGGGGTAAAAAGTAATGCCAATACTGGTTGAAATAAATGCCTTATTTACACCCAGCATAAATGGTTCCGCCAAAGCATCCAATATCGATGACGCTATTCTATCTACATTAGCGACTTCATCTACTTGCTCAATCAAAATACAAAATTCATCGCCACCTAATCGAGCAACCGTATCAATTTCTCTAACGCAACCATTCAGTCGGCGTCCTGCTTCTTTTAGTAACTTATCGCCAACATGGTGCCCTAAAGTATCATTCACTTCTTTAAACTTATCTAAATCTAAACAAAGTACAGCGATTTTAGTTGAGGATCTATGTGCTTTTTTAATGCCATGTTCGAGCCTATCATGCAGCATATTACGATTAGGCAAACCTGTAAGCATGTCATAATTTGCTTGCTCCCAAATGACTGCTTCTGTTTTTTTGCGTTCAGTCACATCTCGTACAATGGCCAACAAATACTCAAACTCATCTTGGACCAAGTAACTCAGGCTCATTTCAACAGGAAAGATCTTTCCTGACTTATGAAAATGATCGCCATTCAACAACATATGTTTTTTCTGTCGAATTTCTTCAACATGCTCTTGCCAATCAATGGATGACGATATCTCCTTTTCTATTTGTGTGATTTCCAATTCAATCATTTCATCATAGGTGTAGCCTAAACTTTTACACCCCTGGATATTAGCATCTAATATCTTTCCTGTTGGAGGATCGATAATAAACATCGCATCGCGTGAAGCATTAATCATGGACCTAAATAAGTCAGCAGATTTTTCCATTTTTTTACGATATTCAATATCAATAATTTGCGCCACAAATCGCTCGACATCACCTTCCGAATTCGTTAGCGCAATCATTGACATTAAACCCAGAATTGTTTTTCCTCTTTTATGAACGTAACGCTTTTCCATTACAACAGGGTGATCAGGGTTTCTTAATAATTGTTCACGGATTTGCTGGCTTACTTCAATATCATCATCGTGAGTAATAATGAGATCCGCTTGATAAATTTCTTCTTCTTGATAACCCAACATTTCTATCAAAGCAGAATTGGCATACTCAAAATGCCCATCGATAGAGGAAACAATCATCCCTACTGGTGATGCATCAAGAATGCCTACTAGCTCAGCATGAGAAAATCGAAAATGTCTGGAATTTTTTGGATCCATGAAAATAACAATACTGAGCCCTTGAGTGTTTATTACAGCACATGAATCATACTGCCGCAATGTACAGAATGGTGTACATACCGGTTTTACCCTGCAAGGTATTCATTGTATGATCTCAGCAATAGATTAAATAATAACACTGGGGAGATTCTATGCGCTGGAAACGAGGCCGTCGCAGTCAAAATATTGAAGATCGTAGAGGTCAACGCCCTACCCGTATGGGCATGGGAGGTGGTGGCAACTCACCGTTATTACGCTTACTTCCTATGCTACTAGGTCGTCGCTTTGGTAAATACGGCATCTTCATTGTACTTGCCATTGTTGGCGCACAATACCTAGGGATTAACATCCCTTTTCTAAGCGGCAATAGCAGCAATTTTAGCGCGGGCCAAAGCCAATCACAGGCCATTAACCCCGCCCAACAGGAGTTAGCTGATTTTGTTTCTGTCGTATTAGCAGATACAGAAGATACTTGGAACCCTATCTTCCAACAATTAGGAAAGCAATATAAAGAACCTCGTCTTGTTTTATTCTCTGGCTCCGTTCGCTCCGCCTGCGGTATGGCAAGCTCTGCTGTGGGACCTTTTTACTGCCCCGCGGACCAGAAAGTGTATATCGACCTTAGCTTCTATAATGATCTGAAAAATCGTCATGGGGCACCCGGTGATTTTGCCCAAGCTTACGTTATAGCGCATGAAGTCGGCCATCATGTACAAACCTTACTCGGCATCTCGAATCAAGTCCATCAGGCAAAAAGCAAAATGTCTAAGGTACAAGCAAACCAGTTATCCGTCAGGCAAGAGTTACAAGCTGACTGCTTCTCAGGGATTTGGGCTCATCATGCCAATCGGGCCAGACAAGTAATTGAACCAGGTGATATAGAAGAAGCATTAACAGCTGCTTCAGCCATTGGCGACGATACATTACAAAAACAAGCCCAAGGCTATGTAAGACCAGAGTCATTTACCCATGGATCCGCTGAACAACGAGTTCGCTGGTTTAAACAAGGACTACAAACGGGCAATGTAAAAAACTGTGATACATTTAATACCAGCCGCTTATAACTGATCCGGCACAACTCGGCAATATAAACAACAGGAAAGAAGCTGCCTGTTGTTTATGATCGGTCTGTATTTAATATTTTAGATATCATCACAAATGTCCCTTCATTTTCAAAGGTATCTTTCATACATCGCTGAATAGCATTCATAACATGATCGTATTCACCAAAGACTTGTGTACTGATTCGATTACACTGGACTTCTATATTTTCATCATTACTAATAGCAGCAATAAATGATTTTATCGGCGCAATATAGCCGTCTTTAAGGGGATAAAGGGATAGATCAACAGATATCTTCATTCGATTTTTCGCACTATAAACAAAATTCTATTCTACTATGATTTTATTTATACCGGCATAGTAATCAGCGCAATAACTAACAAGCAGAAAGAACGGCACTATTACAAAGATCATCACTTTCAAAATGTGTCATGTCACCCGCCTTTAAACCCGGTACAGGAAACAAACGAACTGTTAACGGTTTATTCAAACGGTATGCCATAGTGCCAGTATCTCTCATCAAACCAAGAATTTTTTCTCGTGGCGTATCGCCAGGAATAGGTACTGTATCTAAGCCAATGCCACAAACAGCGCTGTTAGTCAGTAGTGTTCTGATATCGAAATGCCCTTGTTCAGCACCTTTAGCTAAACCAGTGTCCTCAGTTAAGGCAAGCATCAAACCAGAAAAACCAACCTGCTCAACACCCGTGACCGATTTAAATACACGCGTTAGTAGTGCTGAAATCTCAACTGTGCCCGCTGCACCAAAATATTCAACGCCCATCAGTTCATATAATTGAGTCATAGAAGCGCAGGTTTTAGAGGGTGCTGCAGAGGTATCGATACCGGAAAAAACAAAACCGCTTTTTTTGCCATCAAAAACATTAGCAATATTGACTATATTATCAATATGAAACTGCAAGGCCTCTTGCAGTGATCGATAGTACTCTTGCATTAGTTGATACCTAGAAAGATTATTTTTTTTGTTTTTATTAACATACTCTAAAGCCGAAACCAAAAGGTTTGGTGTTTCTAAACCAATAACAAAGCTATCATCTAGACTACTATCATGATAACTCGCGGGAAAATAGGGAATTAGCGGATCACAATTAAAATTAACCGTAAAGTTAAAATTACCTTCCCCACGAGGCGTAGTCGAAGCTAATATTGAGACGACATCAACGGCATCTACTAACAACGTTTCATCTAACAAACCCAAGTCATTGGATTTTATATTGACACAAGCATTACACAAATCACCATAGTGCTTGATCAACTCAGGCAATAACCTTAGCTCTTTATTTGTTTTCGCTTCACCAATAGCAAAACGAATGCGAATACCCGATTGATTCACTCTTTCAATTATATCATTGATATATTGCAGATCACTTTTTGCCGAACCACTACTGTCTATCGACAAATACTCACCAAAAGGATTGGTTACGATACGTATTGACTGGACCTTATACCCCTGCTGCTGAAATTTTTCTGATAATTGAGTGCAAAACCTTGCCGCTCTTTCAATAAGCGCTTTCCATTTACTTTTATCTTTAGAGAAAGTAACAAATGTTGTTATAGTTCTGACACTACAGAGATTTTTATCTTTATATAACATAGTCTTTTAAATTATTTATTTTATAGAATCTATACTTGCAACGAAACAATGGGTAAAACAGCCGCTACAAGCAATAAACCCATGAGGATATTAAAAACCTTTCGGTGAAACACATTGGTTAATAGCCTATTCAGCAAATATCCGCAAAACACCCATGTACTAGTACTGGTTAGTGCCGCGACTAAAAAGGATAGCGCTATAATAATAATCTCTGATGAAAGGTCAGAGCCAATAGTCGTAAACGCACTGATTGCACCAACTGACATCACCCATGATTTTGGATTAACCCATTGAAATAAGGCCGCCTGTATAAACGTTAAGGGACGAGTCGATTTGGTCGTATCAGGCTTCACATCTGTCATTGCTATTTTCCAAGCGAGATAAAGTAAATAACTGATCCCCAAGACCTTTATCACTTTATGTATAACAGGGTAGGATTCAAATACCTGCCCCAAACCCATACCGATAGCACAAACCATCAAAGGCACACCACAGATAATACCTAAGCCATGGGGAATCGTTCGTTTAATACCATAATTTAAACTTGAGGTGAGCAACATAATATTATTGGGTCCGGGAGTAGCCGTCATTGTTATTGCAAAAAGAAAGACTGCAATAAAAAAAGCTCCGTTAGTCAAAATAATATCCATCATCATCCCTCAAGCCTAAGTCGCTACCTAGTTAACCCAAAAAAACTTAGCAGATTCTTTGTACGCTTGTTCAATACTGAGGCCTACATCGCGTAATTGATCAATACTTAAAGTCTTAAGCTGTTTGCGAGTACGATGGCGTTGCAGGTAAATCGATACACTGCTGATGACCTGCTTACCATACTGACGCAAAATAAAGTTTTCTTTATTTTTTTCAACAGTAGGCAAAAAAACATAGCGAGTTGCTATATTTTCACTAAGGATTTCTCGTGTTGGTTTCATGACTACACCCTCTCCAGATATAGAATAAATAAAAGTAATAGAGATGACTCTGATACTGAGTCACTCACTGAAGATATAGAATACACAGCTTAATCAAATCATTACAGATTCAAAAACAAAAAATACAATACAGTACAGATTGCCAGCATTTGTACTGTCATGGTATAGTTTTTAAAATCTGTACTGGTTAAGAGCAAAGTAATGAAACTGTATGAAGAATTAGCGCAAGAGTTAACGACACGAGTAGAGAGGGGCTTCTTTCAAGCAGGCGATAAGCTACCGTCAATTCGACAAATGAGTGAAGAGCACCATGTCAGCATATCCACCGTTCAAGAAGCTTATCGACTGTTAGAAGAACGCCACATTGCAGAAGCACGCCCCAAGTCTGGCTATTACGTACTCGGCGCTCAACAGGCTCCATCATTACCCGGTATCAGCCGCCCTAGTCAAAAACCATTAGAAGTATCCCAATGGGAGCTAGTCGTCCAACTGCTCTACAGTCACGAAACCGATGGCGACATGGCTTTAGGCAAAGGAACACCCGATGTTAATACAGGGTCACTGAAGGCCTTATCCAAAATCATGGCCAATATCAGCCGACGAGGTGATATTGCACAATTTACTTACGACACACTGCAAGGCGCAGTAGAGCTGCGCTTACAGATCGCTCGATTGATGGTCGACTCAGGCTGCCAGCTTCACCCTGACGACATTGTTATAACAACTGGCTGTCAGGAAGCCTTATCTTGCAGCATGCGCTCTATTGCAGAAAAAGGGGATATTGTTGCTATCGATTCACCTAGCTTTTATGGATCAATGCAAACCATTCAAGCAATGGGGTTAAAAGCACTGGAAATCCCTACTCACCCAGAGACCGGTATCAGCCTCGAAGCATTAGAGCTTGCACTGGAACAATGGCCGATCAAGGTTTTACAGCTTACACCAATATGCAATAACCCCTTGGGCTATACCATGCCTGATGAAAACAAAGCCAAACTGATAGAACTCGCCAACCAGTATGATCTCGCCATTATAGAAGATGATATTTATGGGGACTTAGCCTATAGCTACCCGCGCCCGCGTACGATTAAATCCTTTGATACCGAAGGCCGGGTCTTATTTTGCTCTTCCTTTTCAAAAACAATATCGCCTGCATTCCGCACAGGCTGGTGCGCACCAGGGCGCTATTTGCAACAAGTTAAGCACATGAAATATGTATCGACCGCCTGTGGATCAGTACTACAACCCCGCGCTATCGCAGAGTTTATTGCTCAAGGCTACTATGAACGGCACGTCAGAAAAATGCGTACCCAGTATTTAAAAGGGCGAGATCGAATGATTGAATGGGTAACACGTTACTTTCCTGAAGGCACTAAAATGTCGTACCCTCAAGGTGGTTTCTTATTGTGGGTGGAACTACCCAAACGCATTGATACCGTACTACTCAATGAAAAGCTTAGTAAAGAGAAAATCAGTATTGCACCGGGAATACTATTTACCGCGTCAAAAAAATACCGCCATTGTTTACGACTTAACTATGCTCAAGAATCCACCAAGGCTATACAGGAAGCTATAGAGACCATAGGGCGCATAGCTAACAATATGATAAGTGATAAATAGCTCAAGAGGCTTTTGGCACAATATTCATCTACAACAATAAGAAATTCAGTCTATGCTAAAGGGTAGCCATCAAAAAATATAACCCTCACGAAAAATCCAACAGAGATAATAGGAAAAAAATGTTTAGCGAAAAAGAAATCTTATTTCTTAACACTGAGCTAACAAGATTCACCGAAAAAATAGAAGAAAGGTTATTATCGCAAGACTTAAGTGATCAACAACGCGTACGTTTAGAATCAAGGCTTGTCACATCAGCATCCATTAGACGAAAACTTGAGTACGAAAAAAAGCTAAAAAGCCAAAAACAAAAAAGAACACCTCATATATTAGTAATTGATGATATGGAGTCTGCATTACAAATTAACAAGCAATTTTTATCTAGCATAGGCTTTAAAAAAATCGATACTGCTAATAATGGCCTTAACGGTTTAAAGAAAATAAAGGAAGCCGCAGGTATTCATCACCCTTACGGGCTCATTATCTGCGATTGGGAAATGCCTAAAATGTCAGGTCTTGACTTACTTAAAAAAGTAAGAGCAGACAAGGACTTATGGGCCACACCATTTTATCTGCTCAGCTCAAAGAGTGAAAAAAAGGATATCCTTAAAGCTATTAACATTGGGGCAACAGGCTACATCACCAAACCTGTTAGCCCAGCCACACTGACAGATAAACTACAAGATTATATAATCAATTAAGGTGATTATTTTTTAACAATAGATAAAATAAAATCAACTAAAGAATGAAACCCATTCGTTCTTGTTGGACTTAAATGCTTCCCCAAGCCCAAATCAGAGAAATATTTATTAAAATCTACTGCCATAATATCTTCAGCAGATTTAGCCTGCACTCGACACAATAAAACAACAGCCAAACCTTTGATAAAATTTGAATCACTATCAATTGAAAAATAATATCTATCCTCAGTAAGGCTACAATCAATCCACACATTAGATTCACAACCTTGAAGTAGAAAAGTATCTTTTCGGATAACATCATTCCTATCTAGTAACCTCCCCCACTGCATAATAATTTTATAACGTTTCTGCCATACCATAGGACGGATCAATTCATTCCAATCACACTGTAAATAGCCATACTCGACTATTGTTTTCGAAGAAGTAATCGAAAATGAACTCTCATCAAAGAAATGGCTTAAGCAATCAAGTAAACATTCGATATCAGCTTTTGTATTATAAGCACATAATGATATTCGCAATGTTTTATTAACATTCAAATATTGCCATAAAGGCTGCGCGCAATGGTCTCCCACTCTAAGCGCTATATTATGCTGATCAAGCCAAATAGCGATGTCGGCTAACGAGAAAGGGGCTGCAATCGTTAAAGCAGCGATACCTATATTATTCTCAGGCCGAGTTAATAAGGATAACATCGTATTTTTTTGGCAAAAATTAAATAGCTTTTCATGCAAAAAATTCACTAAAAAAGATTCATATTTTTGCATTTCCTCTCTATCTTGACTCAACCAAAAATCAAAACAAGCATTAAGTCCAGCGATAGAGGCTAAAGGGGAGGTTCCTGTTTCAAAGCGTTCGGGACCGTCCACATAAGAGCTATTATACAAACCAACCTTATTAACCATCTCTCCACCAAAGCACAAAGGGGATAAACGATTTAGATAGTCTTTTTTACCATAGAGCAAACCAATACCCGTTGGGCCATAGAATTTATGAGGAGAAGACACACAAAAATCACAGGATAAGTCTTTAACTCGAATAGATTGATGCGCTGAAAGCTGCGAAACATCTAAAACAATAATAATACTTGGATGATCGTGCTTGATTTTTTTCAATACAGACAAATCATTCACAAATCCTAACCCATTACTTGCAGCAGTAATAGAAACGATTTTCGTGTTATTTGTAATTAGCAAATATAAATCAGACAGATCAGGCTCAGAAAAAACTAGTTTTGCGCCGTGCTCTTTAACAGCTTCTTGCCAAGGCACTAAGTTAGCATGATGTTCAGCATAACTAACAATCACCTCATCACTAGCTGTCAGCGTTTTTTTCACGCCATTAGCAATAATATTTAAACTTTCAGTCGCCCCTGAAGTAAAAACAATTTCATCTCTGGATTTTGCACCCATAAAATCTGCTGCTTTTTTTCGCGTCTCTTCAACAACAGCAGTAGCCTGTCTTGCAAGTCGATGACTCGAGCGATTAGCATTAGCATTAGCAGAGGTATAAAAATGAGCAATTGCATCAATAACACACTGCGGTGTTTGAGTCGTTGCAGCATTATCTAGATAGACTAATGACTGATTTTCAGCTTGACAAAATAAAGGGAAATTTTTCTTAAATTGAATAGGGTCAAACATTATAAATTAAATAACCGTCTAGAATTTTCAGTGGTTTTATTAGCAACCACGTCTATTGTCTGTCCACGTAATTCCGCTAGACTATGGGCGACTTCGATCACTTTTAAGGGACTATTATCTTGCCCCTGATAACCATTTAACGGCATATCTGGAGCATCTGTTTCTAAAACAATGGCGTCTAAAGGTAATTGCTCAATTGCCTGCCGAGTTTTATTTGCCCTCGGGTAGGTAATCACTCCCCCAATACCGATATAAAAACCTAGCTTCCAATAGCGCTCTGCCAATTCAATACTCCCTGAAAAACCATGAATAACACCTCCCGCTTTGGGGCGATAACGCGCCAGCAGAGTTAATATCTCATTATGAGCTTTACGAGAATGAAGAATCAGCGGCAAGTTCATATCACATGCAACCTTTAAATGATTTTCAAAAATATCCTGCTGATCGCTAAAAGAAACATCTATCATTTTATCTAAACCACATTCACCAATTGCTACACAAGAAGCTTGGCTCGAAAACTCATACAGCTTCGTAATGTAATCTTGGTTTTTTTTTGACAGCGTTTTGATCCACCAAGGATGAACACCGACGGCCATTGATAGGCCTTCGTATTTTACCGATAATTGCTGAATCACATCCCACTGTTCTGGTGATACTCCGGGCATTACGAGCCCTTTAATATTGTTCGCCCGGCACTCATCCCAAACCTTCGCTCGCCTCTTGTTAAAAACAGGAAAGTCAAAATGACAATGACTATCAAAAAAGGTGACGTGCTGATGATTACTGTCGCTACACACAATGGAATCGCTATATCTGCTTGATATTACAGCAATAATATCATACATGATGCAAATAACTTAAGATCACATTACACACCGGTAAGAAACGCTGAACAAATCATGATTTGTTCAAACCTCACTATAATATAGACTTTACTAATAACACCTCTGTATAATCCGCGCTCAAATTTAACTCTATTGAGGAAAGGTATATGCAAACCACCAAGAAAACTGCCGAGTACACTGTATTTAAACGCGCTGATGGCCGTTATGCAGTAAAAGGTAACGACAAGAAATTTATTAACGGTGAAGATAAGGTTAAAATTTTAATTGCAGAAGGCCTGTTAACAGCCCCAAGCCCCAAACCTGCTGAGCCAGAAGCAGCTGAAGAAGCAAGCGAAGAAACCACCGCTGAGTAATATATTCAAATAAGGTGGAAGATTCTTCCGCCTTATACTCTTTTATTCCTTTATATATAGATTATTATAAATTCTTTATCCACCTGCCTGTTAAATTTTTTAATCCTTATTTTATTCTTGACTCTACTCCTAGAATCAGCATAATCATTACATAGACTAAAAAAACAGTGATAATAGTAAGCAATAACTGATTAGTTTATATGCTCTATGACTTAATAGTAGCATCAGACTCTTTAGGCATTGCCCTTCAATTACCCTATTGTCACCTTAAATTTCAAACTGCAGTAAGGTAACTGTTTGTTAAATTTTTTATTGCAACATTGCTGTAAAAAACCTATACCAATCCTCTGGTCTTCGCACTCTTCGCTCACAGAAAAGAGTTCGCGAAATGCTTAAAAAGAATCATTTCTCACACTGTATATTTTTTCACCCTACTATTTTTCACTATATTATTCTTTACTCCCATCACCTGCTTTCTCTTAACCACCTAACCATTTCATTCATTTTTCATATCTGCCACGCGGAGAGTTTCTATGGAAAAAATCTACGTTCTTGATACCAATGTATTATTACATGACCCAATGGCAATACACTCCTTTGCCGAACATCGCGTTGTCATACCAATGACAGTATTGGAAGAACTGGATATTATTAAAGACAGGCGAGACAAAGATGTCAGCCGTGAAGCACGTATTGCAATCAACAATGTTGAAAAAATAATGGGCAATGCAACACCCAAAGAAATTCAACGAGGCGTAAAAATTCAAACAACAGAGTCACAAACTATCAAAGGAACATTGTCTGTTTTTCCAGATCAAAAAATACAAAATGACGATAATATTCCTTACTTAAATTCAACGCACCAACATGCCAACGACAATCGTATTATTAATGTCGCACTTAATTTACAAAATACAAACCCTGAGGCATTCGTTTGCTTAGTCACTAAAGATATTAATATGCGTTTAAAAGCGAAAGGCTCTGGCCTTGAGCAAGTTGAAGATTACCGCAATGACAAAGTTCTTGATGATGTTGACTTGCTTGCCAGAGGCTATGAATTCTTTGAAGATGGTTTTTGGCAAGGCATTAAGCGAGTTCGCACGGAAAGAGAAAGCGATGAAACGATTCATATCATTGAAAAAAATGATCTCCCCCATGCTTACCCTAAATTATTTATCGTCGACAACACTGACTTCGTTGGACTAGTACTATCCATTGATGAAGAACATATCCGCCTACTCGACATCAACAAACAACGCTTAATGAGCCAAAGTTTTTGGGGCATTAAGCCACGCAATATAGAACAGGCTATGAGTCTGTTTTTACTCAATTTTGATGATGTTGATATGACCGTTATGACTGGGCCTGCAGGCTCGGGGAAAACTTTACTTGCTTTAGCCTATGGCTTACACGCTATTATCGAAGAAAAACGCTTCAACAAACTTATTGTTGCTCGCTCAACCCCTCCTATTGCTGAAGATATTGGTTTTCTCCCGGGGACGGAAGAGGAAAAGATGGCACCATGGCTTGCTGCATTCGACGACAATCTGGAAGTACTTCATGGCGGCGATGAGCATAGCGTCAGCAGTATTGACTATGTTAAAGAAAAAGCCAACATTCAATTTAAATCACTGAATTTTATGCGAGGCCGTTCATTTAACAATGCCTATATCATCATTGATGAAAGTCAGGGTTTAACACAATTTCAATTAAAATCGATTATTACCCGCGTAGGCTCAAACTCTAAAATTGTTGTGCTAGGAAACCTTGCCCAAATTGATAACAAATATATTACACCGCTGACTTCAGGATTAACGTATTTAGTTGAAAAAAGTAAACACTATAATCATGCTGGAATTATGCATGTGAATGGTATTGAACGAAGTCGATTGGCAGAATTTGCAGAAGAAAATTTATAAAACTTATCGCTAGCACCTAGAAACTGCTCGCATGCCATGGATGGCAAAATCAGTCTTGGATTGAGGAGCTATACTTATATTCTGTAACCATAACCTAGGCTGTTATTTTGTCACTTATTGCCACACTAGATATTGAAGCATCAGGTATACACCCGGACAGCTATCCGATAGAAGTGGGTATCATCTTACCTAATGGAGATTCCTACTGTAGCCTGATTAAACCAGCGCCATCATGGGCATATTGGGATGATGATGCACAAAAAATCCATGGTATTAGTCAAGATGAACTACTAAGTAATGGTAAAAGCCCAACGGAAGTAGCCGGTAACCTTAATGACATCCTTCAACAAACAACCGTATTCAGTGACTGCTGGGTATTAGATCAACCTTGGCTTATCAAGCTATTTCAACAAGCTGCATTGTCACAAACCTTCACTTTATTGGACATGATGCACATTATGAGCGAGGAAGACTATGAATGCTTACCTGAAACCAAGCAAGAAATAGCGCTGGGACTTAATATAGAACGGCATCGAGCCACCAATGATGCACGCATTTTACAATTAGCCTATGACGCCATCAGTAATGATGCAAATAGCGAGTAACACAGAGAGAGAAGGCTGACACAAAGAGTGAAATCAGAGCAAAAAAGAGAAACGCCCCAGTAGCAGAACTACTAGGGCGTCATTTACAGGATTCGTAAGTCCATTCATCAGTATTTCGCATCGTCCATCTATCCTTGCTCCATCCGTGGCTGCATCCAGCGGTAGCTATAATGCAATAATAGGTGACAGTAATATGCAGGACATTTCTGAAAGTCGTGTAGGATATATCTTACATTGTGACAGTTAGGACTTAGCGCTTGAAAAATGAGAATAGGTTTTTCTTCATACTCTTCATAAGATATTTATCGCGGATTTCATTGATATCAACACCGTAACTGCCAGGCTCTAGATCTTGTGCAATTTCTATCTTTTCAACTTCTTCCGGACGCTTCTTACCTGAATCCAGCCAAGCCTGTTTACGACGTTCATCTTCCGCCAAATCAAGCAGCTGGTGCTTCATGAGTGGCTGTTTAAGAGAATTCATCAACAACATCACTTTTGGCTTTAAGCGACGTTCAAAATTTTGCTCAACCACAACACCAACCTCACCTGTAGTCAATTCAACTAAGGTGCCCGTGGGGTATAAACCGATACCACGAATAAACTCAACAACAAGGTCTTCTTGAAACTCGACACCGCGTACCTCATACAATCGCGATACAGCCTGCGAAGGGGCTATTGGATTGATAGCGCCTCTTGGGTTGGTTATCTCATCATAGAAAGTCACGATACCCGCTATTTTCCCTAATAATGGGATTTTGTCACCTCGGATATGGTGAGGAAAGCCACTGCCGTTAATACGCTCACAATGAGTCTTAACGACAGCAATAACTCTCGGCTCTACCCCCGGTAGTTGGCGTAATATTTCTATTCCCTGATTAATAAAGTCTTCATACTCTGCCTGTTCCTGTGTCGTACGATCAGCTTTGAGCAATAATTCTTTACGAATGTGGGTCTTACCAACATCCTTTAATAAAACGCCTAAAGCTAGGGTATCCAGTTCTTTTTTTGCTAAACCAATATGTCGACCAAACAAAATAGCCCATACCGCTGAACGTACAGCATGGCCATAGGTATGCTCGTCCGTTTCTCGAATACGTGACAACCAAGTAAACGCATCGGGGTTTCTGAGCACGCTATCCACCATATCACTGGCGGCACGTTTGGTTTCATGGACGGAAGCCAATGTGCCATTATCAATCTGTGACATTACCTCACCGACAGCACTGAAGACCTTTTGGTGAAGCTGCCGGGCACGCTTGACCTCTTTTTCCAGTGGCTCATAGTGCGTATACGTATTTGGCTTGACCTTAATCGGAGCGACCTGCGCCGGTTGATTGGACATAGGCTTACTGATAATAAGCTTTTTCTTTTTGGCCGGCTCCATTTTTCGCAGATTAGCTTTTGCCGGTGCAGCGCCTTTGACTACATCAATATAGATATGGTTACAGTGAGCTTTTAACTGTTTGATTTCATCGAGATCACGGACATAAAAGCCCTGAATAGGAAAAGGAGTCTGCGTCCACGGGCGATCTAAGCCCGAGACAAACATGCCGATAATCACTTCGCTGACATCTATTTTTATCTGTTTTATCGCCAACGGGGAATACTCCTACCTAGATTGATCCCACATATTAAAAACATAGCTTTATACTGACACAGTTATTCACACTAATGAAATAGAACAAAAACCGTTCAATATCAACAAAATGGCTATCCTTTTATCATTTTTGTGACAATTGTTGCACTGCATCAAAAAATGCACCCACATTTTCAGGCTTTGCTTGTGGTGTCACGCCATGACCTAAATTGAAAATATGACCACTCCCCTCACCATAAGTATCCAATATGGATTGCACTTCCTGCTGTATGCGTTGGGGGTTAGTATATAATATCGCTGGATCCATATTCCCTTGTAAAGCCACCTTGTCGCCCACACGCTGTCGTGCCTGACCGATATCAGTAGTCCAGTCCAACCCCAAGCAATGAGCCCCTGTTGAAGCCATCGATTCGAGCCACTGTCCACCTCCTTTGGTAAAGAGAATAACAGGCACTGGACGACCCTCATGGTGCTTGATCAGTCCATCAATGATTCTCTGCATGGGCTTTAAGGAATACTGGTGATAGGCCGAATAAGATAAGGCGCCCCCCCAAGAGTCGAATATCTGCACCGCTTGGGCGCCTGCCTGAATTTGAGCATTTAAATAATCGATTATCGACTCAACCAGCTTATCCAACAATAATTCAAAGGTATCTGGGTCCGTATACATCAACTGCTTAGTACGAGCATAGTCTTTACTTGAACCGCCTTCCACCATATAGGTTGCCAGAGTCCATGGACTGCCCGTAAAACCGATCAGTGGTACGCGCCCATTCAACTCACGCCGAATAAGTGCTACAGCATCGGTCACATAAGAAAGGTCTTTGAGCGTATCTACAACCGGTAGGGCTTCTATCTCGGAACGGGACGATAATGATTTTTTAAAACGAGGACCTTCTCCTGTTTCAAAATATAAACCCAATCCCATAGCATCCGGGATCGTCAAAATATCCGAAAACAAAATAGCGGCATCAATAGCAGGGTAGCGATCCAATGGTTGCAAAGTCACTTCACAGGCAAGCTCGGGATTACTACATAAACTCATAAAGTCACCCGCTTTGGCACGGGTCGCTCGGTATTCAGGTAAATAACGACCGGCTTGGCGCATCATCCACACTGGAGTTCTATCAACAGGCTCTTTGAGAAGGGCCTTTAGGAAACGATCATTTTTTAATTCTGACATCAAAATAAAACTTATAATAAACCAAAAGAGTTATTGTACGGGCTGTTAAAGAAATTCACCAGAAAAGGCCTTAAACTGGCTATACCACTACACATTACAAGCACTTATGTGTCAAACTAGGCTTGGTCTATAAAAAATACCAAACACATCTGCAGTAAGAATGGACAGCATGGATATTTTTGTACGTATTATCGAAATCACCTTCCCTATTTTTAGCATTGTAGCCATAGGACTTTTTTGCGGTAAACGGTTTAATCTCGACATGTCGACTGCTAACCGTCTAAATATGGACGTTTTTGTTCCTGCCTTGCTATTTTCAGTCATGGTAGGGCAATCAGTTGATGTAAGAGAGTATGTTCCTTTAATCATTGCAGCAACGTTTGTTGTTCTTGGCTCTGGCATACTGATTCTGCCTATTGCCAAACTCAGCGGAATTAATCTAAAAACCCTCGCCCCTCCCGTGATGTTTAACAATGCCGGCAATATGGGCCTACCACTAATGGTACTGACCTTTGGCGAAGCCGTATTACCGATTGCGATGATTGTATTCCTAGTGGAAAACACGCTTCACTTTACACTGGGTACCGCTTGGCTTAACAATACTGGCAAAAGTAGCCTTCGAGCAATGATATCACCTTTAACCGTAGCTACCTTTGTGGCTATTGCATTAGGCATTAGTAACATTAGCATACACCCGACCTTGCTTATGCCAATCGATTTGCTGGGGCAGATTGTTATTCCCTTAATGTTATTTAGTCTGGGGGTACGGTTATCAACGTCTTCATTTAAAACACTGAAGATTGGATTAGTTGGAGGGATAGCATCACCGGTTACCGGGTTAGTCTCTGTCTTTATTGTTTTGCCGTTTGTTGAGTTAACAGCAATCGAAGCTGGGGTATTATTTTTATTCGGCGCTTTACCTCCTGCAATATTAAACTTTATGTTTGCGGAGCGTTATCAACAAGAACCAGAAAAAGTGGCATCGATGGTTATTATTGGCAATGCACTTTCTATTATCACCTTGCCATTAGTACTGAGCTACGTCATTCCGCGCTTTGTCGCGGGATAAGATAAAGTAAACTAACGCCTGAATACTTTTATTCTTTCTCGTTAATTTTTTGGCGGATATCCATCCAAACTTTTCCCAATATATTTTCACCTCGCTGATCACGACCAATTCCCCAATAGTGATCATAGAGTGATGTTTCTATCAGTAAGGCATTCTCTGTTTCCAACAAGGCCTGTTTAATATCTTGATGTTCCATGGTTTTACGATAAAGAGCACGAGTCATCCAAACACGGCGTTTTGTTTTCCAATCACTGACTTTTCTTTTAAACCAGCGATTACCTAACTGATGGGCTTGCTGGCCTGTAGCGGCAGACAAAATAATCTGAGCATAAGGCTTATCTTCATATTTATGTGCTTGATAATAATGCTCAGCTGTTGGCCACTGATAATCCTCAAGATCAAATGAATGGATGGATACAGTTGATAAAAAATGCTCTTCATCGAATCGTGAAAAACGTATTGCTTCTTCCAATGTCAAATCATGTTCAAACAAAACTATTTTGACTCCAATACTAGTACGCCATTTTCAGTACGCATATTTGTTCGACTTAAAAAACTGTTACCCAACAAGGCAACAGACAAAGCATCATTCATAGCAACAGATGCTTTAACATTATAGTGAGTAATTTCACCGACCGTCACTTTTGCCAAGGTCACTAATTTTGCTTCTGCCACGCCGTTAGCAGTATTCATATAAATGGATTCACCTTTTTGATAATCAATACCTAAACGTTTAGCTGTTGATAAATTAAAAGAAATTAAACTCGCTCCGGTATCCACCAAAAAATCAACACTACGCCCATTGACACTGCCTCTCACCCAATGGTGCCCACCTTGCTGACTGGCAATTCGTGTGACTTTTGTTCTCGACTGTTGATAGCTGCCGCCCACTTGTTTTGATAGTCCTACCCGCTGACGCTTACCATTAATCTCAAGCAAAGCATCTTTACTGCTTGCCTGAATCAACTTCACATCGTGCTTTGACTTACCCTCTTTAAGCAATACTGTTTCACCATCAATAATCAGTAAAGCTGCTCCTTTAAAGAGCCCTTTTACAGTAATACTGTCGGCACTCCAACTTGGCATAGTAAAGAATAAAAAGCAGACTAAAAAAAAGAATGGTATAAATTTTATTACCAATAATCGTTGATTCATTCTATACCCCTTGTAATAGTCCTATATTTATTAGCTTAACATTTTAATTGCAAAACCTAATAGTAAGGCAGCATAAATTCCTGCCAAAATATCATCTAACATAATACCAAAACCACCGCTAACTTTTTGATCTACAGTACGAATAGGCCATGGTTTTACAATATCAAAAAAACGAAACAACACAAAACCAAGCAACAACCAATACCATGTGAGTGACACGTTTAATAAAGGCAACGCCATCATTGTTAACCAAAAACCGACAAATTCATCCCAAACAATGGCAGGGTGGTCGTGCACACCTAAAGCATCAGCCGTTGTCTGACACAAATAAATACCAATTAAAAAAGCGATAAAAATAATAATAAATTGAAATAACACAGGCAGCTGCGCTATACACAAATACAAGGGAATTGCTGCAAGCGTACCAAAAGTACCCGGGGCCTTAGGTGCAAGGCCACTACCAAAGCCAAGTGCTAATAGCTGAACAGGGTGACGCAATAAAGTCGAAAAGTTAGGAAGCAAAATGCTGGTATCCTTGTTTAATTTTAATATCAATCACACCCTGACTGTCAACACAATGCACAACAGGCTTTGCCGATCTTGAGTTTAATACCTGCCCTATTTCGGTCGCATCCAGTACTTTATCTTTAATAAACCTATTCACTGAAGAATAGTGTTGCTCAGACACAGTAAAAACCAATTGATAATCATCACCGCCCACTAAAGCTTTATCAATAGCGGCTTCATTAACAACCGCGCGATAGGCCGAAGACAAGGGAATTTTAGATACATCAATTTTTATATCAACAGCACTTGCATTAGCAATATGCTGACAATCAGACAATAAACCATCGGAAATATCAATAGCTGCGTTCGCATAGTCGACGAGTAAGCGACCTGACTTTATTTGTGGTTCGGGACAATAGAAGCGTTGCGATAAGTACTCTTGCACGGCGACATCAACTTTAATAGATGGATTGAGCAATACTTCAAGTGCCGCAGCACCATCACCCAAACAGCCCGTAACAAACACTTTATCGCCGGCTTGCGCCGCACTTCTTGTCAGTGCGCAACCTGCTTTAACTAGTCCATGGACTTGTAAGGTAATCGTTAATGGCCCTTGAGTGGTATCACCACCAACAAGATCGCACTGATATTCGTCAGCAATATTCAGTAAAGACTCACTGAAAGATTGCAGCCAAATACTATCCGATTCCGGCAATGTTAAACCTAAGGTAAACCATTGAGGGGCTGCGCCCATAGCCGCAAGGTCACTTAAACAAGTACAAAAGGCGCGTTGAGCAATGTGCTCAGGACTGGCATCTTTTGGAAAGTGTCTCCCTGCAACCAGAGTATCCATAGAAACAACTAATTGGTGGTTCTCAGGAATAGACAGTACAGCGCAATCATCACCGACGGATTGAATAACAGAAGTGTGTTTAGCCGGTCGCTTAAAATAAGTATTTATAACATCAAACTCACCTAAGGACATGACATTCACTCTTTATGACTTTTCTGCTTTCACTTCAACAGTTCTTAATTTAACCGCCAATTGATCCAGCACACCATTGATAAATTTAAAACTATCCGTCGCACCAAACTTTTTACCCAGAGATACGGATTCATTAATCACAACCTTATAAGGCACATCAATACGATGAGCAAACTCATAGGTTGCCATGCGCAACAAAGCCTTAGTGATAGGGTCTAATTCATCGAGTGAACGCTCCTGAAGAAACGGTTGATAGTGCATATCTAACTCATCAGATAAGTCGCATACTTTCTCAACCAACTCATGAAAATAATCGGTATCAACATGAGTCATATCATTATCAGTACGAAACTCTGCTTCAATAATATTGGGCGCTGCACCTGTCATTTGCCATTGATAAATGGCTTGCATGCCATAGTGACGTGCTTTTCGGCGTGTTGCCGGGGATACTTTCATTCTTTTTTTACCTTAAAAAATAGGCCTTAAAATAGTGGGCACTAAAACAAGTCCATTAAAGAGATTCGCACCCTTTATTGATTATAAATTTTCTTTCCAGTGGAGTAATTCTGTTAGTGCAAAGACTGCTTCTACACCTTTATTACTAATAGAATCATCTGCACGCTTTTCAGCATCATGCAAACTTGTCACACCAATGACTTCATTGATAATAGGCTTGTGAACGCGATCAGACACCCGACTAAAGCCATCAACAACGGTTTGGATTACCGAATCATCGTGAGTTGTATCGCCTTTTAACACAACACCAAAGGCAATAACCGCATCCAAGTTTTTATCATGCTCAAACAAGCATCGAGCAGCATAAGGTAACTCCAGCGAACCTGGAATCATATGCACAGAGATATTATTCTCAGACACATCCACTGCGGCCAACTCTTTCTTTGTGCGTTCTATCATTGCATTGATACATTGCGGATGCCACATAGCAGCAACGATTGCAACACGCGCATTTGGAATTTTATGAAAAGCCTCAACAGGCTTTGGTAAATAACCCGCCATTGTATTACCTTATCTCGTTTATTTGCTTACACTAAAATACATTATTGTTGAGGACTGTCTAATACATCCACCACTTCCAGATCAAAACCCGATATCGCCGAAAATTTAAAAGGAGCAGACATTAAACGCATTTTATTAATACCTAACTCACGCAAAATTTGTGCGCCTGTACCCACTTGTCGATAAACATGATCCGGTGTCGACTTTTTGGTTTTACCTGATAACAATTGATCGATACGCTCTTCCATATCCAGATTAGTCTGGTTGTAGCACATCAGTACTACAACCCCTTTACCCTCTTGTTCAACGTTATTAATCGCATCCTGGAAAGTCCATGGAATAAAGTCATCGCTTTCTCGTTGAATAGCCAAGACATCTTTTACTGCATCTAATACATGAACACGGACTAAAGCAACATCATCAGCTTGAATATTACCTTTGTGTAAAGCAAAGTGAATATCACCACTGGCCAAATCTCGAAAGCTACTTAATTGAAATTCACCATGACGTGTTTTCACTGGTCGCTGATTTATTTTCTCAATCGTTTTCTCTTTAACTGAACGGTAGTGAATTAAATCGGCAATAGTGCCCATTTTTAAATCGTGCTCGGCAGCAAACGTTTCGAGATCACTTAAACGTGCCATCGTGCCATCATCATTCATCACTTCAACAATAACCGCTGCTTCTTCGAAACCTGCTAATCTTGCAAGATCACAACCGGCTTCCGTATGACCTGCTCGACTGAGCACACCACCGGGTTGCGCCATTAATGGAAATATATGACCCGGCTGTACAATACTTTCCGGTGTCGCATCACGCCCCACAGCGGCTCTGATCGTATGCGCACGATCGGCTGCTGAAATACCAGTAGTGACACCTTCAGCGGCTTCAATGGATAAGGTAAAGTTGGTCGAGTGTTGCGCCTGGTTATTATTCACCATTAATGGCAAATCCAATTGTCGACAACGTTGTTCACTTAAGGTCAAACAAATAAGTCCGCGGGCATGTGTCGCCATAAAATTAATATCGTCAGCTCTGACATGTTCAGCGACCATAACTAAGTCACCTTCATTCTCGCGATCTTCATCATCCATCAAGATAACCATTTTACCTTGACGTAAGTCTTCAACGAGTTCTTCTATTGTATTTAAAGCCATAAATAGGATCTTTTTGTTTAGTTTTTTACAGATGCTTTATCGCCAAGCAATAAGCGCTCTAGATAACGGGCAATCAAATCAACTTCAAGATTAACCTGAGTACCCGGTTGATAGGAATCCATCACCGTTTTTTCCAAGGTGTGAGGAACAATGGCTAATTCAAACTCATCACCATTGACTGCGTTAACCGTTAAGCTGGTTCCATCCACTGTAATGGAGCCTTTGTGAGCAATATATTTAGCCAGTACTTGTGGTGCGCGCACCGTAAAGCGCCATGCCCTTGCATCAAGATGACGACTGACCACTTCACCAATACCATCCACATGCCCGCTGACCATATGGCCACCCAAACGTGTTTGCGGTGTTAATGCCTTCTCTAAATTTACCTGACCACCCACTTGCCAATACTTAACAGTGGTCAAGTTTAAAGTTTCAACGGAGACATCTGCACTGTAACCGGTAATCGCTCCGTTTTCTTCCGGCAACTCAATCACTGTTAAACAAACACCATTAGTCGCAATGGAATCACCCAGTTGAACATCACTCATATCAAATGACTCGGTGTGAATCTGCAAGCGCATATCACCATCGCGCATTTCTATTGCAGCAACTGAGCCTGTTGTTTCAATAATACCTGTAAACACAATAAACCTTCTTTTTAACTACCTTTTTAAGCACTTAAAAAAGTACTTCGCTTTCAATACACATTCACTTAATACGAGCAATGATACGTTGGTCATCACCCAATTGTCTTTTGTCGGTAACAGTTAACGATTTTTTTCCGCTCATGCTATCAATGGGTAAATCAAATAAAGGTCTCGCTTGACTGCCTAACAACACCGGGGCCTGATAAATAAACATTTCATCAATTAAACCTTGCTGCAAAAAAGCACCGGACAATGTTGCTCCTGCTTCAACCAACACATCATTACACGCATGGTGTTCTGCAAGATGGAGAAGAACCTCCAGTAGCGGCAGTCGCCCATCGTTACCTTCTGGCAGCACAACCACCTCAACATGGTTACCCATGGCATGTAATCGAGAAACTTTATCTTGCTGCAATTGAGCATTTCGCTCTGTTGTCATCACCAGTGTTTTAGCTATCGGACTCAAAATAGCGGCTGCTTCATCAATTCTTAATTGAGAATCCAATACCACTCGCAAAGGAGGACACGATAGAATGTCATCGACATTCGACAAAGCCAACTCACCTTTACGTAAAGTAAGGCGACTGTCATCTTGCAACACTGATGCAATACCAGTGATGACTGCACCACTGCGAGCACGTAATTTTTGCACATCCGCGCGTGCTGCGTCGCCTGTAATCCATTGACTCTCACCACTGGACATCGCTGTACGACCATCGAGACTTGTCGCCATTTTACAGCGAACCCAAGGCCGTTGTCGCTCCATGCGGCTAATAAAACCTTCATTGATACGATGACACTCTTGTTCTAGCACTGGGCCATCAACTTGCACACCTGCATCCTTTAAGGTTGACAGCCCCTGACCTGACACTAAAGGATTAGGGTCTTTCATGCCATAAACGACTCGGGCAATACCAGCCTCGATTAAGGCTTGACTGCAGGGACCTGTTTTTCCTTGATGATTACAAGGCTCAAGCGTGACATAAGCAGTCGCTCCTTTTACCATCGATCCGGCTGACTTTATAGCGTGCACTTCCGCATGTTGCTCACCGGCACGATAATGCCAACCCTCACCTACACACTGACCATCATTAACTAATACACAACCCACACAAGGATTTGGCCTAGCCGTATAACGACCACGCTTTGCTAACTTTACCGCACGAGCCATCCAGCGCGTAGCTTCGCGCATATCAAGATTTTGGGTATCAGGCAGAGAGTCTTGTAATTTAGGGGACATTTGCGATTATAAATCTTCGTCTGTCTCAGGCTGTTTTTGCAAACGGTCAATCTCATCTCGAAATTCACTGATATCAGTAAAACGACGATAAACCGAAGCGAAACGAACAAAGGCAACTTCATCCAATTGCTGTAACTGCTCCATGACCTTTTCACCAACAACGCGAGCAGAAATCTCACGCTCACCGGTACTTTGCAGGAAGTACTTAATATGGTTGAGAGAGGATTCGACATCCTCAACACTGACAGGGCGTTTTTCTAAAGCGCGATGGAAACCAGCGCGCAGCTTATTTTCATCAAATGGCTCCCTAGAACCATCTTGCTTAATGACTCTTGGCATTAAGAGTTCGGCTATTTCGTAGGTCGTAAAGCGCTCATGGCAAGATAGACATTCACGGCGCCGGCGTATCTGATTGCCATCGGCAACCAACCGAGAATCAATTACTTTAGTGTCTTCAGCGCCACAGAAAGGACAGTGCATGATCAAGCCCGCTTAAATAAAGGGCTACATATTACCATGCAACACTCTAGGAGTGTGAATAATGGTCAGAACCTATAGGTTCTGGCTCAGTAAACATGAGAAACAGGAAAGGCGAAACAGATTAATCGTGTAGATAATACGGCTGATTCTCGCTAAGTTCTTCGAGGGGCACCGGATGCCCAATAGCATAGCCTTGCGCATAATCGATGCCCATATTTCTCAATAGAGCAAATGTTGAATCATCTTCCACAAATTCCGCAATGGTCTTTTTACCCATAACATGGCTAATTTCATTAATGGATTTCACCATAGCCAGATTGACTTCGTTAACACTCATATCACGGATAAACATACCGTCAATTTTTAAGTAATCAACAGGGAGGTTTTTTAGATAAGCGAAAGATGATACACCACTGCCAAAATCATCCAGAGCAAAAAAGCACCCCGTCTCTTTGAGTTTATTAATAAAATTAACTGCTTCGGCTAAATTGGCAATTGCCGTAGTTTCAGTGATTTCAAAACAAATTTTCTCAGGAGGGACACCATAGCGCTGCAACTGCTTAATTGCATATTCTTGAAATGTCTTTTTACCAATCGTCTTACCCGAAAGGTTAATAAAAATTAATTGTGTCTTCGATAAAACATGAGGGTGATCACGAACCCATTCTAAAGCTTTGCACAGTACCCACTTATCAATATTTAATGATAAATCATAACGTTCAGCCGCGGGCAAAAATACCCGAGGGGAGATCATACTTTCACCATCTTTCATGCGAATTAATAGCTCGTAAAAAACCCCACCCGAGGTATTTAATGGCAACATCGGCTGAGCATAAAGAGTGAAGTCATCTTCTTCTAATGCCTGTGTGATTCGAGCTGCCCAATGCATTTCCCCTTGGCGCTTAGACAAATCCTCATCATTCTCTGAAAAAATATGCGTCTTATTTCGCCCTGTTTCCTTTGCTACATAACAAGCGCTGTCAACATTTTGTAAAAGGCGAGAAACGCTATCACTGTGCTTATCGATACCAACAACGCCAATACTGACACCGATAGTAAAACTTTTTCCATCCCAAACAAAACGAAAACGATCAATTTCGTTATGCAAACGTTCAGTAATGCGCGTAGATTGCTTTACCGTACAATTACGCATAATAACGGCAAATTCATCACCGCCTAAACGCCCCAATACATCGCGCTTACTAAACACTTTTTTAAACAGGCCTGCCAATTGCTGTAGCAATTCATCACCGGCCATATGACCGCAGGTATCATTCACTATTTTAAAGCGATCAAGGTCCATAAAAACAAGTGCATGTTCGGCATTATTAATATGAGCATCATCAATAGTATTATGCAACTCACTATCAAAATGCCGGCGATTAATTAACCCCGTTAATTCATCATGGGTTGCCTGAAAACTTAATTTTTCTGACAGCTGTCTCTCGTCAGTGATATTGCTAGCAGTACCTCTGTAACCACAAAACTTTCCTGTACTACTGAATATTGGTTTACCACTAGCGCTCAAAATAATGGTTGAACCATTAGGGTGGCGCCATCTATATTCAAAATTTGAGAAAGATTCATGGCGATCAAGCAATTCTGCATGATCATCCCATTGCTGCTTTTCTTCTAATGTAAGGCTATCGGCAGGGCTATGTTTTTCAACAAACTCTTTACGTGTAAATCCGATTACTTCACTAATTTTGTAGCCTGAATTACGTTCAAAGCTATCTGACATATAGGAAAAACGTAAATTATCATCCATCTCCCAACACCAGTCAGAAGCGCTTTCAGCAAAATCCCTAAAGCGTTCTTCACTTAACTCTAAGGCCTGCTGAGATAAATACTGTTCAGTAATATCAATCGCAGAAATTAACACGGCAGGAAGCCCTTTCCAATCAATCAAACTAACCGAATGCTGTAAAATAATCGTTTGGCCATCCTTATGGCATACTTCAACTTCATAGACAGTCGGCGGTGAGGTTTTGGAAAATTTTTGCAAGCGCGCCTGTAAATAACCCTTCAAACGGCGCTCTTCATTTGACGGGTAAAGACGATCTACATAATCAAGAGAGAGAATTTCCTCAACAGAATAACCGACTGTTGTCGCGTAGCTTCTGTTAACAAAGAGAGGCGAAAAATCATAATCGTGAATGAGAATACCCTGGGAAGCAGCATTCATTAGCTCAAGTAATTTTTCCTGACCACTGTCTCGTAATATTTTTCGCGCCCAGCGACGATCGCCAGTAGCCACTACAGATCTACTGGGAAATACTTTTCCAAAGCGACGATCACCTAATTTCCGAGCCAATATTTTCTCTCTTTGCCGACATTATTCGCACGCACGATAAGTAGGCAATACCTAAATACTAATGTATAAGTAATACGCAAAGGCATGCAAAACATGCACAAAAAGGAGCGAACAAACCGTGTGGCAATTACATACTTTTCTATCATTAACGGGTAAGTATAGACCCTAAAGCAATATGAAAACGTCTTGTATATATTATTTTTTTAGTAAAAACAGGCTGTTAGCACATTAAGCACTAACAGCACCGTCAAATAGAACAATCAACTGGATGAATTAAGCATACACAGGATATTTAGCACAAACCTCTAGCACTTTTTGTTTTACAGAAGCGATAACCTCTTCCGAATTTCCCTTTTCAAGCGATTCAAGCACATCACACATCCAGTGAGTAAGATCAACACATTCTGACTCTTTAAATCCGCGCGTGGTGACTGCCGGGGTCCCCACTCTTAAACCAGAGGTAACAAAGGGTGAACGCGGATCATTAGGAACTGAGTTTTTATTAACTGTAATATTAGCCGCACCTAAAGCCGCATCAGCATCTTTACCAGAATATTCTTTACCAATTAAATCAACTAACATTAGATGATTTTCTGTACCGTTAGAAACAATTTTAATACCGCGCTCAATAAAGGTATCAGCCATTGCTTTTGCATTAGCAACAACTTGTTGTTGATACACTTTAAAATCTTCGCTCATGGCTTCTTTAAAGCTTACCGCTTTCGCTGCAATTACGTGCATTAATGGACCACCTTGCCCACCCGGAAAAACAGCAGAGTTTAATTTTTTTTCAATTTCTTCGTTGGCTTTTGCCAAGATGATACCGCCACGAGGGCCTCTCAATGTTTTATGGGTTGTCGAAGTTGTTACATCAGCAATTTGAACGGGGCTAGGGTACACACCTGCAGCAACCAGACCGGCAACATGGGCCATATCGACAAGTAAGTAAGCCCCTACTTTATCCGCTATGTCGCGAAAACGCTGCCAATCCATAATTTGAGAATAAGCCGAAAAACCCGCAATAATCATGCGTGGTTTATGCTCAAGCGCTAAGCGCTCAACTTCATCATAATCCACTTCACCGGTTTCTGGATTCAAACCATACTGAACAGCATTGTAGGTTTTACCTGAAAAGTTAACGGATGCTCCATGAGTCAAATGGCCACCATGAGCGAGGCTAAATCCAAGCACAGTATCGCCAGGGGCACAAAGTGCTTGAAACACAGCAGAGTTTGCCTGCGAACCTGAGTGAGGCTGAACATTCGCATAATCAGCACTAAATAGCTCTTTGGCTCGCTCAATCGCTAGCGCCTCGGCCTGATCGACATACTCACAACCACCGTAATAGCGCTTACCAGGATAACCTTCTGCATATTTATTCGTTAACTTCGTTCCTTGAGCCACCATCACCATCGGACTGGTGTAGTTTTCTGATGCAATTAATTCGATATGCTCTTCCTGACGGCGTTCTTCTGACTGGATAGAGGCCCATAATTCAGGATCAAAAGTTTCAATGGTCTGCGATTTATCAAACATGGATCTAGTAGCTCTGCGATGTAAAAGGAATGAAGTCCGGCCAGTCAGGCCGAAAAGAGGGCGAATTTTACACTAACAAACCAATAAAACCTATCTATCTGAACGCTCTTACGGCCCTTATCTTGAGAAACTATTGAGTTATAGGAAGACTTTCGTTAACGTGCCCACAACTTCAATAGACCTTATTCAGGATATAAACTCTTATGGCTCAATATGTTTATACGATGAACCGGGTGGGCAAAGTCGTCCCACCTAAACGAGAAATTCTAAAAAACATCTCTCTCTCCTTTTTCCCGGGCGCAAAAATAGGCGTATTGGGACTCAATGGCTCGGGAAAATCTTCACTACTACGCATTATGGCGGGTATCGATCAAGACTATAACGGCGAAGCTCGCCCAATGCCGGATATTAAAGTGGGTTACCTGCCACAGGAACCTGAGCTCGATGAAAATAAAGATGTACGCGGTAATGTCGAAGACGGCGTTAGAGAAGCAATGGATGCCCTTGCTGGCTTAGATAAGGTTTATGCCGATTATGCAGAACCCGATGCTGACTTTGATGCACTGGCAAAACAGCAAGCCCGCTACGAAGATATTATTCAGGCTTGGGATGCACATAACCTGAACAACACCCTAGAACAAGCCGCAGATGCACTCCGACTCCCCCCGTGGGATGCTGATGTGAGTAAGCTATCAGGGGGTGAAAAGCGTCGCGTCGCCCTATGCCGTTTACTGTTATCACGCCCAGATATGTTGCTTCTCGACGAACCCACTAACCATTTGGATGCGGAATCTGTTTTCTGGCTAGAGCGCTTTTTACAAGAGTTTCCCGGCACAGTGGTAGCCATCACCCATGACCGTTACTTTCTTGATAACGCTGCTGGCTGGATTCTTGAACTCGACCGAGGCCATGGCATCCCTTATGAAGGCAACTATTCCACATGGCTAGAAACCAAAGAAGAGCGCTTAGCTCAAGAGGCTCGCTCTGAAGCTTCTCGACAAAAAGCGATTAAAGCGGAACTGGAATGGGTTCGCCAAAACCCGAAAGGTCGGCAAGCCAAAAACAAAGCCCGTTTACAGCGCTTTGATGAACTCCAATCACAAGAGTTTCAAAATCGAAATGAAACCAATGAAATTTATATCCCGCCCGGCGAGCGTTTAGGTGACAAAGTTATTGAGTTTCATAATGTATCTAAAAGCTACAATGATCGCTTATTGATCGACAAGCTCAACGTCACTATCCCCAAAGGCGCCATTGTTGGTATCGTTGGTGGTAATGGTGCCGGTAAATCCACATTATTTCGCATGATCTCTGGAGCTGAACAACCTGATAGCGGAGAGGTCATCCTTGGCGATACAGTGAAAGTTGCTTATGTGGAACAAGGGCGAGAAAACCTAAACAACGACCAAAATGTATGGGAGGCGATTTCCGGTGGGGCTGATATTTTGACCATTGGCAATTATGAGGTCAGCTCACGCTCTTATGTTGGTCGCTTCAACTTTAAAGGCTCTGACCAACAAAAACGTGTCGGCGACCTATCAGGTGGAGAGCGCGGACGCTTGCATCTGGCGAATACTTTAAAGCAAGGGGCCAACGTCCTCTTACTTGATGAACCCTCTAATGACCTAGACGTAGAGACACTGCGCGCCCTTGAAGATGCTTTACTGACCTTCCCCGGCTGCGCATTGGTTATTTCCCATGATCGCTGGTTCCTAGATCGAATTGCAACCCATATTCTTGCTTATGAAGGCGATAGTGAAATCGTCTTCTTTGAAGGCAACTACACGGAATACCATGAAGACCTATTGGCTCGCAAAGGAGATAAGGCGCAACCACAACGCATGAAATACAAGCCAATCAAAACTTAAGATCCTGCCAACCTAACTTCCTGCCAATAACGGTTATTTGCAAGCGATGAGAATCTCGTCGCTTGCAGCCCCCTCGCTTGCCTTCTACACTTAAAGAAACTCTGACTAAGTAAAACAAAGCCGTAAAGGCAAATGTAAAAAGTGTAGAAGCCTATGTCTAGTATCAATGAAGATGTAAATAACGACGAGAAACGACAATTCACCCGCGTGCCCTTTGTAACGCAAGTCCGCTTATCGCAAGATGAACAGTTGTGGTTAGGCCATGTGATCGATATTTCATTTAAAGGCATTTTAGTCAGCAGTAGTACGCCATTTACATTTAATGAAGAGCAACCGGTGGTGACCGAAATCTCTTTTGATAATGGCAGCTCAATGAAAATTAAAGCCCAACAAGCCCACAATAACGGGCAATTCTATGGCTTTAAGTTTCTAGAAGTGGATGTGGATGGCATGACCCACCTACGCAATATTATTATGCTTAATTTAGGTGATGACGCTGCCTGCGAACGCGAGTTAATTTCTTTATTTAGCTACCACCAATAGCACGCTTACTTTTCTTTTATTCGCCCTGTTTTTTCCCTAAGTACTAGTTTATTCAATCGCACGCAATGCATCTGCTAATTTTTTAACGGGCACAATTTCAAGCCCATCGATCGCTTGGCGCGGAATATTATTTGCGGGCACAATAGCTTTTTTAAAACCGTGTTTTGCGGCTTCTCGCAAACGTTCTTGGCCACTGGGTACGGGGCGAATTTCACCCGACAGCCCCACCTCGCCAAAAGCAATTAAGGTTTGCGGTAAAGGGCGATCACGAAAGCTGGAGACAATAGCGAGCAGTAACGATAGATCTGCACTGGTTTCAACGACCTTGACGCCGCCAACAACATTTACAAACACATCTTGATCGCCCACCATTAAGCCTCCATGACGATGCAATACCGCAAGCAACATACTTAAGCGATTCTGATCCAAACCCACAGCGACTCGCCGAGGGTTACCCATATGACTGTCATCCACCAGCGCTTGTATTTCAACAAGTAACGGGCGCGTCCCTTCCCATACCACCATCACTACAGAGCCCGATGAGATTTCATCTGCACGCTGTAGAAAAATAGCCGAAGGGTTGGTCACTTCCTTTAGGCCTTGCTCAGTCATCGCAAAGACACCCAATTCGTTAACCGCACCAAAACGATTTTTATTACCACGCAAAGTACGGTAACGCGAGTCATGTTCGCCTTCTAATAAAATGGAACAATCGATCATATGTTCTAGTACTTTAGGACCTGCAAGGCTGCCGTCTTTAGTAACATGGCCTACCAGAATTAATACTGTCCCGGTTTGCTTAGCATAGCGGGTAAGAAAAGCCGCGCTCTCCCTAACTTGTGCAACACTACCCGGCGCTGATTGAACCTCAGCCATGTGCATTACTTGAATCGAATCAACAACCATCACTCGTGGCTTTAATTGCTGTGCAGTTAAACATAATTGCTCAACATTGGTTTCCGACAGCATCTTTAATTTATCGGTTGCAAGCCCCAAACGGTTTGCTCTTAAAGCCACCTGTTGCAAGGACTCCTCACCAGTGACATACAAGCAACTCTGCCCTTCTGCAAGATGACATAAGGTCTGCAATAATAATGTCGACTTTCCCGCACCCGGATGGCCACCAATTAAAACAACTGAGCCCTTAACTAAACCGCCGCCCAACACACGATCCAACTCCTCCGTACCCGTAGGTATTCTAGGGATATCCTCTAAGTCAATTTCAGCCAACGTTTTCACTGTCGCATCACGTTCACCGGCATAACCCGCTCGGGCAGATGGTGTGGCTTTAGCCGATGACAACCTCACTTCACTGAGGCTATTCCAAGCACCACAACTGGTACATTGGCCCTGCCATTTGGTAAAGTCATCACCACATTCATTGCACACATAAGCTACTTTGGATTTAGCCACTCGTTAAGATTCCTTTTTCTGCGCTACTGCGCCAATTCATAAATAATAGAAACAGAAGCGCGCACAGCAATATCTCCCGGATTAACCGGTGGCACTGGAGCAGTATCCGCCAAGGCTGAGCGCATTACCATTGCCTTTTCAACATGAGCAACTGATGGTGCATAATCCACCTGAAGGCTTTTCACTTTTTTGATACTGACACCGGCTGCCTTGGCTGCTATATCAGCATCCGTGCGGGCATTCTCTACCGCTTGTGTAAGAGCCTGACCACGATGCTGCCGAGGATTGGATAAACCAAATTGAATAGATTGTATTTTATTGGCACCGGCAGAAGTAGCGGCATTAATAAGGTCACCCAATAAATCAAGCTTAAGTGTTCTAATTTGCAAGTTGTTATTGACACGATAACCCGTAATTTCTGACTTCCAACGGCTGTCCGCATTGCGAGGGCGTGAAGACCAAACAGGCTGAACACTCAATTGACGGGTACTGTATTCCTTCTTAGTGATACCTACCGCACGGAGTGCATCAATAACTTGCTGCATCAATCGACTGTTGATCGCCAAGGCTTTCTTGGCCACTTTCGCCTCAGACAATACGCCCACTGAAACGATTACCTGATCTGGCGGCACCATTAACTGGGCTTCTCCCCTGACAGAAAGAGTATCACTATCATCAACCCCATGGCCGCCCGCAGAAACATTTGAAACCAATAACGACAGCCCCACCGATAAATACACTGCTAGAAACCACTTAAACAAGGTCATACCCTCCCAAACTTTCAATAAAAGATTGTTAATTCAATAACTTAATCAGGGGCTAAGTATACCGGTAAAGTAAGGCGGCAAACTACCAAACCGTCAACATCTCATAAATCCATAACTTCGGGTGACTTTTAATGATTCTGTACTACACTCAAAAAAGTTGTACCATTTTTTTTGCGGAATCCTATTTATGACTATTAAGACTAAAATACTGGCATTATCAATACTGACTGTTTTTATAAGCGCTATCGGTATAACGACGATTAATATTCATAATATCAATAAACTTTCAATGGAAAATATAACATCGACCAGAGAAAGATTGATGGAATCCAAAAAAGCTGAATTGAAGCAATATACAGAGATTGCTCATAATGCTATCAGGGGTTTACTAGATCAACCTGAAATAGACAGTAAAGCGGTAACAGAAAAGCTCGGAACATTAACTTTCGGCGAGAGTGGCTATTTTTTTGCCAATGATGAAAAGGGAGTGTCAACCGCTAATGCCAACACCAAACTGATTGGCAAAAGCATATGGGATGCAAAATCAAAATCGGGCATTTATCTTGTTCGAGAATTAACCGCAGCGGGAAAAAATGGAGGTGGACATGTCCTTTACGACTGGCCCAAACCTGGAAAAGAAGGCACTTTTATGAAGCTTTCCTACGCTACTTGGATACCCGAACTCAACTGGATGCTCGGCACAGGATTCTATATTGATGATATTGATGAAGAAATTGCCAAACTTGAAGCAGACCAATCTAAACAAATCAGCTCAACCATAATATCAACTATTATAGTTTCAAGCTTTCTAGCAGTTATATTAATCATGCTAAGCCTCGCCCTGACTAATACTATCGTCAACCCACTACGAGATATCACTGATAGACTAAATCATATTGCCAGTGAAGAGGGTGACTTAACTCAACGCTTGGACGTTAAAACCAATGATGAGGTGGGTTCATTAGCTACTGGGTTTAATTTATTTGTTGAAAAAGTGCATACACTGGTAAGAAAAACAGCGGAAACAGCAGTTGCTGTTACAGACTCTGCTGATAAAAGTAATGAGCTTTCTTCTCAAATTACTGCATCCGTTAGCAACCAGCAACACCAAACTGATATGGTCACAACGGCCATGAATGAAATGTCACACTCGGCACAAGAAGTCTCATCCAGTGCTGCCCACGCTGCAAGCTCTGCTGACGCTGCCAACAACAGCTGTCGAGACGTGAAAAGTGTGGTTGCCACCAGTATTGATTCCGTTAAATCACTGGTCAATGAAGTGGACAAAGCCTCTGGCGTTATTAACAACCTAAAAGAAGATGTGGGTGAAATTGTTTCCGTGCTTGATGTTATTCGTGGCATTGCCGAACAAACAAACCTACTAGCGTTGAATGCTGCAATTGAAGCCGCACGCGCCGGGGAACAAGGCCGGGGCTTTGCTGTTGTTGCCGATGAGGTTCGCACACTGGCAAGCCGAACACAAGATAGCACTCAAGAAATTCAAGGTATGATAGAACGACTACAAAATGGTTCAGAAGAAGCAGTAACCGTAATGCAATCCAGTAAAGCAGCTGGAGAAGAAACAGTAGGGCATTCTGCCAGTGCAGGTGCTCGTCTTGATGAAATTGTAGAAGCCGTCAGCGCTATCAACACCATGAATTCTCAAATTGCCAATTCGGCTAAAGAACAAAGTCAAGTCAGTGAAAGCATCAATGAAAATCTAACACAAATTTTGTCTGAGTCTGAGAAAACCGCACAAGCAACGAACACTAG
>JBOEHG010000019.1:0-80450 GCA_050633825.1 Cellvibrionaceae bacterium | reverse complement strand
TGCTATTTATGGATAAATAAAGAACCATTTACTTCCTTTGCTCCTTTATTCAAAACTATCAGTAAAATTAAATACTTTGGCAAGAAAAAATGCAATACTACTTTTTTTCTTGCTGATAATATTGACTAAAACACCAACGGCTCAATATTCTATTTCCATTCGAAGGAAAAAATTATGTATGATTTTTTTATGGCCTTACCCGCCATTTTAGCAATTGCTGTATTTGTTATATTTCATCTTATTAAAAACCGGCAAAAAGGAGATTCAGTCAGCTTAAAGATTATTGAAAAGCTTAGACAAGACGCTCCTGAAAGATTGCAAAACCAGAAAGGGCTAAACTCAAAACAGTTATTTGACTTACTTCATAAAGACACTATTTTGCGGGAAAAGGTATCTGAACAGGATTTTCTTCTTCTCAAACATAGCTTAAACATTGATTTAATCAAAGCAATTATTGTTTATATTACTATTGCAGCGCTCTTTATTGTGAGTATCGTTGCGTATATTTATCATACAGACAAACCCAAGCCATTAAACATCAGCAACTTTCAATTATTTAGCACTGACCCTATAGCAGACGGATTAGCAGTTGACCTTGATTCATTAAAACTTGTATGGATAGCAAAAGGGGAAGAAACAGAATTAACTGTATTTCTTGAAAATATCGATACAAAACAGCGATCTGATGAGCTAGCAGTATTATCTTCAAATGGTTCTATTGAGTTTCCTCGAAGCCGGTATTCAAAAATACTAAGCAATAGATCTCATAATGAATGGAATAGAGTTCGAGCAGTATTTCAATCTCAAGACAACACTTTTCTTTCACCTGAATTCAAGCTACATGTAGGTATTACAGCGATAGCCATTAACTTTGGAGAAAAAGTTAAAATAGGCGCAATGATAGATAATGCAGTAATACAGAATTACAATTTTAATGCAAAACTGATTGTTTGGAAAAAGGACGGGTCGGATACGCTAAGCCTGGATGGAGGTATTTCTGGGGGGCAGAGAGACTTTCCCATTAAGCGTTCTTATGATTATGATTGGTCTGGGGCAAAATTAGTGTATTTATCTCCTGATAATATTAAACTTATCAGAACAGAGATTGTTTTTGATGATGAACAACTCACTGAGCTTGAAGCAAAAGAAAACAACCAGAGTAACTATGAAGGAATATGGTATTCAGATTACACAGATGTCTTTGATAATGGTCAGTCCTGCAATCAAAAAGGAACTACACAATTATTTTATAATAATAAATATGCTTTTTCTGGTTTAATAAGTTGCATTGGAAGCGTAAATGATCAAACATTTAAGGCTGTATATCACTTTCGAACTGGAGGGATTTGGTCTATACATAACAACTCTCTTATTATGGAGATCAAAGACGTAAACTCTAATCAAATTAGTGCATCATTAAATGGAGTGGATACTCCAAAACTATTAGATAAAAAGGCTAGTGATGATGTCACAAAGCATATGCCATTTTCATTCGAAATTTTAGAAAAATATGATGATCGATTTGTAGCTCAAAAGCATACACAGAGCGGCGATTATATGAAGGTAGAATTTATAAAATGGGACAAGCCGTATATTCCTTCATTTAACTAAAAACACACATAATACAGCTCTATTCGAGTAACTTTTTGTAGAGCGCATAGAAAATCACATCTTCACCATCACTTTAGCAAAATACTCACGCAAGTCCGGGTCACAGGCATAGACATAGGTGCCGCTGATACCACGGTACATTAAGGTTTTATAGATATTGATAATATAGTCGTGCAATTCTTGCGGGTCTTGTATGCCACTTTTACCTTTGGTATCGAAATAGTTATTTTTGTGGGTGGTGATACGTTGATTGATTTTATCGTAACGAATATCACGACCAAAGATAATGCCTACATAGTTAAGGTCGTAACCTTGCGTGGTATGGATACAACCCAGTTCCTGCAGATCAGTGGTTGAATGAATCCAGTCGTTGGTATCTCTATTCCAAGTGAATTTAACTCCTTCAATAATGGCATCAGGCGTATCTGGCTGATTGCTGGATACCCACTCCCATGCATAACCGGCAGTGGTTCGGCACAGACCGTATTCATTCTCTCGCCGTTGCAGTTGGGTAATCAATGTCTGAATAGAGTCAAATAAAATTAGTTCGTAGTCTTTATTGGAGAATACTTGGGTATTTGCAGGCAGTTTGTTATTAAGCAATTTGTCGACAAATACAATATAGTCTTTACCGCCACGACAACGAAGTTGTGAGACAAGCTTAACTTCTGTTGAAGAGAGTTGCGCTCTCAGGGCATCGAAGTCAACCTTTCTGACATCGGCAGGTTTGATGGATTGCGCCGCGTCGTAGAAAAACAGTTGCTGTGAGCTGGATTGCATAATCCAGTCTAACTGAGTGCCATCGATGCCGAGTTTTTTATTCACTTTGTCATAGGCATCGTAATTAATAATGGCGGTACGCCGACATAGACGATGGGACTCATCTACCAGCAGTAGGTCGTATGGCTTTTTAACCACATCGTAAGGGCTGATCACCATGGCACCGGTTAAGCCCTGTATAGAACGAAAGACTTTTTTCAGCGTACTTCGCAATGATGTCATGGGTACTACTAAGGCGATTTGCAGGCCATTGGGGTATTTATCTTTGGGGTACTTATTTTTAAGTTCTACCAGCAAGTCACGCAAGTTTTCATCAAAGGCATTAAAGTCGTCGATATCATAACGATGAATATCGGATAATAATTTAATCAGGTAAATAGCGAGTATCGTTTTACCCGTGCCGGCAATGCCATCCACAAACAGACTTTTCTTTTTACCGCTGACTAATATATTCAGGATTTCTATTGCGGAGGTATATTGGTCGTAATTCAGTGCTTTATAGGGTGAGTATTTAAACAAATCACTGTTTTTAATATCGCTCAGTGTTTTGGGTTGTACTTTATCAAAAGAGAGTTGCTGCCATATCTGGCTGAACTGTTCCAGATAGATTTGTTTTTGATAGTAGTTGTGATGAATAATACCGCCGTTACCATTAAAGAGTTTAAACTCTAAAGCAGGCAGACATTGAATTAAATTGGCTTCAATATCCAGTACGGCTGATTTATTGAATTGCTCACAGGAAATAACATACACCTTTTTGAGTTTATTTTTTTTCGGGTGCTTCAGGTGAGTGGCCAACCGGATGGGCACATTGGTTGTCTCGCCAATATAGGCCTGCATTTTTTTCTCATCAAAAATAATATAAACCACTGGAAATAATCGAGCCACATATTCATCTTGAAAAAGGGCTTCGAGTGATTGTTTGTTAAATGCATGACGGGTTATGGTGGGCTTATCTACATCCATTTATAGCTCATTGTATTTTTTTGAGGAACCTTTGGCTTTATCGACAGGGTATTTTTGTTGGTTTTGCTGTATTTTTTCTTCAAGGATGGTGGTGATATCCAAGTTATGCTTTTCTGCTAACAATAAGGCATAGGCCATCACATCGGCCAGCTCTTCAGCAAGCCGCTGCTTATCTACGGATTCAACTTGCTCTTCACTTTGTTTCCACAGAAATAATTCGTTGAGTTCAGAGGCTTCTAATAACAATGCCAGCGCGAGGTTTTTTGAGTCATGAAATTGCGCCCACTCGCGCTCATCTCTGAATTTAATCAACTGTTGGGTTATCTTGTCCAGATCAGACATGGGTTATATCACTTGGTTTAAGCACTTATATATTGCAGCATTGTTTATTATCGATAAGCCGAATAATACGCACTATTCAGCTTGTAGACCAGCCCTACCCTACCAACGGTATTAATGGACAAACACCCGTTGAAATAAACGCCAACGTGTTAATTTATGATTAATTAAATAGATGTATTACTTACACAATAGTGATTAATCAGTAAACTCTCCTACAATGTTTAAAAAATAAAGGCCGTGCATCCAGAAATAGAACCACAAGGACTTCGTGGCTAGCTATTTGAAAATCATTATCCTGAACGAGTGGATTTATTAAGTGACCATGATTTTGATAAGGAGATTTTGTCGCTAATCAGTCGCGCAAGGCTCGGTAAATAACACCCCGGCGATGACGCCAAATTCATCAAAACAATCAATTGAGTGATTATCTTCAAAAAGATAGTGGTTAGTACTATCTTTCCATTTTGATAATGATTATCATTTATATTCGCATTTGCGAAAACTGCTTATTGCGCAGGCTAAGTGTGCAAAAAAAGAGCGGTAAAACAATAAATCATTCTACTTTTAAATAACCTACACAATAGGGATTCCTAATGAATTTTTTTAACACGGTAATGTTAACGCTGTTTTCAACACTGGTGGCAATATCCGCTTCGGCTTATGGCGCTTATGGATTGCCTGACAGCTGTCGGGGTGAGTCTTTTCCAACCGATAACCGGGAATGTTTAATTTCTCTCGCACAGCAAGGTGGCTATGTACTTTATACACGCCATGTAAGAACAGAAACGGATTTTGCTGATCAGGATGATACTAATTTTGATATTGCTAATTGCACTTTGCAACGCGCAGTCAGTGATGAAGGCTGGCAACAGGCGATAGAGCTTCGCGATGCGATTTATGCCTTTGATATTCGTACAAACAGAGTGGTGAGTAGCCAGTTTTGCCGTGCCTGGCAGACAGCTGTGCAAATGTATGGCCACTTAAATAAGAAAACGCCTCGATTAAACTTTATTCAGGAAGTTGAGTGTGCAGCTGAAGCGGACTTACAAGCGTGTCTGGACAGAAAAGCGACGGATAATTTACACCCTCTTTTATCCAAACGAGTCTCAAAATACAGAAGAAAAAACAGAGCGCTTGTTGCCCATGACGACCCGTTTAAGTCAGCAACCGGTTACTACCCCTTCCCTATGGGCGCGACTTATTTGATCAAACCTAAAGGCAAAAGACGCGGCTTTGAAGTCGTAGGCTGTATTTCTCCTGATGCGTGGTTTGGTGATGCTCCAGAATTTGCGTGCAACCTGGACACCTCTCTTACGGCAGATGATTTTGATGAGGGTGTGCCTGAAGGCGATCCGCTTTAATCAAAGATCAATAATAAACGATCCATTAAGCCAGGTTTCCCCCAATGTGGGACACTTGGCCAACAAGAGAGGGGATTGTTTATAACTATTTACAATGGGAATAGTCAGCTCCCACTTTGAATATTTTAATATACCTTTATTTCACCACGATCAAGCCCCTATCATTCCCTAGCCGCTCAATTTCATAATCGAGCGCTTCGTTGGCTGTTTTTAATAAGGCGTAGAGTCCAGTGTGAACGCGGGCTTCGTGGGCGGTGATGCTGGGCTCTTCGGTATTTTTGGCAGAAAATTCCTGTGCTAATGTGAGCAAGGCTTGAATATGCATTAGGGTATCTGCTGGATGATCATCAACCAACGGATTACTTGGAGGAGTATTTGCTTTCATTGTGTGTGTCCTGTTCAGCAACGTAGTAGTGGCGATTGCATAGGCAAAGCAACGTTGGTGGCGGCACTCACAAAATGGAGTGTAGCATATTCTTTTTTATTGCAAACTGTTAGTCTTTAAAACAAGCTATTATTTTTTGTTTTCTCAAAATGATAACGATTACGTTTAAACATGGTTATTGCTTCTGCAAATCAATCGTTACTTTTCGTTGCTCGTAGTCAATATTCAATACGCTGACGACATACTTACCGACACTGGATTCAAATTCTTCATCATAGCCTGCCAGCACTGCTACTTTTTTGGATTTATGTCCTTTGGGGGAAATGATTAGGCGCACAAATTCCTCTCCCCCTAGGGTTTGAAAACTGGCTGAGATATTGGTTTTGGCTTGCTGTAGGTACACTGATTGGTTGTTACTGATTTCGCGGGGGCCTTGGGTTATTTTTGGAGCAGGAGCAGGCGTGGGCTGAGGAATAGCCGTGGGTGTAGGTGTAGGTGTAGGTTGAACAGGTTCAGGGCTTGGTAGCGGAAGTGGGATTATAGGCTCTGGATTATTTACCGTCTTAGGCTCCGGCGTTTTTAAAAGTACTACAAAGGCAATGATAGTACCGATAACCGTTGCAGTGGCTGCAATGATAGCAATAAGGCCTTTATTTTTTTCGTAGAAACGTTCGACTGGCACAACCCTCTCCGTTTAGCTGCTGCTTATTATTGTTGTTTAAGGTGAAAATTCTACATCATGAAATTGAACATATCCTTGATGAAAATGTACTTCTAACAATGCTAGGTATTCGCTCTCTTCGGTTAGGCCGGTAAACTCTACGGATGCTTTCATCGGGATGCCTTTAGGGAATACTTTGCTAATATAGTTATGGCGGTTAGTACTGATATCGCCCAATGTTAGGATCTTAGCGGCGAATTCATTGCCTTCATTATCAATCACTCTGGATTTTTTATACAGGTAGTTTGTAAAGTTATCTTTTTCACTGACAATAATAAAATTACATTTCGTATTGTTTCCTGCTCTGGTGCATTTCTTTAATTTAACGGTTAATCCATTGCCTGCTTTTTTTTCTGCGACTGTGGCTAAGGTGGTTTTTTTCCGTTTAGGCTTTGGCGGCTGTGCGGTGTTATTATTTGCGGGCGTTAACTCAACAGCGAGCAACTCCTCAATTGCTGTGGTTTTTGCAATATTGGTGCGTTGTGCATCAATAATTTCAGCAGATTGTGTGTCGAGTACTTTTAAGGTGATCCGAATAGAATCACCAAAAGGGGTTAAGGTGCCGGTCACCAAGCCATCAACGCCGGCAATTTTTCCAATTTTTCTGGCGGTATCCGGGTCGATCACGCCGGTTTCCGATAGCTTATGCTCTTTCATAATGGATTTAAGATGGGTGCGGTCAATGGTACTGAAGGAAGGGTTTCTACCCATAATGGATACGGCAATCTCTTCAGCAAGAAAACGGCCTAGCTCGGTCACATTCCCTTTTAGGTCGGTAAAGTCAACAACGGCAATGCGTTTTTTGCCTTGCTTGCTTATTCTCTCTGCCATTGTAAAAGAGACATTATCAATCTCTTTCTCATAGGCCATTGTTGAAACTGAGATCAGAGGCATTGTAATTATTGCTATTATTGTTACCGCATATTTAAACATATAAGATCCTTTATATTGTTAAGATATATTTACCCCTATTAAGCGCCATTAAAATAAGTGAAATGAGCTTATTAAGAATTGGGGATTAAAAAAGTATTAGAATCGATACATCCTTATCTACAGAGATTCCTTGTATTTTTTATGGAGATTAAACGATTATGTTATTTTTTCAAAGTAATAAACGCTTTAAAGGAAAACAATGGCGCGTTTATCAACGATTTGAAAAATAATGCGATTGAAGTGTATTAGTTATTATTGTTGTCTTCTTGAATTTTATCTTTACGTAAACGATCCCGGTAATTCTTTCTCGCGAGCGCTTGCATATCCACTACGGTATCGCGCTCATCGACAATTTCCCTGCCGAGTAATGTTTCAATGGCATCCTCTAAGGTGACAACCCCCGCTGTTTGGCCGAATTCATCTTCTACCAGGAAGAGGTGCGCTCGCTGTTTGATAAACATATCCAGTAATTTCTGTACCGGGAGTTTTTCCGAAACACGAAAGAGCGGCATAGAAAGCGTTTTAATTTGTATGTCTGCTTGATTATTCGCTGCGGCTTCAAACAGGTCCACCAAAAGTACTTTGCTTTCAACTTTATCAACTGTGCCAGAATAAACCGGTATACGGCTAAACTCGCGGGTTTTTGGGTTGGCCAAGGCCTCTTCTACTGTTAGCGATTCATCGAGCATATGCGCCACGGTTCTCGGCGTTAAAATTTGCTCTGTTTTTATATCTCGCAAATTAAGCAAGTTCGATAAGTAGGTATTTTCTTGGGTAAACAGTTCGCCATCTTTATGGCTTAAGGAAGCCAAGGCAATGATTTCTTCGCGGGTAATTTCATTGTCTTTATGGCGGCTGAACAGCCGTGTAAGGCGTGTTGATACCCACACTAAGGGGTACACTAACTTAACTAAAATAGAAATAATAAAGGCCGACGGTGTTGCCAGCTGCTGCCAGAATGTGGCCCCCAAGGTTTTAGGGATAATTTCAGAAAAATATAAAATAATAAGCGTAAGTAAAACAGCAATCAGCGTTTCCCATTGCGGGCCAAATACTTGTACCGCTTGTGAACCCACACCAGCAGCACCCATGGTATGGGCAAAGGTGTTTAATATTAAAATACTGGAAAGAGATTCATCCAGATTATTTTTTACTTTAATTAATTTTGCTGCCGCACGTGGTTTGCGCGACTGCATTTTCTCAACAAAGCTCGGCGTTATGGAAAGTAAAACTGCTTCTAAAACAGAACAAAGAAAAGAGATACCAATAGCGATCGCTAGGTAAACCAATAACAATGTCATATATATGCCTTTAACTATTTATAGTAGCGCTTTGTTATATTAACGCTTTGGTTTTTTCGCACGAGAACGATTTTTAGGTGCATTCGCTTCGATACGACGCTGACGTGCCTGCTGTCGTGAGCCAGGTGGTTTTTTAGCATAGGGGTTATCGGACGATTTAAATTGTAAACGGACCGGTGTCCCATGTAATTTTAAGGCACGACGAAAGGTTTTTTCTAAATAACGGACGTAATGGCCGGGTATTTCATCGGTTTGATTACCGTGAATAACAATAATCGGTGGGTTATGACCACCGGGATGCGCGTAGCGCAATTTAATGCGATGCCCACGCACCAAGGGCGGCTGATGTTCAGACACAGCCATTTGCAGCACATTGGTTAAGTAATTACTTGAGAAGCGGTCTGTGGCCGATTTGTAGGCTTGCTCTACTGACTCATATAAATGCCCTACGCCTGTACCATGTAAAGCCGAGATAAAGTGCACATCGGCAAAGTCTACAAAGCGCAGGCGTCGATGTAGATCATCTTTAATATGCTTTTTTACATCTTGATCCAGACCATCCCATTTATTCAGGGCAACGACTAAAGCACGGCCGGCATCGATAACATGCCCCATTAAATGCAGGTCTTGGTCAACCACGCCTTCTTGAGCATCAACTAATAGAATAACCACATTAGCGTCATCAACAGCTTGTAATGTTTTTACAATGGAAAATTTTTCGACTGTTTCTTTGACATTTTTACGGCGGCGAACGCCAGCAGTATCAATAATGGTGTAAGGTTTATCGAAACGTTCATAATGAATATAAACACTGTCCCTTGTGGTGCCCGGCATATCATAAACAACGACCCGGTCTTCACCCAACAGACGATTTACTAATGTCGACTTACCCACATTAGGTCGGCCAACCACGGCCATTTTGATGCCTTTATTTTGTTCTGGCTCAAGCTCACTTTCTTCCACGGGTGGTAAAGCTTCAACCACCTCTTCCATCAAAAGTTTTACGCCGCGACCATGGGTTGCTGTTATCGGGCAAAGTCCATCAAAGCCTAATTCATAAAAAGGGGCAACAACAACGTCGTGGTCACTGCCATCAATTTTGTTGGCGACTAATAGTATTTTTTTACCTGTTGTGCGCAAATGATTAGCAATATGTTGATCTGCGGCAGTCAGCCCTGCTCTACAATCGACCAAAAATAAAACCAGATCGGCTTCCACGATAGCTTGTAGTGACTGTTCAGCCATGGCGCTGTCAACGCCATCTTCGCCACCGGTTAAACCACCGGTATCGATACAAATCATTTTGCGTTCAGACCACTCAGCTTCACCGTATTTTCTATCGCGTGTTAAGCCGGCATAGTTGGCCACCAGAGCATCTCGGCTACGGGTAAGGCGATTGAATAATGTTGACTTGCCAACATTGGGGCGCCCGACGAGGGCAATAACAGGAAGCATAGTGGGTATCAGTTATGTGACGTTGCTGTAAAAATAAAACTCATTTTATCCGTAAACCCAACGGCAAAGGTTACGGATAAAAATACTATGAGCCTGAGAAAAGATAAACGGCGATTGACGCAAGCACACCGTCATTGCCGAGAACATATAAATAGGTTCCATCGGAGATCATCGGTGAGCGTACACCTTCGTCATCAATTTGAAAGCGGTCAATAATGGCGCCGGTTTCCGAATCAAACACATGCACATAGCCTTCAAAGTCAGCCGTAACAATAAAGCCCGCAAGGTTTTGCGGCGCGGCTAATTTACGACCTGATAATAATTTATTTTCCCATAACTGTAAGCCAGTTTTTGCATCAAAGGCCCTTAACCAACCTTCCGATGTGGATACAAAAACACGGGAGTCAATAATGACTGGGCTGCTATAACTAGAGGACGATTGCGACCAAATAATGTCGCCTCTTGGCGTGAGTGCGCTCAAGGTACCGTTATAGCTAGAAGCATAAATCAGTGCATCACTAATGACAGGGGAACCATCAATATCAACCACTCTTTCAATATCTGAGCGACCTTGTGGGCGCGCAATGCGTCGCTCCCAGAATGGTGTACCATCAACAGCCGATAACGCCACCAGTTTGCCATTAGCAAAGCCAGTGACCACATTAGGCCCAAAGACTTGAGGGGTTGCGGTGCCTCGCAGGGTTAAAATAGGCAACTGAGAAGAGTAAACCCAAATATTTTCACCCGTTTTCGCATCAAGACCCATTAACTTACCGTCATTAGTTTGCACAACAACCACTGAACCATTACTTTGCGGCGGCGCCAGAACTTCACTGGTCACATTAGCTCGCCACTGTTCTTCACCACTTTGTTTATCAAGAGCAACAACATCACCATTTAACGATGCGATAAGGACCGAGTTACCGCCAACACCAACACCTGCGGCTAAATCCAGTTTCAGTGATTGACTCCACAACGATTTACCGGTCTCACGACTGAAGGCAAATACTCGCCCTTTATAATCATTGGCATAAACACTATCACCATCAATTACCGGAGACATAATACGATACAGCTTACCTGCACCGGAGCCAACTGACCGTTGCCAGCGTTTTTTAACTTCAACTTTTTGCGTCAGTGCTGTGAGCTTATTGGGTTTAACTCGCTTATCACCGCCAAACCATGAACAAGACGTGGCGCTGCCAATCAGTAACAAGCAAATAAAGAGTGAACAAAGAGAGCCGGAACGCATTAGCCCTGATCTCCGGCAAGGTCTGACAATTTAATTTCGATTAAACGCCGCTGCAGTGTGCTATCTTCAGGTAGTGCATCCAATGCCTCAGCGTAAGCGGATCTTGCATTATCAACGTCCCCTTTACCGGCAAAAATATCGCCACGTAAAGCAGCAAACAATCCGGTAAACGTATCGTCTTTGTCATAGTTTGCTAATGCTAGCGCATCATCATATTTTTCTTGCGCCAGATAAACACGCGCCAATCGAATAGAAGTAATAACATTGGTGTCTTCATCGCCCTGCTCCATGGCTTTATTTAGTTGCTCTTCAGCGACAACCAAATCACCTTCATCAACCGCTAACTTTGCAGCCAGTAATGAGGCATTCACAGCATACAACGAACGACCATAATCATTTTGTAATTTTTCAATTAGGAATTGTGCGGTTTTACGTTTCTCATCACTTAAGTCTTCACCATTGGGCGTGACAATAGCTTCTGCCAATTCATCATAAATCGCTGATGCGCCTTCGGCATAATCCCTTTGATATTTATTCCACCACTGCCAACCAAAGTAGCCAATCAATGCAAGTGATACAACCAGTATCAGTGACTTACCATTTTCCTTCCACCAGTTTTTGAGAACCTGTAATTGTTCGTCATCTGTCATATTATCTGCCACAAGTATTACTCCTGAGTTCTTATCTTTACGTTGTTATACGCTGTTACTACAACGTGATTATTTAATTTTTGCGATTGCTTCGGTTATCGGTAAGGTGAGCTGTGCTTGCTCTTGCCTTAAAAACTTTATACTTACCTGCTCATTGGCGGCTTCGTCTTCACCAATAACCAAGGCGATGTTAGCGCCGCTTTTATCTGCTTTCTTCATTTGCGACTTAAAACTACCGCCACCGCAATGTGTCATACAGGATAAGTGCGGGTGAGCCTGCCGCACTTGTTCAGCAATACTGAGTGCATAGGCTTGAACACTACCGTGACTATCGCCCACGGCTAAAATATAAACATCCGGTACTGGCTCAATAGATGACGGGAAGCAGTCGAGTTCTTGCAATAGCAAGACTAAACGCTCAATACCCATAGCGAACCCGGCACCGGGCGTTGATTTTCCACCCAGCTGTTCAACAAGGCCATTATAACGGCCACCAGCACAAACTGTACCTTGTGCACCCAGTTGATCGGTCACCCATTCAAACACGGTATAACCGTAATAATCGAGCCCTCGAACTAAGCGAGGATTCACTTTATAAGCGATTCCAGCCTGATCCAGCATGACACGAAGTAATTCAAAATGCTGCTTTGAATCATCGTCGAGATAATCTGCCAATTTAGGCGCATCGACTAATAGGGCTTGTGTCGCGCTATTTTTACTATCGAGAATACGTAATGGGTTGGTATCAAAGCGACGTTGGCTGTCTTCATCAAGCTGGTCTTTTACTGTCGACAAATAGTCGACCAATGCCTGTCTATAGACAGCACGTGATTCAGTGGTTCCCAAGGAATTGATCTCAAGGGTGACAGCATCGCTAATACCCAACATATTCCACAAACGGGCTGTCATAAGAATCAATTCAGCATCGATATCCGGGCCATTGATGCCAAAAGCCTCAACACCTATTTGATGAAACTGTCTTAAGCGCCCTTTTTGTGGACGCTCATAACGGAACATCGGGCCGCTATACCATAGGCGTTGCGTTTGATTGTAGAGTAAACCGTGTTCTTCACAGGCTCTGGCACAGGAAGCAGTCCCTTCTGGCCGCAATGTCAGACTCTCGCCGTTACGGTCATCAAAGGTATACATTTCTTTTTCAACGATATCGGTCACTTCACCAATAGAGCGCTTAAATAGCTCTGTTTTTTCTAACAAAGGGAAGCGGATTTCACGGTAACCATAGGATTTCACACAATCAGCAACCGTCGACTCCAAATATTGCCATAAATGGGAGTGCGCTGGCAGAAGGTCGTTCATACCACGAATTGCTTGAATCTTACTCAAAACTGTTACCAATACCGTATGTTGCTCGCTGCCACCAAAGCAACGATTGATTTAAAGGTGGGGCATTATAGGGGAAAGTTGTGCTGGACTAAACCGCTTATATACTATGCACTTTTCTTCAGGGCGTATTTAGAGGAATTGGCCGGTGATATCGGCCCACTAAGCTAAAAACCAACTAGAACCATAAGCCACTAAGGCCATAAATTGCGCTGTAATATCAGGCTTTCGCAATCACATCTTCCATGATTTTGGCCTTGGCATCTGCCTTGTCCCGAATCATTTGTTCTAGCTCGTCAACCAAATTGTCTTTACCTAATTTTGTTGCTGGCTGGCCGTCAACGTAGATTAGGTTATTGGGTGTACCGCCTGCCAAACCAAGGTCAGCTTCTTTGGCTTCACCGGGGCCATTTACAACACAACCAATGACGGCTACATCCATTGGCACTGTGATATCTTCCAGACGGGTCTCTAATGCATTCATCGTCCCAATCACATCAAAGTTTTGACGAGAACAACTTGGGCAAGCGATAAAATTAATACCTTTTGAGCGCAGCTTTAAGCTTTTCAATAAATCCCAAGCCACTTTTACTTCTTGCACCGGGTCGGCCGCTAATGAGATACGCACTGTATCGCCAATACCGTCCATTAATAAGGCCCCAAGGCCTACGGCTGACTTTACGGTTCCTGCACGAAAACCACCGGCTTCGGTAATTCCCAAATGCAGAGGCTGCTCAATTTGGGTCGCCAGTTTGCGATACGCCGCAACTGCCATAAACACATCAGAGGCTTTAACACTTACCTTATAATCTTGAAAATCGAGCTGATCGAGAATATCTACATGCCTAAGGGCCGACTCGACCAAGGCATCAGGCGTAGGCTCACCGTATTTTTTTTGTAAGTCTTTTTCTAACGAACCGGCATTCACACCAATTCGAATGGGAATATTGAGGTCTCGCGCTTTATCAACCACCGCGCGGATACGTTTCTCGCGGCCGATATTACCCGGATTAATACGCAGGCAGTCGACACCTAAGTCGGCAACACGCAAGGCTATTCGATAATCGAAATGAATGTCAGCGACCAAAGGGATATCAACTTGTTGGCGTATCTCACCAAAAGCATCAGCGGCTTCCATCGTTGGAACCGAGACCCGTACAATATCGGCACCTGCCGACTGGATATCATTAATTTGCTTAACGGTTGCTGCAACATCGGTCGTTTCAGTATTGGTCATGCTTTGCACGCTAATGGGTGCATCACCACCAACGGGGACATCGCCCACCATAATTTGTCGTGACTGACGACGTTGAATGGGAGAATCAAAATGCATGGTATTACCTAATTTAAACCGACACTATGGCCTACTGACCAATATGAATAAGATGGGATAGCATCAACTACTAAGAATCAACCGCCAACCTGCAAACGGGCAGACTTACGATTACTTTCAGCACTCAACTGCACAGGCTCGCCATTGTACACCAAAGATGTGCCTTCAACATTACCGACAATAACCCTAAATGGCGCTTTACCATTGAGCGCAAGTGCCGTGCCTGCCTTTTGCAAGCCCGCAAAGAGAACCGTACCAGTAGAATCACTCACCTTAACCCAACAATCATTTTCAAAGCCGAAGTTAAGCGTATCGCCAGACGATACAATGGTGACCGGTGGGGTATCCTGTTCTAGCCTTTTTTGATCTTCAGCAATCACTGATTTAACTAATTCAGCAGCAGTGACTTTACTCACTACAATGGCTTGCTCATTTGAAGGTTGCGGTATAGCTGAAGGCTCTTGAGTGGCTGGAGGCTCTTCCACAAGACCTTGCTTATTGTCACTATTATCGACTAGGGCAAAATCAGCATTTGTTTTCGGGGTTTCTTGAATCTGACCTGAAGAAGGAACATTGTCGTCACCGACCTCTATGGAGGAAACAGTTGCAGCGCTCAAGGCAGCGAGATCGCTCCCCTCATTAGAGGCAGCAAGGGACGATGTTGAACTAGAGTTCAATACTGATGCACCTTTTTCATCAGAAGTGTTTCCGAAAAGCCAATACGAAGCAACCCAGAACATAACTAAAATAACCAACACAACATAAACAAACCACCATTGCTTGTGATGATTCACCGGCACCACATCGTCAGTAGTAAGACCTAGTTCTGCTGGTTCGGAGCCTGAACGAATACGATCGTAGGCATCAATAAGCGTATGCTCGTCAACATCGACTAAGCGACCATAGTTGCGCAAATACCCGCGCACATAGGTTTCTGAAGGTAAGTCACGGTAATCATCCGATTCTATAGACCTAAGACGGGAGATGGTGATCTTTAATGATTCGGCAGCGTCTTTTTCATCAATATCCAGCTTCTTACGCTGAGCCGAAAGCATCTCGCCGGGTGAGGCATCCTGTAGTGTTTTATCCGTATTCTTTACTGCATTATTATTTTTCTTGCTCATTTGCTCGGACCTGCTGACCAAGTAGCCTTTTATACTCTAAATATTCTTTGGAATACGGGTGTAAATTTTTTAGCGCAATGGCATAACTTGCCTCTTTATCCTGATTACCGAAAATCCGTTCGATCTGAACCCCTAACCATAAACTTTTTGAGGAGGGCCGAGAAACAGTAGCAAAACGGTCTATATACTGCTTGGCTGCACTGTAATCTTCCTCATCAAATGCTATTTGTGCCAGCTCCACCATGGCTAACGCTAAATTATTGTCCACATTGAGAGAATGCTCAAAAGCTGATTTTGCCCTCACCTTACTGTTCAACTTAAGCGCTGACTGACCTACATAGGCTAGAGCCAATGCCCTTCTATCATATGTGAGATCCTGAGAAGCAACTTCAAAGTTATCAATGGCTTCTTGGTAACGGCCCTGCGTATAAAGAAATACACCATAGTTAAGGCGTGCAGGAGAGAATTTTTTATTTTCACGCAAAGAGCGTTTAAAGGATTTTTCAGATAATTCGATTTCACCCGTTAACTTATACAGCAAACCCATACCATTGTGGGCTTCATGTGAACGAGGGTTTACTTCAAGTGCTTTTTCAAAATTACGCCGTGCCAAATCTCGAGTACCTTGCCTCAAATAGGCCATACCCAAGGCAATATAACTGTCGAGCGCTTTCTGTTTGTTAATAATACGACCGGTATTGCTGTTCGTCTGAACAGTCTGAACACACCCGGATAATAATAAAACTAAAGACAGGAATATAAACGCAATGGCTGAACGCATGTTGCTATTCACAGTTACCTCTCTCAATTGACGATATAAGCTATTATTATTGCCCACACTGACTGATAAATGCCAGCTGCAAGCGTCACAATGTGTACTGTATCAAATCATTAGGCCAACATAAATCATATTAAGCCTATGACTCTCAGTGATCAGGGATTATTTTGACAATATCGGGACTTACTGACTGCCGATAACGTTCGCTACGGCGGGTTCGATCATTCACTTCACCGGCCAGTTGGCCACACGCCGCATCAATATCATCACCACGGGTGGTTCTAATCGTGGTTGTATAGCCTGCCTGAATCAAAATATCCTGAAAACGGCGCAAGGCATTATTACTAACCCTTTTATAATCCACCAGACCAAAGGGGTTGAAGGGGATTAAATTGATTTTCACAGGAATATCACGAAGTAATTCGGCCAGTTCATGGGCATGCTGTGGGCGATCATTCACTTGATCAATCAAGGTATACTCTATGGTAATTTTACGGCGATTATCGGGCAAACCCTCGATATAACGCTTTGCAGACCCCAGCAACATAGAAATAGGGTATTTCTTATTAATCGGGACTAATTGATTACGCAACTCATCATTAGGCGCATGTAGAGAAATAGCAAGTGACGCATCTGTCACCTCCCCAAGCCGATCAAGCATTGGCACGACACCGGCTGTACTCAAAGTCACTCGACGCTTAGACAAACCATAAGCGTTATCATCCATCATCAACGACATGGAATCGACCACATTATCAAAGTTCATCAGTGGCTCCCCCATTCCCATCATCACGACATTCGTAACGGAACGAGGGCCTTTAGGCGTAAGCTGACCGTAAGACTTTGCGGCAGCCCATACCTGACCGATAATTTCAGCGGCAGTAAGGTCACGGTTAAAACCTTGTTTGCCTGTCGCACAAAAGCTACAGTCTAATGAGCAGCCTACTTGCGATGACACACATAAAGTCCCTCGATCACCTTCAGGGATAAAGACAGTTTCGACCGCATTTTGCTTATCAGAGTCGTTGCCTGGTATTTGGAATAGGAATTTACGGGTGCCGTCTTCTGAATCCAACTGCTGGATAACAGTGGGACCTTGTATCTCTGCTACCGATTTGAGTTTTTCACGAAGGGATTTACTGAGATTAGACATGACATCGAAATCATCGACGCCATTTTGATGAATCCACTTTAAGACCTGAGTTGCCCGGAATGGCTTCTCACCAATAGATTCGAAGAAATCTGCCATCTTCGCTGGCGAAAGCCCGAGCAAATTCGTTTTTTGCTCAGGCTTACCTGTTGAAGACAACTCAGCGGATGGCATTATGCAATCTCAATTAACGTGCGCAGATTTCGCTGTCATTGAAAAAGTAGGAAACTTCTCTGGCAGCTGACTCAGGGGAATCAGAACCATGTACGGCATTTGCATCGATTGATTGTGCAAAGTCTGCTCGAATAGTGCCCGCTTCTGCTTCTTGTGGGTTAGTTGCACCCATAAGCTCGCGATTTTTCAAAACAGCATTTTCGCCTTCAAGTACCTGAACAACTACAGGACCTGATGTCATAAATTCAACTAAAGCAGCAAAGAACGGACGCTCTTTATGTTCAGCATAGAACCCTTCAGCTTGGTCTTGTGAAAGATGGACCATTTTTGCAGCTGCGATACTTAAGCCAGCTTGCTCAAAGCGCGCAATAATTTCGCCAATAACATTTTTGGCGACGGCATCAGGTTTGATAATTGAAAGTGTACGTTCGACTGTCACAGCAGTGTTCTCCCGAATACTGAATGGATTTATATAAAGAAGGTGGTGAATGCTCTAAAAAGGCCTTTAAATGCAGGCAACCTTGCCTGTTTAATAATAGAGAATGTCCCAGCTCGAAGCGGGCGCCATTGTAAGGATTTATGACCTGTACAGCAATACCTTAAACCAATTTGTTGAATATTATTCCAACATAAACAGAAAACCCAAAACTCTCAAAAAGGTGATCAATAAAAGGAACAGCAAAGTTATGCAAATATGAAAAGAAAAGATAAAAAATCAGAACAAAAAGTAATAAGCGACAATAAAACAACAAAAAAGATGTAAATCGCGCCAAAAAAACAAAAACATCGTTAATTATATTGCACATTATTATCAAAAAAGCTACAAATAGCCTATTGCTATTAGGACGGGGGAGATCGTCGGGCAGACACTGCTCTAACGATTAAAAACTTTAATTTATTATGTCGATTAAAAAAGTCGCCAACATCGCTGGTGTGTCTATTGCAACCGTATCGCGATTCTTTAATAATCCCAATCAAGTCAGTAAACAGACAAGGGAAAAAGTCGAAGAAGCGATCAAAAGAATTAACTACACTCCAAATACCCTTGCGCAAAATCTGCGCAGAGGGAAAACGGGGTTAGTGATTGTGGTCATTCCCAGAATAAGCTCACCTCTTTATGAGTCTATCGTGAAACAATTAAACCAAGCTGCCAAAGCCAACGGCTATCATTTGTTGGTAAAAGAAGCAGGGTTTAATAGCCTCCCATTAGATTACTACCAACAGATGATTCGCTGCAAACAAGCTGATGGCTTTATATTACTAGTGGGTTTAGCTGATAAAGATCTTTCTAAGATCGAAAAGAATTTGCCCATTGTACTTGCCTGTGAACCCTACCAGTTCAATGGTATGGAATACCCTCTCCCCTGTATGACCATTGATTACTCCCTTGCAGCGCAAGAGGCAACAGAATATCTTATTCACCTTGAGCATAAAGCTATTGCCTTTATGGCCCGTGATCACGAGCCATTGACGGTATCAGAACAACAGTCAGGCTATCAAAGTGCAATGGAAGAAAATAAGCTCCCAGTGATTGGACGTTTTTTGAACCATGAGTACGATAGACTTAGTATTCAAGAGAAGCTGCAAAAGTTATTAGATACTGCGCCTCGCCCAACTGCCATCCTTTGCTCAGATGATGATACAGCGATAGAACTACTTCACTGTATTAAAACACTTGGCCTTAGAGTACCTGAAGATATTTCTGTGATGGGCTTTAATAATGTCCGCTACACCGAAATGACCGACCCACCACTCACAACGGTACACCAACCCATGATCGATATTGGTGATACTGCCATGAACACCTTGCTTGCATTAATTGATGGCGATCTCCCACCCAATAAAGATAAAGAGTTCAACCATAAAATTATTATTCGCAACTCTACCAGCCGCGCTACCCCTTAATCCTTCACCACCCCTCCGTTTGACTTTTACTTATTTGCTGCTAACTTTCTGATATGATTGACCAAATGTAAACGTTACCAATATAATCCCTTACTACTTCTATATTTTTGCTGAAATACTTGGTAACAAAGCGAATAGTGACTGAGTCATATAATAAAGCGGTAAAAATTCTCCCGAAAAAAGGCAAAGCGCGCGTTTATGCAGCAAATTGATTGCATCATCAAGTTAGAAAACAGTGACAATGGACAACCCGTCTGGATAGATAGCCAACAATCACTATTTTGGGTCGATCACGCTGACCAACAGCTTTACCAATATAATACTGAGACGCAAGAAATTACTGCGTGTAAATTAGACGCCCCCATTCTCAGTTTATCTCCAAGCATTAATCATGGATTTATTGCGACTCTAGAGGATGGTATTGGCTTCTACGACATGCAAAAACGACAGGTCACTTACATATCAAAACCCGAGCCCTTTGCCAGCAACAAACAAACCATTGCGGGTATTGTGGACAAGTACGGGAATTACTGGTCATTCACCCAAAAGAAAAACCCCGCTGAAAAACAAGGGAATCTATACCAGCTAACGCCCACAATGGATATGCAACGGGTAACAGGTGAAGGCTGGGATTGCACGGCCCCACCGGCATTTTCTAACGATGGCTCCATTTTGTATCAAAGTTCAGGGACAACGCGTTACATTTACGCAACTCGACTAAACGATCAACGCCAACCCATTGAAACAAGCAATTTTTGTCGAATTTCTAAACAGGATGGTTACCCTCACGGTTTATCTGTTGATAGTGAGGATTGCCTATGGGTCTGTCATCGAGGTGCAGGCTATATCAGCCGCTATAACCAAGAAGGCGAATGCATTGATAAAATTAAAGTAGAAGCGCCTGGCGTAAAATATTGCACTTTTGGCGGCGCCAATTTGGATACGCTATTTATTGTGACCTCAGGCCAAGAAGACCTCACTCGAACTCGCCGTAAAATTCAATTTTCCGACGCTATCCTATCCTACAAAACCACAGTAGCCGGTTTACAACCCTATCAGTTCAAGGGCTAAGCTTAATAATAAAAACTAATCAGACTCTTCTATCCAAGCGGCTTGAATAGCTTCCAGAATTTTTTCACCACAACGATCCGGCGCATCATCAAATGATGGTAGCGCCATTACCCAGACCCTTAGATCTACAAAGTTAACATAGCGCGGATCAACATCTGGTTTACTGTCAGCTAATTCTATCGCGATGTCTTGCACATCAGTCCACATTAATGACATATATACATCCCACCTTTTAAGCCTGAACAAAAAATATTAGTGATTTTCTGAAACCATGTTAATGGTGTATTTTGGAATTTCGACGACTAAGTCCTCATCAGCAACCAGAGCCTGACAACTTAGTCTTGATTCAGGCTCCAAACCCCAAGCCTTATCCAAATAATCATCTTCTAATTCATCAGGCTCATTTAATGAATCATAACCCTCTCGAACAATGACATGGCAAGTGGTACAAGCACAACTCATTTCACAAGCATGTTCTATATCGAGCCCATTTTTCAATGCTGTACGACAAATGCTTTCCCCTGCTTCAGCCTCTATCACAGCACCTTCTGGACATATTTCTTCATGAGGCAAAAAAACGATTTTAGGCATTCTATAAAACTCCTATTGCGACTCTGAAGATGAATTTTCAAATTCATCTAGGTGATGGCCTGACAAGGCCTTCTTAATATTACTATCCATTCGTCGTGCAGCAAACTCATCTGACAATTTGGCCAAATGTTCAGTTTCGCGGCGAATCGCATCCGCATCACCGTTGTTATGCAGTACTTTTAGTTGATCAAGGGCATCGGATAATAATGAATACTCTTCTGTAGACAACAGCTGTTGACCATCTTCTTCCAAGGCAGCCGATAAAGATTCGATTAAGCGTTCCGCTTCTACTTGCTCTTCTCGCAATGCTCGCGCCTCAATATCGGTTTTTGCATTAGCGAAGGAATCCCGTAACATTGAAGCGACTTCGTCATCACTTAAACCATAAGATGGCTTAACATTAATTTCTGCTTTAACACCGGTTGAACTTTCTTCAGCGGAAACGCTTAACAAACCATCCGCATCTACCTGAAAGGTGACTTTAATATGAGCGGCACCAGCCACCATTGGCGGGATACCCTTAAGCTCAAAACGCGCAAGGGAACGGGAATCTTTAACCAACTCTCGCTCACCCTGCACAACATGAATAGACATTGCGGTTTGTCCATCTTTGAAGGTTGTAAACTCTTGTGCCTTAGAAACTGGAATCGTGGTATTGCGGTGAATAATTTTTTCAACAAGCCCACCCATGGTTTCTAAGCCCAAAGAAAGTGGTACCACATCCAGCAGTAACATATCGCTGTCGCTTTTATTACCAACCAAAATATCCGCTTGAATAGCTGCACCAATAGCAACGACACGATCAGGATCTATACTTACCAAAGGTTCGGCTTCAAACAACTCAGCGACTTTCTGGCGCACCCTTGGCATCCTTGTGGAACCACCGACCATAACGACATTCATGATTTCTGATTTTTCAATCCCTGCATCACGCAAGCTACGCTTACAGGACTTAAGTGTCTTCGATATCAAAGGGTCTACTAGCGAATAGAATTGCTCTTGATTTAACTCAACTGATATATCGTTATAACTTGCTATAGCAATGTCATTATCTGTCAATTGCTCTTTTAATTGACATGATAAAGTGAGTAGCTCTCGCTCTTGTTCCGGTGTTAACGCTTGCCCAATGCCGAATTGCTCAAGCAACCAGAGCATAATGGCATGATCAAAATCATCGCCACCTAAGGCAGAGTCACCACCGGTTGCCAATACCTCAAAAACGCCATTGGTTAACCGTAAAACTGAAATATCAAAAGTGCCACCACCCAAATCATAAATCGCAATAACGCCATTTTCTTTTTCGTCCAAACCATAAGCGACAGCTGCAGCCGTGGGCTCATTCAATAAACGAAGTACTTTTAAGTCCGCAATTTTTGCCGCATCCTTGGTTGCTTGTCGTTGCGCATCATCAAAATAGGCTGGCACAGTGATGACAACGCCATCCAATTCGCCACCTAAGGTGTCTTTACCTCGGCTTGCGAGCGCCTTCAAAATATCTGCAGAGACTTCGATAGGTGTTTTTAATCCGGCTGCGGTTTGAATATGAGGGACGACAGAAGACGTTTCTGCAAAGTGATAGGAAAATTGTTTTTCAGACGCTTGTAGCTCATCAAGGCCACGTCCCATTAATCGCTTAATGGAAATCATTGTATTCATTGGGTCTTGAGCGGCAGCCGTTTTAGCCGCTTGACCAATGACCAAAGCTGAATCGGTATAGCGAACGACAGAAGGTAATAACATGTTGCCCTGATAATCAGGCAAAGTCTCTGGCTGACCATTGCGAACGGTTGCAACCAATGAGTTGGTTGTACCCAAATCAATACCAATTGCTCGCTTACGCTCATGCGGCTCGGGCGACTGCCCGGGTTCTGATATTTGTAATAGCGCCATAACCTTCTTTAACCTTAGCTTTTATTTAACCGAAATAACCTTACTCGAAAAGGCTGTCTTCCAAGCGCTCAATATCGAGCATCATTTTTTCAACAAAATGTAATTTAGCTACAGATTCTTTCGCTATTTCATATTGTTTATCACTATAAGCACGTTCAAATTGCTTAAGAAAATCAGCTCTTTCTACAGATACTTCATCAGTCAATTTAGAGAGTTTTTCTTCTACCGAGATCGATGAGCGGATATCATCTGACAAATCAGATAAACGTTCTCGCCATTCCATTTGCTTAAACAAAAAGCCACCATCACTTACCGTTAGCGTTTCACTATTAACGGGGTGTTTTTCTAACTCTAATAAATATTCAGCACAAAGCAGTGGCGATTTTAGCGTCTGATAAGCCGTATTTACATAAGAAGTAAACTGAACAGACAAGCGCTGTTCAGTTGCACCTTTATTGGCAAACTTGTCTGGATGTAAGTCTTTTTGTAATTGACGATATTTATCTGCCAAAATAGCTTTATCTATTTGAAAAGAGGGTTCAATACCAAATAAAGCAAAATAATTTTGTGTAAGATCCATACTATTTGTTAAGCGATCTGCTTGTTAGTTTACTAGTCCAAAAACAAAAACCGGCGCAAAAGCACCGGATCATTTGATCAATTAAAAATAAGTACGCTATACGTGAAAACTTTCACCACAACCACACTCATTTTTAACATTAGGGTTATTAAACTGAAGCCCTTCATTCAAACCTTCTTTTACAAAGTCTAATTGAGTACCATCAATATAAAGTAAGCTTTTAGGATCGACAATCAGCTTAAACGCTCCTTGATCAAACACTTCATCTTCTTCATTCAGACTATCGACAAACTCCAACACATAAGACAGGCCAGAACAACCTGCTGTTTTAATACCGACACGGATTCCAATACCTTGACCCCTGCCTTGCAGCTGTTTACCGATAAATGCTTTTGCTGAATCTGTAATTGACAATGCCATTTATACAACCTTAGTTTTAACCCTAACTTTAACTATCACGCTTATCGCGTAAATCACTGATAGCCGCTTTAATTGCGTCTTCAGCTAAAACTGAGCAGTGAATTTTTACAGGCGGTAGAGCTAGCTCTTCAGCAATATGTGTATTTTTAATTTCACTGGCTTCGTCAAGTGTTTTGCCTTTTACCCACTCAGTCAGTAACGAACTTGACGCAATGGCTGAACCACAACCATAAGTCTTAAACTTAGCATCTTCGATAACACCTTCATCACTGACTTGTATCTGTAAGCGCATAACATCACCACATGCAGGTGCACCCACCATACCAGTGCCGACATTTTTTGAATCGTCGTCTAACTTACCCACATTGCGAGGATTTTCATAATGATCGATTACTTTTTCACTATAAGCCATTGCTTATCTCCGCTCATTCTCTGATTAATGTCTGTCCAGAAACAAGTTTTCCACTTGTTTCTTAGGGTCGTAAAATAAAATACGATTTTATTTTACTCGCAATTTCAATGGCTTAACGCCATTAAAATTGGCAACACATCCATGTATTGCATTTTAGTGCCCGCTTTGGACGAGCACTAAGAATTTATAACTGCTTAGTGTGCAGCCCATTCAATTGAATTTAAGTCAATACCATCTTTGTACATATCCCAAAGTGGTGATAATTCCCTTAATTTATCAACCGCTTGATGAATTTGATTAACGGCATAATCTACTTCTTCTTCAGAAGTAAAGCGCCCAAAGCTAAAACGTAAAGAACTGTGTGCGAGTTCATCACTCAAGCCTAGTGCACGTAGAACATACGAAGGTTCCAAACTAGCAGAAGTACATGCTGAGCCTGACGATACCGCCAAATCTTTAAGCGACATAATCAGTGATTCACCTTCAACAAACGCAAAGCTAACATTAATATTATGTGGAACACGTTGCTCTAAAGAGCCATTGATATGAACTTCTTCCATATCTTTAATACCATCAAGAAAGCGATCACGTAATTGTTGTGCATGCTGGTAATCTTTATCTATTTCCAGCTTTGCTAAACGGAAGGCTTCGCCCATACCGACAATTTGATGGGTAGGCAATGTACCTGAACGCATGCCACGCTCATGGCCGCCACCATGAATTTGAGCTTCTAGACGAACACGCGGCTTACGACGAACATAGAGCGCGCCAATGCCTTTAGGGCCATATACTTTATGCGCACACAATGACATCGCATCGATATTCATTTCTTCAACATCAATCGGGAGCTTGCCAGGACTTTGCGCCGCATCAACATGGAAAAATACTTTACGTTCACGACAAATCGCGCCGATCGAGGCAATGTCATTAACAACACCGATTTCGTTATTCACATGCATCAACGACACAACGGTTGTATCTTCACGTATGGCATCGGCAACTTGTTGAGGAGAAATCAAACCCTGAGAATCAGGATCGAGATAAGTCACTTCAAATCCTTCTCGTTCCAATTGACGACAAGTATCCAATACTGCTTTATGCTCAACTTTAGAAGTAATAATGTGCTTACCGCGCTTCTGATTGAAATGCGCCAAGCCTTTGATCGCTAAATTATCCGATTCAGTTGCACCACTCGTCCAAACAATTTCACGGGGATCAGCATTTAATACATCCGCAACATTTTGCCTTGCAGTCTCTACTGCTTCTTCAGCTTGCCAACCAAAGGCATGAGAACGTGATGCCGGGTTACCAAAATTACCTTCCATTGTCAGGCAATTGGTCATCGCTTCAGCAACTCTGGGGTCAACGGGCGTTGTTGCAGAGTAATCAAAATAAATTGGTAATTTAACTGACATCTTGTTTAATACCTTTCTAATACCTTAAGATTAAATAATGAGGCTTAAGCCAAATGTGATGATGAGATAACATCAAGCGGGCGCGCTTCATTCTCATCATGCTGGATATTCTGTCGCCGAGAAACACTTTGTACATCTTGGCGTGCTACAAGTTTTGCTAGACTAATACTACTCAAAAAATTATGAATTTGCTCACTCAGATCTTCCCAAAGGTGGTGAGTCAAACAAATCTCACCCTGATGACAATTACCTTTACCGTTACAATTGGTTGCATCAATAGATTCATTGACCGCATCAACAATCTGAGCCACAAAAATAGCATCGAGAGGCCGACTTAATTGGTAGCCGCCGCCAGGGCCGCGCACACTGCTGACCAGTTCTGACTTACGTAACTTGGAAAACAATTGTTCCAGATAGGAAAGTGAAATTTCTTGACGCTTAGATATATCAGCAAGGCTTACAGGGCCTTTATCAGCGTGAATTGCCAAATCAAGCATCGCTGTCACCGCATAGCGGCCTTTTGTGGTTAAGCGCATAGCTCAGACCTTTATCATCACCATAAACAGCTATCATTGTGCAATACCCAACCTTTTTAGTCAAGTATATAACAAAGTATTTTAGTAGGTCTTTATAGACTATTCCCCACCTGCATCATCAATATTTTGGGGGCTCTTTAGGGCCTCAATTTTCTTATCTGTATGATAAATATAATTTTGGATAGAAGTCAGCATACCCCGCATAATCGCCAATTCCATTTCATCCAAACGTACTCGGCTATACAAACGGCGCAGGCGTGTCATGGTTTGTCGCGGGTTATCAGCCTGAATGAAATCCAATTTTTGCAGCGTTTGCTCTAAGTGAGAGTAATAATTCTCTAATGCTTCAACATTAGCCGGTGGCATATCCCAATCATCGAAATGCAACGGCTTACCTTGCTGCTGGGCAGTCAGACAACCCACTCTAAGCTCATAAGTAAGCACTTGTACGGCTGTAGCCAAATTCAAAGAACTGTATTCGGGGTTAGAAGGAATATGGACGTGGTAATGGCACTTGTGCAACTCTTCATTGGTCAGGCCCCTATCTTCCCTACCAAACACGATGGCAACAGGGTGTTGGGCAGCCTCGCCAATACTGCGCTCAGCACACTCCCTTGGCGTGAACAATGGCCATGGAATCCGCCTTTCCCGTGCGCTGGTACCAATAACGAGACCACAATCAGCAATCGCCTCATCTAATGTATTAACCACCTGCGCCGTGCCAAGTAAGTCAACCGCATTGGATGCCCGCCACTCAGCTTGCTCGGACGGATATTCTTTTGGGTCAACAAGGTAGAGCTGGGTTAAACCCATATTTTTCATTGCTCTAGCAACACCGCCGATATTACCCGGATGCGTGGTATTAACGAGCACAATACGAATATTACTCAACAATGCTTGAGAGTCTGGAGAAAGAATGGCCTGATCAGATGTCATATTCAATGCTAATTATCAAATAAAGCGGCGCATTCTACCCCAAGTTAGCGCTATACCCTAACAACATTATCCTCCAGAACCTGTGCAACTTATAGACTATCCGGTATACTGCCGCCCACTTCGAATGGTCTGGCACCATTTCTGTTTCTTCTCAATTGACGGGTAAATTTTCTCTATGGAACCAATGTTAACAATGGCTTTACGCGCTGCCCGCAAAGGTGCTGAAATTTTAGAAAAAGCGATACAGCATCGTGACCTTATTAAAATCGAAGAAAAAGCGAAAAACGATTATGTCACTGAAGTAGACCGAGCCGTCGAAAAAGAAATTATTTACCACTTACGTAAGGCCTATCCAGATCACGGCTTTCACGGTGAAGAAAGTGGTATTACTGAAGGTAAAGACCCTGATTATCAATGGATTATTGACCCAATTGATGGCACAACTAACTTTATTAACAGCATTCCTCATTTTGCCATCTCCATTGCTTGTACTTACAAAGGCAAATTAGAGCATGGTGTCGTCTTAGATCCTATCAAGCGCGAAGAATTTACCGCGAGCCGAGGCAAGGGCGCGGCTTTAAACGATCGTCGCATTCGCGTCTCTGATAGAAAAAGCTTAGCCGGCGCATTAATCGCAACAGGCATTCCATTTAATGATAAAACCATGACTCATATACAGCCTTATCTTCAAAGCATGGAAGAGATTTTACAACAGCAGAGTGCTGGCATCAGGCGAATGGGTGCAGCCTCTTTAGATCTTGCCTATGTTGCTGCTGGTCGTTACGATGGCTTTTGGGAAATGAAGTTACAGCCTTGGGATATGGCGGCTGGCATATTATTAGTCAAAGAAGCGGGTGGCCTTGTCAGCGATTTTAAAGGCGGTAATGATATGATGGATTCAGGCAACGTTGTCTGCGCACCCAATAAAGTATTTAAAGCCCTTGTCTCTATCGCTGGAAAACATTTGAAAGGCGTATAAAAATAGAGGACTAACTACAAACAATAAATCATGCGGCTTCTTTTGAAAAAAAATGGTTAAAAACAGCCGACAACTTATCAACATCTAATGGCTTTGTGAGGTATTCATCAAAGCCTTCTGCTAATCCTTTCTCAACATCTGCTGCCATGGCGCTGGCAGACAAAGCAATTACCGGCAAGTGACTAGTCAAGGGGTCTTCCTTTAAAACATGAAGGATCTCATAGCCGTTAATGCCGGGTAAATTAATATCAAGCAATACAATATCAGGCAAAGACTTTCTAATCTCATATAAACCAAGCAGCGGCTCTGTCTGCGAAGACAGTATTAACTGTGAATAGGGTTTCAGCCATGACTCTAAAATCCGAATATTGGATTCATTATCTTCTATATAAAATAACTTTTTCACTTCAGAAAAATGTAAATTAATTTCCTTCACTGAACTATCTTGATACCGAGGTAATTTAATATTTTGTGCTGGCAATGAAGCTACCATCGGGAAAGACAACTTAAAACAAGCGCCTGATGACACCTGATCATCGTACATTAATCCTCCTCCCATCGAGACAGCTAGCTGTCGAGAGATGACTAAACCTACACCACTCCCTTCTATTAAAGACCTCTCAGCACCAAGACGATTAAACATTTCAAAAAGATAAGGTTTTTTCTCTTCCGGAATACCGGGGCCTGTATCGTGAACAGCAATTTCCAACACACCATTATTTTCAGAAAAAATAACATCAACCTTACCGTTATCTAAGTTATATTTTATGGCGTTACTAACTAGATTGAGTACACACTGTTTTACACGAATACGATCTGCATTAATTGTACAATTATCTAAACCATCACAAAAAAATGAAAGCTTCACATTTTTAGCCGCAGCACTATCTTTACAATAACTAAAACACTCACTGATTAATTCAGCCGGTCGGAAGTGCTCCATTGACAACGATAATTTACCGGACTCTATTTGGGCCAAATCTAAAATATCATTAATAAGCTGTAGTAAATGATCACCTGCCTCATGAATATAATGCGCATTTTCTTGCTGCTCATGACCAATGGATTGATCCCTCGACAGTACGCGTGAAAAACCCAAGATCGCATTCAAAGGCGTACGTAATTCGTGACTGACACTGGATAGAAAATTGGATTTTGATCGATTCGCTCTTTCGGCATCTTCTTTCGCTTTGCGAACACGCTCTTCAGACTCTTTTACTTGAGTAATATCAATGTTAATACCGGACATAAGAATGACACGGCCGTGGGTATTAAAAATACCGCTACCACGAGTACGAAACCAAAACATTTGCCCACCTTCACCAAAGATCCTGTATTCCATATCGATCGGTATGCGGGTGTGATAGTACTCTTTTAAAGCACGAGTAATACTTAGCTTATCATGAGGGTGGATATGCGAAGACCAAATCGCAAGCCGCTCATTTTCAGGCAGCGCATCAACCTCCTCTTCGTTATAACCTAAATGCGCCCAGAAACTATGAGAAGTATGTAAACGACCGACACGACCGGCCTGCTTAGGATTAGTATTGGCATCAGTTGCGGACCACTCCCAGATACCATCATTGGATGAAGACAATACACGCTCATGCCTTGCTTGCGATAACCTTAGGGCCTTTTCTGTTTCTTTAAGGTGGGATAAGTCAAAATTAACACCGGTCAAATAAGTAACGCGGCCACTGCTGTCACGAGTAGAGCTGGCTGAAGCTTGTGTCCAATAATAAGTCCCATCAGCCGCACGAATACGGTAAACCATATCAATCGGGGTGTCGTGGCGAAGATGATCCAACACGACATTGTAAACAAAACCAAAATCATCGGGGTGAACATACTCTTGAACATTATCAATCGATGTTACCGATTCATCGAGGCTTCGATAACCCAGCTTCTCCCAAAAACTACCAGCACAACGGTAAGTCCCATTATGCAAACCCCACTCCCAAAAAGCATAACCATTACCTTGAAGTAAACGGCGATAACGCGAAAGGCTATCCTTCAGCAAATGAGGATTATTAATCAGTGTTTGATCATCAGGCAGCCACAGGCTCATTATTCACTCACAGCGATTATTGTTAAAGGAAATTTCAGGTCATTTTAAATAGATTATCAATATAAACACATGCAGTGCTTCACATTAACAAGGATAAAGACCGACTTAATACGAATAAGCCAGAGCGAAATAATGCGGGAAAAGCAGGAAGTCTGCAAGCCAGCGTTCACTGACCTGCAGGGAAAAACAAACTACCTAGGGAAGCTCGTCGAGTTCGACACCTTCTTTTTCAGGTACCATCAAATCTTCTTTTGATATATGCATTAACAATAAGGTATTGGCTGCAACATAAATAGATGAGTAGGTACCCACAATAATACCGATAATTAATGCGGTAGCAAAGGAATGTATCAACTCGCCCCCGACAAAAAACAGAGCCAACAACACCAGCAAAGTCGTTAAAGAAGTCACCAATGTACGGCCCAAGGTTTGGGTTAGCGATTGGTTAATGACATCCAAAGGAGTGCCTTTACGCACTTTACGAAAGTTTTCACGAATGCGGTCAGAGACGACTATAGTATCGTTAAGCGAATAACCAATCACCGCCAACACTGCCGCCAGCACTGTTAGATCAAAATCCAGCTTAAATATTGAAAAGAAGCCTAAAACAATAATCACATCATGAATCAATGCTGCAACAGCTCCCACAGAAAATTTAAACTGGAAACGCAAAGCAACATAAACCATCACCACCGCTAGAGCGAATAGCAGACCAATACCACCCTGGTCGCGCAACTCATCACCTACCTGAGGACCAACGAATTCAGTACGTTTTAATACTACTTCATCGTCAGTCGCTTGCTTCAATACCGACAAAACTTGTTGATCAATACCTGCTGTAAGATCTTGCTGCATTCGCACCATCACTTCAGTATCTGCACCAAAGTGAACAACAACCGCATCTTCAAAGTCATTTGACGCTAAACTATTACGAATTCTTTGCAAATCTGCAGGCTCACTGAACTGCGCTTCAATTTGTAAGCCACCGGTAAAATCCAGACCAAACTGCAAACCATTAACAGCCAACGAAACAATAGAACCGACCAACAAAATTGCTGAAAATAACATGGCAACAAATCGTTGCCCCATAAAATCGATTATACGGCCATTGGAAGCGGCATCTTTTTGTGTTGATTCACCCATTATCCCGCTCCTTATATCGAAAGTTTTTTCACGGTGCGCCCACCGTAAATTAAATTAATAATCGCACGTGTACCCAAAATAGCAGTAAACATGGAAGTAATGATGCCGATAGCCAATGTGACGGCGAAGCCTTTAATCGGCCCTGTACCAATACCATATAAAATAATGGCAACAATCAAGGTAGTAATATTGGCATCAAGAATCGTTGTAAATGCACGATCAAAGCCGGCATTGATGGCTTGTTGTGGTGACAAGCCATTTTTCAACTCTTCTTTCACTCGGGAGAAAATCAGTACATTCGCATCAACAGCCATACCGACGGTTAAAACAATACCGGCAATACCCGGTAGCGTTAATGTCGCACCGAACAACGACATCACTGCGATCAATAAAACCAAATTAACAGATAAGGCAATATTGGCAGCAAAGCCAAACACTTTGTAATACACCAGCATAAAAATCAGTACTAAGAATAGGCCTAACTGAACTGACTTCACCCCCAACTCAATATTTTCTTTACCAAGAGAAGGCCCAATAGTACTTTCCTGCACAAATTGCATAGGTGCAGCTAAGGCACCCGAACGTAACAAGAGCGCTAATTCAGAGGCTTCTGCGGTACTATCCAAACCAGTAATACGGAATTCAGCATTCAACGCACTTTGAATCGTTGCCAAACTGATGATTCTTTTTTCAATGATTTGTACCGGTTTTTCCAGTGGTTTACCGTTAGCATCTTGGGTTTTTGTTTTGTACTCAATAAACAGCACACCTAAACGCCGTCCCACATTTTTAATGGTATTTTGGTACATACTCGTACCACCCTTACTATTAAGGGATATATTGACTTGAGGTTGACTCGACTCTGTATCAAAACTTGCCTGAGCACGAGTAACACTTTCCCCCGTTAACACAACTCTACGCTCAAGAAAGGCACCACTGCCACCATACTGGGCATTGCCATCGCGAAACTGGAATTGCTCTTTGGTTGATGTTAATGCGCTAGCTTCAGCTTCTAGGCGAAATTCCAAATTGGCTGTTTTACCGATAATACGCTTGGCTTCAGCCGTATCCTGTACACCTGGCAATTCGACCACGATACGGGTACGCCCCTGGCGTTGCACAATCGGCTCAGACACACCTAACTCATTGACCCGATTGCGTAAAGTGGTCAAGTTTTGGTTGACTGCATAGTCTTCTATTTCTCGAATCGCAAGGTCTTGCATGGTGCCACGAATAATAAAACTATCACCTTCGGTAGCACTTTCAAAAATAAACTCTTGGTTTTCACGACGAAGTATAGGTGCGGCTCGATTACGTAACTCTTCTTCTTTAAAGCGGGCAATTAATTCATTATCACGGGTTACAACCACTGACTGATAACGGATACGTTCCTGACGCAATTGTGATTTAGTTTGGGATTCTATGGATTTAAGTTGTGATTCAATAACAGCTGCAGTATCAACTTCCATCAAGAAATGAACACCCCCAGACAAATCCAAACCCAGCTTCATCGGTGCAGCACCAATGCCATCCAACCACGCGGGAGTTGTTGGCGCTAAGTTTAAAGCTACAACATAGTCATCGCCCAAGGCACTTTTAATGATATCTTTTGCTCTTAGTTGGGCATCCTGACTAGCTAAGCGAATCAAGCCACTCTTTTCAGTAAAGACCTCACCAAAGTACTCAATATTATTGGCTTTTAGTGCTTTTGTTGCTTTTGTGATATCTGACTGACTGATTGTTAAGGTACTAGAAGCGCCAGAGATCTGTACTGCTGGGTCAGGAGCGTATAAATTCGCCGCAGAGTAGAGGAATCCCAGCGTAACAAGGCCGAGAATTAAGAGGTTTTTCCATAAGGGATAACGATTTAGCATAGATTTTACAGCTTATTAATAGTTTGTAAGGTGCCAGTTAATATTCCAAGATGGGGACGAATAATAGTTTTTCACCTAGCAGGGTTCAAAGGGGGGCGATTATACCGATTTATTACGTTCAGGTCTTAAGCAATTTACAGCTTGTAAGCATATGACGAATAAGGCAGAGAAATGAATGCAAAGAATATTGAACAGGATTGTATTGCATAGAGAAAGGCTACTTACACAAGAAACAGTTAAACAGCGAATTGATCACTGACAATCTGCCATGGGTTATCGACAACAAGCCTAAAAGCCTCATCCTCACCAACAACCTCTGCGGCAGCGGCACGCCCACTATTTAAAGATGGCGGACGATATTTAATGTTATGGGCATCTGAAGCGAGCACGGTTACCACCCCTCTTTCAAGAAGTTGAACAGCACGGACTCGAGAAGGCTCCCCGAAACGACCGGATACTGAGCTAGCGGTTACCTGAAATAGACATCCCATATCAATAAGCGAGTCTAGCTTAGATACGTTACGATGGACATCCTTGTTTCGTTCAGGGTGAGCAATCATCGGAATGATATTGCGATCCAACAACCAGCTCACCATACGCTCAATACCGACAGGAATATGACTATGGGGCATCTCCATCAACATGACTTTTTGATCACCCCATCTCCCCAAAAAAGGGATTTGTCGATTATTGATCTGATCCATAATCTCAACACCAATACGCACTTCAGCAGCAATACCGACCTGTAGAGGAATTTCTTCTTCGAGTAATGCTCGTTTGAAATCCAGACCAACCGTTTTGATAATAGCCGCTGAATTTTCCCAGCGACCTGCATGTATGTGGGGCGTAATAACAGAATGAGTGATGCCATTTTTTACGGCAAAACGAGCCAGCGCCAGAGATTCCTCTAGCGTACTGGGCCCATCATCGATACCGGGCAATAAATGGCAGTGAATATCAATCATTTCTAAACCTAAAGTGGCATATATAAGTGGCATAAATGCCTGTTACCTATACGTTAGTATAGCGATATGAGTTTATCTTGTGCCTTTTCATGACAAAATAATGACAAATATCAAGAAAGGCTCACCAAGAGAGGATGTAAACCTCTCCAATCAGCCAATACGTAAAGAGGGATTGGCTCGACCTGACTATGAGCTAAAACAGATACCGAAGCTATATGGCTATCATCAACTATGTGAGCGCTTACTTTCAGTTCATTACCTGAATGAATGACCCTACTGGAACCGATATCACCGCTGCAATCAATGGTGGTAAAGTCAATCGATAAGCCAAGTCCTAAGGCCTTGCTTACCGCTTCCTTCTGTGTCCAATAAGTGATGAAGGTTGCTTGTGGATTATTTGAAGCATTAACTTTCTCAAGCTGAGATGAGGTCAAAACATGATTCATCGTTCCCTCACTGACGCCTCTCTTAGAGCATTCCACATCAACACCAATCTCTTTTGTCGATGAGACAGCTAATAATACCCAATCGCCACTATGGGAAATATTAAAAAATGGAGCGCCATTATCAGTGCAAAAAGGCTTACCCTTCGGTCCTTCAACAAACTGTAGCGCTTCAGGTCGTAAATCAAGTAATTGAGACAAATAAAAACGCTTCATCACATGCGCCAAGATGAAACGCTGACTATCTTCAGGGCGGCGAAAGCGATTCGCCCTTTGAACCTCCTCATCCGACAACCACTGATACATTGTCTCAGTTACCACAGTGGATAAAGGCGCACAAATAACCCACTGGTCATGTAATGTCTTTAAATTATCAAACGTCACAGATTAACCTTATAAAAACTTATAAAATAAAACCACATCAGGTTACAATCCTGCTTTATTAGCGCACAATTTAAGCCATTAAACCATTACACATACTAACAACAAAGATATATGCAAGTTATGCCTCAGGTTTCCGATATAGTACTTAATTTTAGTTGCGACGATAAACCCGGTATCGTCGCAGCCGTTGCCAATTTATTTGCCCTGCAAGGGTTTAACATTCGTGAATCTTCACAATTTGAAGATATTCACACCAAACGCTTCTTTATGCGTACCGTATTGGAGTCTTGCGAAGGTAGCAAGCCCATGGATTCAATCAAAACAAGCTTTGAACCCCTTGCTCAACGCTATGGCATGACCTGGGGCATTCATAATAAAGTCGAAAAGCCTAAAGTAATTATTGCCGTTTCCCAATGGGGTCACTGCCTCAGCCATTTACTCAATAGTTGGAAACGCGGTTCATTACCCATCGATATTGTTGCCGTGATATCCAATCATGAAGTGATGGAACCTTTGTGCGAATGGTATGAAATTCCTTTTCACTTTTTGCCGGTAACAACAGATACAAAAACACAACAAGAACAACAAATCATCGACTTAATCGACAAACATAATGTCGACCTCTTAGTACTTGCACGCTATATGCAAATTCTATCGAATGACCTTTGTAAAGAATTAAATGGTCGAGCAATCAATATTCATCACTCTTTCTTACCCGGTTTCAAAGGCGCAAAGCCTTACCACCAAGCCTATGATAGAGGCGTAAAACTGATAGGCGCTACCGCTCATTATGTGACCCCTGATTTAGATGAAGGCCCTATTATTGAACAATCTGTGGAACGCGTTAGTCACGCTAACACACCCGAAGAGCTTGTGGAAATTGGTCAAGATATCGAAGCCGTTGTTCTACATCGTGCTATCAGATGGTATGCCGAACACCGGATTTTGCTCAACGGTGATAAAACCGTTGTTTTTGATCGCTAAAAAATACTATTAAGGCTTGTGCGCCCTAGCCAAGTAATCATGGCTTTGCATTTCCAGCAAGCGGCTTTGTGTCCTCTCAAACTCAAAGATCAATCGACTACCGCTGTACAATTGGTGTATGGGGTTTTCTGCAGAAATAATCAGTTTAACGCTACGGTCGTAGAACTCATCGACAAGATTAATAAAGCGCCTTGCCTGATCTTCTCTTTTCTCTGTTAACTCCGGAATATCAGACAGTAATACAGCATGGTATTCCATTGCAATTTCTATATAGTCATTTTGAGAGCGAGGCCCATCGCAAAGTGCGATAAAATCAAACCAAACAACATCCTCTGCATGAAAGCGGGTCAAAATATCTCTTCCCTCTATTTCCAGCGGTAAATTCTCTACGACTTCATTAATATCTGGGACCAAACTTTCGAAACTTGACTTTAAACTGATATCAGCCTGATCATCCAAAGGCCAATGATAAAGCTCAGCCTGCTCTAAACTTCTCAAGCGGTAATCAGTACCGCCATCGACATTCACCACTTCTGTATATTGCTCAACTAAAGCGATAGCCGGTAAAAATCGTGCTCGCTGTAGACCATCTTTATAAAGCCCACTGGGCACAATATTAGATGTCGCTACTAATGAAACCCCTCGATCAAATAAACCTTCCAAAAGCCCCCCAAGAATCATCGCATCGGTGATATCTGAAACAAAGAACTCATCAAAACAAATAACATGAGCTTCATCGGCAAGCCTTTTGGCGACTACCTCAAGCGGGTTTTTTTGATGCTGTAAAGTGCGTAACTCTTGATGCACTCGCCGCATAAAGCGGTGAAAGTGAACCCGCATCTTTTTATCGATAGGAAGACTTTCATAAAAAATATCCATCAGGTAAGTCTTTCCGCGACCTACACCACCCCAAAAATATAAGCCTTTTTCCGGGGTTTTAAAACCGTCTCCCAAACCCATCTTATTAAGTATTGTGCCTAGTGAAAAAGAAGAGGCTTGCTTATGGTTTACGATTAGACAGTGGTATAAGGACTCAAGCTTCTCAACAGCGTTCTGCTGTGCTGAATCAGCTATAAATCCAGACTGTTCTATATCCTGCTGGTAGCGTTGCAGGGGAGATAAATTCATGAAAGGTATCCAAATACTGAATAATGAGCCCTGAATAGAGCTGAAACGTATATTACTAAATAGATTATGGCATGAAGATGAATCAAAGTACTACTCAATCACTGACTCAATCACTCAGTAGCGGTATACTTGCCCCTATGAGTTAATCATTTTAGGAGATTCTTGTGTTTTCACTCACGACTTTGGCTATTGTTGGTGCTGCAGCTTTATTGGTTGGCTGTATATTGGGTTCCTTACTATCTAGGACACTATCGCCCCAACAACAAAAAGCGCGCACCTTAGAGACCAAATTGCAGGAAGCAGAACAGCAATTAAAAGAGTACCAACAAGAAGTAACAGACCACTTTGCCGAAACATCGAAACTAGTGAACAACTTGACCCAAAGTTATCGCGATGTTCACGAACATTTAGCAAGTGATGCGCTCAAGCTGGCAAATGTTGATATTAGTCGACAGCTACTGAGCAATGCTAACGGCGATGATACTCTTTTGGGTGATACATCAATCAACGAGGAAGACTTCCAGCCACCCAAAGATTGGGCCCCAAAAACGCCTGGCGCAGAAGGGACATTAAGTGAAGGCTATGGCTTAAAAGAATCTGAAGAATATGCTGAGCAAGAAAGCAATAAATAACCTTTTCTTGCTCTATAAACAGATCAAATAAACGGTAAATACTAAACCATGCGGCATTTTATTAGTTACTTTATTGCCCCCATTTTATTTGGCCTATTCATTGGGTTGGCAACGACAATAGCCATCCCTGAACTGCGCTATGCTTTAGGGCAAAAGGTTTCTAATTTTTTCTTGCCTAACCACCAAAAACCTTCATCTTACGCAATTGCCGTCAACAAAGCCGCTCCTGCCGTTGTTAACATATCAACGCGCAAAAAAGTTAACTTAACACGCAACCCTTTATTTGATGACGCCCTATTTAGACACTTCTTCAATAGTGCCGATATCCCAAAACAACAGAAAATGTCATCTGCTCTAGGATCGGGGGTAATTATTAACCAAGAAGGCTATTTGTTAACGAACCACCACGTAATTTCAGATGCGGAGGAGATCTATGTATCACTTTACGATGGTCGTAACATAAAAGCAGATATCGTCGGCTCTGACGAAGCAACTGATTTGGCTGTGCTTAAAATACCCGCTCAAAACCTTCAGACAATTACTCTTGGAGAACCACAGCAAGCCTTGATAGGCGATGTCGTACTTGCCATTGGCAATCCCTTTAATATTGGGCAAACAGTCACTCAGGGCATCATCTCAGCAACCGGTCGGCATGGTTTAGGCTTGAATGTGTATGAAAACTTTATCCAGACAGATGCGGCGATTAACCCCGGTAATTCCGGGGGAGCCTTAATTGACACAAAAGGGCAATTATTAGGCATCAATACCGCCATTTTGAACCGTAATAATGATGGCACATCTATCGGTATTGGCTTCGCCATCCCTGCTGATATCGCTGTTAATATTATGAATGACATCATTACATCAGGCGAAGCGATTAGAGGATGGTTAGGCATTGAAGCGCAAACCCTCAACCCCAACCTTGTCCGCACCTATAACTTAAACACTATCAATGGCGTATTGATTACCAGCACCTACCCTAATGGCCCAGCGGATCAGGCAGGCCTGCAAGCCGGGGATATCCTTACTCATATTAATGATAAAGCCGTTGGCAATGGGCGTGAAGGGATGAACTTAATCGCTCAAGTGCGCCCGAATGACACCGTGCAGATTACCGCTATAAGAAACGGCGAGAGGAAGCAATTAACTGCTACTGCAGGAAAAAGGCCTGAAGTACTCTAGAGCCTGGATAAAAATACAAAATAATCTTGTACCTTCCACCATCATCTTTAGCTACAACATATTTTAGTTATACATCCTCGAATATTACTTAAAACAAGATATAAGTATTTGTTTATAAAGCCAATTTGATCACATAACGACCTATTTTTTAACCTATAATTCCGATATGATCCGTTAACAACAGTATCTTTACACAAGCTCTACAGAATAGAGCAAGCAACGAGTATTTTTATGGCACTTTGTATCAGCCCAAACTCCCACACAAGCAAACAGCGACTACGCTTTGTAAACAAGGCCAAGATAGCTGGAATCACAGTATTATCACTGATTATGCTCAGTGCATGTGGAACGACTTCGGATGACAAAGGAGACACCATAGGTTTAGAAAACTCTCAGCAAACAACTCCACCACAAGAGGCGCCTTCACCACAAGAAAACCGCAGCCCTGTAGCAGTAGCGGATACCACCTCAATTGCCCACAACACTCAATTGACTAATTTCAATCCACTGAATAACGACTCGGATCCGGATGGAGATAGCCTATCGCTCGAGAGTGCAACCACAACTACCGGTAGCGCTGTCGTTAACTCTAATAATACTTTTTCGTACAACCCAACAAATAATTTTTCGGGTACGGCGGTTATTGAATATACCATTAGTGATGGTCAAGCAACGGCAACCAGCAATGTGACTGTCACCGTTGCAGCACCGCCTACTTCATCCAATTCGGTACCCGTAGTCGTAGCAGATACCGCAACCGTAAATGAGGATGATCAACTGGCCAGCGTTGATGTATTAGCAAATGATAGCGACCCAGATGGAGACTCCCTGACTGTTCAATCGGCATCAACATCAACGGGTAGCGTTACTGTTAATTCAGATAACACCCTTAGATATACGCCACCTACCAATTTTTTTGGCGCGGTTTCTATTAGCTATACAGCAAACGATGGTCAAGCATCAACAACAGGTAACCTAGCTGTCACAGTATCGCCCGTAAATGATGCCCCAAGTGCAAGCAATGATTCCTTGACCGTTGAAGAAAATAGCCTTAACAATAGTATTGATGTTCTAAATAATGACTCAGATATTGATGGTGATTCACTCAATATCTCCAACACCAGCGCGAATTCAGGTACCGTCTCAATCAACGGTTCTGAGCTTGTTTACTCTCCTGATGCTAACTTTTCAGGAAGCGACAATATTAGCTATACAATTCAAGATGGTGCTGGCGGGACAGATTCTGCGACAGTAAATGTCACCGTTACAGCTACAGCTACACCAATTCCAACAACCAATCTTCAAGCCGGAAGAGGGGTTAAGAATATCCTGAGAACACCTGCCGTTGGCGTCTCCTTAACGACATCCAATCATAATAACTTTGGTAATTGGACCGTTGTAAGTCAAACCAATGCAAGCGTATCGGTTGCCACGGATAATGAATCGGTAACTTTTTCACGGAATGTCAGTAATGACGGTTCAAATGCCAGAGCCTATATTCAGTTTGTTACCGGCGCACTGTGGCCAGATAAAGATGTTTCTATATGTTTTGAAGTATCTGGTTATTCAGAAGCGGCAAGCGGCTCTAGCAATGTTAGCCTGAGTATTGTCAACTCTGCACTTAGCGGTACAAAAGAACGAACGGCAACACAAAATGGTATCTATTGTTCAGTGTTAAGCCTTTCATCAAAGACTGACTCAACAACTATTCGCCTAGGGCTCGGGGTCACTGGGAATGATACTAAAACCAATAGTCTCACTATTTCTAAAGTCAGTGTTTCCCCCACCAATGATGGCTTACCTAACGAATTTGTAAAAGTTGACCAAAGAAAACAGACGGCAAGTCGCTCAGGCATCAGCGGCGCATCATTTAACTATGATAAAAGTGTTTCTTATAATGCAAGCTCAGGTCTAACAAGCTTTTCAATGCCAAGTACAGTAGAAGTCGGCCCCAGCGCATCACATGTTCTTTCGATAACTGACTCTTTTGGTGGTTTTTTGGGTTACGGCATATGGGATATTTTTTATGGCATAAACAGTATTAATGTAACTCCAGACTATGCCGTTACAATGAATAACCTTTCTGGTCGTGCACTGGAAGATACCAACCCTACAAGTGATTCATTACTAGATGATATGTTAGCAGAAGCCACTGATAAAAATACTAATGACAGCACCCCAGGCGTTTGCTGGATTGCTCAAGGAGTCAATGATTTTATTGTTAAAAATAGTAGCTCATCAACAGTATTTGCTCATTTCCAAGCCCATGTGAATTGGTGTATTGATAATAATATGTATCCTGTTGTCGTTACCGCCAGTCCTTTCAAGGGTGCTGCTGAGTGGACATCATCCAAGGAAGTAGAAAGAGATGCTTACAATACACTCGTCAAAAATTATGTAACAACAAATGCAGGAAATATCTCCCTAGTTGACTATGATGCTCTGCTCGATACCAATAATGATGACACTATAGATTCGGGGTATAGCTTGAGCGACCAAATTCATCCTAACGAAGATGGAATGGCTATATTATCCGAAGCAGCACATCAGATATTTAATCAAATTATTGCAGGCGCTGATTAATTTAACCCTTCCTTTGTTATCTTTACCAATTTCGATTGAGCCAGCTTCTTGCTGGCTTTTCAATCAAATAGAATGAAATAACTCCCGCAAGAATAGCTAATACTAAATATAAAATTTGTTCTGTAAGAGTATTTGAATAATTTAACTTAACACCAAACTTATAAAATGGCTGCTGCCATAAATAAATGGAAAAAGAGAGAACCCCAAACAATCTCAAAACGGGCAAACATAAAAAACCAAGCAACCACGATGGAGATTTATGCAAATAATTTACAGTGAATGCCAATAAGAAAGGAGTAATCAACCAACTCCCCCGAAAAAAAGAAACTCCAAAAGCAAGAGCAAAAGCCATTGGCACCATCCAAGGGTAAACAAGATGCTCTAATTTATCCTTCATCAGATACAGTCCACCTGAAATAAAGATAAAACCCAAAGCTGCTTCTGTTCGCAAACCAGCTGCAATTGGAGCAGTATCAGGCGTTAATTTATAATATAAATGAATAAGAATAGACAATACACCCAAGGGTATTAGCACATAATATTGCCGGCCTTTGAAAAAAGGCAAGAATGTCAGCAAGCTCAACAAAAGATAAGCATGCTCTTCAACATTTAATGACCAGAGATGCCCTATAGCAATCCCCGATTTCCATATATGCACATCATCAGGAAAATATGTTCTCAGAAAAAACAAAGAGTAAATAAAGTTTTTTGCTTCTGGCGCCTCTTGTATCCAAGCAACCACATACGTTACCACCACAAAAAGTAAAAATGCAGGTAATATTCGACTAAAACGTCTTTTATAGAAAATAGACAGCGGCGTTTCTTTCACAAACAATATGTGACTCATTAACATCCCTGACAACACAAAAAATACATTAACGCCAAATTCGCCCATAAATAATAAAGGCAAATACCCATCAACAAAAAAGTGGGCCACCAAAACAAATAAAATTGCCAACCCCCTCCATCCATCTAGATAATCTATATGCTGTTTTGAACCACTATCAGACCCTAACGCACTACGCAAAACAGATTGCAAACTTATTACTTTAAACATACAAACTACTCAAAAACCGATAAAACTGATTTTTTAAATGATTCAAACGTATAGTTATCACTTACAAAATCAGAACCCTTTACAGCCATATCATGACATATTTTTGGATTTTCTAAAAAATACAAAACATTATTAATTAGCGCTTCATCATTATCAGAGATAGCCTTTGCAGATAACTCTGATAATTTATCATAGCCAAAATAAGCATGCTGAGTACCTACAGCCAAACGCCCAAAAAGATAACTTTCCAACACTTTAATTTTTGTACCACCACCTTCATATAAAGGTACAATAGTAAAGAGTGCTTTTTTATACTCTTCATTTAAATCATCACAAAAGCCAACGATCTCGACATTTTCAACAGAAGAGACCTCAGATTTTATATTCTGCCAACCACCAGAACCTACAATTCTTAAACTTATCTCAGGCGATGCCTTAATAATTTTTGGCCAACATACATTTAAAAAGTGTTTAACACCTTCTTTATTAATACGATGCCCATAGCTACCAACAAACAACAAGGTTTTATTATTTTGAGAAACAGCTGCACTAGAAGTTAACTTTTCTGGTAGTGAGTAAGGAATATTATTTAACACACTTTCTTTACGTGTAGGCAACTGCTGTAAATCTTTATCGCTTGCGAGCCATACATGGTCACAAAGCGGCAATATTTTTTTCTGTATTGATTGTATTTGTTTTAAATGCCAAGAAAAGAATAAACGTACCCAAAGAGAAACCGTTGGCATATTCATACGTGAGCTATAAAGAACATCATCCCTATCGTCAATATCCAAATATATTTTTGCAGAGACACTGCTATCGAAAACACCCGTTTGTGATAACGGCCTTAAATAGCGAGAAACAACTACATCATATTGCGAAAAATCAATAACATTTTTTCTAGCGAGCATATCACTACTGTATAACACCGCTCGTCTACCTAAAGCCGTAGCTAACGAATCAAATTTAGATGGGTTTAAAGGACGCAAAAATTTCCAAAACCCTATTTTTGCTCTAGGTAATAAATCAAGATAAGTGGCCTTATTAATATCCTCGGAAACAATATCTTGAGGATATTGCTTTCCTTGCTCACCTAAAATAATTAGATCAATAGAAACATCCTTGAGCGAACATACTGATTTTAAAAGCAAACGTGTCCGTTGCCCGCCACCTGTTTTATCATCACAAGCATAGTACGGGATTACAAATAATAAATTCATATACAGATCTTACAAGCTAAAAGGTTAGTATAAAGTGCTGATGGGAATCGAATATTACAGAGGTACTACAAATAATCAATCACTATACCTGCCTATTTGCATATAATAAAAACAGGTGATATATGAAGCGCACCATTTATACCATACTATTTATCAATACCATGCTCTATTGCATAGCGCACCAAACCGGATGTTGTATTGATACCTAGTTTTTTAGTGATATTACGTTTGTGTGTTTCAACAGTCCTGACACTATTATTTAGCTCTTGAGCTATCTTCTTATTACTGTATCCTAAAGAAATAAGCCGTAATATTAATTGTTCGCGATTGGTCAGCTTGTTTTCACCTTTATCAATTTCCTGCTGCGCCAATATCGCTGCAACTTCTTGGCTAAAGTGTTTTTCACCTCGATAGACCACCTTGATTGCATCAATCATTTCATCACCTGACACATCTTTAAGCATATAGCCATCGGCGCCCACACGTATTACTCTTAAAATATATTCTTTATCTTCATGCATACTCAACATAATAAACTTGGTATCCAAATCCATTTCAGCGACGACTTCAAGCACATCCATACCATTCATTTCTGGCATATTAATGTCCATAAGAACAACGTCAGGATTGAGCTCATCTAATTTTTCTAGGGCCTGCTTACCATTTTCAGCTTCACCAACAACCGTAATTTCTTCGCTCATTTTTAATCGAGCACTAATACCTTCACGAAAAAGCGGGTGATCATCCACTAACATGACTCGAATCATATCTAACCTCTCCTAAACCCTATATCTCACTTTCACTAAATTTATTGGCATCATACCGCAATACGGTCTTTGGTATCTTCGCTTCAATCAATGTTCCCTTGGAATTTGAAGAAATAGAAAATATACCTTTATGGTAGGCTAGACGTTCATGCATATTACGCAAACCTATCCCTTCCGTTGGCGACTTACTTCTTTCTAATGACGCTACATCAAAGCCTTTTCCATTATCCTGTATTGAAAGAGTAATCCAAGCCCCAGCCACACGAATGGAAATCTCGACCAAACTGGCATCTGCATGACGCTCAATATTGGTTAATGCCTCTTGAGCCACACGATAAAGTGCTGTCTTCACATCCAGCGGCAATATGTTTCTGACAAAAATATCGCTAAAGGTGACTTTTGTCCCTGTTCTTTCAGTGAAGTTTTTAGCCATCGCCTTAATACCGACTGACAAACCATGATCATCCAAAATACTGGGATGCAAATCTCGGGATATACGACGCAAATCTTGTAAAGTTTGTCCTATACGATCCTGAGTTGTCTTTATTTCTTCATCAGGGTTTTTGTTCTCTTTGATTTTTATTGCCGCTGTTTCAAGTGAAAACTTTGCGCTAGCAATGAGCTGGCTAATCCCATCATGCAATTCTCTCGACACCCTTCGGCGCTCTTCATCTTGCGTATTGAGAATACGCTTGGTTAATTCCTGTAGTTTTTCATCTGCTAACTTTCGCTCACTAAACTGAAGAAAAATGCCACTGGAAAAAACAATGGCAAATGCAGCCAAAGCAATCATTAGAATAACGTAAGATGAATTTTCAATTTTCTTATCAATCTCTCCCTGAATAATGGCAACATCCCGATCAATATCGTCAATGTAGATTCCTGTGCCAAGCATCCAGTCCCAGCGGTCTAGCATAACGGAATAAGCCAACTTTTTAGCCACTTCCTGCTTTGATGGCTTTTCCCAAAGATACTCAACAAAACCGCCACCCTCTTGGGCATTACTTATTAAATCGCGAATAATAAATTGTCCCTCTTCATCTTGAAGGTCCCACCAATTACGCCCTATACGATAAGCCTGCTTTGGATGAACAATATTTTCCCCTTGGTTACTGTACGCAAAGAAATAGCCATCTTCCCCATATTCAAGGTTCGATAATATATCGATTACCAACTCTTGGGCTGCACTATCATTTTGATTGTTTTCACCATAAATATGATTAATGGATGATAGAGCCAATGAAATATAATTTTTCAGCTCTTGCTTGCGACTATTAGTAATACTGTCGCGAAAAGTACTGGCTGTTTGCGCGGAAAGCTTTTCAAACTGGGTCTCAGTGACCAAAGCAACGATCAACATAGCGACCATCAGCGGCAGTATAGAAAGCAGTTGTATCTTCTGTGAAAGGTTCATAAAAATTAATTACCCACGTCAACTTGACTTGTTGTAGTTTTGATCTATTAGTTATTGTGAGCTATTTATAACTGGTTATAAATAGTGACCACTAAATAAAGTTCTTATCCAAAAGATCTTTTTATATTTTGTTTCTTTGACATTTACAGGCTTTACCTATAGATTTAACTTTTCTCGTCATCTAAGGGAAAACCCGTAGTTTTGTCTAGGTATTGATACGGATGTCAATAATCGGTGAACATTTGTACACTGATCAAGCTTTATATAACTTTAATTAGTTAACTCTCTTAATAATAGATAATAAGGTTAAAAACTATGAAAAAGACGATTGCACTTCTGTCGTTAGCTGTTGCTTCTACAGCGGTTTCAGTTAGCACTCTTGCACAAGATAAACCAATCAAATGGCGCCTAGCGGAAACTTGGCCTACTAACTTCCCTATTTTCGGTGATGTATCCAAGACTATGGCCGAAAATGTTAAGAAAATGTCTAACGGCCGTTTACTTATTACCATTGATTCTAAAAACAAGCATAAATCTGCTTTAGGTATTTTTGACTTCGTTAAATCAGGTCAATACCAAATGGGTCACTCTGCTTCATACTACTGGAAAGGTAAAGACATCAATACATTGTTCTTCACCACTATGCCTTTAGGTATGATTGCTGCTGAGCAATATGCATGGTACTACTATGGCGGTGGTAAAGAATTAGCTGAGAAAGTCTATAGCAAATATGGCGTAAGACAGTACCCAGGTGGTAATACAGGTAACCAAATGGGCGGCTGGTTCAAAAAAGAAATCAAAACCACTGCTGACCTTCAAGGTCTAAAAATGCGTATCCCTGGTTTCGCAGGTGAAGTACTGGCTAAGTTAGGTGCTAAACCAACAAACATTCCACCGGGTGAGCTTTACACTGCACTTGAGCGTAACACTATTGATGCTCTTGAGTGGGTAGGTCCTTCTCTTGATCTACGTATGGGCTTCCACAAAATTGCACCTTTCTACTACACTGGCTGGCATGAGCCTGGTACTGAACTTCAGTTTATGGTTAATCAAAAAGCATTTGATAAACTACCAGCTGACTTACAAGCGATTGTAGAAGTAGCAATGCAAGAAGCGGCTTTCCAAATGACTTCTCAGTCTTATCACGAAAGTGGTGTAAACTGGGCAACCATTAAGAAAGACTTCCCGGATATTCAAGTTAAGTCTTTCCCAGCTGAAGTAATGGCTGAATTGAAGAAAGCTAACGCTTCTCTATTATCTGACCTAGAAGCAAAAGGTGGCTTAACTGCAGAAATCATCAAATCACAACGTGATTATATGTCCAAAGCTCGCGCTTGGACTGAAATTTCTGACAAAGCATACCTGAACAACCTATAAGGGTTATTCATAATAAGTAAAGGGTCTATTGACCAAACAAAGGCTCCCTCTGCGCAAGTAAAGGGAGCTTTTTTTCAGGAACCAAAAGCATGAAATCTGTACTTCATTTTCTCAATAAAATCATTGATATCGTTGGCTGGATCTGCGTTATAGCGATGCTACTAATGGTACTCAACGTCTTTATCGACGTATTTGTTCGTTATATTGTTGTCGGTACTCTCGTCTACTTTGACGCTTACCTTTGGTACGACAAATACTTCAGCTGGCTCGGCGGAGTTGGAATGCAAGAGCTGGAATGGCACTGGTTCTCTATTATGTTTCTAATGGGCCTTGGTTACACTCTCCGCGAGAATGGCCATGTCCGTGTTGATGTTTTTTATGATAATTTCCCAAGAAGAACGCAATCTTGGATCAATATCATCGGCGCTATCGTCTTTGCACTTCCATTTTGTATCTTGGTGACCCACTACTCGTGGGGATTCTTTGAAGAATCGTTTATCAACCAAGAAAACCGTGGTGACCCAGGCAGTTTACCCCGCTTATGGCCGGTAAAACTTGTTCTTCCTCTTGCATTTGGATTTCTTATCTTGAGTGCGGTCGCTGTTATTCTTAAGGAATCATTAGTATTAGCTGGATCTGATGAGGAGTCTGAAAAGTGATTGGTATTTATTTATTTTTCTTTGCATTAATTGCACTGTTCATCGGTTACCCCATTGCCCTGACATTCGCAGGCCTATCGTTAATGGTCGGTATCTTTATTGAAGGACCGGGCTTATTCGAATTTATGCCCTACCGTCTATACAACATCATGGAAAACACCATTTTAATGGCGATTCCTATGTTTATCTTTATGGGTGTTGTACTACAAAAATCTGGGTTAGCAGAACGCCTGCTAGAATCTATGGGTCGATTATTTGGTGATCGTCCAGGCGGCCTAGCTATTTCAACTATCGTTGTTGGTGCTTTCTTAGCCGCATCGACCGGTGTTGTAGGGGCAAGCGTTGTCGCTATGGGTGTTATCTCACTTCCGGTTATGTTGAAGTATAAATACGACCAACGCTTAGCCACTGGCTGTATTTGTGCTGCAGGTACATTAGGACAGATTATCCCTCCATCCATTATTTTGATCATTTTGGGCGACGTAATGTCAGTACCCGTAGGTGATTTATTTAAGGCGGCGATGATTCCTGGGGCTGCATTGGTTTCAATGTACTTGATTTATGTCTTTATCATTACTCATGTAAAAGACGGTATTGCCCCTCCTGTCCCTTCAGATGCTATAAACAAGGCAGCATTAATCAAAGATGCATTATGGAACATTATTCCTCCAATGCTACTTATCTTAATTGTTCTTGGCTCAATCCTTACCGGTATTGCGACACCAACGGAGTCATCAGCATTGGGTTCAATCGGTGCTCTGGTTCTAGCCAAAATATACATGGGTAAAGTCGAATGGGATATGATCAGCAGCGCTGCAAAAGAAACGGTAAAAGTCACCTCTATGGTATTTGCCGTACTGATTGGTGCGACCGCCTTCTCAATGGTTTTCACCTATTCTGGTGGCGACGCTATCGTAGAACATACGCTGGCTAATCTACCAGGTGAGAAATGGACATTTATCGGCTTATCTATGCTAGCTATTTTTGTTCTAGGCTTCTTCATCGACTTTGTAGAAATTGCTTTTATCGTTGTTCCAATCCTTGCACCTATTGCTGAAGTGCTAGGGTTAAATATGATTTGGTTTGGTATCTTGATTGCGATGAATTTGCAATCCTCATTCATGACACCACCCTTTGGTTTTAGCTTGTTCTACTTGAAAGGTGTAGCGCCTCCGCAAGTAAGAACGACGACAATTTATAAAGGGGTTATACCGTTCATTTGCATACAATTAGTCTTAGTGATACTACTTGTTGTCTTTCCTGAGTATTTAGGGTTTGAATTTTAGTGATAATTTATTGATAAAAAGACAATAAAATCATATCATGATGTTTTTGGTGACTTGAGCAAAATAATACTGCTCAAGTCACTAAAAAACGTAAATATCGGCTAAAATCTTCTTATTTCTATCTGCTCGGCACAAAATTCGATCGAATTTTAGCTTGAAATTACTAGGGAAACCTCTATTATCCCTAGCCAACTAGCTACAACCATCAAATAGCAACGCTGCTAAACACTATCGAGAGTGATTAATATGACGACAAGTTGGTCAAATAGTATTGAGCTTATGTTGTTAGGCATGGGCACTGTTTTTGTCTTTCTGACACTACTGGTCATTAGTGTCACCATCATGTCAGCCGTACTGCGACGTATCGCTGATGAAGAACCTGCTCCCGCAGCGTCACACAACATTGGTTCACCTGATACAGAAATTGCTGCAGTAGCCGCCATTGCGTACTCTGCAGCTAACGCCAAGTAATAACTTCCCATTAATCTTTACAGGAATTAAGTATGAGTACTAACAATACTCCTATCAAAATCACTGATGTGGTTCTACGTGATGCTCATCAGTCTTTGTTTGCAACTCGCCTTCGTATCGACGATATGCTCCCTATTGCAGAAAAACTTGATCAAGTCGGTTACTGGTCAATTGAGTCATGGGGTGGCGCAACCTTTGATTCTTGCATCCGTTATTTAGGCGAAGATCCATGGGATCGTATTCGTGAGCTGAAAAAAGTAATGCCTAAGACCAAACAACAAATGTTGATTCGTGGACAAAACTTATTAGGTTATCGTCATTATGCGGATGATGTTGTTGAGAAGTTTGTTGAACGTGCTGTGACCAACGGTGTTGACGTTTTCCGCATATTTGATGCGATGAATGATCCACGCAACCTTAAAACCGCCATGGCTGCGGTCAAGAAGCAAGGTGGCCATGCCCAAGGTACTATTTCATATACCACTAGCCCGGTACATACGAAACAAGGCTGGGTTGATCTTGCGAAGCAGATCGAAGATATGGGCGCAGAGTCACTTGCCATTAAAGATATGGCAGGGATCCTAACACCTTATGATGCTTTCGAATTAGTCAGTGAATTGAAAAAAGCACTCGACATACCGATTGCCCTGCATGCTCACGCTACTGCAGGCCTTTCATCAATGACATTGTTGAAAGCCATTGAAGCCGGTATTGACCACGTTGATACAGCAATATCATCAATGTCGATGACTTATGGGCATTCACCCACCGAGTCAATTGTTGCTGCTTTAGCCGGTACTGAACGCGATCCGAAGCTTGATTTAACACTGTTAGAAGAAATTGCCTCTTACTTCCGCGATGTTCGTAAGAAGTATGCAAAATTTGAAGGTGCACTTAGAGGCGTTGATGCTCGCATTCTCATCGCACAGGTGCCTGGCGGCATGTTGACCAATATGGAAAGCCAGTTAAAAGAACAAGGCGCTGGCGATAAGTTTGATGAAGTTCTTAACGAAATTCCCCGTGTTCGTGAAGACTTAGGCTATATCCCACTGGTAACACCTACCTCTCAAATCGTAGGTACGCAAGCTGTACTCAATGTATTAACCGGTGAGCGTTATAAGAGCATTTCTAAAGAAACTCAAGGTATCTTAAAAGGTGAATACGGCTCGGCCCCCGCTCCATTCAACGAAGAGCTACGCAATCGTGTTCTTGATGGCGCTGAACCTGTTACTGGCCGGCCTGCTGATCTGATTGAACCAGAGATGGACAAGCTTATCGCAGAGCTTGAAAGTGAATCGAAAGAAAAAGGTTTCTCACTGGCTGAAGATTCAATAGACGATGCACTGACACTCGCACTATTCCCACAGATTGGCCTTAAATTCCTCGAAAACCGAGGCAACCCTGATGCATTCGAGCCAGCCCCAACAGGTAGTAGTGGCTCGGCTACCGCCAGCGATGATGGCACTTATACCATTAGCCTCAATGGCAGAACTTATATTGCACAGGTGGATGGTAGCGGTCAGGTCAATGTTAATGTAGACGGCAAAAGTTATTCTGCCAATGTTGCTGCCGGCGCAGACGCACCTGTTACACCTGCAGCGGCTCCTGTAAGTGCATCATCCGGTGAACCAGTATCTGCGCCTTTAGCGGGTAATATTTTCAAAGTTTGTGTTCAAGCCGGTCAAGCAGTTAATGAAGGGGATACTTTAATTATCCTCGAAGCCATGAAAATGGAAACTGACATTAAAGCGTCACGCTCCGGCACTATTGGCACCATTAACGTTAGCGAAGGCGACTCCGTCTCTGTTGGCGATACTTTATTAACGCTATAACTTTTTAAAGAGCATATCCATGGAAAAACTGAACGCATTATTACTGGATTCCGGTATTGCTAATTTAACATTGGGGCAGGCCTCAATGATGTTGGTAGCCTTAGTATTGTTGTATTTGGCTATTGGTAAAAAGTTTGAGCCTCTCTTACTTGTTACTATCGGAATGGGAACCTTGTTAGTGAATATTCCGGGGGCTGGTATGTACGATGCCCCGGTTTATGATGCGCAAGGCCATTTAGAAAGCGCGGGTGGCTTACTTTATTATGTATTCCACCTTGGTGTTGATACCGGCATCTTTCCACTGCTGATCTTTATGGGTGTCGGTGCAATGACTGATTTCGGTCCGTTATTAGCCAACCCTAAAATGTTATTCTTAGGGGCTGCCGCACAGTTTGGTATTTTTGCCACCGTGCTGGGCGCAATGGTATTAACCTCAACAGGCCTTGTTGACTTCTCTCTAATGGAAGCTGCTGCTATTGGTATTATTGGTGGTGCAGATGGTCCTACATCCATCTTTGTTGCCAGTAAATTAGCACCAGATCTACTAGGGCCCATTGCTGTTGCTGCATATTCCTATATGGCATTAGTACCACTGATACAACCGCCAATCATGAAGGCTTTAACAACAGTAGATGAGCGCAAGATTGAAATGAAACAATTGCGCCCGGTCACTAAACTGGAAAAGATTTGCTTCCCTCTAGCCGTTCTTATCCTAGTGGCATTCTTCTTACCCAGTGCTGCGCCTTTACTCGGGATGTTTTGTTTCGGTAACCTTATGAAAGAATGTGGTGTTGTTGATCGTTTAAGTGATACTGCACAAAATGCACTCATTAATATTGTGACTATCTTTCTTGGTTTAGCCGTAGGCTCAAAACTGAATGCTGATACTTTCCTTAACTTTGAAACACTCGGCATATTGGTTCTTGGCTTAGTGGCTTTCTGCATCGGTACGGCAACAGGCGTACTGATGGCTAAGTTTATGAACTTATTCTTACATACTAAGATCAACCCACTGATTGGATCAGCCGGTGTGTCTGCTGTACCCATGGCGGCACGGGTATCGAATAAAGTCGGCTTGGAAGCAAACAGTCAAAACTTCTTATTGATGCATGCCATGGGGCCCAACGTAGCCGGTGTTATCGGCTCAGCCATTGCTGCGGGTGTCATGATTAGCTATTTTAATTAAGTAATATTTTCAATGACAAACAAAAAAGCCCTTTGAGTAATCAAAGGGCTTTTTTTATAGTTTTGTTTAAATACAACTAAAGTGAGTATTAATTTAGTCTAGATTAAATATGCTTAACACTGTCAATTTCATAAGCCACTTCACCTGAAGGGGTTTGAATACTGACTTCGTCACCGACTTCTTTGCCGATTAAGCCTCTTGCAATTGGTGAGCTATAAGAAATTTTTGCAGACTTTACATCGGCTTCGTCATCACCCACGATTTGGTAGGTCACCATCTCATCTGTATCAAGGTTGAGAATATCGACGGTTGAACCAAAGATAACTTTATCCCCTTCTGGGAGGGTTGTGATATCGATAATTTGAGCGTAAGACAACTTTCCTTCAATTTCTTGAATGCGGCCTTCACAAAAACTTTGCTGCTCACGCGCAGCATGATATTCAGCATTTTCTTTTAAATCACCGTGCTCACGCGCTTCTGCAATCGCTTGCACAATACGAGGACGTTGTACTTTTTTTAAATCGTCTAATTCAGCTTCCAGAGCATCTGCACCGACTTTTGTCATTGGAACTTTGTTCATTTTATTTCTCTTTATTCGTTGTGCTGCTTAGCTTAAGAAGTCACTCTTTTGTGTAAATCTTGCAAGCGTCTTACTTGATAATTCTGACCTTCTTGCAACGATAAACAAACTGCTTCACCGCCCGCTAAAGTTGTTGTGTAATATACGGAATGATTTTCCGCACTGCGACGAATGCTGGCTGAGTCACTAATGGCTTGCTTACCTTCAGTGGTATTCAGTACCAAGGTAATCTCATCATTTTTAATCATATCCACAATATGCGGGCGACCCTCAGCGACTTTATTGACCACGGTCACATCGAGTCCTGCCTCAGTTAAAATCGTCGCCGTACCACGAGTGGCAACAATCTCAAATCCAAGATTAGAAAAACCTTTGGCAATATTCGCAATGCCGGGCTTATCAAAATCACGCACACTGATAAATACTTTACCTGATGCAGGGATTGCATCACCCGCACCCTGCTGTGCTTTACCGTAGGCTTCTGCGAAAGTATCACCCACACCCATAACTTCACCGGTCGATTTCATTTCAGGCCCCAAGATGGGATCAACTGCTGGGAATTTATTAAACGGGAATACAGCTTCTTTAACACTAAAGTAATCCGGAACCACTTCTTTAGTAAAATTTTGTTGCTCTAAAGTGTAGCCAGCCTGACAACGTGCAGCGACTTTTGCCAAAGAAGTACCAATACACTTTGACACAAAAGGAACCGTACGTGATGCACGCGGGTTCACTTCGATCACGTAAATTTCACTATCCTGATAAGCAAGCTGCACGTTCATTAAACCAACCACACCCAGTTCAACCGCCATCTTTTTCACTTGCTCACGCATTTCATTTTGTACCGGTTCCGGTAATGAATAAGGCGGCAAAGAACAGGCTGAGTCACCGGAGTGTACTCCACACTGTTCAATGTGTTGCATAATCGCGCCAATAACGACTTGCTTACCGTCACTGACTGCATCGATATCAACTTCTATTGCTGCATTTAAAAAGTGATCGAGTAAGACCGGCGCATCGTCTGAAGCCTGTACAGCTTCAGTCATATAAGACTTTAATTCTTTAACATTGTAAACAATTTCCATTGCACGACCACCTAATACATAAGAGGGACGAACAACTAAGGGATAACCCACGCCTTCGGCAACATTCAGCGCTTCTTCAGTTGAACGCACAATCGCATTAGATGGCTGTTTAAGGCCTAACTCCTGAATCATCTGCTGGAAGCGTTCACGGTCTTCCGCTCTATCAATCGCATCAGGGCTTGTACCAATAATGGGGACGCCCTCTGCTTCCAGTGCTCGCGCTAACTTCAACGGTGTCTGACCACCAAATTGCACAATAACCCCTTTAGGGTTTTCTTTATGAACAATTTCGAGAACATCTTCTAAGGTAACTGGTTCGAAAAAGAGTCGATCAGAGGTGTCATAATCCGTTGAAACAGTCTCAGGATTACAATTAACCATAATCGTTTCATAACCATCTTCGCGCATGGCCAGAGCCGCATGCACACAGCAATAATCAAATTCGATACCTTGACCAATACGGTTAGGACCGCCACCCAAGACCATAATTTTATCGTTAGTCGTAGGCTGTGCTTCACACTCTTCTTCATAGGTCGAATACATATAAGCGGTCGGTGTTGAAAATTCACCCGCGCACGTATCGACTCGTTTATAAACAGGCCTTACATTCACTGAATGACGGTGCGCTCTAACAGCCGCTTCAGTTTCTGATAACAACACAGCCAAACGCTTATCAGCAAAGCCTTTACGCTTAAGCAATAACATATTTTCAGCAGACAAATCTTGTAATGCATATGAACTCAGCGATTGCTCAATATCAATAATTTCTTTAATTTGTACCAAAAACCACGGGTCAATCGCAGAGAGATCGAAGACTTCGTCAACCGTCATTCCCGCACGAAAAGCATCACCCACATACCAGATACGTTCAGCACCGGGGGTTGATAGATCACGACGAATACGACTCATAGCACCATCAGATTCAAGATCAATAATAGCTTCAAAGCCAGAAGAGCCCACTTCCAAACCACGCAGGGCTTTCTGCATCGACTCTTGGAAGGTACGGCCAATAGCCATGACTTCACCCACCGATTTCATTTGTGTAGTTAAGCGAGCATCAGCATCACCAAACTTTTCAAAGGTAAAACGAGGGATCTTAGTGACAACATAATCAATACTTGGCTCGAAAGATGCGGGAGTTGCACCACCGGTAATATCATTTTGTAGCTCATCTAGCGTATAGCCAACCGCTAATTTCGCGGCAACCTTGGCAATAGGAAAGCCAGTCGCTTTCGAAGCCAAAGCCGACGAACGTGATACACGCGGGTTCATCTCAATCACAACCAAACGGCCGTTTTCAGGGTTCACTGAAAACTGCACATTGGAACCACCGGTTTCGACACCAATTTCGCGTAAAACTGCAATAGAAGCGTTACGCATAATTTGCAGTTCTTTATCTGTCAGCGTTTGCGCAGGCGCAACAGTAATCGAATCACCGGTATGCACACCCATTGGATCAAAGTTTTCAATCGAGCAAATGATAATACAGTTATCATTTTTATCTCGAACAACTTCCATCTCATACTCTTTCCAACCTAAGAGAGACTCATCAATCAACAATTCATTTGTAGGTGATAAATCCAGTCCGCGTTGGCAAATCTCTTCAAACTCTTCCCAGTTGTAAGCAATTCCACCCCCAGAGCCGCCCATAGTAAATGAAGGGCGAATAATGACGGGAAAGCCAAATTGCTTCGGCACTTTTAATGCTTCATCCATCGTGTGAACAATTTCAGCACGAGCGCATTCCAAACCAATTTTTTTCATGGCTTTATCAAAAGCATTACGATCTTCAGCTTTATGAATTGCCTCATAATTAGCGCCGATTAGCTCAACACTGAATTTTTCCAAAATGCCATTTTCATGTAATGCCAGTGCGCAGTTTAATGCGGTCTGTCCGCCCATGGTTGGCAGAATGGCATCCGGTCGTTCTTTTTCAACAATTTTGGCTACCGTCTCCCAATGGATAGGCTCTATATAAGTAGCATCGGCCATTGTCGGATCCGTCATAATCGTCGCCGGATTGGAATTAACCAATATAACCCGGTAACCCTCTTCTCTCAGTGCTTTACAGGCTTGTGCACCCGAATAATCGAATTCACAGGCTTGACCAATTACAATGGGGCCTGCACCGATGATGAGAATACTTTTTAAATCTGTTCTTTTAGGCATAAGTAAATGTCTTAACTTGAGCGTAGTATTGAGTTCAAAATGAACATTTCAAATTGAAAACTTCAATGTGAAAATATCAACGTAACTTAACGGTTTTCCATCAGTTCAATAAAATGATCAAACAATGGCGCTACATCATGAGGGCCCGGGCTGGCTTCTGGATGTCCCTGAAAACCAAACGCAGGCTTATCCGTAAGATGTATACCTTGCAATGAATCATCAAATAACGACTTGTGAGTCACTTTAACATTGGCCGGCAAGCTGGCTTCATCAACAGCGAATCCATGATTTTGACTCGTAATCATCACTTGACCCGATTCAATATCCTGTACTGGGTGATTACCGCCGTGATGACCAAACTTCATTTTGGTCGTCTTAGCACCGCTGGCAATAGAAAGTAATTGGTGCCCTAAGCAAATCCCAAATAGTGGAATATCAGTCGCCAAAAATGCGCGAATAGCATCGATAGCATAATCACATGGCTCAGGATCACCGGGCCCATTCGACAAGAAAATACCGTCTGGTGCCATAGCAAGAACATCTTCGGCCGATGTTTGAGCCGGCACAACGGTAAGGTCACAGCCACGATCGGTAAGCATACGCAAAATATTACGCTTTACACCAAAATCATAGGCGACCACTTTAAATGTTTTCTGAGGTGACTGTTTAAAACCACCGTTAAGGTCCCAAGTCCCATCATTCCATGGATAAGCTTCAGAAACCGTAACCTCTTTAGCCAAATCCAGACCTTTCAAACCGGGAAAGCCCTGAGCAGCCGCTAAAGCATCATCTTCATTAATCAGGTCACCAGCGATAATACAACCGTTCTGTGCGCCCTTTTCTCTAAGGATGCGTGTCAGCCTACGTGTGTCGATATCAGCAATACCCAAAATATTACGGGTCTTCAAGTAGACGTCTAATGTTTGCTGAGAGCGAAAATTACTGGCGATAGCGGGCAAGTCACGAATAACCAAGCCTGCGGACCAAATGGAGCCGCACTCTTCATCTTCTTTATTCACACCAACATTCCCAATATGAGGATATGTCAGGGTCACAATTTGCTTAGCATAGGACGGGTCTGTGAGTATCTCTTGGTAACCGGTCATCGCTGTATTAAAAACAACTTCACCCACAGTAGTGCCTTCAGCACCAATGGAGGTGCCACGAAAGACACTGCCATCCGCTAATACAAGTAGCGCGGGTTTTCGGTTATTCCCCACTAATAAAGCCGGGTTAGATTGGGAAGTCACACTGGTGGCCTCTTTACTCAAGGGTTTCTCCTGCACGATTCTTATCATTATGGCCGTTACGGCTTTGTACAGTCGCCGCTTGTACGTGCGTGCGCTGCCATTCAAGCTTTTACTAACGCTGTCAGTAAAAACCAAGAAAATGATAAAATGGTTTTTAAATAGGTTTCTTATTAGATCAACAGCTTTTGAAAGCGACAATATAACAAGTACAAAAAAGCGAGATGGATGGAAGGCTTCGTAATGGCCTTATTCACCTCGCTTTAGAAGAGCTGATACCCTTAATCATACTTGTGAAAATATCGATAGAGTACCTCTCTGGCTGGATGTGCATTTTACGTTAGACAGGGCCAATCTGTCTATATCACAGAAGGTAAGTTTGCTCCCTATTTTGTTATTATGTCCCTGTTGTTATTGCCTGCTGCTTGTCCTTGCTGCTTAAAGTGATTAATGGCCTTATTAGAGAAGAGCTCAAGCAGCGCCTAAGACTCCGGAAGTAGCACGCTTTCTGGAAAAATAATCATTATCGCCAAGCCTTCAATACCATTACCATTAGAAAGTAACTGCATTCGGCCACCCTGGAGTTCAGCGATACGCTTCACGATAGAAAAGCCCATCCCAACGCCTTCGGGAAACTCACTATCTACCCCACGAAATGGCATCACTGCCTGCTCTATCTGTTTGGCTGTCAGGCCGACCCCATTGTCATGGACATTGATTGTTACTTCACCTTCTTCATGTTCAGAATAGATGCGACAGTTAATGCTAGGGGCACCACCAGAATAACGTGCACTATTTACAATCAGCTCTGACAACAAGTCAACCCAAAGGCGCTCATACCCCATCATTGACGGTAGCGCTTCAGCCGTTACGGTAAAGTCAGGATAACGATCCAATGCAGATATCTTTATTGCCTGCTCACACAATTGATTTAAATCGCAGGGAACTTTCGCATCTGGAATGTCATATAGTCTGGCATAACGAGACAAGGCAATCAGTTTTTCCTGTGTTCTCTCACCATCAGACTTAATCATTGATAACCAGTTAATGGCCTTTTCATCCAACTGGTCTGAGTAATTATCAAGTAGCAGTTTTGAAAAACCAACAGCAACACGCAATGTCCCGCCCATATCGTGGGAAATAGTCCGCATCAAGCCTTGTAGATACTCTTCATCCACCGACATTCATCACACCTCTACTTTTATAGTTTACTCTTAATGGGTAAGCGAACATAAAACTCACTACCCTTGCCAAGTTCTGATTCAACCCAAATTTTTCCATCGTGCTTTTCAACAATTTTTTGGCAAATTGACAAGCCAATACCCGAGCCATCGTATTCACGTTTACTAACTAAACGACTAAACACCTCGAAAATTTTCTCATTATAACGAGGATCAATACCGATACCATTGTCTTGTACGCAAATAAGCCAATGATTATCCTCCTTAATTACCGATAGGTTTACTTCAGGTTTATCGCTATCATTATATTTCAAGCCATTGGTAATCAAATTTGTTAGCAATTGCACCATTTGTGGGGCAACAACATATATTTTTAGTTCATCTTTTTGATATTCGAAGCGACCATTACTTTGCTCTAATGTCGCCACAATCATTACCTCAACCTGCTGACACAACTCACTAACAGACATCCATTCTTTTTTGGTGGTGGTTTGGTCAAGGCGGCTGTAATCCAACATATCTTTAATGAGCTGTTTTGCACTTAAAGCACCCTTTAATATATAGTCCAAATATTTTGTGGATTTCTCATCGAGGGTATCGCCAATCCTTGCCTGCAACAACTCGGAAAAACTCATCACCATTCTAACGGGTTCTTGTAAATCATGAGAACAGCTATAAGCAAAGCGCTCTAAATCTGAATTAGACAACATTAACTTATCAACCAATGCTTCAATTTTCTCTTTATCTTTATGTTCTCGGGTAACATCACGCAGAAAACAACTATAGGCATGACGACCAGATAAATTAATTAAACTAACCGATAAACTGCCAAAAAACTCTTCGCCATTATAGCGATAAGCACTTACCTTCCTTTCCTGACAAACAATATAACCATCACCTTCAAGGCCAGCCGCACGCTGACTGTGGGCTGAAAAAACATCCATATCATGGGGCAATAACATTTTTATGTTCTCGCCAATAGCCATATCAGCACCCGCATCAAAAAAATGCTCGCAGGCTGGGTTAAAGGTGCGAATCACACCTTGTATATCAACGGTAAACAAGCCTTCCACAGCATTGTTAATAATCGTCGATAAAGCTTTCTCCCTATCGGCCAACATTGTCTGAACCGATTCTTTTTCAACTAACTGATCACGAAAATAAGCCAATGATGTCGCCATTGCCGATATTTCATCGTCTCCTGAGGTATCAATATCAATACTGTAATGATTATTAGCAATAGCGCGCGTATTATCCCTAAGACGAAGCAAACGATTGACCAAACGAGGCTTAATAAATAACAGAGAAAAGATCAGAACAGTAATTAGCGAAACAACCACAGTAATAACAAGTATCACCTTGGACGTTGCAACAACCTTAAGGATATCTTGGGCTTTAACATCCAAATTATCATTGGCATCTTTTGATATTGCATTATAAGTACTGGTTAATTTTTTATTGAGGCTGGCATTATTTTTTTGAATATCGTTTAAACGATTAACGCGCTCTAACTGTTTAGCCGTAAGAGAAAATATATTATTTTCTTTTGATAACACATCATTTAAAATGGAAAAATCTTTTGCCAACACCGTTCGATACTTGGGTTTAAATTCAAGCATAGAAGAACCAAGCCCTTGCATTGTTAGACGATAAAGATCTTCTTCACGCTCAACAATACTGACACTATTGGCCTCTTCAATTTTAACTACAATCGCTTTAATATTTTGAACTTCAAACCGCAATTCTTGCAATGCCGCCATTTGAAAATTAATGTCCGTCAAATTATTACCTTCAGATAATTCTAAGGACTCAAGCGAAAGCTCACTCGACACTAACTTAATATCGATCAAAGCCGCATCAATTGTAGAAAGCAGGCGTGTCTTTTCTTGTAAAAAAATATTTGCATCAGATACAATCACTCGCTGTAATTCGAGCTGCTGCTGAATATTGGCCACCTGCCTTTCTGTGTCTGTTTGCAGTGAATCGATAAAAGGCGTTTTTGATTGATCATCTTGATATTGCTGCAACTCCTTTTCTATCTCCACAAACAGGTCTTGAGCGCGCTGCTCAAGTATCGACAGTTCTTGAGAAGATAAAACACGGTTAAGGGAAGCACTCAATTCAAGCAGTTCAAGACCAACATCAACCGTCTGATCAACAAAACGCATCTCTGGTAATGATTGTGACAGCAATACTTTCTGGTTGGCACTGACCCGGTCAAAAGCAAGCCATGCAATAATAGACGACAGCACGACCAAGCCTGAAAGAACGACTAATGCGATCAGCAGATTGACCTGTATAGAAAAGTGCGGCAGTTTCATTGCGGTATAGGTTATTGTTTGCTATATAGTTATGGTTAGAGCTTAGCACGCAATAGACAACACTGCACACAACTCTGCTGATTTGACAACCTTCCTATTCATCGCCTTGGAATAATCACTATGCTGACACGCCGACAGTTTTTAACCCGTAGTTCTATTCTGGCTGCTGCTCACCCCTTAATGTCAAATGCGAGCAGCCATACAAAACAACTGGAAAATTTAGATAGCAGCATTTTGACTTGTGTGAATAAGTTAACACAAGATAAAAAAATAACACTGTCCATATTGTACCCAAAAGGCTGCTTAGCTAATTTACAACCACTGACTGACCGTTTTACTCAAGCTACCGGCATTACGTTTGATCTAAAAGAAACTGGCGTTGACGATATTAATTCAACCATTATTTTTAAATCCGCACAGGACCAACATGTCTTTGATATTGCACTCCCGGCTACCTTTGGCATCCCTGACCTTGTGAGCGCAGGGGCACTGGAACCTTTAGATACATACACAAAAAAGTATGAGCCTGCCGACTATAAAAACTATCAGCTCTATGACTACGGGGATTATGTTAATGGCCAGTTTTATGGCTATCAAACCGATGGCGACACCTATGTAATGTTTTATAACAAAGCCATGCTTGACGATAGTGATAAGCAAAAGCAATTCGAGGGACAATACGGTTATCCATTAGCCCTGCCCAAAACGTGGCAACAATTAGACGATATGATTCGTTTTTTTCATCAACCGGCTAAACAACAATACGGGGGCTGCTTATTTCGCACGCCAGGTTATGGCGCTTGGGAATGGTGGTCACGCTTTCATGCTAAAGGTTATTATCCAATGGATAATCAGGGTAACCCGCAAATCAATAATGCTGCCGGAATCAGTGCCTTAGAAGATATGATTAAGGTATCGCAATATTTACACCCCAAAACCGACAGTGACGGCCTCTTTGAAAACTGGGCAACATTTGGTGAAAACCAAACATTTTGCAATATCGGCTGGGGTGGCAGTCAAAAGTACTTTAATAGCGACAAATCCAAGGTCAAAGATAATCTATATTATGGACCCACACCCGGCGGTCGTATTAAAGAAAAAACTATTAGCTGCCCTATCTTTAACTGGGGTTGGAATTATGTGGTTTCCTCGCTTTGCCCAGAAAAAGAAATTGCTTATCTATTTACGCTTTATGCCTGCAGTCCAGTGATGTCGACTTTATCGGTACAACAAGATGGTTATTTTGACCCTTTTAGAGAAGAACATTACACCAATAAAGAAATCCAAGAAACCTATTCACCTGACTTCTTATCTGCCCATAAATTCAGTATGAAAAATAGTATCCCAGATTTTTATATTCAAAATCAAAGTGCCTATTTATCGGTATTACAAGAGAATATTCACTTAGCTTATAAAGGGTCTTTATCTGCGAAACAAGCCTTGGATATCACCGCTACAGAATGGAAAATACAAACAGCAAAGATAGGAAAAGACAAGCAAAAACAAAACTGGCTGACACTGAAAGAAAAATACCCGACAGCATTAAAAAGTGTACTTTCCTAAATCCGTAGGACAGAAAAACAATAAATGGGGCTGACTAACTATTTTTTAAACTGGGTAACTTAACAATGCCAATCCAAAAATCCTCAAGGGTTTGTGCCACACGAACAAAATCATTTACACGAACTGGTTTGGTCACAAAGCTATTGGCACTCAAGGAGTAGGCTTTTTCTATATCATCGGCGTCTTCGGAACTTGAAAGAATAACAACAGGAATTGACGATAATTCTGGGTTGGATTTGATCTTAGCTAGCACCTCCCTGCCATTCAGTTTGGGTAAGTTCAAATCTAACAATATTAAGTCCGGGCGGGAGACATTTACATACTGTTTTTCTTGATACAAAAAATCCAGCGCCTCTTCTCCATCTTCAACAACGTGAATATTATTAATCAGTTTCCCAGCAGAGAGAGCTTCTCGTGTTAACTCTATATCCCCGGGATTATCTTCAACCAGTAACACTTCTATGGGCATCGAGGACATTAGCCATTCCTGTATGTAAAGTAAATCATCATTATGGTCTTAGTTTTTACCACTAGGCAATTTTACTATTTCTATCCAAAAATGCTCAATGGCTTGAGCAACCTGTAAAAAGTCTTCAATGCGTACCGGCTTTGTGACAAAACTATTAGCATTAAGCTCATAAGTTGCCTCAATATCACGAGCATCTTCTGAGCTTGAAAGAACAACAACAGGAATAGACATAAGTTTATCATTGGATTTAACATCAGCTAAAACTTCTCTACCACTTACTTTGGGTAAATTTAAGTCCAATAATACCAAATCTGGCCGAGGCGCATTAGTAAACTCACCGCGCTGATATAAAAAATCGAGTGCTTTTTCACCATCTTCTGTTATATGTAAGTTATTACGAAATTTACCAGTCGCCAGTGCTTCACGGGTTAATTCAACATCACCCGGGTTATCTTCAACCATAAGTATTTCAATCGGTGTTGTAGTCATAGCAATATCTCTATATCTTAATTTGCACTTTTAACAACAATAACAAAATAACACCCTGACGAGAAGTGAAAGCTTTTATAATAGTAGGAGGTATGGAGCGGAAAAATAACTATAAGTTATCAATGGCCTTGTAATTATCAGCGAGCGATAGCACCGGAAATTGATCAGCAAAGTTTTTCCAATCCAAGTCTCCTAGCTGAGGCCTTCCAAAATAAAACCCTTGTATATAATCACAACCTATTTCTCTGGCCATTTGATATTGAGCTTCTGTTTCAACACCTTCAGCCACCACCTGCAGCCCTAAACTATGCCCAAGAGCAGTGACAGCATCAACCACTTTACGATTACGGTTATTTTTTTCCATACCAATAAAAAATTTTTGATCAATTTTCAAAGTATTTAAAGGTAATGTTGTCAGATAAGACATGGAACTGTAGCCAGCACCAAAATCATCAATGGCAATCCTAACGCCTTCCCCTTGCATGGACTGCAGTAATTTAGTGCTTAGCGTTGGGTGTTTCATTAAAGTGGTTTCTGTAATTTCCAACTCTATTTGTTCAGGCTGAATGCGGTAGGTCTCCATTGCTTTACGTAAGCAATCAACGACTAAATCACTATGGCACTGGTTGGCTGGAATATTCAGGCACACGTGTAAATCAGGGTTCATTTTTTGCCACTGGTGTAATTGTTGCAAACTAGTGTTGATCAACCAGACATGATAAGGATCAAACAAGCCCAAGCGCTCAATCATTTCGATCATTTCCGTGGCAGTAACATCGTATCCTTCAGGAAACCATCTAACAAGCACCTCGAGGCTGTGTAATGATTGATCCTGTGCATTAATAATAGGCTGAAATGCTAATTTAAAATCATTATTTTCCAAAGCTTTAGGTAACATTGTTTCTAAAGCATTTTTTCGCTCCCACTGCTCTTTTTGCTCTCTTGTAAAACGAAAATAACGTGCTTTACCTGTCTTTTTTGCTCGGTACATGGCTTCATCCGCTTGACGCATTAACTCATGTAAGTTCCCTGCAGTATAAGGATAATGAGCAATACCGATTGAAAGCGAAATATGGATGCTTTGAGATTCGAGTAAGACAGGTTCAGACACTTTATTCAGAATTTTTTCAGCCGCCAGATTGGTATCTGTTTCATTGATATGACTTAGTAAAATAGCGAACTCATCACCACCAAGTCGGGCAGCACTGTCCGTCATACGACAATTTAACTTAACCCTTTCACCAATAGCTTTAAGCAATACATCGCCAGCATCATGACCATACTGGTCATTAACCTGTTTAAAATTATCCACATCAATATAGAGCAGTGAACAGGTCTGCCCATAGCGATCGCATTGATCTATGGCGGTCTGCAAACGATCGAGAAATAAACTGCGATTTAATAAGCCTGTTAAATTATCGTAATGAGCTAAATGACGCAGTTTTGTTTGCAGTTCACATGTATGTATAGCATTGGTAATGCTATGAATAAGGCTCTGGGAAGTAATATCATGTTTGACCAAATAGTCCTGAGCACCATTACGCATCATTTCTACAGCAATTCTTTCGTCGCCTTCTCCCGTCATAATTATAACCGGAATACTTTCTCCATATTCCATACGTCGAATGGACTTCAAAAACTCTAAACCATTATTAACAGGTAGTTGATAGTCAACAAGGCAACAACTTGGCTGATGTGACGCGATCATTTCTAGTGCTTTATTACAAGAACTTGCCTCAAGTACTGAAAAAGGTGAAGCATGTTGGTTTTGTAGAATAAGCTGACAAAACAACTCTCTATCAGCAGGGTTATCATCAACAATCAATAAAGTATTATTATTTTTGGGCCAGTCGTTTGCTGCATCCATTAGTTGGAACCTTATTAGGTTGAAAATGACGAAAAAATTTATGGTAATTTATATGAGTATAGTAAAAACTATATAACCACGCTCTTTAATTAAAAAATATTATGTTATAAGCCTTAAAGCTACTTATAGCTTACGATTGAATCGCGCTGGAAATACAAGGCGAAAGCAACATATATTGCTGGTAATCACTGAGACTATCATAGGCTTCTGACAAATAAGCACCTTGTAAATAATCGCAACCTATCGTTTTAATAAGCTGATACTGTTCTTTGTGGTCAATGTCTTTTGCTATCACTTTCAAACCTAAAGCATGACCCAGCAAGGTTACTGCTTCCGTGGTTTTATATTTTTGGACATTAGTTTCTGCGCCAGCATAACAACAGGGCCCTATTTTTAAATTATCTAACGGTAATGTTACCAAATCATCTACAGAACTGTAGCCACCACCAAAATCATCAATCGTAATTCTCACACCCAATTTTTTTAACAGCTTTAATATTTTTCGACTCTGGGCAATATCAGTCATAATAGTTTTTTCTGTGATATCAATTTCTACTCTCTCCGGGCTTATCTCATATCTTTTCAATGCGTCCCTTAAATAATCAACTAATACTTCATTAGCGCAATAATCAATCGGCAAATTCAAAGAAAATTCATCGAATAACCTATATTGTTTTAGAGCTTCATTGATCATCCATTGATAATATGCTTCAAATAAGCTGAGTCGTTCAACCATTATTTTTATTTCATCTGTAGACACTTTATAACGTCCCGGAGACCAAGCACTCATAACCCCAATACTGTATAACGAATTATCAGAGGTATTAAAGATCGGCTGAAAAACGATATTGAGCTCATTATCGTTTATTGCTTGAGGCAACATTGCCTCTAAACGGCTACGCCTTTCCCATTGAAGCTTCTGGTTTTGAGAAAACTGAAAGTAACGCGCCTTGCCTGTCTGCTTAACACGGTACATTGCTTGATCAGCCTGTTCCATTAACTCATTAATATTGGCTGCTGTATCAGGGTAATGTGCCACACCAATAGAAAGGGAGACATGTAATTTTTGTGCATTAATTAATACCGGTTCAGAAACTTTTTCAAGGATTTTTTCTGCAGTTTGATTTGCGGTTGCTTTATCAACTTGGCTGATAAGAATTGCAAACTCGTCGCCTCCTAATCTAGCGGTACTGTCCGTCGAACGGCAATTGAATTTTATACGCTCCGCTATAGTTTGCAGTAAAATATCCCCTGCATCATGGCCATAACAATCATTCACTACTTTAAAGTTATCCACATCAACATACAATAGAGAACAACCTTGCTGATAACGGTCACAGTTCTTGAGGGTATTATCTAATCGGTCAAGAAATAGGTTACGATTTAGTAAACCTGTAAGTTGATCGTAATGAGCTAATTGGCGTAAGTTTTTTTGAAAATCACAGGTATAGATGGCGCTTGTAATACTGCGTCGTAATAAATTTTCCGTTAATTCATCTCTGACCAGATAATCCTGAGCCCCATGGTGCATCATCTCAACGGCACAACGTGCATCCCCTTCACCTTTATCGGCCAAAATAATGACCGGTATATTTTCATGCAGTTTACTGCGGCGTAATGATTTTAGAAAATCCAAAACTTCATCCATCGGTTGCTGGTAACTAATAAGACAACAACTCGGCTTAGCAGAGCGCAGCAATTTACTTGCTTTTTTACAGGAGGTGGATTCAACTACACGGAATAGAAGCGAATGCTTTTTAGTTTTAACTAAACGGTGAATTAGTGACAGATCTGCTGCATTGTTGTCGATAACCAACAATACTTTTTCATTTTCTGCCTGCTGTTCATTTAACACTACCGGCTTAATCGGTAGCTTGGATGCAAGAGTCATCGTGTCACCTATTGTTTATATAAGAAACTACTTCACCAGCATTTGTCTAGGAAATAGTCATTATTCAATTCAGTAACAACAATAAAGATTAATACACATACTCTAATACAACGATCTGATATAACAGAATAACAAATAGTATATAGTCAGCAATTTGACACTTTGCAAGAAAATAAAGAAAAGTTCTTAATAAAGAACAGCTTTTGAGTAAAACTTAAAGAAATGTCGTAGGTATTTCCTACAAATAATCGAAGATTGTCACAAAAATCATCAATACCCCATCTCCTATGAAGAATAAAAGACGGGGCATAGATCTTATTTTATAGCTGATCTCTACGTCTTGATTGTAAATAGCCAACAAACCACAAGAGAAATAATGCAGGCAAGAACAGCCACTCATTGGCTATTCTGTCAGACGGTTTAAAGACCTGACTAATTGTCCAGTCAAAATCCACTCCTACTTTTTGTGCAGGACTACCAAACATTACTGAATCAACTTTAACCTCATCGTTTGAAGTACTTAACGTCAGACCCATTTCTTGTAAACGCCCTTCAACTGTCTTAGCATCAGGAATAGCAAGGCTTACAATTCTATCGACTTCATCGCCCTCAAGACTCATACCTTGCACTTGTATTCTTAAATAGTCTTTTGGTGCAGATGCTTTGATCACTGCTTCAAGGTGACCAGCCGCTGGGAATGCTTGATAGGGTTCTTCTATCATATCCATCCAAAAATCAGGTCGGAATAAAGCAAATGTAATGAACAACAACAAAGCTGTTTCCCAAAGTTTATTTTTTACTAACCAAAAACCTTGGGTGGCAGCAGAAAAGCTTAAAATGGCGACAACGGTTCCCGCTATTGTTAATAACAAATCAAATACTGACTCAATGCCAATCAACAACAGCTTTGTATTGAAGATAAACATAAAAGGAAGTACTGCTGTACGAATGTCATAAATAAAACCCTGAACACCCGTCCTTACAGAGTCTGCTCCTGAAATAGCCGCTGCAGCAAAAGCAGCTAAGCCTACAGGTGGAGTATCATCAGCCAAAATACCAAAATAAAAGACAAAAAGGTGTGCCGCAATCAAAGGAACGACTAAACCGTTATCCGCTGCAAGCGTCACAATCACTGGCGCCATTAGAGATGAGACCACAATATAGTTAGCCGTAGTTGGCAATCCCATACCCAATACAATACAAATAACCGCTGTGAATAAAAGCACTAATAACAGGTTACCGGCAGAGATAAACTCAACAAAGGCTGTCATCATTTGGCCCAAGCCTGTCAATGTAACAGTACCCACAATGATCCCTGCCGCTGCTGTAGCAATGGCAATACCAATCATGTTTCTTGATCCATTAACCATACCTTCAAGAAAATCATTAAAACCAACTTTCAATCCAGCTAGCCAATCGCTTTCTCCACGAAAGAAGGACTTGAGTGGTTTATGGGAGATAACGATAAAAATCAAAAATAACAAAGAGAAAAAGGCAGATTGTGGCGGAGAAAATCGTTTGACCGTTAAGGCCCAAAGTAAAACAACAATGGGAATTAAAAAATACAATCCTGCGTAAAGCGTTTTCTTAGTATCAGGTAAAGTCAAAATCGGGGCTTTGGGGTCATCAATTTCCAGATCAGGGTATTTTGCGGAGAGCCTAACCAAAAGAATATAAGCGGCAATCAAAAGAGCGGACATCACCCAATAAGAAGAGGCTCCCAATGCCGCTTCAAGCCAAGTCGTTATATAGTAAACAGCTGCTCCAAGGCCTAGAATACCGACAATGGAAGTACAATAAGATAACAAGCGCTCAGATACAGTGGGTGTGTAATCTCGTTTTATTCCTTCAATTTTAAGCTTGGTGGCTTCTAGATGCACAATAAATAAAAGCGCGATGTAGGAAACCAAAGCAGGAAGTATGGCGTGCTTTATAACATCTATATAAGGTATTCCAATATATTCGACCATTAAGAATGCAGCAGCACCCATAATCGGCGGTGTTAACTGACCATTAGTCGATGCAGCAACCTCAATTGCCCCGGCTTTTTCTCCTGAAAATCCAACTCGCTTCATCAAGGGAATAGTAAAAGTCCCCGTTGTGACTACATTTGCAATAGAGGATCCCGACACAATGCCGCTTAGGCCCGACGCAACGACAGAAGCCTTAGCTGGCCCCCCTCTAAAGTGACCCAACATAGAAAAAGATAGCTTGATGAAAAAATTACCGGCACCGGCTACATCCAAAAAAGCACCTAGTAAAACAAACAAAAAGACAAATGTAGTCGACACACCCAGAGCAACACCAAAAATACCCTCTGACGTGAGAAACTGATGAGAGGCAAGCGCATTAATTGATGCTCCCTTGTGGGAAATAACGTCAGGCATATAGGGCCCCAAGACGCTGAACAAGAGAAAGACTATACCAACAATCAACAACGGTAAGCCCAAGGCTTTTCTGGTTGCTATTAATAGGAAAAAAATACCCGACATTGCGAAAATCACATCGGCACTGGTTGGGTTGCCCGCACGGCTGCTGACATCATCTTTAAAAATCAACATATAAAGAACGGGCACAATTGCCACTAAACCCAGTAGCAACCTTAAATAAGGTTTAAATTTATGTGGTTTTTGAGAATAGTCGTAGAACAGGTTAAATGACAAAAATAGAGCAAAGGCTAAATGAACATATTTTGCCTGGTCTTCATTTAACACCAGAAAATTGAAGGCATAAGGTAGCGGGGAAGCGTACCATAGCTGGAACGCAGACCACACGAGGAGTGTACACCAGACCACTTTTCCCGGTAAAGAATTGTGATCAAGACGCCCCGTCTCACTACTGATTAACGAGTCAACTTGCCCATCAGGACTTTCTTTTTTTGCATCAACCATAATTATTATCTTCAACCGCTAGATATTTTTGAAAAAAAACACTTATTTTTATAATTACAAATCCTGCGCCTATCAAATAGGCGCAGGATTCAATATACATCTATATTTTTGAATAAAGCGTCGCTTACATTAGACCAGCTTCAGTATAGTATTTAATGGCGCCATTATGAAGAGGTGCTGAGTTCGAATCTGAAATCATCTCTTTTTTCTTCAAATGGGCAAAGGCAGGGTGTAAACGCTTAAACTCATCAAAGTTTTCAAATACCGCTTTAACAATGTTGTAAACCACGTCATCCGATACCTTTGTTGATGCTACAAACGTTGCGCCCACACCGAAGGTTAAGATGTTTTGAGAAGAGCCGTATAAATCTTTGTGGATTGCAGCAATTCGATAGTAAGGGTTTGAAAAAACAAGCTTTTCAACAGCGCCACCAGTAACATTAACCAAGTTAGTGTCACAAGCCGTTGTTGCTTCTTTTATTGAACCACTTGGGTGGCCAACCACATAAATAACCGCATCAATTTTGTTGTCACAAAGCGCTCTAGACTGCTCCGCAGGCTTCAGCTCTGAGGCTAATTTGAAGTCATCAAAAGTCCAGCCCAATGAATCTAACAACACTTTTGCCGTAGCATAAGTCCCAGAAGATTGTGGACCAAAGTTAACTCGCTTACCTTTTAAGTCATTAAACGTTTTGATGTTTGCGTCTTTACGCGCCACAACAGTGAATGGCTCCGCATGTACAGAGAAGACTGAACGTAGCTCTTTGAACTTACCCTGCTCTTTAAATTTACTACTGCCATTATAAGCGTGGAATTGCCAATCAGATTGCGCAACACCTAACTCAATATCGCCACTGCGAATTGCATTAATATTGTAAATAGAACCACCCGTACTCACTACCGAGCAGCGAACATCGTGTTTTTTGGTATCTTTGTTAACCAAGCGACAGATAGAACCGCCTGTTGGGTAATAAACGCCGGTAACACCGCCAGTACCAATAGTAACAAACTGCTTATCGGCAAATGCGCTTGAACTTGCTGCTAACGCAAGAGAAAGAGTCAACGCAACTTTTTTTATAATCATGATTAAGTCCTCATCCTATTTCATTATTTAAATTATATTAATTGTATACTTTCATGCCAAAGAAATTATTAGCGCTATAACTAACACCATAACTATAACCAAAATTATAATCAATGTTATAACTAATGTTTTTAACAGCAACTTTTTTCATTTATTTTTGACATAAAAACAGACAAACCAACTCTATACTACACTCATAATAAATGGCAAGCTGAGACAAATAAGAAATAATTATGAATCATTTTTAACAACTTGCGCATAAATATTTTAATTTTTTAAAACGAAAACACCTTCTACCTCAACAGCAGAATTTCCAGGCAAACTATTGACCCCTACAGCAGCTCGGGAATGAATACCTCTTTCTCCCAATGCAGAAACAATAAGATCAGAGGCGCCATTTGCAACTTTTGGATGATCAATAAAGTCTGGGGAACTATTTACAAAGATACTGAGTTTTAAGCATTTTTCTAACTTATCCCAATCTCCTTCACAAGCCTTATTAACTTGCGCTAACAAATTTAAAGCACAAACTTGCGCAGCAGAGACCCCTTCGGCCAAACTCAAATCAAGCCCTACTTTGCCACTATAAATTAACTCGCCGGACTCTTTCGCTGTTTGCCCTGAGACATACAAAATTTTATTATGAAGAATATAACCGGAATAATTTCCTGCTACGGGAGAAGCTTCAGGAAGTGATAGATTTAACTTTTTCAAATTTTCTAATACAAACATAAAATTTACTAACCATTTAAAAAACTAGCGTTAGTTTGCTTACATTAAAAAACAAAAGCCAATCAAAAAAGGTAAACAGCCCATAATGTTTAGTTATGGGCTATAACACTCTAAAAGCGCTTTAATGAAAAGCGAGACACATCAAAAGGTTGAGAGTGACCCAATATCATATTAGATAGAATTTCAGCAGTCGCTGTCGAATGTGTCCAACCCAACATACCATGCCCGGTGTTAAGATATACATTATCGTAACGAGACTGATCAACAATAGGGATACTATCGGGTGTCGCAGGCCGCAAACCACACCATTGGTCTAATACCTTTGTATAGTCCCCTGCTCCTGGAAGCACTTTTTGTGCATTATTAAGCATCATATCAATACACTCTTTTTTAATAGAGGTATCATAACCAGAGAGTTCGGCGAAGCCTGCAATTCTTAAACGGTCCCCTAATTTACAATAAACCGTCTTTGTCTTTGTATCGGTCACTGAGATATTAGGGCATGCATCATTAGCAGGTACTGTAACGCTATAGCCTTTCATGGGATAAATGGGTAAGGTAATACCTATTTTTTTTGCAAAATTGGCACTTTGAGGCCCCATAGCTAAGACAAACTTATCCGCTTGGATATTACCTTTATTCGTTACAAGGTATTCAACCCTCCCTGCTTTTATACTCATAGATTCAACAGCTGTATTCGCTAAAAACTCTACATTAAGATTGGCTTCCATAAAGCTGACCAACTCCCCACAAAACTTATAACTATCCGCTGCATCCTCTTCAATATCATAGACGCCACCAACAACCTTTGGATTAGACTTTAATAGGGGCACGTGTGATAACAACTCTTTTTTTGACCACACCAAAGAATCACCTGAGGCCTTTGAAGCTTTTAAGAGTTCTTGTTCATTTTCGTAAATATAAAGTTTACCTGCACGAGAGCGGTAGTCGAAATCAATTGCTGCTTCATTAACTATCTGGGCTATTTTTTCTTTGGCTAATTGCCCCAAGTCGTGCATTACACTCGCAGAACGAGAAGATGCTTTTGGAAAACTACTCAATAAATAGCGAATTCCCCATTTATAGAAATCAATATCTAACGAAGGGGTAATTTTAAAAGCAGGATCTAAACCAAGCAGAATAGCCGGTAACTGTTTCAACACTTTAGGGTTTGCAATCGGCGTTCGATACCCATAAGAAAGCTGCCCACCATTAGCATAACTGGTACCTGCACCAGAAACCGCTGAACGATCGACAACTGTTACCTGACACCCTTGCTTAGCAAGCATATAAGCCGTACTAACACCGACAACACCTGCACCTAAAACGACAACTTTCATATTGATACAATCTTATTAATCTAAAAATATCATTATGCATGTTACCCATCATATTAGTCGATTAACATAAAACATATCGGGTATAACTAAACCTTATAGGCATTAGTCATGCCTTATAAATAATAAACTGCTAATAACGTTTATACACCTCAGCCAAAAAGCCCTCTTGCTCCATGTCGCGTAAAATAGCATTCAACTTATTTATAATGTCATCAGCGGTTTCTATATTAAAAGCCAAATACATTTTTGTTTTTCTTACTGTATAGACGGGCTTTAAGCCTGTCACATCATATTGTTTAGCCAAATGAGGTCCATATAAATGACCCGCCATCCAAAAATCAATTCTCCCCCTCTGCAGCTTTAAAGGATTAAGGTGATCACTGCGAACAAGCTCTGGCTTCAAACCTACTGACTGAAGATAACTTGCCGCAGAAGAGCCACGATAAGCACCTACGCTATATTCTTTTACGTCGTCAATACTATCAATTTTTATAGTGCTAGATTCTTTTGCTAACAGCACATGATCATTATCAACCAAGGGGCCGACCCATTTAAATAGGTTTTTCCTTGCCTCAGTATAAGTAGTAGAAAAAGCACCCGTATTTTTTGTTTTTAGTGTAGATTCGTAAGCTCTCTTCCACGACATCAATTCCAGATTATATGAATAGCCTGAACGCCTCATCATTTCTAACACAATCTCAGTGGCAGCTCCACCAACACCAACACCCCCATCAAGTGTTAAGTCAATATTATAGGGGGGATAATGTTCTGTTGTTAGTGTTATGGTCTGAGCATTGAGGTGCGATATATGAATAAAAGCACATATAATGTAAAGAAAAGCATATTTAATCATTGCTGCAACCTCGACTTATTGAGACGTTCTTTTCTACGCTGCTCAATCTCTCTTAATCGCTGAATAGCCATATTTAAACTAACTTTCATGCGGTCAATAGAGTTGGCAACAACCCCTATTTCATCCTCTCTGTTAGTATCAATTTCAACACTAAAATCACCTCGGCTAATTTGATTGGCTGCAGCACTTAATTTGGATATAGGGTTTCTTAGTATATTTGTCATAACAAGCCATAAGGTCATAAAAATAATGACATCCAAAAAAACAAGCGTCAGCAATAAGCCTAAAGCCGATGTACTTGTCGCTTTTTCTTTAAATTTAGGCGTTATATAAACAACAACTCGACCGATGGTTTCATTTTTATTTGAAATTAAGGCTTCTCTTGCTATTTCATCTTTGACAGGAATATATGCCTTATTTGAATCTAAAACAGTCCAACTAGCATCTCTCTGCTTTCCAGAGATTAAATCTGAGCCATTGCTATCAAATACCATAATGGCAGAAATATCTCGGGTTAACATTTCAGCTTCTATTGCATCAGAAACCAGGTCAGAATCCAGATCCCAAAGTGGAATACGCAAGTTATTCTCAAGTTTTTTGGCTGTTACCTTTGCGAGTTCAACTATCTCTCCCTCTAGAATAACTCCACGCCTATTAATATCATATACAGCATAAGCACCTAATATAACGGTAATTATTACAATAGTAGTAAAAATAATTTTTGACTGTACCGATAACATAAAACTTATATTTTTTTCAGACACAAGAAAACTCCCGCTTTTATCTACATAGCTATTCGTTTTAATTATATTATTTAAAATAAATATGCTTTATGGGTGAACGCCCATAAAAAGGAAAGAATATAAGAATAAAAAAACCTTAAAATTTATTTTCTTAAAAAGAGGTTTATATAATGCTTATATTTTCTAAAACTAACCAAGCTAAAAGCTTTTCATATACTTTTTCGCAACATATCACTACTATAATTTAATAAAACACCTGTTAATTGGCATAAATTATTACTATGATATTTACATGAGTCCAATAGGATTACATGGCAATGTCATAATCAAAGGTTATAAGCATGTTAAAACTGCGTCATATTGAAGTTTTCACCTATGTCATGAGGACAGGTTCCGTTAGCGAAGCGGCCAGAGAATTACATGTCTCTCAACCTGCTGTCAGCAAGACATTGCAACATGCCGAATCTCGCCTAGGGATTGAACTCTTTAAACGAGTCAATGGTCGGTTACAACCAACACCGGAAGCTGGCTTACTCTTTTCAGCCGCTCAAGAAATAGAAGATGCTCTGTATCGCTTTAATAAAATCAGCCGAGATGTGAGAAATGTTAAAGTGGGAGAATTGCGGATTACAGCTGCCCCTGCTCTCGCGATAGAAATCATTCCAACAGCAGTTCAGCATCTCAAGAAAAAATGGCCTGAGCTACGTTTACATATTGATGTACAACCTAATGAATCTATCAAGGAACAGATCAACTACTGTCGAGCAGATTTAGGCGTCGTTCACTTTCCATCAAATGAAAATTCTCTCGAGGCTGAAATTATTAAACGCGGAGAGATTAAATGTATTGTACCCAATGAGAACCCATTATCCTCACAAAAGAAAATAACGGCCAAAGAACTTGAAAAGGAAAGTTTAATTTATTGTTCTGGAGGAACTTGGTGGTCGGAGCTCTTAAAAAAAGAAGTACCATGGCTCAACGAGCAAGAACCAGAGTCTGAAGTCAATTATTTTACCGTAGCATGCCAGCTTGCTAACAAAGGGCTTGGTATTGTACTCGTTGATGAATTTTCATTATTTTCTCAAAACCTAGAAAATGTCAGCGTCATACCATTTGCACCACAAATACCCGTGACATTTGGTGTACTTCATAATAGCCATAATTCACTTTCAAAACCTGCCGAAGAATTTATTAGTGTACTAAAAAACTTAATGTAAGCTTATAAACCCAATACATCGCGCATGGTGTATAAACCTTTATCTTTACCCACCAACCACGCTGCAGCACGCACAGCACCACGGGCAAAAGACATCCGGCTTGAGGCTTTATGAGTAATTTCCAAACGCTCACCATCCGCCAAAAACATCGCCGTATGATCACCGACAACATCACCTCCACGTACGGTAGCGAAACCAATTGTGTCGCGATCACGAGCCCCGGTTAAACCTTCACGGCCATAAACAGCAACTTCTGCAAGATCACGATCTAGAGTATTAGCAATAGCTTCTCCCATTGCCAATGCAGTACCTGAAGGAGCATCAACTTTGTGACGATGGTGCGCCTCTACAATTTCAATATCAACATCATCACCAAGCACACTCGCCGCCATCTCTAAAAGCTTGAGCGACAATGTCACTCCCGTACTGTAGTTGGCTGCTTTAATCATTGGTAATTGAGATTGCAATGCCTCAATTTCTGCAGTCTGCTCTTGAGAAAAACCCGTTGTACCGATAACAATCCCTTTATTATTATCAACACAAAAACGAGCGTTATTTAAGGTAGCCTGAGGTGCGGTAAAATCAATCAACACATCAAATTGGTCTTTAACCTCGGCAATATCACCTACAATGCTAACGCCATTTTTACCTAAACCAGCAACTTCACCTGCATCGGCGCCCACTAATGTTGATTCGGGTCGCTCGATAGCTGCAGATAATTCTGCATCCACTGACATAGAAAGCGCTTCGATTAGCATTTTTCCCATTCGGCCAGCAGCACCGGTAATAGCTATTTGGGTAGGCATTTTATAATTCCTAATAAAGTCAGATAAAAGAGATAGTGTAACAAACTTAAACAAAAATAGGAGCCGAGGCTCCTATTTTCTAAGGTATTTTGATAAAGCCAAATACCGCTAGTTAAAAAAGTCTTTCATACCTTCAAACCAAGTACTCTGGCGAGGCGAATGCTTTTTACCTTCTAAAGAGGATTGAAATTCACGAAGAATTTCTTTTTGTTTACCTGACAAATTAACTGGAGTCTCGACAACAACCCGACAAAGTAAATCACCTTTTGTACTGCTACGCACAGGCGTCACGCCCTTACCACGCAATCTAAATAACTTACCCGTTTGGGTTTCAGTAGGGACTTTGAGTTTGACGCGGCCATCAAGGGTCGGCACTTCGAGCTCTCCGCCTAGCACTGCATCCACAAAACTAATGGGAACCTCACAATATAAATTTGCACCATCGCGCTCAAAAATATCATGCTGTTTAACGGACACCTGTACATAGAGATCACCTGCAACACCACCGGCTGGACCAGCTTCACCTTCGCCACTTAAGCGAATACGATCACCCGTATCAACACCTGCAGGCACCTTAACCGATAAGGTTTTGGTTTCTTCAATGCGTCCCTGACCATGACAACTGCCACAAGGGTCTTTAATCATTGTCCCTTGTCCACGACAGGAAGGACAGGTTTGCTGAACAGAGAAAAAGCCTTGCTGCATCCGCACCTGACCAACACCACCACAGGTCGAACATTGAACCGGTTTTGAACCGGCTTTAGCGCCACTGCCATCACAGGTATTACACGAAACCAATGTCGGCACTTTAATTTTTGCCGTGGTTCCTTTTACCGCTTGCTCAAGGGTAACTTGTAAAGTGTATTGCAAATCAGATCCACGCTGAGGACCACGGCCACCACGACTGCCACCCCCACCGAAGATATCACCAAATACATCGCCAAAAATATCACTAAAGTTATTAAAGCCTGCGCCACCACCCATTTGAGGGTCAACGCCGTCATGACCGTATTGGTCATAGGCTGCACGCTTTTGTGAGTCAGATAAAATCTCGTAAGCTTCACTGGCTTCTTTAAACTTTTCTTCAGCTTCTTTATCGTCAGGGTTACGATCTGGATGGTATTTCATTGCCACGCGTCGATAGGCTTTTTTCAGATCCTTTTCAGATATACCCTTATCAACACCCAGAATTTCGTAATAATCACGCTTGGACATTAAAACTCACTCTATTTACCAATAGCCAAAGGACTATCATATTTCAGATAAAACAAACGCGAACATAAAGTCCGCGCCCAGAAAATCAAGAGCAGAACACCAATTTATAGTTTATAAAACGGCGGTCTATCCCTAAACTTTTTTCCTACTTCTCGTCTTTCACTTCTTCAAATTCGGCTTCTACTACGCCTTCATCGGCAGGCTCTGCCTGAGCTTGCTCACCGCCAGCAGCCGCATCAGCGCCACCCGCTTGCTCAGCCTGTTCGGCATAAAGTTTTTGTGCAAGCGAGCTTGATGCTTCGGTCAGCTTAGTCGTTGCAGCTTCCATCGCTTCTTTATCGTCACCTTTAACGGCTTCTTCTGCTTCTGTAATGGCAGCTTTGATTGCAGTTGTCTCTTCTTCAGTAGCTTTATCACCAGCTTCTTCCAAAGTTTTCTTAGTTGCGCCAATTAAACCATCCAATGTATTACGAGCCGCAGCTAATTCTTCGAACTGACGATCCGCTTCAGCGTTCGCTTCAGCATCTGCTACCATTGCTTCGATCTCATCATCACTTAAACCTGAAGAGGCTTTAATAACGATAGATTGTTCTTTGCCCGTGCCTTTATCTTTCGCGCTTACATTTAAAATACCGTTAGCATCAATATCAAAGGTAACTTCTACCTGCGGAATGCCACGAGGTGCTGGTGGAATATCAGCCAGATCAAAGCGGCCCAAGGATTTATTTTGTTGCGCTTGTTTACGCTCACCCTGCACAACATGAATCGTCACTGCAGATTGATTATCTTCTGCGGTTGAGAACACTTGTGATTTTTTGGTTGGGATCGTGGTATTTTTTTCAATCAATGGCGTTGCAACACCACCCATTGTTTCGATACCTAAACTTAATGGTGTAACGTCTAACAATAGAACGTCTTTAACATCACCTGCTAATACCGCACCTTGAATCGCTGCACCGATAGCAACTGCTTCATCAGGGTTAACATCTTTACGGGGTTCCTTACCAAAAAACTCTGCTACCTTTTCCTGAACCATTGGCATGCGTGTTTGACCACCCACAAGGATAATGTCATCAATTTCGCTTACTGATAAATCAGAATCAGCAATAGCGACTTTTAACGGCTCTAGCGAACGCGTAACAAGCTCTTCAACTAACGATTCCAATTTTGCACGGGTTAACTTAACAACTAAGTGTTTTGGGCCCGTTGCATCAGCAGTGATATAAGGAAGATTTACTTCTGTTTGCTGACTGGAAGACAGTTCGATTTTCGCCTTTTCTGCTGCTTCTTTTAAGCGCTGCAAAGCCAGTGGATCATTATGTAGATCAATACCATTGTCTTTCTTAAATTCTTCGGCCAAGTATTCAATTAAACGTAAATCGAAATCTTCACCACCTAAGAAGGTATCACCATTGGTCGCCAATACTTCAAATTGGTGCTCGCCATCAACATCTGCAATTTCAATAATTGAAATATCAAACGTACCGCCACCTAAGTCATAAACAGCAACCGTGTGATCACCTTTCGCTTTATCCATACCATAAGCCAGTGCTGCTGCCGTTGGCTCATTAATAATACGCTTTACTTCAAGCCCAGCAATTTTACCGGCATCTTTAGTGGCTTTACGTTGATCATCATTAAAGTAAGCCGGCACGGTAAT
>JBOEHG010000018.1:4724-15375 GCA_050633825.1 Cellvibrionaceae bacterium | reverse complement strand
CGTTCAAACTTTTCTTTCGCCACTGTTTTATCCCCTACTAAGGTATCTAAAATTAAAAACTTTTTGAAATAATATTTATCTCAATTAAATTACTGTAAAGCACTTTGCCAACACTACTACTTGTAAGATTAATGTTTGGCAATAATCTCTTCTGCAACCTTGGTAGGCGCCTCAGAATATTTTTCAAACTCCATGGTAAAGGTGGCACGGCCTTGAGTTGCTGAACGCAAGTCAGTTGCGTAGCCAAACATTTCAGCCAAGGGTACTTCAGCATTAACCACTTTACCCGAAACATTTTCTTCCATGCCAAGAATGAGTCCACGGCGGCGATTAAGATCACCAACAACATCACCCATATTTTCTTCAGGCGTAACCACTTCGACTTTCATCATAGGCTCAAGCAATTTTGCACCACCAACATCGGCTAGCTTTTTCGTGGCCATAGAGCCCGCAATTTTAAAGGCCATCTCATTGGAATCTACATCATGAAAAGAACCATCATATAACGTTGCTTTCAGACCCAACAAAGGGTAACCCGCAAGCACACCATTTTGCATTTGTTCTGAAATCCCTTTTTCAACCGCAGGGATGTATTCTTTAGGTACAGTACCACCGACAATTTCGTTAACAAATTCCAAACCTTCAGCATTCGAGTCTTCAGCGGGCTCAAATTTAATCCAGACATGCCCATATTGACCACGACCACCAGACTGACGTACAAACTTACCTTCAATCTCACTGATATTGTTAATACGCTCACGATAAGCGACTTGGGGTTTACCAATATTGGCTTCAACACTGAATTCTCGGCGCATACGGTCAACAAGGATATCTAAATGCAGCTCACCCATACCCGAAATAATTGTCTGCCCTGTCTCTTCATCTGTTTTAACACGGAATGAAGGATCTTCTTGCGCCAACTTACCTAAAGCGATACCCATTTTTTCCTGATCACTTTGCGTTCTTGGCTCAACCGCCACAGAAATAACTGGCTCAGGAAACTCCATACGCTCCAAGATAATCTTTCCATTCTCAGCACACAAAGTATCGCCAGTGGTCACATCTTTTAAACCAATAGCCGCCGCAATATCACCGGCTAATACTTCTTTAATTTCTTCTCTAGAGTTCGCGTGCATTTGCACCATTCGACCCACACGCTCTTTTTTACCCTTTACAGAATTATAAACGGCTGTACCACTTTCCAATTTACCCGAGTAAACGCGAAAGAATGTTAAGGTACCAACAAAGGGATCGGTAGCGATTTTAAATGCTAAGGCAGAGAATGGCGCGCTATCATCAGCTTCACGAGTTTCTACACTTTCGTCGTCATCCCCCTTCCCATCCAAGAGAACACCCTCAATGGCTTTTACTTCAGTTGGAGAGGGTAAATATTCAATCACGGCATCCAGAACTGCTTGAACACCTTTATTCTTAAATGCAGATCCACCGAATACCGGGACAATTTCATTAGACAATGTCCGAAGGCGAATACCTGCTTTAATTTCTTCTTCTGTTAACTCGCCCTCTTCGAGGTACTTATCCATTAACTCTTCATTGGCTTCAGCCGCGGCTTCCACCATATATTCACGCATCTCTTCACATTGAGCCTGGATATCCTCAGGAATATCTGCGTACTCAAATGTCATCCCCTGATCTGACTCATTCCATAGAATAGCCTTCATTTTGATCAGATCAACAACACCTTTAAATTCGTCTTCAGAACCAATGGTCATCTGCATTGGTACTGGATTTGCGTTTAAACGCTCTTTTAATTGACTAACAACCATATGGAAGTCAGCACCTGCTCGGTCCATTTTGTTAACAAAGACCATACGCGGCACTTCGTACTTATTCGCCTGACGCCAAACCGTTTCAGTCTGGGGCTGCACACCTGAAGAGCCACATAAAACAACAACTGCACCATCGAGCACACGTAAAGAACGCTCAACTTCAATCGTGAAGTCAACGTGCCCTGGTGTATCAATAATATTGATGCGATGCTGATCAAATTGCTGTTGCATCCCAGCCCAAAAACAAGTCGTAGCAGCAGAAGTAATGGTGATACCTCGCTCTTGCTCTTGCTCCATCCAGTCCATTGTGGCTGCACCATCATGGACTTCCCCAATCTTATGAGACAAACCCGTGTAAAACAGCACTCGCTCGGTTGTTGTGGTTTTACCCGCATCAACATGAGCCACAATACCGATATTTCGGTAACGTGCGATAGGAGTTTTACGTGCCACTGTCTATTTCTCCGAGTTAAGATATGAGGGTTAAATTTATTGTTTATAGATAATAAAAAGGCAGCATTATAGCTGCCTTTATTTTCAGTAATACGACGCTTGCTTTAGAAACGGTAATGAGAGAATGCTTTGTTGGCTTCAGCCATACGATGCACATCTTCACGCTTCTTAACAGCAGCACCTTTACCTTGAGCAGCGTCAAGTAATTCACCAGCCAAACGTGCCGGCATAGACTTTTCACTGCGGCCACGTGCGTATTCAACTAACCAACGCATGGCCAGTGCTTCACGACGTGCTGGACGCACTTCAACAGGCACTTGGTAAGTAGCACCACCGACACGGCGGGCTTTTACTTCAACTAATGGGGCAATTGCTTCCAGCGCTTCATCAAATAGTTCGAGAGCATCTTTTTCAGATTTCTCACCGACAATATCCAATGCACCATAAACAATGCGTTCAGCGACAGCTTTTTTACCACTGACCATTAATATATTCATAAATTTCGCCAGCTTTACATTACCAAATTTAGGATCCGGTAATATCTCGCGCTTGGCGACAACTCTTCTTCTTGGCATCTTACTCGCCTCTTGTTGGCCTCGGCCTCTGTTTCAGGTTAATTCTAAGACACTAATTTTGGTATTAGCCTTACAGCATCTACCTTAATCGCACTTAGCCTTACTCTTGGTTTTGACTACTATTTAGTTTAAATACCGGGTTTAACACCTATCTTTAAACCAGTAGCCTCTAAAAAACGTTAAACGACCTTATTTAGGACGCTTAGTACCGTACTTAGAACGACCTTGCTTACGATCTGCAACACCAGATGTATCCAAGCTACCGCGAACTGTGTGATAGCGAACACCAGGCAAATCTTTTACACGACCGCCACGGATCAGCACAACACTATGCTCTTGCAGGTTATGACCCTCACCACCAATATAAGAAGTTACCTCAAAACCATTCGTTAGGCGCACACGGCAGACCTTACGTAAAGCTGAGTTAGGCTTCTTCGGGGTAGTAGTATAAACACGGGTACAAACACCACGCTTTTGAGGGTTCGCCTGCAATGCAGGTACGTCACTCTTTTGTACTTTACGTTTTCTAGGCTTACGAACCAATTGGTTGATCGTTGCCATGAAATAAACTCCAAAGATATTTTATTAACACTTAATTACTAGCTATAACTGTCAAATGGTTATATTTGGCAGCTTATATTGGCAGATAGTAACAAGCTATTTAGGTAAAAATGAGCAACAGGTGCTCACCCCCAAGATACAGGGGTGGCGCATTGTACGGATAGGAGGCAAGTTCGTCAAGAACTTGTGCATGACAGAATGGCGAAAATATTACACGTTTCTAAGAAGCCGATTTACCATCGGTAATGTAATCATAACCTTGCTCATAGACACCATAGTAAGTGTCATACTGGCTGGCTTTCTTCAAATCCACCTGATTAAGGACGGCACCCGTAATAGGCGCATTGACACTACGCAAACTTTTAACACCTTTGGATACGATATTTAAAGGTGTAGAGTCAGACTTAACAACATAAATCAAAGAATCGGCATAGGACGACAGTATTTTCGCATCACTGACAATATGCACAGGAGCTGAGTCGATGATGATACGGTCATATTTACCCTTCAAGTCTTCAAGCATTCTCTTAAATCGAGAAGAACCCAAAAGCTCCAATGGGTTATTTGGGATCATACCTGACGACATAATATCAATCTGCATACCTGGAACACGCTGAGTACAGGAATCTAATTTCGCTTTACCCATAATCGCGTTTGATAGACCCACCGTGGAAGAAGGCAGACCCAGTGCTTTGCCTACGGTCGGCTTACGCATATCGCCATCAATCAATAGTACTTTTTCCATCTGCCCCATCGCTTCAGCCATATTCAAGGCCAACGTTGATTTGCCCTCACCGGGAACCGAGGATGTGACCACGATGACTTTAAAGGGGCTCTCCAGACTCGCTAGCACTAAGCTAGTACGAATGGTCCTGATCGATTCAGCAAAACCCATGTCATTACTATCGTCACCAAAGGCCCTAAAAGCATACTTACTCTTATTCGATTTAATATAAGGAACGAAGCCCAGCATGGGGATACGCAGTCTATTTTCAACATCGTCACTGGTTCTAACCGTCGACTTCAAGAAGTCCAATAATATAATCAAACCTACAATTAAACCACTTGAGAAAACCAGAGCAGCCATAACGAATTTCTTCTTGTTAGGGCCTATTGGATAGGCGGGAGCAACAGCTGAATCGACCACCCTAGCAGGAGGCTCTTGAAGTCGACTAGTCTCATCGGTTTCTTTACCGCGACTCAAAAATAAATCATATAACTGGCGGTTAGTCTCTACATCACGCTCAAGTTCGCGTAACTTAACTTCTTTACGACCAACATTTTGCAAACGGAAACGAGCATTCGAGATTTGTCGCTCTAACTCCTGCTCAGTTTTTAGAGCCGATTGATAACCCGCTCTTAGGCCACCAGCAGCACTCTTAACACGCTGACTCAATTCTTTACCTAGCTGCTCCTGCGTTGTTAATGCCGACAACATTAAAGGGTGCCTAGGACCATAACGTTTGCTCAGGTCAGCAACATTTCTATCAGCATCGGCTTTCGCTTGAACGGCACCCTGGATGATAGGGTTATTCAATAACGCAGGAATACCCATCAACTGATCAACAGGTAAGGTTTGTGCTTGCTGATAGAGCGTTTGCGCATCGGCTCTGGCCTGGCGTGCAACCACAAGGTTATTACGGAGCTGGGTTAATTCTGCTGCATCAAGAGTACGAACACCTTCAACATCAACCAATCGCTCCCTTTCTTTATAGGCCTGAAGCCTCTCTTCAGAACTCTGTAGATTATCCCTCAACTCATCTAGACGACCACTCAACCAAGAAGCCGCTTTCTTCGTTACGTCCAAACGCGCTTCCAGATAACTCTCGATATACACATCGGCCATTGCATTAGCAATATCAGCAGCCAACTTAGGATCACCCGAGGTATAACCTATTTTTACCAACTGAGTGCGCCTTACCGGATTTACCGCAAGGCTTCTCGACACAATGCGAGTAATAATAGGGCGCAAGAAGGCATCCATTTCTTCATCGGACATCTGCGGACCTTCGTCCTCTTTTTTATCATCACTTGCCAAACCTAATTGCGCGAGCAGGCTCTTTTTAGGCTCTTTTTGACGACCATCATACTCTCGGTGGCGAACCAGATTCAGCCGGTCAACTACCTTTTCTGCGAGCGCCCTAGAACGAATAATTTCATACTGTGTCGCCAAAAAAGTTCTATGACGAGTATTTGATGAATATATATCCTGAAGACCAACAACATTTGCCTTATCTGTTTCAATTAGCATTGTGGCTTCTGTGTAATAAATAGCAGGCATAGGCTTTACATAAGCAACAGTTAAAGCGGTAACAATGCCAACAAAGAATATGATCTTCCATTTATTCAAAAATAGAAGGCGCACGTAATATTGGATATCGATACCATCTCCCTCAGCAACAGGGTTGGATTCCATGTTATTACTGGGTGAAGCCGATGATGAAAATGGGGATTGTGAAGACATAAAACTCAAACCTAAAACTTACTTGACCCACTTTAGGCCAAGAATGAATACCAAAAAAACTAATCCGACTTAAAAGAACCGTCTGGATACGGTGACAATATCCCCAGGCTTTAACATATAATCTAAACTGACTCGTTTAGATTTTTCCTCACCTTCGGATTGTACTTTAACACGCCTTTTAGACGACCTTTCAGTAAATCCACCCGCCAAGAAAATAGCTTTACCTACAGTCAGCCCCGGCTGGTAAGGAAAGCTACCTGATTGACTGACTTCACCACCAACAAAAATTTCACGGTAGGATTCAACTGTCACACTGACTTTGGGGTCCACCAAAAAATCCCCGTCAAGGGCCTCTGTTAACATTTTTTGCACATCAGCAACACTTCGTCCAATAATGCTTAACTCGCCCAAATAAGGATAGGTAAATACTCCAAGCTCAGTTAATTGCACATTCATGGTAAGGTCTGGCTCTCCAAACACCTGTATACGCACTATATCGCCAACACCCAACAAGTACTCGCCTTGAAGTGCTGTTGTATCAGTATTTGCAACAGGGGTAGCTGTTTCATCAGATGGAGCTTGAGCACTAACCCAAAAAGGTAGCGAGCTTAATAAACACAAACAAAAAATAAATCTAATCATTATCATCTAACTTAAATTATCGGATATATAGTAAATAATTGAGTAAATTAGACCCAAGCCCACCTTAAGGAGTCACAGATAAGCTTAGACCATATTGGGTCCGGTCATAGTCGAAGATCGCATCATCCGTAGAATCACGCTCTAATTCACTAACAAATAGACCTATGCCCAACCAACGATTAAAGCTATAAGCAACATCAAAACTATAGGTTGTTGTATCATCTTCACGGGCATCATTAACAAAATCTGAATTACTATCGCTTACAGAAACGCTGGTAGAGAATCGATCTGTCCAATCATGGGTCCAAGAAAGCGTAAGATCTTCCCTGTCAATAAAAGTACCTTGGAGGCTGCCTTGTTGCGAACTTGATTCATCTTGCGACCGTGTTGCCGAAAGAGAAAATACCGAATAAGAAAACGGGGCCCAGCCTAACGATACATTCCAGCGATCCGAGTCAGTATCCTGAGTACCATCATCAAACTCTCTCTCACTTTGACCAAAGGAAATACCACCTGTAACTTGCCCACCATCCCAGTTAAGCCCAATATCATATATTGTTTGATCACTATCACTATTAGCAACATTTGAAGGGTCTATAGCATTTGTTCGGTTTTCAGTATCAATATCATAGTCTGTTTCACGCTGCGACAAGCCAGTCGTCAAGCTAATATCCGGCGTTACTCGCCAAATCACTTGACCGCCATATGATGTAGACTCAAAATTATTAAACTGAGTGAATATTTCATTATTACTGTATTCTTTCTCAAAAACACCTGCATTCACTGAGAAACCCAAGATCGAATCAGCATCACCAATGGTGTAAGTGACCGAGTAGCTTAAATCTTCATACTCATCAAGGTCTGTTGTTTGATCAATCAAATTACCTTGTGAAGCATTATCCACAGAGCGCTCATCTTGAGAGTCAAACAAGCTAGCGTCAAATTGCAGTCGACTTCTATCGCCAACTGCCCAACCAAAGGTCGTGGATACCCGCTGGTCCGTATAATCTTCACTGGTCTCTTCTGAGTAATAACCCGCATCGACTTGATAAGTCAGGGAAAAACCACTGACGCCGTTATCAAACAGCAAAGAAACCGCCGGTGTTACCGTTGTAATCGTATCATCAGTTGTATTTTCTTCTTCCTGAAAAATATTATCGTCTTTGAGAACCTGAATTCCCACAGAAGGTGCAACATCAAAAGGCCCTAGAACAAAAGCACCTTCAGAGTCTTGCGCATATGCGTTACCTATTATTAGACAGGAAAAGCACAACAATAGTAGGGAAGTAGGGAATAACTTGTTTTTTTTCATTTAAGTCTAATCCATTACATTTAAAAATGATGTTACCTATATTAGCCTGAACACAAGCTGAAGGGCCTAAATTAGTGCATTTTGAGCTGACTTACGGCTAAAAATGACACCAGCACAAAACGAGGGCCCCGATTCTACCATATTATTCCTTACAAGAAAGTTTCTAGTAAAAACAATCTCTTAGCGACTAACTAAAACTTGTTAGTCAGGCTCATTTGAACTAATACAACTTGACTTTGTCGTACTGATGTACAAATTACTGTACCATTCAAAGAATTTATACTTAAAACAATAAAAGGGTTACCATTTTGAAAAAAGGTATCATCATCGCTCTCTCTATTTTCATCTGTTTTGTTTTTTTGCAATCACTACCATTCAAATTTTCAAACTCTCTGGAAACACAGCACATATTCGGCACCCTAGCGGAATGGTCCGGCTTTTCATGGTTTGGGGTCTATGGCGGATACATGATTGGCGCATTTGAGCTGATTGGTTCGCTCATGCTATTAATCCCTATCCTTGGCAGTTTTGCGGCTAAAAAACCTGTTTTACCACTATTGCACTCATTAGGGGCGGTATTAGCTTTAGGTATCATGACAGGAGCCATTTACTTCCACCTGTTTACACCTTTAGGCATTGTCCAACCTCATTTCAACCCTGAAACAGGTGTCCAAATAGGAGACGACAGCCCAGGAATTTTATTTATCATGGCCTGCTTTACTTGGCTCAGCGCATTGATTTTGATTATTCTCGACTGGCAAGATTCTAACAGCCAGCTCAAACAGTTCCTTGGTAAGTCATAACATACCCACATGGCAGGCAATGAAACATAGCGTGTTGATTGTCCTGCCATTCCCCCTTTCCTCTATTTAGAAACATTTATTAAATCGTTATACTGCCGTTTCATGCTTAGGTATAACAATAAATGAATCACCCTATTACCCTTCCTGTAAAAACACTATTGCTTATCAGTTTCTTATTAATCAGCTTTACTGCATTTGCAAACACAGTCAATGAGATAGATACCCTATGCAAAGAAATTGGTCGCAAGTTGGGCAGCGTATCCATTGCTGACTGTAAAAGACAAAACCTACAGCATAGCGGTCAATACTCCACCGACAAACGCCCCTTAGCTTATAAAACTTATCCTCCTCGAAAAACAAAGAAACCCTTAGGAAAAGTGTTACTTATGGGTGGCATTCATGGGGATGAGTACTCCGCTATTTCGATTATGTTCAAGTGGATGAATAAACTTAACCAACACCATTCTGGTTTATTTCATTGGCAAGTTGTTCCATTAATGAATCCAGATGGATTATTAAAAAACAGAAAAGCGCAACGGCAGAATGCCAATGGTGTCGACCTCAATAGAAACTTTCCGTCTACCGATTGGGAAGTGCTTGCGCAAAAGTATTGGAAAGAGAGAACCTATAAAAACCCTAGACGATACCCTGGGCCTCAAGCAATGAGTGAAGTAGAAACACGCTGGTTTGCTGACATTATTGATGAGTTTAAACCCGATGCCATTATCGCTGTTCACGCACCGCATCGATTAGTTGATTATGATGGCCCACAAAAAGCGCCTTCACGCTTGGGGGCATTACGCTTACGTCAACTCGGCACCTATCCGGGCTCATTAGGAAATTATGCCGGTATCGATTTAGAATTACCGGTAGTGACCGTTGAATTAGCATCAGCGGGAATAATGCCTAGCGATAAAGAAATTTCACGCATGTGGGTAGATTTAGTACGTTGGTTAAAGCGGGAAGTCCCCAAGCAACGCTTAAAAACGACTGAGGAGAGAAAATAAGGTGGCTCATATTAGCCACCACCTTCATAAACAATACGCCATTCACCATCAGACTCCAACTTCCATAGTTGACGCTTCCAGCCATTGGAGCGGTAATTACTGCTGCGGTAGGATTGGTAATACTCAACCCACAATAAATTCTCTTCGCTAGGGTAAGCGTAAATACCGATATCAGAAGTGCTAATGTTGATAAATTTTTTACTGCCATTGACACGTTTTTTATAAGTTGCCCAAGCAGTCCAGTCCTTTTCTAAATTATTGAAGGTTTTTGAATAAAAATTAAGGTAGGGCTCAGGCTGGCGACTCTCCCAAGCTAAGGCCCAATCGTTTAATCGTTGATGAATTGTTTCTCTCAACTCAGAAACAACTTCGACTGAAGTCATTTTCATTTTAGGGGTTAGTACGATATAGGTGTAACCAATATCTAAATACTGTTTTAAGATATCGATATCATTATTAGAAAGCACAACACAACCATTACTATCACGTAGAGGGCGCGTCTTTTCAGTAAAGCCTATCGGTTCTGCATGTAGCCAAATACCATAACCGCTACGCTTTTTTAAACGATCCCAAGCATTGGGGTAGCTAACTGGATACGCAGCATTCCCATAAAAGTCATCGAGTTGGGCGTTGGTTAAATGGCTAGTAATACGGTAAACACCTATGGGCGTTTTATTATCGCCTTCAATCTCTTTTCCATAGCCTTCTTTACCAATCGACACCTCCATTGTCCGTACCTTGGAAAAACTACCATCGATTTTTCTTTCAAAGATATGCATTTTGCCTTCATCTAATTCAGCAATTAAAGCATAACGATAACGTGGGGCCACATCGATTAAGGCTGCGGGCTGCAACTCAGAAAATGAGCTTGTTGCATCTTGAGCAACAGTAATAGTCTGAATTAAAAAACTGAAAAAAATTATTGCGACTATTTTTTTTATCATAATAAATTCAAACTGTGATTATTAAAAAATAAATGTACCTTGCTTCACTTATAGTCATTCGAAAATTACTTGAGCACCATGGATGGCATACCCTGCTCTT
>JBOEHG010000018.1:0-4648 GCA_050633825.1 Cellvibrionaceae bacterium | reverse complement strand
CGCATCCGTGCGCCCGCAGGATACCGTCCATCCATGGACATAAAAAAGCCTCCGTAAGGAGGCTTTTATTGTTACATCAAGAGCAGCGTTTAAAACCTTAGCTTGCGCTAGATTTTAGTGCTTCGGTCAAGGCTGCTTCGACTTCTTCAGCACTTACACCTTCTGACGAAGTCACTTCTGCTTCACGTTTACGACGGCGCTCATTGTGATACGCCAAACCGGTACCTGCAGGAATCAAACGACCAACAACAACGTTTTCTTTCAAGCCGCGCAAGCCATCTTTCTTACCTGTAACAGCCGCTTCGGTTAGAACACGTGTTGTTTCCTGGAAGGATGCAGCAGAAATAAACGACTCAGTTGCCAATGATGCTTTAGTAATACCGAGCAACTGACGCTCAAAACGTGCTGGCAGTTTACCTTCATCACGCAGTTTTTCATTCGACTGAAGGACTTCGTTATATTCAACCTGCTCACCTTTAACGTAATTAGAATCACCCATTCCAGTGATTTCAACTTTACGTAACATTTGGCGAACAATAGTTTCAACATGCTTATCGTTAATTTTTACACCCTGTAAACGGTAAACATCTTGAATCTCATTGGTAATATAATGCGCTAATGTCTCAACACCTTGTAAACGCAAAATATCATGCGGGTTACTCGGGCCATCCGATACAACTTCACCTTTAGCGACTTGCTCACCTTCAAACACAGTCAACTGACGATGTTTTGGAATAAGCTCTTCATAGTGTGTTGAACCATCTTCTAATGGCTGACCATCGGTTGGGGTAATCACTAAGCGAACTTTACCTTTGGTCTCTTTACCAAAACTAACTGTACCGGAAATTTCAGCAAGAATTGAAGGCTCTTTTGGCTTACGCGCTTCAAACAAGTCAGCAACACGTGGCAGACCACCGGTAATATCACGTGTTTTCGAACCTTCCTGAGGAATACGCGCAATAATGTCACCAACACCGATCTCATCGCCATCATTTATGCTTAAGATCGCTTTTGATGGCAACATATAGTGAGCCGGTACATTCGTATTAGCCAAGTAAAGCTCTTTACCCTTCGCATCAACCAAAGTAACCGCAGGCTTTAGATCTTTACCTGCCGCTGGACGCTCTGCTGGATCAAGAATTTCAATAGAGCTCAAGCCTGTCATTTCGTCTGTTTGACGACGCATTGATAGACCATCCTCCATTCCTGAGAAAGTTGCTTTACCCGCCACTTCAGAAACAATTGGGTGAGTATGCGGATCCCATTTAGCAACAATGGCTCCACCTTCAACTTGATCACCATCACGAACAGAAATAACGGCACCGTATGGAATCTTATAACGCTCACGCTCACGGCCATTTTCATCAGCAACGGCCAATTCACCCGAACGAGAAACAGCAACCAAATTGCCCGCCGCATTTTCAACTAACTTAACGTTCTGTAAGCGAGCGGTACCAGGTTGTTTAATTTGAACGCTATCAACGGCAGATGCACGACTCGCCGCACCACCGATGTGGAAAGTACGCATGGTTAACTGCGTACCTGGCTCACCAATGGACTGTGCAGCGATAACACCAACTGCTTCACCCACATTAGCAACATGACCACGAGCAAGGTCACGGCCATAGCACATTGAACAGACGCCATGGCGCGAATCACAGGTAATCGTAGAACGAACAATAATTTCATCAACACCCATTGCTTCTACGGCATCGATAAGATTCTCGTCAATCACTGTGCCGGCTTCCATCAAGACTTCACCTGATACAGGATCAATAACATCTTGAGCAACAACACGGCCTAGAACACGATCACCCAAAGTTTCGATAATGTCACCACCTTCGATGACCGGTGTCATGGTCAAACCATTGCTTGTACCACAATCATGTTCAGTAACAACCAAATCTTGTGCAACATCAACCAAACGACGCGTTAAGTAACCCGAGTTTGCTGTTTTCAATGCGGTATCCGCCAAACCTTTACGCGCACCGTGAGTTGAGATGAAGTACTGAAGTACATTCAAGCCTTCACGGAAGTTAGCCGTAATTGGCGTTTCAATAATAGAGCCATCCGGGCGTGCCATCAGGCCACGCATACCCGCCAACTGACGAATCTGGGCAGGTGAACCACGCGCTCCAGAATCAGCATACATAAAGACTGAATTGTAAGAGTCTTGATGCTCTTCTTCACCGTCACGGTTAATAACCGCTTCAGTCGAAATACCATCCATCATCGATTTTGCAACTAGGTCATTAGCACGTGACCAGATATCGATAACTTTGTTGTACTTCTCACCTTGTGTTACAAGACCGGAAGCGAACTGGCTTTCAATTTCTTTTACTTCATTATCTGCACGAGAAATGATATCGGCCTTACTATCAGGAATAGCAAAATCATTCACACCAATAGATGAACCCGAACGTGTCGAGAAGCGGTAGCCCATATACATTAATTGGTCAGCAAAAATAACCGTCGACTTCAAACCAACAACGCGGTAGCAGTAGTTGATAATAGAAGAGATTGCTTTCTTCACCATTGCACGGTTAACGTGCTCAAAAGGAATGCCTTCCGGTACGATTTCCCAGAATAAAACACGACCAACAGTTGTATCAACAAGTTTGGTTTCACTTGTTTTTTCGCCTTCTTGATCCGTTAAAATTTCTGTAATACGAACCTTAATGCGTGCCTGCAAATCAAGTTGCCCGGCATAGTATGCGCGCGACACTTCAGCAACATCAGCAAAGGCCATACCTTCACCTTTGGCATTAATACGCTCACGAGTCATCCAGTAAAGACCCAAGACAACATCCTGAGAAGGAACAATAATCGGCTCACCCGATGCAGGTGAAAGAATATTATTGGTCGACATCATCAAGGCACGCGCTTCAAGCTGAGCTTCAATGGTTAGCGGTACGTGCACAGCCATTTGGTCACCATCAAAGTCAGCGTTATAAGCGCCACAGACTAATGGGTGCAATTGAATGGCTTTACCTTCAATCAATACTGGTTCAAATGCCTGAATACCTAAACGGTGAAGTGTTGGTGCACGGTTAAGCAATACAGGGTGCTCACGAATGACTTCATCGAGAATATCCCAAACGACAGGCTCTTCTCGTTCAACCATTTTCTTAGCAGCTTTAATCGTTGTTGCCAAGCCACGCAATTCTAATTTGCTAAAAATAAAGGGCTTAAATAATTCCAAAGCCATTTTTTTCGGCAGACCACATTGATGCAAACGCAATGTCGGGCCCGTTACAATGACCGAACGACCAGAGTAGTCAACACGCTTACCCAAAAGGTTCTGACGGAAACGACCTTGCTTACCTTTAATCATATCGGCAAGTGATTTTAATGGACGTTTGTTAGAACCGGTAATGGCACGGCCACGACGACCATTATCTAACAAGGCATCAACTGATTCCTGCAACATACGCTTTTCGTTACGCACGATAATGTCAGGCGCATTAAGATCAAGCAGACGCTTCAAACGGTTATTACGGTTGATGACTCGACGATATAAATCATTCAGGTCTGATGTCGCAAAACGACCGCCGTCTAGAGGAACCAATGGACGTAAATCAGGCGGAAGAACCGGCAATGCCTGCATGATCATCCATTCAGGATTGTTACCTGAGTGGTAAAAGGCTTCCAATAACTTCAAACGCTTAGAAAGCTTTTTAATCTTGGTTTCAGAATTTGTTGCAGGAATCTCTTCACGCAAACGATTAATTTCTTCTTCAAGATTAATATCTTGCATTAAGTCCTGAATCGCTTCAGCACCCATTTTTGCTTCAAATTCATCAGGGAATTCTTCCATTGCTTCGAAGAATTCTTCGTCTGTTAGCAGCTGACCTTTTTCTAAGGTCGTCATACCTGGATCAGTAACTACGTATGATTCAAAATACAATACACGCTCGATATTACGCAGCGTCATATCTAACAACAAACCAATACGGCTTGGCAGTGATTTCAAGAACCAAATATGCGCAACAGGGCTAGCCAGCTCAATATGACCCATGCGGTCACGACGAACTTTTGCTAAGGTCACTTCAACACCGCATTTTTCACAGATGATGCCACGATGTTTCATACGCTTGTATTTACCACACAAGCATTCGTAATCTTTTATTGGTCCAAAAATTTTTGCACAGAACAAACCTTCGCGCTCTGGCTTAAATGTACGGTAGTTAATTGTCTCTGGCTTTTTAACTTCACCAAAAGACCACGAACGAATCATTTCTGGTGAAGCCAGACCGATGCGTATTGCATCAAATTCGTCGTTTTGTCCCTGGGACTTCAATAAATTAAGTAAGTCTTTCAAGGGTCTTCCTCCAATTAGGGGATTAATTTCTTTCAGCCAATTACTGGCAACCGGTGTTCTTTTTCGGCTTCCTGATAACAGGAAGCCTGATTAATAATTAAGAATCGTTTTCCAATTCCATATTAATACCTAAAGAACGAATCTCTTTAACCAATACGTTAAAGGATTCCGGCATACCAGGTTCCATACGATGATCGCCATCAACAATGTTTTTATACATTTTGGTACGACCCGCAACATCATCCGACTTAACTGTCAGCATTTCTTGCAAGGTATAAGCAGCACCATAAGCTTCCAGTGCCCACACTTCCATCTCACCGAAGCGCT
>JBOEHG010000017.1:0-50141 GCA_050633825.1 Cellvibrionaceae bacterium | reverse complement strand
TTCCGCCATCATGTCACGAGTTTTAACAACTTGGTTTGGTAAGTAATAATCTATTGCTGAAATATATGTATTCATAACGTATTGACCTCATTACGTTTTTTGTTTTATTTAAAATTGCATAACAGAAAATATGCTGTTTGATTCTTATGCATAGATGCATAGGGGGGAATGCTTTCGGGGGAGTTACATAAAAAAATGGCACGGTTTTCTGCTGAAAACGTTTTACATTCAGAACGGCTGTCGCTTAAGCAGAGAATATGTGGCACATCAATAAACGTAGTAGATGGAAATAAAAAATCACGTAAAAGGCGACAATTAGTTGAATTTAATGACTTTTATGTTGTTTTTTGTGCCATTTTTGTTAAGAGCAGCTGTTTGTGGAGGTAAGGGCTGGTGTTAGTTTGTATTGGCGGTATGAGTTGTTTTTGAGATGACTTGAAGGTGCTGATTCATCATTTTGTTTAAAAAGGCAGCAGGCGATGTGAAAAGTAGTTGTTGAATCGGCTTTTTGGCCTTATGAGTAGTTCTGTCGTCATTTTCAACAAGTGCTCATTATTTATGACGCCTAAAACAACAAAAAACTCTGTACTGATTGACCTCTGGCGTCGGAAAAGTGTGCGTTCTTTCAGTTTTAGGCTCTATTCACGCGGTTTTTTTTATAGGGTTTACTGAATGTTGTCTATACTGGGTTTTAAAAATTTTCTCCTTATCTGTTTGATTTAAAAGGTTTTTATTTTCTATGCAGGTTTGCATAGTGAAAATTAGACTTGTTTTGGTTTATGCAAAAATTCATAGCAAAAAAGCCTTTGAGCTAAAAAAAAGGTTTGCTATAAAAACGCCAACACGTAATAGCACCTTATTATCGGTGGTGAAAAATAACTTCACTTAGATTAATTATAGGCTTGTCATTATGGGTTGTATTAACAGCGTTAGGCCTTGCCACGCGGATGATAGGAAGGCTTAGAGTGATATAGGGCGATAAAGATGGCAGATATAAACGAAATTAAATTACAGGTAGAAACAATCGAGCAGCGGCTGGCTGAGAGTGAGCAGATGCTGTCAAAAGCAACATTATTGGCAGATAACGCATATATGTCGTTATCGTCTGGAGATTTGGAGGCCTGCCAAAATACAATAGGTCAGTTGATCTATTCTATTTCTGAGCACTTCTACGAAGAAGTCCATTAATTATTGCGTAGAACCAACAGTGAAGAATCACTCTTCACTGTTGTTCGTTTGGATACCCAGCTCTTTGAGCTTACGTGTCAATGTATTACGTCCCCAGCCGAGCAAGTCGGCAGCATCTCGTTTGCGACCCGAGGTGTGTTTTAGCGCGATTTCAATGAGTGCATGCTCAAACGCGGGCACCGCTTGATCTAGAATATTTTTTTGACCTCTTGCCAATGCCTGATCGGCCCAATTTCTTAATGATTTCTCCCAGTCGCCTGCGGGTGCGTCCTGATTTTGTTTTTCGAGTAATTCTGGTGGTAGGTCGTCAATATGGATTTCACGGCCAGAGGCCATAACGGTAATCCACCGAGCCGTATTTTCTAATTGGCGTACATTACCCGGCCACGCAAGGCCACAGAGGTAGTTTTCTGTATCGGCCAGCAGAATTTTAGGTTCAACATTAAGGTCTTTTGCTGCTTTTTGGAAAAAGTATTGGGTGAGTTTTGGAATGTCTTCCCGTCGTTCGGCTAGTTTGGGGATATGAATGCGAATCACATTGAGGCGATGAAAAAGATCCTCACGGAAGCGGTTTTCTTCTACCAGTTGCTCGAGATTTTGATGGGTGGCGGCAATAATGCGGACATCCACTTTAACGGGGGTATGTCCACCTACACGGTAAAACTCGCCATCCGCCAGTACGCGCAATAGACGTGTTTGTGTTTCTGCAGGCATATCACCAATTTCATCCAAAAACAGGGTGCCACCGTCAGCTTGTTCAAAGCGCCCTTGGCGCTGGTTGGCTGCGCCGGTAAACGCTCCTTTTTCGTGACCAAAGAGTTCTGACTCAATAAGGTCTCGAGGAATAGCTGCCATATTCAGTGCGATAAATCGATTCTGTTTACGTGGGCTATGACGGTGTAGGGCTTGCGCAACAAGTTCTTTACCTGTCCCTGACTCGCCATTGATCAATACGGTGATATTCGACTGTGAAAGGCGGCCAATGGCTCTAAAGACTTCCTGCATAGCAGGTGCTTCACCAATGATTTCGCTGTCGATTTCAGTGGCTGGTTTAACGGCTTCGACCAAGTTTTCTTCTGAGTGTGCCAATGCTCTACGTGTTACTGCGACGGCTTCATCGACATCGAAAGGCTTGGGCAGGTATTCAAATGCGCCCCCTTTGTAGGCGGCAACGGCACTATCGAGGTCTGAGTGAGCTGTCATGATAATGACCGGTAATCCAGGAAAATCGGATTGCAGAATGTTGAGTAAATCCAAGCCATCCATGCCTGGCATACGTACATCGCTAACAATGGCTGCTGGTTTTTCGTTGTTGCGCAGTTGTTTGAGTGCAGCGTCACCACTGTCGAAAGTTGATACCAATAAACCTTCTTTTTCTAATGCTTTTTCTAGGACCCAGCGAATAGAGCGATCATCATCTACGATCCAGATGGTACGCGATTGTGTGGGTTGTATGGTGACAGGTTCAGTGGAGGACATCATGTACGTTTACCCCAGAGGAATATAAATGGAAAATCGTGTATGGCCGGGTTCGCTGGCGCATTCGATTAAGCCTTTGTGTTGGTTGATAAGCTGTTGTGAGATGGATAGGCCAAGTCCAGTTCCTTCGGCACGACCGGAAATCATCGGATAAAAAATATCCTGAATAAGTTCTTCGGGGATACCCGGCCCGTTATCGGTAATCGTGATGCAGCAAACCAGAGGGTAGTGTTTACGCCCAATGGTAAATTGCCGTTGAATACGTGTGCCGAGATCTATTGTTGGGCTGTTATTGCTGCTTTGGTTATCCAGCGCTTGTTTGGCGTTGCGCACAATGTTGAGTAGGGCTTGTATCAGCAGCTCCAGATCGCCGTCAATGTCTGGGATACTGGGGTCATAGTTGCGCTGTAATTTGATGCTGCCTTTGGTTTCCGCCTTGATCAGTGTGATCACACGCTCTAGGACTTCGTGAATATTGACGGGCTCAAAATTGGTGGGTTGACGGGGCCCGAGCATTCTATCGACCAGATTACGCAGGCGGTCGGATTCAGAAATAATAACACTGGTGTATTCTTTTAGTTCAGGATTATTGCTGATTTCATCGAGCTCTTTATCAAGCAACTGTGCTGCTCCACGAATCCCGCCTAAGGGGTTTTTGACTTCATGTGCAAGTCCTCGGACAAGATTGCGTGTTGTGTCTTGCGAGGCGATCATGGCCTCTTCTCGACTGATTTGAAGTAGTCGGTCGAGGGGTTGAACTTCAAATAGAATTTGCTTAGTCTCAATCAGCGGCGTTACGGTGTAGTCGACAGTAATATACTTATCGTTGTGCAGGCGCCATTTGGCCTTACGCTTTGTATAAAGTGAGCTATCGGAAAGCACTTTTGTCATTTTCTCTAGAGCATTGTCTGACTCATGGAAAAAGGTATTGATGTGTGCGCCATAGACGTGGTTTAAGCTAATTTGTAGGAGTGTTTCACACGCGGGGTTGGTATGCAGTAGGCGCAGTTGATCATCCACCATCATCACGGCGGTTGTTAAGCTATCGAGCAATTGTTTAAAGTCGTGGGTGTTTGTGCCCATAATGCCCTGTAAATCGGTACTTTTTTTAATGAAACGGCCTAGTAACATTTTTATCGTAATGAATTCCGAGCATTTGCCTTTAATCAGTGCAAAAAGGCAATTTTGCTGATGTATATGCCCTGAATTGTTCTCCTTAATATCAATTGAAATACAATAGCAAAAACTACGCCAGCCCCGTATATTGAAGGCTTCCTCATTATTATAGGCTTGATTTGAAGTACGAGCGAGCAGTTATGCCTCAAAATGGTGCGTTGTTTGTGAGGGGTGTAACTAATAGTGCGTGAATCGAATTATTTCCTTGTTAAGTTTACCCAATTCTAAGGCTACTCAATTTTGAGCTTTGTTTGATAGATTGATGATTTTTTTTGGCATAAAAAAACCCGGTATAAACCGGGTTTTTAAGCTGTTTACTTCCTTAAGAGAGTAACTGCGCTTTCCTTAAACCGAGTAGTACATTTCGAACTCAACAGGGTGAGTCGTCATGTTCAGTGTTTCGATTTCTTCTTTCTTGAGCTCGATATAAGCATCGATCATATCGTTATCAAATACACCGCCAGTGGTTAAGAACTCACGATCTGCATTCAATGCTTCTAATGCTTCGTCGAAAGTGGCACATACGGTTGGGTATTCCGCTAATTCTTCTGGTGGTAGGTCATACAAATCTTTATCTGCAGAATCACCAGGGTGAATTTGGTTTTTAACACCGTCAAGGCCAGCCATCAACAAGGCTGCAAATGCCAAGTATGGGTTCGCGGTTGGATCTGGGAAGCGAGTTTCAATACGCTTGCCTTTAGGTGAAGTCACGTATGGGATACGGATAGAGGCAGAACGGTTACGTGCTGAATAAGCAAGAATAACCGGTGCTTCAAAACCCGGTACCAGACGCTTGTATGAGTTGGTTGATGCGTTACAGAAAGCATTCAGTGCTTTAGCGTGTTTGATAATACCGCCAATGTAATAAAGTGCTGTTTCACTTAATCCAGCGTAGGCGTCGCCCGCGAACTGGTTAACTCCATCTTTGACGAAAGATTGGTGAACGTGCATACCACTACCGTTATCACCAACTAATGGTTTTGGCATAAAGGTCGCTGTTTTGCCGTAAGCGTGAGCAACGTTGTGTACACAGTATTTAAGGATCTGCACTTCATCCGCTTTTTTGGTTAGCGTGTTCGCGCCAACACCGATTTCACATTGGCCTGCAGTGCCTACTTCATGGTGGTGTACTTCAATATATAGGCCCATGGCTTCCATGGCGCCACACATAGCAGCACGGATGTCATGCAAAGAGTCAACCGGTGGAACCGGGAAGTAACCCCCTTTAACACCTGGGCGGTGACCCATATTACCATCAGCAAAGCTGCTGTCAGATGACCATGCGGCTTCTTCTGAATTGATTTTGTATGAAGCGCCAGACATATCTGAGCTCCACTTTACATCGTCAAATACGAAAAATTCTGGCTCAGGACCGAAGAAAGCTTCATCGCCAAGACCGGTTGATTTTAAATACGCTTCTGCGCGCTGGGCGATAGAGCGTGGGTCACGGTTATAGCCTTCACCTGTTGATGGTTCAACAATGCTGCAACGTACGATAACGGTTGGCTCATCGGTAAATGGATCAAGAATGGCAGTGGTGTCATCTGGCATTAAGATCATGTCTGATTCGTTAATACCTTTCCAGCCGGCAATAGATGAGCCGTCGAACATTTTACCTTCTGTGAAAAAATCTTCTTCAACTTCATGAACAGGTATGGATACGTGTTGTTCTTTACCTTTGGTGTCTGTGAAGCGCAGGTCAACCCACTTTGCTTCGCTTTCGTTAATTAGGCCAAGAGTATTTGCCGACATTGTTAGTCCTCCGAAATGGCATTTGCTAATAGGTTATATTGAATGTTGATTGCCAATGAGTATTACATTGAGTAATCGGGCATTGGTGGCCCATGTTACGGGCTGCCCTAAATGCACGCGGAATATACCACAGATAAAGGCCTGTGGAAGTGCCCACATTGATTATTTGTGGTGCGTACTGGTGCCCTGATGATTAAGGCTGGGGGTGTGAAAATATAATACTCAAATAAAAAACCGGAGCATTGCCCCGGTTTTTCGTATTGCCAGTATAAGCGCTTACTTAAACGCCAGCTTCGTTAGTTACCTGAACTATAACAGCTGCAACCTTGTATGGATCAGCATTAGAAGAGGTACGACGATCTTCCAAACGGCCTTTCCAGCCATCTTCAACTGTACCGATAGGGATGCGGATTGACGCACCACGGTCAGAAACACCGTAGCTGTATTGGTCAATAGATTGAGTTTCGTGCTTACCCGTCAAGCGTTGTTCATTATGCGCGCCATAGACACTCATGCAACGCTCAATGTTCTTGCCAAATTCTTCACAGATTTTGGTGAAAGTCTCTTCTTTACCTGATTCACGCATAACCTTGTTAGAGAAGTTAGCGTGCATGCCTGAGCCATTCCAATCGGTATCGCCCAGAGGCTTAGGATGGTAATTGATCGCCAAGCCGTATTTTTCAGCTGTGCGTTCAAGTAGGTAGCGAGCCAACCAGATCTCATCACCAGCGCGTTTGGCACCTTTGGCAAAGATTTGGAATTCCCACTGGCCAGCAGCTACTTCAGCATTGATGCCTTCAACGTTTAAGCCTGCTTCTAAACAGAGGTCAAAGTGCTCTTCAATGATGTCACGGCAGTAAGCGTTTTTCGCACCGACTGAACAGTAGTAAGGACCTTGTGGTGCTGGGAAACCATTAGCTGGGAAGCCGGGGGGAAGTTCAGTTGTAGGATCCCACAAAAAGTACTCTTGTTCGAAACCGAACCAGAAATCATCATCATCATCGGCTTCATCGATTGTTGCACGACCGTTAGATACGTGAGCTGTACCGTCAGCATTTAATACTTCAGTCATTACTAAGTATGAGTTTTTGCGATCGGGATCGGGAATGATTGCAACAGGCTTAAGTAAGCAATCGGAATCGCTACCATCGGCTTGTTCAGTTGAACTACCATCAAATGACCACATTGGGCACTCTGCAAGAGTACCACCGAAATCGTTACGGACCATAGTTTTACTGCGAAGGCTTTGGGTCGGCGTATAACCGTCAAGCCAGATATATTCCAACTTACTTTTCATGTTGAAGATTACTCCAGTTTTGTCTTATTAAATTAATTGATCAATTGTCGGGCTTTGCCCGATACCTGAGGCTAAAGCCATAGCAAATTTTATTCCAGCCTTTGTCAATGAGTATCCGATGGCTTAAAAACGGTGCATAGCTTGATTAGAGTGGGTGTCGATAGGTGTTTATAGTGCGGTGATTTTAATTAGTATTGTGGCTACACTTTGATGTGCGCCCCAATAAAGTGCTTTAATTTATTTTATGTTCTATATTGGTGCGATTATCGTCGATGGATGTTTTCGATAAACGGTTATCCGCTAATTGTTAGTCGAAGTTGATCGGCTTATGCGTCAAAATCAACAATGATAACGGTAATATTATCGCGCCCTCCACTGTCCAATGCAGCTGTTATTAATGTATCCAACGCATTTTGTTGCGTATTTAGGCTTAAATTGGAGAGTATTTCTTCCTTCGAAACACCAGCATGTAAACCATCGCTGCAAAGTAGGTAGCGATCTCCTGACATGACAGGGGAGCAGCGTAATTCGAGCTTTAAATGTCGGTTAACGCCTACGGCTCTGGTAAGTATATGTGCAGACGGGTGGCTTTTTGCTTCATCTTGGTTCAATTCACCCTTGTCATATTTTTCCTGTGCAAGGCTGTGGTCACGGGTCATCTGTTCCAGATTACCATTGCGCAGGCGGTATATTCTGCTATCACCTGCCCAAAGAAAAAAGCAGTAACCACCAAACTCGAAGAGTAAGGTTACCGTTGAGCCAACGCGCCTTGCCCGAAAGGCTTTTTGACAGGTTTCGTTGGCCTCGGTTAAGCGATTTTGCAGGCTTTCTATTAGGCTAAGTAGGCTATTTTTGCTCTGCCCCTCTTTGCGAGAGAAGCTTTGTAAGGCCTTAATAATTGCCTTACTTGCATAGTCACCTCGCTTATGTCCGCCCATTCCATCGGCAACGACCCATAGTTTTTCGTTGGGTAGCTCAAGGTAGGCGTCTTCATTAATAAAGCGGATCCAACCTTTGTGAGTGCCACCGCAGCTATCAGCCTTGGTGGAGAACGTATTTGAGGCCTTTAATTGCCTAAGGTCAACTTGGCCAGAGTCAATATGCTGGAGGAGAGAACGGTGCGTCACACTTAGAGGCCTTCTTTGATGATGCGAACCACTTCAGCTGCGGAGTTTGGGCGGTTCTGAGGATCTTTTTGTAAGCATTGCATTGTTAGTTCAGCCAGTTGTGGTGACAGAGGTTCATGGCTTGCTGATTGTGGAAAAGCTGGGGTTTCATGGCGAATTTTATCCAAGAGTTTATGTACGATATCCCCTTGAAAGGGAGTGGTTCCGGTGAGGGTTTCGTAGAGTACTGCCCCCAAACTGTAAATGTCGGAAGCAAAAGAAATGTCAGGGTCGCGCTCCACTTGTTCTGGCGACATATACATCACGCTCCCTTGTAGTTTTCCTTCCCCTGTCATACCTGAGCCGGTATCTACTTCGTCTATGTCTGTCTCATTGTCTGCCTTTGCTTTATCTTTCGGCCATACCTTGGCCATACCCCAGTCCAGCAGTAAGACTTCTCCGTAGGGGCCAACGAGTATATTGTCGGGCTTGATGTCGCGATGTAAGACGCCAAGTGAATGGGCATAGGCAAGTGCAAGTGCTACCTGCATGATGACATCAACTAATTGTGTAAGGTCATAGCGTTCACGAAAATTCAGTATTTCGCGCAAGGTATAACCATGAATCAGCTTCATGGTGAAGTAGTAGTGGCCACGATTATCTCGCCCAATTTCGTATGTGGGAACGGTGTTGGGGTGTTGCAACATGGCAGAAATACGCGCTTCACGTAACAAGCGTAAATTTTCAATGTCGTTATTAGTAAATTCAGGCCGTAAGGTTTTGTAACAAACGCGTCGACGTAAATGTAAATCAACACAGGATTTGATCAGGGACTTTCCGCCTGTGGCGATGGTGGTGAAAAACGCGTAGCGAGTCTTGGGATTGAGGGTTTCCGGCAATGCAATGTCCGTTTCTTCCGTGTGCAATGGAACTTCATGGTTTTTTTGTTGCGGAAACTCTAGCATTGAGACTACCTTCTAATGGCTTATTACTAGTGTAATCTTTCTGACGAAAAAGCGCGATGTGGTAGTATGCTCACCCAATTTTATAGGGGTTATTTTTGTAGGGCGATGGCGCACAATGATCCTCTGTAGCCTATGTATAGTTGTAACGATGAGTGGAAGTAAAAGACCTTGAGTAAAGATAAGCAAAACGACGGCCTGATACAAACGGTGAGTGAGCGTGACTATGAGCAGGTCAGACACCTGTTAGGCCGGCAACCGAGGGGTTTACGTGGTATTGCTGTGCGCTCTGGTGATGGCAGCCCGGTTGTTATTCAGGTTGATTCGCTCGTGGATAATAAGCCTTTTCCCACGCTGTTTTGGTTGGTCGATAAGAAACTGAACTACGCCATTGATCAGTTGGAGGCCGGCGGTTTGATAGCAGATTTTCAAGCCCAAATCGATGCCTCTACTGAGTTACAGGAAACCATAGCAGAAGATCACAAGTCTCACATTGAACTGAGGTTATCGCTTATTCCTCACGAGCAGCAGTTGGAAATACAGCGTTTGGGCTTTGATTCGGTACTGGAGCGTCGCGGGATAGGGGGGATAGAAAACTTTACCCGTATCCGTTGTCTTCACACTTACTATGCGGCCCACCTTGTTATCCCCAATACTATTGGCACTCTCCTGGATGCCCACTGGCAGGCTCATAATGTCAGCTTTGGCCACCTTTCGAATTAGCATCTACACTGTTAGTAAGTAGTAGGTATTCCTCTTTTGGGGGAGTGCCTCCTCGATCAATTGAACAGTGATATCCCATGGCTGACGCTGAAGAAAAGACATCGACAGAAGAGTCTCCCGAAGACGAGAATCTAAAGAAGGAAAAGCGTAAGAAAATCATCTCCCATGTGCAGGTGGTTGGCTTGGTGTTTTTATTATTTAGCTTGATGACAACGTCTGTTGTCACTGCGCTTATGGCTACGGGTATTATCGATATTTCCCCTGCTGCTAGCGGGCCAGCAAATTCCATGACAGATGCTCAATTGATTTGTGATAAAGCATTGCAGACTGAACATGGAGATAAGCTACAAATGTTTTCTATGGATGACCTATCAAGCCATTCAGATGGGCAAAAAGGTGGTTACAAGCTGTATTACGAAATGAACATGTTCCGCGATGCGAGTAGAAGAACAGGGGTTGATAAGTTTTATGTTAATTGCTTTGTTTCTGCCAGTGGACGCATTAAGCAGATGGATTTACTTGAAGAAAAAAGTTATGTGCCAAAAGCAGGGCGTCGCACCAAGGGTAATGCTTTCGGTCTTTAGTGTGCTAATTAGTTAGTACTATCTTTCCCTAGGGTCTATCGCTGTCTATCATTCACGGGTATAATCCGCGCCTTCAAATTCACCCCCTAAATTATCGCCCTTCGCAGTTGGATTCCCCCGTGATTGAGAAACTCCGTAATATCGCCATTATCGCGCACGTCGACCATGGCAAAACTACTCTTGTTGATAAACTTCTAAGCCAGTCAGGCACTCTCGATCGCAAAGATCAGGGCGCTGAAAGGGTGATGGACTCCAATGATCAGGAGAAAGAGCGAGGCATTACCATTTTGGCTAAAAATACTGCCATTGAATGGAATGATTATCATATTAATATCGTAGACACCCCAGGACACGCCGACTTCGGTGGTGAAGTGGAGCGAGTCCTTTCTATGGTCGACTCGGTACTGCTATTGGTTGATGCTGTTGATGGTCCTATGCCGCAAACACGTTTTGTGACATCGAAAGCCTTTGAGCGAGGTTTAAAACCCATTGTTGTTGTCAATAAGGTGGATCGCCCCGGTGCTCGCCCTGATTGGGTTGTCGACCAAGTGTTTGATTTGTTTGATCGCTTAGGTGCAACTGACGAACAGTTAGACTTTCCGATCATTTATGCCTCAGCATTGAATGGTATTGCTGGTTTGGATGCCGATGAGCTTGCCGATGATATGACCCCATTATTCCAGATGATCACTGAAAAAGTACCTGCGCCAGAAGTTGATCGTAATGGACCTTTCCAGATGCAAATTTCCGCATTGGATTATGATAGCTACGTGGGGGTGATCGGTGTTGGCCGTATTACTCGAGGTACCTTAAAGGCTAATCAGCAAGTGGTCATACACTCGGCTGACGGTAAAGAGCGTAAAGGTAAGGTACTCAATGTAAAAGGTTATCTTGGTTTAGATCGCGTCGATGTTGAAGAAGCCAAAGCCGGAGATATTGTATGTATTAACGGTATCGACGGTTTGAGTATTTCAGATACTTTGTGTGATCCTGATAATGTTGAGGCATTGCCAGCTCTTACCGTGGATGAGCCTACTGTAAGTATGACCTTTATGGTTAATGATTCTCCTTTTGCGGGTCAAGACGGTAAATATGTCACAACGCGTAATATTGGTGAGCGTTTAGAGCAAGAATTAATTCATAACGTTGCTTTACGTGTAGAGCAGGGCGACACTCCGGATAAGTTTAAAGTATCTGGCCGAGGTGAATTACATCTATCAGTATTGATTGAAACCATGCGTCGTGAAGGCTTTGAAATGGGTGTTTCGCGCCCAGAAGTTGTACAACGAGAAGTTAATGGAAAAATTGAAGAGCCGTTTGAACAAGTTGTAATTGATGTTGAAGATGAACATCAAGGCTCAATTATGGAAGAGTTGGGTTTGCGTAAAGCAGAAATGACTAACATGGAGCCGGACGGCAAAGGTCGTACTAAATTAGAATTTGTTGTGCCTTCGCGTGGATTGATAGGTTTTCGTGGTTTGTTTATGACCTTAACATCAGGCTCGGGCATTATGACTAGTGTTTTCGATCATTACGGCCCAGTCAAAGAAGGTGATGTAACTTCGCGTCAGAATGGTGTGTTGGTCAGTATGCTCAAAGGTAAAACGGCCGCTTACTCGCTTTTCAATTTGCAAAGTCGAGGACGTTTGTTTTTAGGGCATGCTGTTGATGTTTATGAAGGGCAAGTTATTGGTATTCACTCTCGTGATAATGATTTAGCGGTTAATCCTATTAAAGGAAAGCAGCTAACCAACGTGCGGGCATCCGGTACTGATGAGGCGTTAACATTGTCGCCACCCATTAAGCACACCTTAGAGCAAGCTTTAGAGTTTATTGAAGATGATGAGCTAGTAGAAGTGACGCCAAACTATATTCGGATACGTAAAAAACTATTAACAGAAAATGAGCGCAAACGCGCTAAAAAATAGTTAAGCAATATTTATTCTTGCTTAATAAAAAGCCTCAGTTTGGAAAAGCTGAGGCTTTTTTTATAATTTTGTAACGCTTAGTTAATGATTAAAGAAATTAGTGCAAGGTCTTTTGTAAGGATCATGAAAGCCAAGGTAATTTATCTTTCGTGTGGTGTCTGCTTTGTTCTGAAAAAAATCTGTTGATAGCAAAAAGTTGGAAATAGTATAGTTTTCTAATTTCCTAAATGAATGTTGCATCGGCAGTAAACTGTAAGGCGTGATAACTGAAAAAATACTGGAAAATGTACCCAATAATTTCAATTCTTTTTTAAAGCGTTGTCTGCGCTCGACAACTTCTATACTGTAAGTTTCGAATACACCTTTATCAATATTTAATTCGCCCAATCTGTTTTTTAGGATGGCAACAATAATATCGGCTTCTTTAGCGTTTTTCCATGACAGAAAAGAACCAAGTGCGGTGCCGCCCACTAATATGCCTGTTGCCGATAAAAAAAATCGTCTATTTATTTTCATGCAAATAAACTCCTGGCTGACTTTATAGAGAGAGCGGACAATATAAGCGTAGGGTTGGCCGCAGCACAAGTAGGAAAGGCTCCTGAGCCTAAGACCGCTAAATTACGAATAGAATGATGAATTAAATTCGGATCGACAACACTGTTTTTCGGGTCCGTTCCCATGCGAGTGCTTCCCTGAATATGCGCTGAGCTTCCCAAAAATCCGGATGTATTATTTTCGATATGATAATCTTCTATTGGTAGGTCGGCTAGTAAACGTTCGATTCTTTCTGGAACAGCTGCAATGCCATTTTTCAAATATTGGCTATAGCTCGCATATTCTACGTTGGGTTTCCCGTTGTCACCCACAGTGACTTTATTATTTTCGGAAGGGATATCTTCCAGAACAACTTTTAATAAGCCAACATGGCGCCACTTGCCAAACTCGGCTCTAAGCCAAGGGATATTGTAATTTTCAATTAAACAACCTGCAGCCGTTGAGCGGTTGTCTTCATTAATAAACATGCTGCCTAATCCGGTAACACGTTGACCGCCATCATAATTTTCAACGTTGTCTAAGTTTACTTTAACATTAACAGCGATTTGTTCACTGAGGTATTTGCCTAAAGCATTTTGTTGAATGCCAGAATTCAATAATATAAACGGCGTAATAATGGCATGGGCACCAACGGCAACAAAATTTGCCTTATAAAGCACTTCTTTTTCGTTTTCTATGCAGTAAACGCCTTTGGCATTGTTATTTTCAATATCTAGACGTTGTACATCACATTGTGTTTTTAAAGTTATTCTTGGGTCTTCATAGAGTGACAACATATAAAGATCTACCTGAAATTTTGCACCTATAGGGCATACAGAGCAGACGCCATTGTTACAACAACTTGGGCGGCCGCGACTAAAATCGCTGGCTCTTGCACTGGGCATGGGTAAGAATTGGTCACCGTATTTTTCTTTGAATAAACGATCCAGCGCATTTAATTTATGGGGCTTCATTTCATAAGGGGTTGATCTTGGGTATTCGCTATTACCTTCTCCCGCGATACCCATATAACTTTCTACTTCTGCCATAAGTGGGTCGAATTCATCGTAGCTAAAAGGCCAGTCCTCACCGACACCATGTTCTGTTTTTGTGCGGAAGTCACTCGGGTGCATTCTGGGGGTGTTGCCAGTCCAGCAACTGCCGCCACCAAAGGCGATATTTTGAATCCAAGGTTTTTGTGGAGTCAGGTTATTATAAGCTTCATTAAAATTTGCATTAGTATTGGTCTTATTTTTCAGCTTCCAGCTATAAGGTAATTTTTCGCCTTTTTCCAAAACAAGAATCTTTTCTTCTTTTCCCGCATGCTTAAGGTATTCCAGTAAGAAGAATGAAGAGGCAAAGCCAGTGCCTACAATAATCGTGTCGTAATGATTTTCCATGAATAACCTTGTAGATAACGCTTAAATGTTTATTAAGTAGCGCGTTAAATATATATCTGGATTGAGTCTGCCAGATGACGAAAAGTCAATTTACGCATAATCGACTTTAATGTCTAGAGCTTGAAAATTATCTCTTGATCAAAATTTAATCAATTAGGTTTGAAGGTATTTATTTCATGGGTTTGGTGTCTATTACCCCTTGGTTTTTGTCTAGCTTCATGAATGATTGTTAGATATTATCCATAGTCATTATGAAGATCTCTATGAAAAAATTGCCACACCCAATCAAAGCCTACAAGTCATTTATTCGCGAGAAGGCCATTAGTCGTGCCCAGACTCGTATTCTACTTGCCGGTAGAAAAGCAGAGGAGTTTGCCGAACATGAGCTTGAAATTATCGTCAGGGAAGAAGAGGATAAGATAAAAAGCAATATACGTGAAAAAGGTTTACTCGCGGTGCTAGTGGCTTTAGGTTTTAACTGGTTTTTCTAATGTGGAATAACCTTCTTAAATTGACCGTCATCTCTTATATATGGAAGCGCTACCGCCATACACTGATTGCTGTTCCAATCCTATTGTTGTATCTCTGGTTAATTAATCTTATTCATCATGACGTTATCGCCTATGCCAAGCTGCAAAATGAAACAAGCTGGTTAGGTTGGACTTTTTTAATAAAATGGATGTTTGTTTTTTTAGGTATAGCCGTTTTTGTTATAGTCCATGTCAATGGGCGACAGATAAACCCGAATGCTGATAAAACGCCAAATGGATCTCAGGAAAATGTGCAGACTACGGATGTCTTTGATGCTGTTCGTAAAAAAGATAAACTACGTTCTAAAGCCGATGTAATCTTGGGGAAAAAAGAATAATGGGGTTTACCGTTTTATATTCTTTAAACCCCATTATTAAGTACTTTTATTCTTGTGTATTATGGCGCAACAACTACAGCATCAAGAGACGTGTTGATATTAGCCGCCTGTAACTGCGTGCTTATAACCCCTCCATCAGCTAGGCTAATATTTTGCACAATTTCCAATAAATTTGAACTCAATGAATATAAACGATCATTTTCAAAATCTATTTCTATATGGGTAATAAGAGTGGTTAAGTTCAGTTGCCCTGGTAGATTAATTGTTCGGTCGGGATTAATTGTACCGTTATTGGTATGGGCATTATTAAAAACCCTGACTCTATTACTTGCAGCATCCGCCATGTAGAGCTCGTTTGTCGATTCGTTAATAATCAATTGCCCGGGATTTCCTCCCGTGTTGTTGGATGTAAAAGTTCTGTCAGCAGCAATATTTGAACCGTCTAATAGGCTGGCATTGTCGAATACAAGTATGCTTTCTGATGAGGGGCTAAATGATCTCACTGAGACATATAAAATATCTTTAGTAAGATCCACTGCTATTCCTTCAATTGAAAAAGAATTGCCAAAACTATTGGTGATACTGCGTTCAGGTACAATGATTCCGTTTGCTGTGCTGGCATCTCGTATAACCCAAATGCCTTGGGTGGTATCACTTGCGTAGATGACATCGTTATTGATATCTAAATGCAAATAGCGTACATCACCAAATGAACTACTGGAGATAACCCGGTTAGGCCTTATGTTGCCTGTTGCTGTGTTGGCATTATTGAAGACAAGAATCGATGATCCTGAGGCAACATAAAGTTCTCTCGTCGCTTTGTTGATAACCATATCACCGACGGGTCTACCATCTAGGTTGGTATTGCTTCCGGTGATGGTTGTGTCGAGTGTAATTAAGCCTGGGTTGGGGTTTGAGTTAGCAATAGAAGCGATTGCTGTATTGAAGCTATCGTATACAAAGATTCTGTTGGAAAGTGGCGTATTATCTGAAATTCTATCGCCGCCACTACCACCCCCCCCCCCGCCACACGCAGCAAGGCTTAGAGTAATTGATAGCAATAGGAATGAAAATTTAAAACGGGCAATGTGGTAGACAGATAACATTGAACTGCTCCTTGTGTTAATACTTAGTGTAATTCTTCAAGCCGTGAATTTTAGCTGATTTTGATTAATTTGTAGACTGTTAATACTCCGATCATTTTTTGATGTTGCCATAATTCATCATAATCTCTCCCCTCTTTATCATTTTTAATTCCATAAAAAGTCCATTTCCTTTTGTTTAATAGATATCGAACGAGGGCATAGGGTGGTTAACGCTTTTGAATAACCGCCAATGATGACTACTTCTGGCTCGCCCTCAGATCAACTAACTTGAGGATAAAACGATGAAGAAAACATTATTAGCAACCGGTATCGCCTTAGCGATTAGCAGTGCATCCATTCAAACATTCGCCGCAGAAGGTTATCCCGATGAGTTGGATAATAGTGGCGAGATAACAACCGTCAAGCAAGGTGCCACATTTAGTATGGCAAGTATCATTGGCGGCCTATTAGCAGGTCCTATTGGGGTTATGGCTGGCGGTATTGGTGGCAGTGTATTGGGTGATGAACTGGCTAAGGCTGATGAGTATGAAGTGGTAGTCGATGAAAATAGACAAGCACGCGAGAAGCTTGTGAATACACAGCTTGAAATGGCTTCGCTAAAGGAGCAGTTGCATATCGCTAGGCAACAACAGCAACAGCTTCATGCCTTGGCAATGACCAACTTGGAATTTCAAGTGCTGTTCCACACGGGTACAGATGATGTTAATCGCTATACCTCAAAACGCTTGGATGAATTGGCCGCATTTTTAAAGCGCAATCAAGAGTTAAGTATTCGCCTTCATGGCTATGCCGACCCTCGAGGAACCGATGAATACAATAATGTACTTTCTATGCATCGAGCTATCAATGTACAGCAGGCCTTAGAAAATCGAGGTGTTGACGCAACACGTATAGAACGACTTTCTTATGGTGCAGATAAATCACAAGCACCAAAGGGTGACCTCGATGCTTATGCACTAGAGCGACGCGTGAGTATTGAAGTATTTGATCCAAAGAAAAATGGTGACGTTGCGATTATTGAATGAATCAATGTGATGGAGTAAGTCATCATGGATGAAGAGTAAGGAGGTTAAAGCACCATGGATGGTTTTTATTAAGAGTGTCACCTCCCTTGCCCAGCCCCGCTGGGCTTTTTTGCCCTCCATGGATGGAGGGTACATTGCCTATAGGGATATAGGTACTTAGCGTGAGCAGGAGCGGAAGCTGTGAAAATGCAGGCCTATTTTTGCTCCTGCAAAATAGGCATTCACGCCATCCATGGCGTTTGAGTAATTTTCAAGTGCATGGAAGGGCAAAGCTTGTTCCCCACAAGCTAATTGTATTCCCATGATCTTTGGTGATCATGGAGAATACATTATCTTGGCTCTTAGTCAGCAAGCGGTCAGTATTTAAGATGATAATGAGATTATCGATATTGACTATAGGCACATCTAATGAAATTTAATCATTTAATTTATAATGCTTTCTTGGTTTTTATGATCACAGTATTTTATCCAAGCATAAGCGCTGCCACCGATATATTTCAGTACATTGAAAAGGGTGCGACTGAAGAAGTGATTAAATATCTTGATGAGGATGTTATTGATTTAGAAAAAAACAATAGTGCCGGTGATACCCCTGTTATTGTTGCGGCCCGTTATGATCGATTAGAAATACTGCGTCTATTGGTAAGGCATGGAGCAAATATTAATGCGCTAGACATAAGGAAACGCGATGTATTGAATATTGCCATCACTACGAATAACCCAGAATTAGCGCGTACGGCTATTACCTTAGGTGCTGATCCAACGCTGATTACTTCTGTTTATGAAGGGGGCGCCATTATTTATGGTTCAGCCAAAGGTGCAGTTGAAATCGTTGATTTGCTTATTAAGGCTGGTGCGCCCGTTAATAGAGTCAATAAATTAGGGTGGACGGCATTATTGGAGGTTGCGATTTTAGGTGATGGGTCAAAAAACTATATTACTATTGCAGAGATGTTAATAAAGGCTGGCGCTGATAAAACAATAAAAGACAAAGAAGGCAAGACAGCATTCGATCATGCTTATTCAAAAGGCCATAATAAATTAGCCCGCATTCTGTCACCCTCTGTATCATTACAAAATCAGTAATGTCACTTTTTTCTATAAGATGTATTTCTCGTAACTGTACAATCAGCGTATAGCACCATAGTATGTTATTATCAAAAAAATAAAATAAATGGCCATTCATAAAAAGGAATGCAATGGAAATTTTTTCAAAAATAGTCGCTTCATTAATTGCTTACTTTCTTGTTACGCTCATTGTCGCATTGGCATTTGGTGCGCCGATGGATAAAAATAAAAACATTAAGCGGGAAGAGCTAAAGCAGAAAGTTATTTACTATGGTTTATTGGTGGTTGTGCTGGGGCTAATTTGGTTTTATTGGTAATTGCTCAATAATTGATCTTTTGCAGTGGCTTAACACGCCAGTTCTATATGAAAAAACTATCATATTTATATCTGTGATAAAGGGAGGAATCTTGCCGATATGGTCCTATTTAGCTATCAAACCTTGTTACGGTTTACCTTTACGATTTTATATCTTTGTTTGCTACCGCCGTATGCTATGGGAGGAGAGTTTATGGGCGCATTAAAGTCGGAGCCTGCTTACCCCTTTTCTGGTTTTTCTGGCCAACTATTTTTTAAGGGTGAGCCTGCTGCTCAGGCTAAAGTAACTCGTATTTATGAGTTGGAGTCTAAAAAAGGACCACAGCAAGACATAGTCGTTACCGATGAAAAAGGAGAATTCTCATTCGAGTCGGTTCTTCTTCGGTATCGAAATCCGGTATTGGGAGCATTTGAATTCTTATCTCATCAGGACGTTATCGTTGAATACAACGGTGAAGAGTATCAAATTTGGGGCGGTAGCAAGTTTAATAAAGATGAGTATGCAGAATTTGGTGGAAAGCCAAATAATTTTCGTTGTGAGTTAATAGAAGATATTCGACGTGTTGAGATAGGAAAGGGGGTTTATGGAACAAACTGTCATTGGGTGGTTGAATAGTCATATGGGTTTGTTAACTGCTTCTCAATTCTAGCGCTTAAATAACACATATACATTAAAATCGAATAAAGTTTGCCCTAGAAGATAATTTGAGTAGAGGGATCTTGTTGATACGACCTGCCTTTTATTTATTGATGATACTTTTAGTATCCCGTCACTCCCCCTCAAGCTCTTAATTACAATAACTCTATAGGTTAACCCCTATGCTAAAGAATATTAAATTAGCTTACTTGCGCTACTTGATGAGTTTAAGTCTCTTGAGTGCCTGCTTAATGCCGTTGTATGCCATAGGAGGTGAATTTATGGGCATGTTAAAGAAAGAATTGGCTTACCCTTTTTCTGGTTTCTCTGGGCAGTTATTGTTTAATGGTGAACCTGCTGCTAACGCAAAAATAACACGTGTCTATGAGTTGGAGTCTAAAAAAGAGCTCCAAAAAGATGAGGTCGTTGCTGATCAGCAGGGGCGCTTTTCTTTTGATGCTATTACCGTTCAATATCGAACTCCAGTTTTGGGGGCATTTGAATTTCTTTCTCATCAGGATGTTATTGTTGAGTATAAGGGTGAAGAGTATCAAATTTGGGGTGGTGGTAAGTTTAATAAAGATGAATATGCAGAATTTGGTGGAAAGCCAAATAATTTCCGTTGTGAGTTAACAGAAGATATCCGGCGTGTTGAGATAGAAAAGGGTGTTTACGGAACAAACTGTCATTGGGACATTGATTAATAGTAACAGGAGTTTAACATGGGAAACGTATCGAGCGGCCTTGCTGCCAAGCTGGCCAAAGAGGTTTATGTTGTAAGGAATGAATTCAGGCTTAAAACATTTTTGAGTATGCCTGAGTTTTCATCAAAAGGAAGTGATAAAAATGTGTTAACGGCGAAGGTAGGTAGCCGTTTAATTAATGCAAGAGATAATTTTGGTTTATGTGCTCGTGGTAGTGGTGAGTATGAAAATGATCTCTTCTTGATCTTTCGTGGTACAACAGGTGCTAATTACGGTGCCGATATTGTTACTGACTTGCGAACAGGTTTGAATGTTTGCTCGACAGGTTCAGCGGTGCACTCAGGTTTCAATCATGCGTTTAACAGCTTGCGTGATCAGCTAGCGGATTTTATTAGTAAGCAGTCTGGTGTTCAAACGATCCACTGTATCGGTCATAGTTTGGGTGGTGCGGTTGCTAATTTGGCAGCTGATTGGGCATCAAGCACATACGGCAAAAAAGTCCGTTTATATACTTTTGGTTCTCCCAGAGTGGGTTGTGGCGCTGGCGGCTTTTCTGACAAGTTAACAACTAAACTAAAGACAGAGAATATTTATCGTGTTTTTCACGGTACAGATCCTGTTCCTATGGTACCGTTATTTCCCTTCTTTCATGCGCCAACAGTAGGCCATCCGTGTTACTTACCTTATGGTGGTTTGGTGATTAATCCTAAGGCGCATTTTATGGATAACTATGAATCATCTGTAGGTGATAAGCCTTGGGACGAATTACGCCGCCCTCAGCCTTCTTTCTCTTCTTCTGCACTTAAATTATGGTTGAAAAGCGATTCAGTGGAAAATGCTCATAGCTCTACGTTCTGGGAAAAACTGAATCATGCTGCAGCTTTTGTTGTGCAGACAGTATTGGCTAGGGTTGCTGTTCCGGTTGTGGCGGGATTAACGGTTGCTGATTATCTGGCGATGATATTACAAAAAGGCTTAGAGGCGGGTGCTGAAATTGCCGGTTGGGTACTTTTCTTGATTCGTAAAATGATGCGAATGTTAGGTATGAAACTGGTTGAAACGGCTGAGGATATTACGACTCAAATACTACGCTTAGTATTAAATCGCGTGACTAAAAAGATTAATAATCAAGTGAAAAATGCCATTAGCTTTATTGCTTAAATTATAATTAGAGTCTATCTTAAAAAAACCGTAATAACTAATCCTTATTACGGTTTTTTTCTGCCTTTATTTTTTCTATAGGTTTCTCAAATTATATTATTTCCTCTGCGCTGACAATAAACCGTTGTGGCCCTCTCGGGTTTAATGCATTAAATGGGTAACAGGTAATCAGATAGATGCCATTAGTTGTATGATCAATTAATAGTGGTTCTTTATTGCTATCGGCTATCCAATGTTTATTGATCTGATACTGTTTCCATTGGCCTTGCTTGGTTTGTATCTTAATGGTTTCTTTTTTTGGTATATCTTTGAGTAGAGAAAAATGAGTATCTCTATGGCCGCCAATAACACTGACTCCTTTTGACCCCGGTAATGGTGTGCTGCTGAGGTGTCCCGGACCAAATGCTAGGCTGTTGCCTGCGCCGCCAGCAAGTACATAGTAACTCTGCTGGTTTGGGAATAGTATTTTTGCAACCGGCCAAGTATCTGCCCATGGCCATGGTTTTATATTATTGCCTGTTGTTAATGTTTGTTCCCAAGCATGGGCTATCATCCATTTAGCTAAATGGGCTTTACTATAGATCATTATTGCTTGCCCCCACTGCCAAGTGATAATGATTGCCAAAATAATGATACAGCTATTTTTAAATCTATTTTTTTTAAAAAGCATTCTTCTTTCCTCTAAAATTGAGGTTGCTTTGTAAGAGAATAATGATGATGAATGCCAAGCTACCAATTAATATATTGATCCATAAAGGTGTTGCGGTTTGTGGATAATTAACATTTTGTAATTGTTGCCCTTTGGCAACTAGGTTAGGAATGGCTGATTTTTTTACTGTTTGATTAGCGGGGCGACTAATTTTTTCTTCAACCGCAACAAAACTAGTGTAAGGGCTCATAAGTTGGTGTGTTAATGCTACAGCTATTACTTTTGGTTTGATTTTTTCTTCAGTAGCACCTGACCGTTTTTCATCAAGTAAAGATTCAATTTTATAGCGTGCCCATAATGTACCAATGCCGGGATTATGTTTTCCATTTTTCAGTGCCAATGACTGAGCCCAAGCTTGATTTTTATGATTTCCTTTGATGGTTAATTTTGAAAGCTCATAGTCTTTGCGGATTGCGACGATTATAGGCTCTCCGTTGTATAAATCAGGTATGCGTTTTGGAAAAATATCTAAAATTTGTTTGCTGTTAATGGAGGGTGGATCGGTTTCAATAGTGATATCACGCATGGTAGGTTGAGTTATTTTAGTAAATAATGTTGCCATTTTTATATTGACTTCATTGATATCGCCAATATACGTAAAACTACCTCGACCAAATTCTGCGGATTTGCGCATAAAAAAGCTATTAGGAGCAGAGCCAATTCCGACAGTAAATAGACGGGCATTGTTTAAATTTTTATTGATTGATAAAAATAATTGTTCTTCATTACCAACGCTACCATCAGTAATAAAAATAATTTGCTTTAGGTGGGTTTCTTCATTTTTTTGATGAAAAGCTTCGTTAAGTGCAGGTAGCATATTTGTTCCACCACCTGCTTGTAATCCGCGAACAAAATTTATACCCTTGGTGATATTAGTTTTATTGGCAGCGATAGGTTGTTGCTGAAATAGTGAATGATTTGAATTAAATTCAATGATGTTAAATCGGTCGTTAGGCGATAGCTGCTGTAAAGCAAATTCAAGTCCTGCTTTTGCCTGTTTTATTGATGTGCCACCCATAGAGCCAGAAGTATCAATAATAAATAGAGTTTCTTTGGGAATGGTTTGCCCCTTTTTTTTGTTCGAGCTTTTTGATGAAGGCGGCATTAGCATAACAAGGCTATAGTCATCACCATCGATTGTTTCATTAAATATAGCGGCTTGCGGCACTGATTTTTCTACAGGCTGCCAAGAAAGGTCGAAATCTCGGTCCATACTGACACTACCTTCAGCGAGTGTAATAATATGTTTGTTTTCCTGCTTTTTAATAATAATATCGTGGTAAGCACTATTAACCGCTGCTAACGGTAAGCCCGAATCGAGTATGATATTTATTTCAATGGGGTTTTGTTTTTTAATGTTAGAGGAATGATGTTTTACCATCGGCGGTGTAATTAAATGAGCGTCATTTACACTATTGGTGGGTGTTGACCAACCCCAGCCTTTATCGTCTATATCAGGGTTTGTGTGCTGCGCTTCCGTTATATCATTTTTTTTGTCTATACTAGCCATTGTTTTCCCTGGAATATAGCGGGGCGTTAGTGTCATTGGAAAGCGCAAGCTAAATAAGCCCTTGTTATAGTCAACCGTTTGTGTGTAACGCAAAGTAATGGTGATTTCTTCCTCGGGTCCGATGTTGGCGACTTTTTGGGAGAACAGGTTGGGTCGATGTTGTTGTAATAAGCTTGTTTTTTTGCCAGCTGCTTTAGCCTCAGTATAAATTTTCTTTGCTTCTTGTTTTTCTTTAATAATGCCCTTAATGCGCCTATCACCTATTATCATCTCCATAGCGTTGACTGCAGAATTTTCTGGCAAGGGAAAAACATAGCGTCCTTCAACCCACTGCTGACTGGGATTTTTAAATCGTTGGGTCAGTTCTACCGCGGCAACCATACCACTGATACGCATTGTGGCTCGACTTTCGATATGTAAGCCGCTTATTTGGGTCTGCTTGCCCTGTTCCAGCGAAATAAATTCCATATCGCCTGAGCTAGGTTCTAATCGATCGTGGTTGTTTCCCATACTATTGGAGGAAAAAGTAAGTGTGTAAATCAATAGTAATAAAAACAAACGGTATGGCTGAGTAAGGGCGGTTGATTTCATGCTGAATCCTAGGTGGTTGGTTAAACTCTAGCTATTAAAGCAACCAGTCCGGGCGTTTTCAGGGATGAATTATGGCAATCTTGTGGCAGAATAGGATCGATTATGGATTGCCTGTTTTGAATGGTAAAACTTGCCTATAATCGATGCTTTGTATCCATATATTTATATCAATACCATTATATTAAAAAGAACGGAATTCACAGATGCCCAAGCATATAGTCATTGTTGAAGATGAGAAGTTATTAGCGGATAACTATAAGGAAGCCTTACAGCGCCAAGGTTTTCAGGTCACGCATTACAGTAATCGCCCTGATGCGTTGGCGGGCTTGCAGAATCAATTGCCGGATATGGCTATTATTGATGTTGGACTGCAAGATGATATTGAGGGTGGTTTTGAATTGTGTCGCGAACTGCGTAGCCAGTCATTAGAGCTGCCCATTATCTTCCTAACCGCACGTGATAGTGAGTTTGATGTGATTTCTGGTTTGCGCTTGGGTGCGGACGATTATTTGACTAAGGATATTAGTCAGGCGCATATGATGGCTAGAATAGTTGCTTTGTTTCGGCGTACCGATGCTTTAAAGCAACCTGAAAAACAGGAGTCGTTGATTAACAGTGAGCACTTAACGTTGAACCTCGATCGTATGACGGTGCAATGGAAGGAGGAATTAATTGACCTTACAGTAACCGAATTTTGGATTACTCATTCATTGGCTAAAAACCCTGGTCATGTGAAAAACCGACAGCAATTAATGGATGCTGCTAACGTTGTCCTAGACGATAATACAATTACCTCTCATGTTAAACGGATTCGTAAGAAGTTTATAGCAGTGGATTCAGACTTTAATGCGATACAAACTGCCTATGGTATGGGGTATCGTTGGGTATTAGAAAAACAATAATTTAACCGGACATTGCTTTGAAATTACGTCATCAATTGCTATTTATCAGTTTGCTCTTATTGATTTTACCATGGAGTGCTTGGCAATATTTAAAATCATTTGATGAAGCTCTACGTGATTCTCAATCACAGTCCTTAATTGATAATGCACTATTAATCGCCGATCGCTTAGCCTTAGAACCTCAACTATTTGAAAAACCCTTTATTGATGCAGGTGCATCACCATCGATACTGTATGCTTATCGATCAGAATCTCTGCCTATTGTTGATGGCTATGATGATAATGGTAGAGATTATATAAATAACGATAGCGTAAGCAACCTTAACGTTGAGGGAATTACAGTAAAGGCGTTGAATCATCTAAATCAGTTTTATTTTTTTATTGCTGTTAAAGATAAAGTGACGGAGTACCATAATCCGCTGTCAGAGATATTTCCATCGGGGGATCATATAAGCTTTCGATTGTTTAATGCCTTGGGCAAGAGTAAAACCTATATCATACAAACCAGTGCACCAGGCAATGTTATTGCTCAATATCAAGATGAGGATGGACGTATACATCAGGAATTAGGTATAAAAGGTGTTTGGCGTGAAAATTCTGAAGGTTACCAGCTCGAATTAGAGGTCAATTCCAGTTTGTTTGAAAATGGTTTTGAGCTAAGTGTGCTCGACTATGATTCGGGTCAAGTATCCTCACGATTATTTACTAATAACCTTAATAGTAATGCGAATAGCAATATTAATAATAGTCTGACAAGAATAATTACTCCCTCATCCTCATTAACGGCACGTTTAAAAAAATTAAGCATCTCTTACTCGCACTTAAGTATTCTTAATTATCAGCAATGGTTGATAGCACAAATAGATCAAAAGCCTAATACGACTTCACAGCAATCATCGCCTTGGGTTATAGAATGGTTCTATCGCAAGTTGTTAGATTCAAATGAATTACCTGTTCGGACTAGCATTCGAAATCGTGCCTATATTGACTATGTTGAGGTTCAGCAAGCTGTTGATCAAAAAGGTAGTCTTCAATGGTATCGTTTGGATAACCGCTATTTCGGGAGCCGAACCTTAGCAAGTGTTGCAGTGCCTATTTACAATGCTGGCAAGTTATTAGGTTATGTTCTTTTGGAAAAGAATACGGATAATTTAGTAAAATCGACAACGAAAGCATTTCACTCTTTATTTTTATATATCGGTGGCGCCTTTGTGCTGGTTGTTTTAATGCTGCTCCTATATGCCAGTTGGCTTTCTTGGAGAATCAGTCGATTAAATCGGGCGGCTACACAGGTTGTTAGTGAGGAGGGTGAAATTGTTGTTAGCTCAGCTGCTTGGCCTGACTTAAATAAACACGATGAGTTGGGCGATTTATCTCGTGGGTACCGTGATTTATTATTGCGCTTACAAGAGTATAATGGTTACTTGAGGACTTTATCCAATAAGTTGTCTCACGAGCTGCGCACCCCGATTGCTGTTGTTAAGTCATCGCTTGAAAATTTATCTCAAGTCGATAATAAAGTCTCTCAAAAAGAGTATTGTCAGCGTGCTCAAGAGGGTATTGATCGGCTCAGTTCCATTTTAAATGCAATGAGTACCGCCAATCGAATCGAGGAAAGTGTTGCCAACGCTGAATTTGATACAGTGGATTTAAATCAGTTTTTCCCTGTATTGATGGATATGTATCGTGATACTTACCCTGAAGCTAAAATCGAATTTTTTTCCTCTGTTACTCAGGCAGTGACCGATATTTCTCAAGAGTTGTTTGTACAGATGATGGATAAGTTGATAGACAATGCGGTCGACTTCTCTCTTGCTGAAGAGCCTGTACAAGTCAATCTGGCTACTGATAAAAAATATTTATATGTCCAAGTTGAAAATGCAGGGCCACTTTTACCCGATAAAATGGAAGGGCAGTTGTTTGAATCTATGGTTTCTCTTCGTTCTGGGAAAGATCATTCTGAGAAAGGTGGCACATCGACTCATTTGGGCTTGGGTTTATATATTGTTCGATTAATCGCTGATTTACATAAGGCGCGGGTTATTGCTGAAAATCGTAATGATCAAAGTGGGGTTATCTTTACAGTGATTTTACCTTACCCTGTAGGCTAGTTAACTAACCTATTTAGAAAAAACAATAGTCGATAATTTATTGCTTAACGTATATAGTTACCTATTCTAATAAACTAAATTTTATCATTTCCGTAACCTCTTTTATGCTGAATTTAAAAGAAGCAACAGCGCTCATTAGTAAGGGTCCGCAAGCTTGGAATGTCTGGCGCAAGCGTAATCCGGGTGTTTACCCCGTTTTAGATGGTATTCAGTTGCTGGATCTGAATTTGGAGGGGATTGATTTTTCCGGCGTTTCTCTGTGTCATGCCGTCATCAACCGCTGTAATTTGCGTTCTTCTTCCCTTGTTTCTGCACGTCTGCATGAGGCGAACCTTAGAGATAATAATTTTAAGTCAGCGAGAATGATTGCATCCGAAATGAATGATGCAGACCTTTCTGGTTGTGTATTGAATGAAGCGAATATCTTAACTGCAACAGTACGTGGGGCACGTTTTGATGAAGTCGACTTCAAGGGGCATGATCTACAAGCATTGGATTTAAGAGATGTTTCTTTCCGTAACGCAGACTTGTCTAATCAGTATTTAGCGCGTTCAGATCTATCAGGTGCAATTCTTGATGGTTGTCGGCTGGTCAACTCAGATTTATCCCATGTGAAATTAAGTGCTGCATCACTTATCAATGTTGATCTCTCTTCGGCGCAATTAAAGGCAGCCGTATTTCAACAGGCGAATGTTTCTAAATCTAAATTTTCAAGTAATACACTGGAAGAAGTGAATTTTGAGTCAGCAATATTAGTTGACTGTGATTTTCGTCAATCTAAAATTAAACGCTGTAATTTTCGTAAGGCAGATTTAACGGGTTGTATGTTCGGTGAAGTTGATACTGTCGACTGGACCTTGTCCGATGCCAAATGCGGTTATGCTTATTGGGACAAGCTAGGTAAGCAAAAGACCTATTACGGTAAACATGATTTTGAGCGTATTTATTCAGATACTTTAACCTTAAAGCTGGTTTACCCTTTTCGTTTGTCGGTATCAGAAATATCAACACTTCCCATTTTGATAGAGCATCTACAGGCAACCCAGTGGGGCACCTCAATTCGCTTAAAATCAATTAAAGATAGTGCGGGTGGTTCCTTGGTCACTTTATCGATTGATGAGATCAGTGCTTATAATCCATCGGAATTGCGAGAATCCTTACAGCGGGAAGCCGATTATATTCTTATGGCGCAAATTGCCATGCGTCAAGATATGTTATTGCAAAGTGCGCTTAAGGAAGAAGTGGCTAATATTAAAGAAAATTTCTGGCCGCGGCTATTAGAGTTAGCGGCAGAAAATGAACGTCAGGTTATCAGGAATTTAACTATTATTTTTATGGATCTAACGGGTTTCTCTCGTTGGAAAGATGAAGAGCTTGCTCATAAGTTAGGTTTATTTCGGGGTTTGGTTAAGCCTATTTTAAACCGCTGGAATGCTGGCCATCCTAATATGGAAGGTGACTCGCTTCGTGTTACCTTTAAAAATGCAACCATTGCATTAGCCTGCGCCTGTATGTTGCGTAATGTATTGGTGGCTGCAGGTTTTGAGTTACGAATGGGGCTTGAGTTGGGAGAGGTTTCCATTGTTCACAATGTTGTGACCAACCAACCTGACCTCGAAGGAACGGCTGTGAGCATGGCCGCACGCTTAGAAGCGGCGGCAGATCCTGGTGAAATTATTGTAACCGATCGTGTGAAGTCTCATGCAGATCACCGTGGCTTTTTTGAATTCTCGCCTCGCAGTGTTGCGCTCAAAAAAGGGATTGGTCAAAAAGCATCCGGTGATAGTATTGAGTGTTATTCTATCACTATGATTAAAACTTTAGACGATTTTAGTTAAGCTGGTTTAACTGTAGCTATTTTAACTATCATTATTTTTCATTACGAAAGTTCTTTGTGGCGAAAGCAGCCAGTAACATGGTCATTCACCATTCCAGTTGCTTGCATAAAGGCATAACAGATTGTTGGCCCTACAAAAGTGAAGCCAGCTTTCTTTAATGTTTTACTCATAACTTCCGCTTCTTCTGTTAATGCAGGCACTTTAGCAAGACTTTTCCATTTGTTTTGAATGACTTCTCCATCTACAAATTGCCAAATATAGTCAGAAAAGCTATCGTGACTTTCAAGTATGTTCAAATAGGCTTTGGCATTTTTTGTGAATCCAGCGACTTTCAGTTTGTTACGAACAATCTCAGGGTTTTGTAATAGTTTCTGTTGCTTTTTATCCGTGTAGCGAGCAATTTTTTCAGGGTTAAATTGATCAAAGGCTTTGCGGTAGCCTTCACGCTTTTTTAAGATGGTAATCCACGACAAACCTGCTTGAGCGCCTTCTAGCAGAAGGAATTCGAATAATTGTTGATCATCATAAAGAGGAACACCCCATTCCTCATCGTGGTAGGCTTGATATAGCGGGTCATCACCGCACCAGCTACAGCGATGTAGATTATTGCTCATAACGTTATCCTTGACTTGTTAAGTAATGACTAACGCGCTATGGTAATTAAGCTACTATTAATGGATAGCTTAACTTCAATCTTGCTCCGCTATTTTGCGATATATAGTGTTAGAGAAGATTGTGATAGCGGTCTTTGAGGAGACGATAATGCATCCTTTATACCCCTCGATCAAGCCTTACAATACCTTCCAATTGCCTGTAGGTGATGAGCATCTCTTATATGTGGAAGAGTCGGGTAATATTGACGGCATACCCGTCATATTCATTCATGGTGGACCCGGTGCGGGCAGCTCTTCAGAGGATCGGCGCTTTTTTGATCCTGAAAAATATCGAATTATCATTTTTGATCAGCGAGGAGCCGGTCGTTCGACACCTCATGCGGAATTAAACGCCAATACAACCCAGCATTTGATCGAAGATATTGAGCGTATTCGACAGCATCTCAATGTCGATCGCTGGGTGTTATTTGGTGGTTCTTGGGGTTCAACGCTATCACTGCTTTATGGGCAGGCATATCCAGAGCGGGTGATTGGCATGATATTGAGAGGTGTTTTCCTTTGTCGTCAGGAAGACCTTGACTGGTTTTATCAGCACGGTGCTAGTCAAATATTCCCTGATTATTGGAAGGAATTTGTCGAACCCATTCCTGAGCAGCAACGGGGCGATATGGTTACTGCTTATCACTCTTTATTAACCGGTGATAATGAACTGGCTAAAATGAATGCGGCTAAACATTGGTCGTTATGGGAGGGACGGTGCGCTACTCTCCGGCCGAATAGTTCCGTTGTTGATACCTTTTCTAATATTCATCTGGCCTTATCTTTGGCAAGAATAGAGGCCCATTACTTTATTAATAATGCCTTCATTACAGAGAACCAGATTCTTGAAAATATGGATGCCTTGGCTGATATTCCAGCTATAATTATTCATGGCCGTTATGATATGGTTTGTACGCTGGATAATGCAGTATCGCTGCAGCAAGCTTGGCCCGGTGCCGAATTACATATTATTCGAGAAGCGGGTCACGCATCCCGTGATCCGGGTATTCTTGATGCTTTGGTCCGAGCAAGCGATGAGATGGCAGCAGAGATTGAGAAAGACTAATATTAATAGAAATTAGTCCTTAGTAAGTAAAAGTATGAGTTCTACTGAAAACCCCAAACGCATAAAAATTCTTGTTTCTGGATTGGAAATAGGTATGTATGTCGCCGAACTTGATAAAGATTGGCTAGACTCTCCTTTTTTATATCAGGGTTTTATGATCGAAAGTCAGGAAGATATTCGTTTACTTGAGCAAGAGTGTCAACACGTTTGGATTGAGCCTGCAATCGAAATGCGGCGCGGTAAGGAAGAGCGGCATACATTAAAGAAACCGGGTAAACCAAAAACCCGTTATATTAATAAATTAACCATGCCGCGCGAGTATGAAAAATCGCGCAATGTATTTCAAGCGTCCCGCCAACGTACCAAAACAATTCTAGATGAAGTTGTATTGAATGGTGCCATCAATACCAAAGAAGCACGAAAAACTGTTGAGTCATGTCTTGATAGTATTTTACGTAATCCCAATGCGATGTTATGGATGAGTAAAGTGCGCGATGTGAATGAATATACTGCACAGCACTCGCTCAATGTTTGTATATTGGCAATCGCTTTTGGGCGTCAACTGGGTTTTACCAGTGATGAACTATTTAGCTTAGGTATGTGTGGCTTATTACATGATGTGGGTAAGATGCGCATACCGGAAGCCGTGCTAAATAAAGCAGATAAGCTAACAGCAAAAGAATGGAAGCAGATACAGTCTCATTCTATTATTGGTCGTAATTTATTAATGACGTCCCCCGGCATTGGCCATAGCGTCGATGTTGCCTATAGTCACCACGAACGTATTGATGGCAAAGGTTATCCTCGTGGTTTGGATGGTTCCCAAATATCCCAATATACCAAAATTATTTCTTTATCAGACTCGTTCGATGCAATGACAGCGGATCGTTGTTATTCCCCTGCAATGACGCCATCGCTTGCCGTAAAAGAAATTTATAAACATAAAGGGACTCAGTTTGATGAACGTTTGGCCTTACAATTTATTAAAACGATAGGTTTATACCCTCCTGGCACAGTTGTTGAAATGACGAATGGTATAGTAGGATTGGTGTTAGAGCGTAGTGAAAAATATCAACATTTGCCTAAAGTACTCGTATTGAAAGATAAAAATTTAAAGCCGCTTAAAAAGAAATTAATAGATTTAGTATTAATTGAACAAGGTAAGCTTGATCGTTCGTTTTTGATTAAAGCAGATCACCCCGATGGTTTTTCCGGTATTAAAGTTGAAGACTATCAGCATTTCATTGGAGATTTATAACTCCCATATTTTTAACTATACACAATAATAATACGATAATAATTATGTCTAATGTTCTTTACTATATACACGACCCTATGTGCAGTTGGTGTTGGGGTTTTCGTCCCGTTTGGCATGCTATTAAAAACAGTCTTCCTAATAATATTACAGTTAAGTATGTGCTCGGAGGTTTAGCGCCTGATTCGGATGAACTTATGCCGGAAGATGTTAAACATTATGTTCAAGCTAATTGGCGGCGCATTGAACAGACCATTCCTGGGACACAATTTAATGATGAGTTCTGGCGTCAATGTAAACCACGGCGTTCTACCTATCCTTCTTGCCGAGCAGTATTGGCAGCAAAAAAACAAGGTGTTGAATTCGAAGAAGCGATGATAGAAGCAATTCAGCATGCTTACTATCTTAATGCTCAAAACCCCTCTGATAACGCAGTGCTTATTCAGTTGGCTGGAAATATAAACCTCAAAGTTGCTGATTTTGAAAAGCAATTAAATAGTACAGAAATACAAACTCAACTAATGCAGAATTTGGAACTCTATGGTCAACTGTCCCATGCATCTGGCGCCTCTGGTTTTCCAAGCCTGGTATTGAAACTGCAAGAAAAGTATAAGGCCATACCAAGAGACTATACAAATCCAGAAACAACCCTGTTTTATATTCAACAACAAATGGAAATCAGTAAGTGAAAGCATTATTACAACGTGTGACAGAAGCCGCCGTACGTGTTGAAGGCGAAGTGGTTGGTGAAATAGAATCAGGCTTGTTGGTTTTTCTTGGAGTGACTAAAAATGACACAAAAGACGATGTTGATAAGTTATTGCATAAAATTTTTAATTACCGTATTTTTCCCGATGATCAGCAAAAAATGAACTTGAGTGTTCAGGGTAGTAGAGGTGGCTTATTAATCGTTTCACAATTTACTCTGGCCGCTGAAACGCAAAAAGGCATGCGCCCCGGTTTCTCTACGGCTGCACTCCCTCATGAAGCCAAAATATTATACGAGTATTTTATTAGTCAGGCTCGTTTGTTAGCGAAGGAGTGTAAGAATGTTGTAGAAACGGGTGTCTTTGGTGCGGATATGAAAGTTTCCTTGGTCAATGATGGTCCGGTCACTTTTATGCTTGAAACATAATGATTGATATATCGACACCTGATACAGAGAATTGAAATAGTAGGCTAAATTGCAGTATTATTGGTCTTTTACTTACACATTATAATAATTAAGAGGACTATCTGTGGAACCACTTGTTGCCGCATCATCAACCTTCGGCGTTATCTGCCTTTTTGCTAGTTGGATTTTGTTATTGATTGTTTCGTTTAAAGAAGATTTTACTTGGGGCTTGGTTACTCTTTTTGTTCCCCCGCTATCATATCTTTATGCATTGTTTTCACTAGAAAAAGCAGGCGGCGCAATATTATTTGCTGCTATCGGCTTAGGTTTAATATTAGTTAGTTTGTAGTGTTGCGTGGCATGACTAGGGTCAAGATTTGGGCATTTCACACAGCTCTAATGTGCCACCGGCAAGGTAGACTGGGTGTCTTGTAAGTAGATCGAGCAAGGCATCTTTTGTGCCTGTTTCAAAGCGCATAAAACCGCCTACATTGTCGGAAGCCCTTTTAATTTTTTCTTTGCCTAGCTGACATAGATAGGTTATTTCACTGCCACCTAAAAACATATCGCTTTTATTCGCTTCTTCAAAAAATTCATCCCATTGAGATGATTCAGTCTTAATGTCGTTATTGTTATGAATAAAGAGTATATATTCCATTTTTAGGTTTCCTAAGAATCTTTATGAAAAAAGTGATAATTCGTAAGCAATGATTATCGGACCTATACAAGTAAAAAATAAACCAAATGTTACTGATAATGCAATGCAGTCAGAGTATATAGATGGTAAATTTTTAGACTTAAATAAAAAGACGGCAACACCTATACAGCATAAACTATAAACAATATATAACGGCGATAGTGTTAAAAATAATCGGCTAATTTTTAAATCGGCACAGGTTTGTAAGTTGTCACAAATATGAAAATGAATAAAAAAATATGCAAAAGTTGACGCTGTTGAAGCTAATATAATCATTGATAGGTTAACAAAGCGACCAATGGTCTTCTTTGGTCGAAGCGATTTTTCTTTTAGTTTTTCAATCATCGACATTAGGCCGACTCCCAAGGAGAGCATATATCTACTAGACATCCATTAGGATCTTCTGTCAGAAATCGCCGTTGCCCATAGAATTCATTGCGTGGTTCTTGAACGATAGGTAAGCCCATGGCTAATGCGTTTTGATAAGTGGTATCAACATTTTCTACAACAAAAGTGACATACATTCCGGTAGGGGATTGTTGATAGTGCTCAGGAACGAGTTCATGGTCTTGTTGAATAATGCCATACTCAATTTCCGTTTCAGGTACGCAAAGTTGTATGTACCAATCGCTTTCGTATTTTACTTGTAGTTTGAGTAGCTCAACGTAAAAATTTTTGCTTTCTTGAAGTTTGTTAGAGCAAATGTTCGTTAGTATTCTCATGTGTCACTCTGTAGTTACATTATTTAAAAATGCCTAAGGGTGTTATTATTATACAGATAGATCTTAATGTAACCCCTCTAACGATTGTCTCGTTGGAGGGGCGTGTTAAGGGCGTGTTACTTTAATGAATGTAACCCAAATGTATTGCCTTCGGTATCTGTTGCCAGTGATATAAATCCATATTCACCAATTGAAAATTTAGATTTATCGATTTGCCCCCCAGATGATTCAACCCTAGATTCCTCTAGAGAACAGTCATCACATGCAAAATAGACAATCACGCTATTTTGCCCAACAGTAGCGCCTTCCATTTTAACTAGAGCGCCAGTTGCACCATACTTTTCCATGTCAGAAGGAAATGCCTTCATGATCATGCTTGTATCACTTGGGTCGCCTAAATCGCCTAGTTGAATATCAAAAACCGATTCATAAAATGCTTCGGCTCTTTCCATATCAGCAACATAAATATCAAACCAGCCTACGGGGTTGTTCATAAAATTTACTCCAGTATGTTATCAAAGTTATATACAGTCCGACGTTTCGGTAAACTGCAATAAATGCGGTGACCGAAATGAGTACTCAGTGTAACAACCGCCTACTGACAGCATGGTGTCAGCAGAGTTGTAGTACGCTATCATTATCAAGATAATGTAGGAGAACAGATATGCGACGTGCAGATAGATTGATTAAAATCACGCATTTTCTTCGGCGTCGGCGTCGGGCAGTTACTGCTAAACGTATCGCTGAAGAGTTTGGTATATGCACGCGTACTGTTTATCGAGATATTCAGGATTTGATGGACTCCGGCGTGCCGATTATGGGAGAAGCCGGTGTTGGTTATGTCATCGACAAGCAATACTATCTTCCGCCCATTGCTTTTGATGCCGACGAATTGGAAGCACTTGGCTTGGGGGTTAGTATGGTGCGTCAATGGACGGACGATAAATTTGCTGCTAAAGCTAATAGTGCATTTGAGAAAATACAGGCAGTATTACCCGCAAATCTTCAGGGCGAGTTACAACAAATCACAACCTATTCGATGCCGACTCAAGCAATGCCGCCTTGGACGGTGAGTTTTTCAGGCTTGCGTGAATGTATTCGTACACGGCGAAAGATCAATATTGAATATAGTGACGAATCTAATCAAAAAACTTCCCGTATCTTGAGACCTTTGGCTTTAATTTTCTTTAGCCCAGTATGGCTATTGGCTGGTTGGTGTGAAAAACGCAAGGACTTTCGTCACTTCCGGCTTGATCGAATTCGTACCTTGGAATACTGCGAAGCAACCTTTGACGATGAGGTAGATAAAAGCCTTGAAGCTTATATGGCTAAAGAAGCGGCTTGTTATGCAGAGAAAAAGAAAAGTACTGCCAGTAAAAATAGGCGTTAGTCGATTAAAGATCGTTGCGCTTATTTTTGGTGTTGCTAATGGTTTCATAGCTTGATACTTCGATTAGGTTACCGTCGGGGTCCCTAAAATAGACAGATACAACTTTACCTACAGCACCAGTACGGCTAACGGGCCCTTCAATTATTGGAATATTACAGAGGTGTAAATGCTCTATAGCTTTGTTGATGGGCTGGTTAATGATAAAGCAAAGATCAGCACTGCCCACTTTGACATTGTGGGCTTTAGGTTCAAATTCATTACCCAGTTGGTGTAAGTTTATTTTTTGATTACCAAATAATAATGCTACTCGATTGTCACCAAAAACAATCTTTTCCATTCCCATAATCGAGGTATAGAAGCTTACGCTGGTGTCTATATTTTTTACGGTTAAGACAATATGGTCAATGCTTTCTGCTTTCACAATACTGAGAATTTATATGTATATTAATTTTCACTTGGCTTAATGACATTAGGTTTTATCATTCTCTTGCCAATAATAACGCCACATTCATACAATATCCACATAGGTAAGGCGAGTAGTAGTTGCGAAATAACATCGGGCGGTGTTAGTAGCATGCCGGCAATAAAACAGGCAACGATTACATAAGGTCGTTTATTTTCTAAGGTCTCAGGGGCAATGACCCCGGAACGAATAAGTAAAATAATGGCAATTGGGATTTCAAAGACAATGCCAAAGGCAAAGAATAATTTTAATACAAAGTTTAAATAACTAGCGATATCGGTCATCACTGTTACACCGTCGGGTGCCATGGAGGTGAAAAACCCAAAAACCAGTGGGAAGACAATAAAATAAGCAAAGGCAATGCCTACATAAAATAATAAAACACTGGATGTAATGAGTGGAATGATGAGCGACTTTTCATTGTCGTACAAACCGGGCGCCAGAAAAGCCCATATTTGATAAAGTACAAATGGCAGCGCAATAATAAATGCAACAAAGAAGGTTAATTTAAATGGTGTCAAAAAAGGTGTTGCTACTTCTGTAGCAATCATGGAGGCCCCTTCGGGCAAGAAAGCTAATAATGGGTCAGCAACAAAAGAATAGATGTCGTTCGCAAATGCTACTAAACCTAAAAAAATAACTGCCACAGCGATTAACGAATACAGTAAGCGATTACGTAATTCAATTAAGTGTTCAACTAATGTTGAGGCTTGATCAGAAGCACTTGTTGTCATAACGGGTATTAGTGTGCCGATTTGTCATCATTGAGGGTTTGTTCATCATGTGGCGGGTGATTATTATCTCGTTCCCATTCCTCTTCTTCATCCTCTTCATAAACTGGTTTGTTAAGGTCGGGAAACTCTTGTTTGATTTTGTCGAGGCTTGCCATGACTTCTTCGTTGTGAAGTTGGCGACGAATATCATCAGCGCCAATTTGTTTTTCAATTTCACTGCGTGCACTATTAAAGCTACGTTTGACGCGGCCAATAGTGAGCGCCACATTACGTACAGCTTCTGGCATACGTTCAGGCCCGACAACTAATAATGTAACAACAGCAATGAGTAGGATCTCGAAAAAACCCATAATATTTTTTATTGACCGTTGTTATTTGTCTGAAGGTTTTTCGTTAGTTTCGTCTGACTCTTTTAACGAATCGTTGGACTCTTTATTTTCAGAGTCGTCACCTAAGGCTTTTTTAAACCCTTTTACTGCACCGCCTAAGTCACCACCAATGCCTTTTAGTTTTTTAGTGCCAAACAATAACACCACAATGGCCAAAATAATTAATAGTTGCCATATACTAATACCACCAATACCCATAATGCTCTCCGCTTAAGATTGTGTACGTGATGCTTTCTCTTCTAAACCCGATAGGTCGAATCGGCGGCCGAGTTCATTAAGAACGCGCTCAATATCGACATCGAGGTGTGAAAGCATAACCATTGAGTGAAACCACAAATCGGCGGTTTCATAGACTAGATTATCTGTGTTGCCATCGGCATTTACGTCTTTGGCTGCCAGTAGTGTTTCTGTACATTCCTCGCCGACTTTTTCCAGAATTTTATTGAGCCCTTTATGATGAAGCTGTGCTACATACGAGCTGTCCGGGTTTCCAGAGCGTTTGCGTTCGGCAAGTATTTGGCTTAGTTGTGCCAATACATCGTTCATTGTTTTTATGACCTAATCAATACTAGGGACAATAATAGCATTTTTTGTCTCCATAAAGTTTTAATCAGTCCGCTTTACGTGAATCCTGTTTATTCCTGAATTTATCCCTAAAGACTATAGGGTTGGTGGCCGATAGATAGAGTATGCCTTGAATTAATCGCTTTATTGGCGACAATTCTTTGGCGCAGGTTTGAGTTGCATTATTTTTCGCTTATTACACATAGCTTTAACTGCTTGTTTAATAAGGCTTTTTTATAGTTTTGATGTTTAAAGTATAGATTGGCAGAGAAATTGCAATTTTTTAAAAGTCGATAAGTATGAACTAAGCTTATGTAGTAGGCACTCATATTCTATAGGGGCTGGTGGTTCGGTCCCCCCCGCTAGAGGTGCAAGGAATACCTCTAACATCTACATACTCTGGAGGTGTAATGTGGAAATTTTACTCGGTATATTGATTGAATGGTTAGCACTCAATAGTAATATTGATATCACAACACCACCGGATGTTGTCGTGATGGAGTCCGAAGACCTTGCCAAAAAATACGGGTCGCCCGTCTATGCACTCTATGCCCATCATGAAGCAACCATCTATCTGTCTAATGCGGTTGATTTAACCACCATTCGAGGTTCTTCAGTACTGTTACATGAACTGGTACACCACTATCAAAATGTCAGCGGTGCGATGGATGGTTATAACTGTGCGCGTGAGTCCGAGAGGCTTGCCTATGAAACCCAGCGAGATTACCTTAAGGCCAATAAAGCTAAGTTAATGCCCGAACTGGATTCATTCAATATTGTTATGCGCAGTATGTGCAGTTATTTTGATTGATTGGCTAAGTCTTTGATGTGAGCAGAGATGTTCCCGTCATTTCTTGTGGTTGAGCCATTTCCAGCATCGATAATAAGGTCGGTGCAATATCACATAGCCGGCCTTCAGTTAAGCTAAGCTGATGGCTTCTATTACCAACAAATACCAGTGGCACTGGGCCGTTAGTATGGGAGGTCACGGGTCCACCGGTTTCCGGATCAACCATTAACTCAACGTTGCCGTGATCGGCCGTTATCAAGCATTCTCCATCAACTTTCAAAATAGCATCGGTGACGCGTTTAAGGCAGCTATCGAGTGCTTCGACAGCTTTAATCGCCGCTTCCATATTTCCGGTATGACCCACCATGTCACCATTAGCGTAGTTACACACTACTAAGTCATATTCACCACTTTCGATTGCATCAACCAAATTGTCGGTGACTTCTGGCGCACTCATTTCTGGTTGCAAGTCATAGGTGGCTACTTGCGGTGAAGGAATCAAAATTCTATTTTCGCCGGGATACTCCGATTCAGTGCCGCCACTAAAGAAAAAGGTCACATGGGCATATTTTTCCGTTTCAGCAATGCGAAGTTGTGTCTTGCCTTGCTTTGATAGGTAGTCACCTAAGGTATTACTCAACGCTTCTGGTGGATAGGCGCAAGGTGCATTAATGTCAGCTGCATATTCGGTAAGCATGACAAATTCGGCGAGTTTGGGTCGCACTTGGCGATTAAGAGTGCTGTCGAGGTCATCTTGAACAAACGCGCGGGTTAATTCGCGAGCGCGATCGGGGCGAAAATTCATAAAAATAACGGAATCGCCATCATTCACGGTAACGGCTTTATCGTTTGGACGAATAGAGGTGGCGGGGCAGAATTCATCATTCTTGTCCTGGCTGTAGGCCAGCTCCAAACCTGCGACGGCATTACTAACAATATTATCGGCTTTTGCTTGAGTGATAAGGTCGTAAGCGTCTTGTACCCGCTCCCAGCGGTTGTCTCTATCCATGGCATAGTAGCGGCCGATTAATGAGGCAATATGACCAACATTTAGTTTTTCAAAAGTGGCAGCAATTTTCTCTAAGGAGGCCTTTGCACTACGAGGTGGTGTATCGCGACCATCTAAAAAGGCGTGTAGGTAGACTTCTTTTGCGCCGCGTTTTGCGGCTAGTTCAATCATTGCAACGATGTGGTCTTCATGGCTATGAACGCCACCCGGAGACAATAAGCCAAAAATATGTACGGCCTTATTGTTGGCAATCGCTTTATCGACACCTTGGGTAAGGGCCTGATTGTCAAAAAAATCACCATCGTCGATTGCTTTTGAGATGCGGGTAAAGTTTTGATAAACAATACGGCCAGCGCCTAGATTCATATGTCCGACTTCTGAGTTACCCATTTGTCCATCGGGTAAGCCAACAGCGAGTCCTGATGTTTGAATCAGTGTATTGGGGTAATTATTCCAAAGGTGATCCCAATGAGGGCTATCCGCATTTTCGATAGCATTAGATGTAGATGTCTCGGAGTAGCCGAAGCCATCCAGAATAAACAGTGCAACAGTTTTTTTACTCATTGGGAGAGGGGGTCCTTGGGAACAGCTGACAATATAAAAGCATTATTATACTGAAAATCAAAAGCTTGTCTTGATGGCTTAAGGTCTAAATTTTAGACCTTAAATGTCTGTGACGATGATAGGTTTAAGGGATGAGACTAATAATGTTGGTTAAGGCAGCGGATAAGGTCGTTCCAATAAGGGTTACTTTCGTTGACTAGGTGATGACATGCATTATCAATAAAGTGAGTTTTTGTCTGGGGTAAGCAGCGTTCAATTTGTGGGTGGTTGTAATGCCAGTCGACAGTTGAGTCGTCAGTCCCTTGAATAATGGTGGTGGGTATTGTTTCTACCGAGGGGAATTGTTTAATTGCTTTAATCCAGTTGTCCATTGCGCCCAACCAGCACAATGGAATTTGTCGGGTTTGTAGAGGATCGTTTTTTTTCAAAAAATCGTTGAAGGCTTCGTCATGAGATGATTTAACAAAGGTACGCTTTATTGACTTGATAACAATTTTCAGCAAGAAATACAGCCAGCGCAGTCGATGCCAGTAAAATGTTCGTACCAGCGGTGCTAGCAGGGTTATTTGTTCCGGCATGTGGCCGAGGCGTGGACGTAATTGTTCATTTAATAATGTATTGAGGATGACCGCACAACCTGTACTTTGTCCAATCAGTGAATATTCTGTGTAGTTCTCTTTTTGAATAATGGTTGATAGCACTTCGCTGTATTCATTGAAATGATTTATTGCTGCAGGTTTACCGCTACTCAAGCCGTGACCGGGAAGGTCGAATGAATGAATACTATAACCTTGTTCTAAGCCCCAACGAATTAATTTGCCATAGAGTGCACTGTGGTCAAAATACCCGTGTGCAAGAATGAGGACTTTTCCATTGGTTTTAGTTGCTTGCCAGCGCTGTTGAACGATACAGAAGTCATTAATTTCAGTTTTCCATATGGCGTGATGGCTTGCTATTCCCTCGCTCACCAGATCCATTGAATAGTGGTTGATATAACTGGCTAGCAATGACTCGGAGGCGGTGCTTTTTTCCGGTGTATCAGGAAGTGATAACAGGAATTTGTCCAGCTCTTTAAAGAAGCTGGGATGAGTATTTTTTTGTGACATAGGTGTGTTAGTGGCCAGAGGGGAATTGGTTAGCGTATTTTTCGATCCATTCTGAGGCGGCTTCATCGCCTGTTAGTTTACGTCCTTCACGTTCAAGTACTTCTTTTTTGTAGTGTTCAATATGACATACTTGTTCTACCATGCGTGCTGAAAATGCTTCATTATTACTGGAAAACAACACGCCTACATCGTAGTGGTTGTCTGCACGTACTTTGCACCAGCGCACCTGTGCTTCAATCTGGAAATGTTCATCATTAATGGGAATATGTAGGTTTAACCAGCTATCCGGTTCGATATATTGATCGGCTTTAAAGCTTAACCCGCCTGAACTAACATTATTCATGGAATCCAGCAGGCACACTGGTTTGTCCGTAAAACAATATTCAATGGGAATATCGGACGGATGTCGAATAAATTTTCTGTCATCCACTTCGTTCATAATAACACCCGGCATAGGAACCTCGGTGATGTCTTATTTGTGAGAATAAGTTATTGAGCTAATCGTTGTCTCAGCTTTCAAAGACCGCTTTCACTACCTTTATACGCTAAAGCATAGCAGATGGGTCTTCTTTGCGCAGGTTTCAAGGTATAAAAATAGCTTAAATTAGTGGTTTTTTTTGGCGCTATTTTTTGAGAATATTTTTTGATAAATAGAAACAACAATTAAAACCAAGCCGCCTAATAAAATGCCGAAAACCATATCGAATAAAATGGGTGTTATAGCTGCAAGGAGCCCGCCTATTGCCGGCAAATTTGAGGCAAGTTCGGTAAGATATTGGCTGAAGCTATGAAAGGTATGAATGTTGTGAGAGATAATGCCTCCACCCACCATAAACATTGCAACAGTACCGAATATTGATAATCCGCGCATTAAATAAGGTGCAATAGTAACAATCCATAAGCCTAGTCTGCGCTGTATGGCACTTTGTTTGCGACTTAAGTATAAGCCGGCATCATCTAGCTTGACGATACCCGCCACTAAACCATAAACCCCAACGGTAATAAGAATGGCAATCGTCACCAGCACGCCGACTTGGGTAATAAAAGGGTGGGCTTTAACAACACCAAGTGTAATCACAATGATTTCAGCTGATAGGATGAGGTCAGTACGGATAGCGCCGTTAATCTTCTTTTGCTCAAAAGCCAGCATATCGGTTTCATTGTTATTAACGGCTGCCAGTAATTCATCATGATGCTGTTGATTTTCTTTACTATGAACAAAATGGTGCCAGACTTTTTCAAAGCCTTCGAAACAGAGAAAGAGACCGCCAAATACAAGTAAAGGAATAATTAGCCAAGGGATAAATGCACTGATGGCTAAGGCAGCAGGAACTAAAATAAATTTATTTTTAAAAGAACCCTTTGCTGCAGCCCAGACAACGGGCAGCTCTCTATCGGCATTAACACCACTAACTTGCTGCGCATTCACAGCTAAGTCATCGCCTAGAACACTGGCCGTTTTTTTAGTGGCCACTTTTGTCATTGCGGCGACGTCGTCTAATAAAGTTGCAATATCATCAATAAGAACGAAAAGGCTAGAACCTGCCATGATTATAATTACCCTGTTGTATCGATGTCCGATCGTGGACGTTTTAGTATGCGGTATAGTATATAGGCAGTGATAGACGAAATACAAAACGAAATAAGCGTTCCCTCTATTAAGCCCAGAAGTGGATAAGTGTAACGAACAGCAATTATATAGACCATAATGGTGATAGTGGCGCTTAAGAGCAGGGGCCTTATTAATGAGCGGGCAAATCGATGTCCAAGTGACAAATGAATAACGACCAGCGTTGCGATAAATGTAGCAGGAAAGCCCGCCATAATACCCCCCAAAAGAGGCCCGCTGATCTTGCTGAGTAAAACACTTAACGAGATAATCGAGCCGGCAAATAAACCGCGATAGATAATTTGCCGTTTGGTTAATTTGGGTCTGATGACGGTTTGGTCTACCGGCAGATCCATTTGCTTTTGTAGTCCATAAGATAGTGTGGCCAACACAAGTAAGCAGCACGAAGAAATAAAAAAACTATCAATCTGTAATTGCCATATGATAAATGAAAAGGCGAACCATGTGACAATAGCGCTACCTAATGCTATCCATAAACCACGATGGCATAGGAAGGCATAAACGGTTAAAAAAGGCCCAGTTAAGCCTAAAGCGAATGGGAAAATATTGGTTGCTTGTACGGCATCTAAGGGGGTGCCTGTCCAAGCAATAAAAAACAGCACAATGACAATGCTAGAGGGTAGGCCGCCAATAATACCGCCCAATGTTGAACCTAAGCGTTCAGATGCCATGCTGCAGGCGACAATAAAACTGCCGCCAACAATAAAGCTCAGGCTTAATTTAAATAAAAAGGTAGTGTCCATATCAGTAATTATTTCGGACCGTTTGACTTAGCAATGTATACGGTCCTCGTTAGTTAACATCCATGTTTTTTTTGAAGTATTATTGATTAATAATTATTTTTAATAAATTTATTTATGGTGCAGTAGCCACTGTGGCAAATTTTTTGAGTGCTCCAGAAATTTTTCCAATGACTACTTCGCAGCCTTTTATATTATGGCGTTTGACCAAGTAGTTGGGGTCGTTATAAGCCAGCCATGTCTTTCCTTTTTCATCTTCCCAGATAAGCATTTTTTGTGGCAGGTCAATGGCAACTGATTGTGCGCATTGCATTAATGGCGTGCCAACTTTAGGGTTGCCGAAAATAACCAGCTCGGTAGGACGTAATTCTTTATCTACTTTTTTAGCGCCGGCGCTATGATCGATACGTTTAAATACCGTCATGCCTTTGGCATTTAATACTTTTTCCAGTTTATCTGCCGTGATTTTTACATTGTGATTGCTTTTTAAAATAATCATCCCTTTCATTTTAGTGCTTTTATGTGGATCGCCACTGGCATGATGAGCCGCAAAGGTAAAAGTGGATGTGAAAAGAGTCAATAAAAGTAAGGTGAAGGCTTTAAGTGATATGTGTCGCATAATAATCTCCCGCTGGTGTGTTTCAGTAATAAATTAAGAATCCTTTCGTTACCGCTTTCGTTACAGAATGCAACGCCCAAAATAAAACCCGCTATTGCGGGCTTTATATCAATTGATTAGATGTTTTTACCGAGAGAAGTTCCGGTTGACCTTAAATCATCACAAGCTTGCATGATGCGGTCAGCCATATTACGTTCGGCTTTTTTGCCATAAGCCCGTGGGTCATAGACTTTTTTGTTGCCTACTTCGCCTTCAATTTTGAGAACGCCATCATAATTTTTCATGATATGTTCTACAACTGGACGCGTGTAGGCATATTGTGTATCAGTATCGATATTCATTTTAATGACACCGTACTCAAGTGTTTCATGTATCTCATGTAACTCTGAACCAGAGCCTCCATGGAAAACCAAATCAAGATAAGCGTCCTGTCCGAGAGCATCAACAACCGCTGCTTGACCATCTTTTAGAATGGACGGCGTTAATTTAACATTGCCGGGCTTATAGACACCGTGTACATTGCCAAATGTTGCTGCCAGCATAAAACGACCCATTGAGCCTAGCTCTTTCGCTGCCATTACCATATCTTCGGGTGTGGTATACAATTTGTCTGCGGCGACATCAGAGGTGTCGTGCCCATCTTCTTCACCACCAACAATGCCTGTTTCAATTTCAAGAATAATATCATTGGCGACACACTCAGCCATAATGCGTTTTGATTCGGCAATATTTTCATCCATAGGTAAGGCAGAGCCGTCGTACATATGTGAGCTAAATAAATTAGGTAGACCAGCAGCACGGCGTTTTTTGGTTTCTTCGATTAGCGGCATTAAAAAGGAGTCAACATATTCTGGGTGACAATGGTCGGTGTGTAGTGCAACATTGATATCGTATTCTTCAGCCATAAGGTGAGTGTATAGCGCTAGCGCAATTGCACCTTTAGGCATTGAGCCAACTCCCAATCCTGAAGCAAATTTCCCACCACCGGTAGACACTTGAATGATACCGTCAGAGTTGGCTTCTTTAAACGCAAGCAGGGCAGCATTAATGGTTTCGCTAGAAGTAATGTTAATTGCGGGGTAAGCAAATTTGTTTTGTTTGGCATTGTCTAGCATTTGACAATATTGTTGGTAGTTAACAACGGGCATTGTTCTGTCCTTTCAATCTCTGGTAAAAATGATTAATTGTTTAAATAAAAATAACTATCGTCGTATTTTTAGGATTTTTTTGCTTTTTGCTCAAGCATTGCAACGGCAGGTAAGGTTTTGCCTTCAACGTATTCTAAAAAAGCACCCCCGCCGGTAGAAATATAAGAGACTTTATCGGCAATATTATATTTATCGACAGCGGCTAAAGTGTCACCGCCGCCGGCAATAGAAAAGCCATCACTATTGGCAATTGCTTCTGATAAAGCTTTCGTTCCTTGGCCAAATTGGTCAAATTCAAAAACGCCAACAGGACCATTCCATAAAATCGTTTTGGCACTTTTTAAAATGTCTGCTAGTTCTGCTGAAGAAACGGGACCAATATCAAAAATCATGTCGTCATCGTTAACATTGTCAGCACTTTTTAATGTTGCTTCTGCAGATTCTGAAAATTCAGTGCCAACAACCACGTCTTCCGGCACAGGAATTTCTGTTTTTTCCATCAATGCTTTTGCCTTAGGAATTAAATCTGCTTCGTATAATGATTTACCAACAGGCTTGCCGCTGGCTGCCAAGAAAGTATTCGCAATGCCGCCACCGACAATGATTTTATCAGCAATATCCGCGAGTGACTCTAAAACAGTCAATTTAGTAGACACTTTAGAACCGCCAACAATGGCAACCATGGGGCGAGCCGGTTCAGCCAATGCTTGTTCCAATGCTGTTAATTCCCCTACGAGTAAGGGGCCGGCACAGGCAACAGGTGCAAATTTAGCGACGCCATGGGTTGAGGCTTGGGCACGATGTGCAGTGCCAAAAGCATCCATCACAAAAATATCGCAGAGTTTGGCGTAGGCGGAAGCCAGTTCATCGCTATCTTTCTTTTCACCAATATTGAAGCGGACATTTTCAAGTAGAACGACATCGCCATCATTGATGTTAATGCCATCTTTCCAGTCTTTGATGACCGGCACAGTGCTGTCCAACAATTCGCCGATATGTTTAGCAACTGGCGCCATTGAAAACTCTTCAGCGAATTTGCCTTCCGTTGGTCGTCCAAGATGGGACATTAAAATCACTTTTGCACCGGCTTTGCGCGCGTGTTCTATTGTCGGTAGTGCAGCACGTATACGTGCGTCAGATGTTACTTTACCTTCCTTGATTGGCACATTCAGATCTTCGCGAATTAAAACGCGTTGTCCGGCTAAATCCAAATCTGTCATTGATATTACGTTCATGTTTCTTCCTACTTAACTGGCGGGTGTAAATGTATAGGTGTATTTTACCTTAGTGGGTGTTTCTGTTTGAAGAGCTCCATAGTTGAGCTGTTGTATTCGACCACAAATTCGGTTGTTAAATACCGGGCGGGTCATTTGTGATTCATCTTCAATACAGTTGGTGGCTGCTCCCTGTGGTTGTATGCTAAATGAAACAACAACAGAACCTTTTACCTTGTTATCTTTCTGGTAAATAGTTTTGTAGATAGCATCAATATCTTTTTTTGCGGTATTGGTGACAGTATTAATGTCCTTCATATCCCTTTTTAACTCTTCTTCTGCCACCGTTTCTGCTGGTTGCTTGGCTGGTTCTCTTCGGCCTCTATAGTCACCTTTATCAAGCACGTCATGTTTGGTTTTTGGCTTTTTGTCGGAGTATTTCAACGTGCCATTTTTATCGCGATAGCGGTAAATTTCATCGCTGTAAGCATTGGCAAATAAACCCATGCCGAGAATTAAGATAATGAACGTTTTCATTGTTGTCTCCAGAAGCTAATGGGTACTTAAGCGGTTCACCACATCCAGCATGCGATTGGCAAAACCCCATTCATTATCGAACCATGTGAGTACTTTCACAAGTGTACCTCCTGCAACGCGGGTTTGGCTTGCATCAATAATGCCAGAGCGAGCATCATGATTAAAATCACAAGATGCTAGCAGTTCATCCGTATAACCAAGGATGGATGGCATACGTTCAGCCGCTGCTGCCAACGCGGAGTTTACGGCAGCTGTATTAACTGTCTGTGTCAGTACGACTGATAAATCCATGGCGGATACGTTGACTGTAGGTACGCGCATAGCTTGTGCCTGAAAGCGGCCGGCCAAATTGGGTAGTAGTCGGTCTATACCCTTCGCTAAGCCCGTATCAACCGGAATAATCGATTGCATAGCTGAGCGTGTTTTACGCAAGTCGGTATTATGATAGGCGTCTATTACCGGTTGATCATTCATTGCCGAATGGATTGTGGTGATGACGCCACTCTCTATCCCAAAAGCCTTATGTAGAGCATCAATGACAGGCACAATACAGTTGGTTGTGCAGGATGCATTGGAAATAATTTTATGCTCTGGCAATAATTGTGTGTCATTTACCCCAAATACAATGGTTGTATCAACATCGCTTTCTGCCGGCTGAGAAAAGAGTAAGCGCTTTGCGCCTGCAGCTAAATGTTGCTCTGCTGTAGCTCTATCCGTAAATGACCCGGTACATTCTATGAGTACGTCAATATCGAGTTCTTTCCAAGGTAATGCTTCGATATTTTCTTCGTGCAAAATGCGAATCGTATTGCCTGCTAAATAGAGACAGTCATCTTGTAGCAGCACATCACCGGGAAAACGTCCGTGAGTAGAGTCGTATTTTGTTAAGTGAGCTATTGTATTGTTGTCGGCGAGTTCGTTAATTGCCACAACATCAATGGCTTGATTGATAATGGAAAGTTGCTGCGATTCATAGAGCGCTCTTAAAAAACAGCGCCCTATGCGTCCATAACCGTTGATCGCAACTTTTAATGTCATTCTTTTGATCGGTTCATTCTGCTAGTAACTCTTCGGCAGTCGCTATGATATTGTCGACGGTAAAACCAAAGTGCTCCATTAAGTCTTTAATAGGAGCGGATTCACCAAAGGTACTCATACCAACAATGCGGCCATCAAGGCCCACAAATTTATACCAGTAATCTTCATGGCCAGCTTCAATGGCAAGACGTGCTCCTACTTCAATAGGAAGGACGGATTGCTTGTAGTCAGCTTCTTGCGCTGAGAAAATTTCCGCGCAAGGCATGGAGACGACGCGAATCTGTTTGCCCTGTTCCGCTAATTTATTTGCAGCTTGAAGGGCCAATTCAACTTCAGAGCCGGTTGCGATTAAAATCAGTTCTGGCTCGCCATCACAATCCTTTAAGGTGTATCCACCTTTAGCAATATTGGCGACTTGTTCTGTGTCGCGTGCCATAGGTGCCAAGCCTTGACGAGAGAAAACCAGTGCAGAGGGGCCATCGCGACGCTCAATAGCAGATTTCCAGCAAACGGCTGATTCTACGGTATCGCAGGGGCGCCAAGTATGTAAATTAGGTGTCGCACGCAAAGCGGTTAGCTGTTCAACTGGCTGGTGAGTTGGGCCATCTTCGCCTAAGCCAATGGAGTCATGGGTGTAAACAAAAATACTTTGTTGTCCCATTAATGCTGCCATGCGTACAGCATTGCGTGCATATTCCATAAACATTAAGAAGGTCGCACCGTAATTAACAAAGCCGCCATGTAAGGCGATACCATTCATCATGGCGCTCATACCAAATTCGCGTACGCCGTAATATAGGTAGTTACCACTGGCATCATTTGTTGTTACTGGCTTAGCGCCGGACCAAAGTGTAAGGTTTGAACCTGCTAGGTCGGCTGAGCCACCAAGCAATTCAGGCAAAAGAGGGCCAAAAGCATTTAAAGTATTTTGTGATGCTTTTCGTGATGCGACTTTTTCCATTTTCTCTTGGCATTCTTGAATATAGGCATCAGCCTTTTCACTAAAGTCAGCAGGTAAATCACCGTTGATAACGCGCCGTTCAAATTCTGCAGCAAGTTCAGGGTAAGCAGTGGCATAGGCTTTAAAGCGACCTTTCCAGTCATCTTCTACTTCCACGCCTTTTTCTTTGGCATCCCAGCCGCTGTATATATCAGCAGGAATTTCAAAGGCCGGGTGCTCCCAGCCCAGTGCTTTACGGGTGAGTTCAATTTCATCTGTGCCTAAAGCCGCACCATGGGAAGATTCTTTACCCTGTTTATTGGGTGAGCCGAAACCAATAATGGTTTTGCAGCAAATGAGTGTTGGGCGATCAGACTCTTTGCGAGCGGTATCAATCGCAGTTTTAATTTCATCGGGATCGTGACCGTTGACGTTAGGGATAACCTGCCAGCCATAAGACTCGAAGCGCTTGGGGGTGTCATCAGTAAACCAGCCTTCGACCTCACCATCAATAGAAATACCATTGTCATCGTAAAAAGCGACCAGCTTACCTAGGCCTAATGTTCCGGCCAAAGAGCACGCTTCATGAGAAATGCCTTCCATCATGCAGCCATCGCCTAAAAAGGCATAGGTGTAATGATCGACAATATTGTGGCCATCGCGATTAAATTGGGCAGCGAGAATCTTCTCGGCCGTTGCCATACCTACGGCATTGGTAATTCCTTGACCTAGCGGCCCGGTTGTTGTCTCGACGCCGGGGGCGTAGCCGTACTCAGGGTGGCCGGGGGTTTTGGAATGTAGCTGACGAAAGTTCTTTAGCTCTTCTAGTGGTAGTTCATAGCCGGCCAGATGGAGCAATGAATAGATTAGCATTGAACCATGCCCATTGGATAAGACGAAGCGATCGCGGTCTGCCCAGTTTGGGTTGCTTGGGTTATGCTTTAAATAATCATTCCAAAGCACCTCCGCAATATCCGCCATTCCCATGGGGGCACCGGGGTGTCCTGAATTGGCTTGTTGAACGGCATCCATACTTAAAGCGCGTATGGCGTTGGCGAGATCTCGACGTGTTGTCATGGAAAAA